>JBOGWB010000001.1:0-26876 GCA_050693035.1 Actinomycetota bacterium
CTACCAGGGTATCTAATCCTGTTTGCTCCCCTAGCTTTCGCGCCTGAGCGTCAGGACAGACCCAGAGAGCCGCCTTCGCCACCGGTGTTCCTCCCGATATCTGCGCATTTCACCGCTACACCGGGAATTCCACTCTCCCCTACCTGCCTCTAGCCCGCCAGTATCGGACGCAGGCCCGGGGTTGAGCCCCGGGTTTTCACAACCGACTTGGCGAGCCGCCTACGCGCGCTTTACGCCCAATAAATCCGGACAACGCTCGCCCCCTACGTCTTACCGCGGCTGCTGGCACGTAGTTAGCCGGGGCTTCTTCTGCAGGTACCGTCACTTTCGCTTCTTCCCTGCCGAAAGGGGTTTACAACCCGAGGGCCTTCATCCCCCACGCGGCGTCGCTGCATCAGGCTTTCGCCCATTGTGCAAGATTCCCCACTGCTGCCTCCCGTAGGAGTCTGGGCCGTGTCTCAGTCCCAGTGTGGCTGGCCACGCTCTCACGCCAGCTACCCGTCGTCGCCTTGGTGGGCCGTTACCCCCCCAACAAGCTGATAGGCCGCGGGCCCATCCCAGGCCGCCGGGGCTTTCCTCGGATCCCCATGCGAGGTTCCGAGAGTATCCGGCATTAGCCCCCGTTTCCGGGGGTTATTCCAGAGCCTGGGGCAGGTTGCCCACGTGTTACTCACCCGTTCGCCGCTCCGTACCCAGGTGGGTTACCCCTCCTGGGCCGATCGCTCGACTTGCATGTGTTAGGCACGCCGCCAGCGTTCACCCTGAGCCAGGATCAAACTCTCCGTAGGAAAGTTGATCCGGCCACCGGCTCGAGAGCCGGTATTCGGATTTGGTACTAGACCGCCAAGCAAGTTGGACACGGCAGAGCCGCGTCCTCCCTCTTGACGAGAGTCGCACTGGCTTTTGGCACGCTGTTCAGTTCTCAAGGTGCGCCGCCCAAAGGTCCCCCGAAGATGCGAAAAGCCGCCGGTCAAGACCGGCGGCGCCCCCACAGTCAGCCTCGATTCAGGCCGGCCGGCGGACGCTCACCTCACGCTCTTCGATTGTCAGGGAAAGGTAGCTTGCCAAAAAGGCACGCCCTTTCTCCCCCCAGACCTCGGGGGTCGTCGCAGGAATGAATAGTACACGCTGGTAGAAGGGGCGTCAACGTCTCCCTCTGGCTCACGGAAACCCACAGGTCAGCGGCCCCTCCAACGTCGGTTGTGATGACAGGAACGCCCGATTCGCCCGCTGCCAGTCCTCCGGAAGCCCCTTGAGAGAATGAGTACCCCGGTCCTCGAACTCGATCCCCGATCCCGCCACCAGATCCCTTACTGTCCTGGTCACCAGGACCTCCCCGGGGCCGGCCAGGGCGGCCACCCGGACCCCGATGTGCACGTCACCGCTTCTGGCGTACTGGGTCTTGGGAAGATCCATGGGCTCACCGGAGGCGAAGGAACCGGCGGCGGCCGACCTGGAGCACCCGGCCGCTCAGCTCCTCGGGGCCGAACTCGGCGTCGGGATCGGTCACCGGTTCCCCGTCGAGCCGGACGCCCCCGTGCTCCACCAGGCGTCTGGCCTCGGCGTTCGATGACGCCAGGCCCGTGACCGCCAGGAGGCGCGGGAGCCACACCGTTCCGTCCCGCAGCGCGTCGGAGGGGATCTCCACCTCCTCGACGTCCTCGGGGATCAGGTGCTCCCTGTGCACGAGGTCGAACCGCTGCTCCACGGCCCGCGCCGTTTCCTCTCCGTGATAGAGGGCCACGATCGCCCGGGCCAGGCGGCGCTTCTGCTCCGCGGGATGAAGGGCCCCCTCCGCCAGTCCGCGCTCCACCGCGTCGACCTCGGACGGCTCCAGCGTGGTGCACAGCCGGAGCCACGGTCCGACGAGCTCGTCGGGGATGCTCATCACCTTCCCGAACTGTTCCTCCGGAGGCTCCGTCAGGCCGACGTGGTTGTCGAAGGACTTCGACATCTTCCGCGACCCGTCGGTGCCCATCAGGAGCGGCATGGTGAACACCACCTGAGGCTCCTGCCCGTGGGCTCGCTGGATGTCCCGCCCAACCAGCAGGTTGAAGGTCTGGTCGGTGCCGCCCATCTCGACGTCGGCCCGCACGGCCACCGAGTCGTATCCCTGCATGAGGGGGTACAGGAACTCCACCAGGCTGATCGGCTTCCCGGACCGGTGGCGCTCGGAGAAGTCGTCCCGCTCGAGCAGCCGGGCCACCGTGAGGTGCTCCGCCAGCCCGATCACGTCGGCGAAGGTGAGCCCGGCCAGCCACTCACTGTTGCGGCGGACCTCGGCCCGCTCCATGTCCAGCACCTTCTCGGCCTGCTCCAGGTAGGTTCGGGCGTTCTCCTCCATCTGCTCCGGCGTCAGGAGGGGCCGGGTCTCGGACTGCCCGGTGGGGTCGCCCACCAGGCCGGTGAAGTCCCCGATGATGAGCACCGCGGTATGCCCGAGGTCCTGGAGCTGCCGGAGCTTCCGGAGCACGACGGCGTGGCCGAGGTGGAGATCGGGGCGGGACGGGTCGATCCCCAGCTTCGCCCGCAGCGGGCGCCCGGCGCCGAGCCTCCGCTCCAGCTCCTCCACCGGGATGACCTCCGCCGCCCCGGAGAGGAGGACCTCGAGCTGACGGGGGACCTCCTCGGGGGTGCGAGCAGCCATGCGGCGGCATCGTAGCAGGGGGCGTGCCTGCGGATGCCCCTGAGGCTCCTGTCAAGGAGACGAGGAAGTCGCCCGATATATCCCGTGGGGTCATGGGCGTTCCTTCCAGGCTCGGTCGGTCTGTCCGGTTCGCCGGGGTCGCAATGGCCCTGGTGCTGGTCGGCACGGCCTGCCGGCTGCCCGATCTCCCTGACCTGGACGTCGAGCAGCACCGCCCCAGGCCCCTCTCCCAGACCTCCGTCGTCTACGACGCCGATGGGAACCGCCTGGCCACCCTCCACGCCGAGGAGAACAGGGTCCTGGTTCCCCTCGACCGGATCCCCCAGGTGCTCCAGGACGCCGTGGTGGCCATCGAGGACCAGCGGTTCTGGTCCCACCGGGGGGTCGACCTCCGGGCCCTGGCCCGCGCCGCCCTGTCCAACGCGCGGTCGGGACGGATCGTCGAGGGCGGCTCCACCATCACCCAGCAGTACGTGAAGAACACCATCCTGGGCCCCGAGCTCACGCTGGACCGGAAGATCCGTGAGGCCGCCCTGGCCCTCCAGCTCGAGGACAGCATGTCCAAGCGGGCGATCCTGGAGGGCTACCTGAACACCGTGTACTTCGGGAACGGCGCCTACGGGATCCAGGTGGCCTCCCGGACCTACTTCTCTCTCCCTCCGCACCAGCTGGGCCTTCCCGACGCCGCCCTGCTCGCGGGGATGATCGCGGGGCCCGCACGCTTCGACCCCGTGGACCATCCCAACAAGGCGCTGGTCCGTCGGGACCAGGTCCTCGACCAGATGCTCGAGCTCGGGTTGATCGGTCGAAGCGACCACGTCCGGGCCGTCGGAACCTCGCTGGGGCTCCGGCTCCAGCCGCGCAGGGCCCGCGGCCCGGCGTTCCACTTCCTCGAATACGTCAAGGACGAGATCCTCCGGAGCCGTACCTTCGGCTTCACCTACGAGGAGCGGTACAACCTGTTGTTCCGGGGAGGCCTGCGGATCCACACGACGCTCGACTCGAGGATGCAGCGGGCGGCCCTCGAGTCCGTGAAAGGGGTGCTCTCCCAGCCGAGTGATCCCTACGGCGGCCTCACGGCCATCGACCCTCGCAACGGACACATCATGGCCATGGCCAGCGGGCGGGGCTACCGGTCCAGGCGGAACGACCGGTTCGCTCACGTGAACCTGGCGACGGGCGGCATCACCGGGCGACAGTCCGGCTCATCGTTCAAGACCTTCGCCCTCGTGGCCGCCCTGGAGAACGGCATCTCCCCGACGCAGCTGTTCCTGGGGGGATCCTCGATCGTCATCAACGACCCGCGCTGCCCGGGGACGGACCGCGACCCCTGGTACGTCCGCAACTACGAGGGCAGCGCCACCGGCACCATCACGCTCGAGCAGGCCACCATCAACAGCGTCAACGTGGTGTTCGCCCAGGTGATCCGGGACCTCACCCCGGGCCCCGTCGCGGAGGTGGCCGCGCGGATGGGGATCCGCAGCAAGATCCGCGGTTTTTGCTCGTCGGTGCTCGGAGCGAACGAGGTGAACACCCTGGAGATGGCCTCGGCGTATGGGACCCTCGCAACGAACGGCCTGCACGTCCCCCCGGTGGCCATCACCAAGGTGACCGATGCCACGGGGCGCGTGCTCTACGAGGCGGACCAGCCGGCGCATCAGGTCCTGAACCCCGCGGTGTCGTGGATCGTGACGCAGATCCTCCAAAAGGTGGTCCTCCAGGGGACCGGAGTGGGGGCGAACATCGGGCGGCCGGCGGCGGGGAAGACGGGGACCGCCCAGCAGTGGCGAGACGCATGGTTCGTGGGGTACATCCCCCAGCTCTCTGCCGGCGTGTGGGTCGGCTTCCCGCAGGCTCAGATCTCGATGGTGCCGCCCCGAACCCGGATGGTCGTCACCGGAGGCTCGTTGCCCGCCGCCATCTGGCGGGCGTTCATGCTCCGGGTCACTCGCGGCATGCCGGTGCGCGACTTCAAGAAGCCGGTGTCCCAATTTGTCACCGTGGCCGTCGATCTGCACAAGGGGTGCGTGGCCACCGCGCTGACCCCCGCCTTTCGGATCCGCGAGGTGCAGTTCGTCAGGGGGACCCAGCCGACCAAGGAGTGCAGGTACCGGGGCCTCCCCGGCGGCGGCACGGTGACCACCGACGTCGTGCCCTCCGTGGTGGGACTCCCGGTCGCGGCCGCCGAGCAGCGGCTCGCAGAGCTCGGGCTCACCAGCGTCCGGGCGAGCGAGTACAACACGAACTACCCGCCGGGGACGGTGATCGGCCAGACGCCGCCGCCGGGGCACCCGGTGCCGAAGAACGGCACCATCACCCTCGTCGTCTCGACCAACGCGTACCCATCGGTGCCGCCGGTGGTGGGACTGTCGCGGGAGGCGGCCACGCGCCGCCTGCGGGACGCGGGCTTCGCGGTGGCCGTTCTCTCCGCGGCCTCCCACGACCCGGCGTTCGCCCCCGGCATCGTCGTGTCGCAGTCTCCCAAGGGGGGCGCGGAGAAGCCGCCCGGGACCACCATCACCATCCGGATCAATCCGGAGGCGCCTCCCTCACCGTCTCCCTCTCCCTCGCCGAGCGGCTGAGGAAGACCGCCCGCCCGCAGCGCCCCGCGAATCCAGTCCCCAACTCGCGGACCGTGAGGCGAATCGGTTGCCGGCCTCGACGAACCGCCAGGGGAAATCGGCCGCAACCGCGATCCCCACCCTGGGGGTGACGAGGACCTCCGCGGCGGCCCTGGGGCCCGCCAGCCAGAGCCCCCGCGCCTCGCACAGGTCGGCGCCGTCATCGTCGAGGCCGATGCCGAAGGCCTGACAGAGGCGCCCTGGCCCGGCGCACAGGAGCCGGGGGTCGTCGAGGCCCCGCCTGCGGGCCATGACCGCCAGGCCTTCCAGCGGCTCGACGGCCCGGAGGAGCACGGCCGAGCCCGGGAGGGCCACCGCGTTCAGGCAGCGGTGGATGCCGTACGAGCGATACACGTAGGCGTGGCCGGGCGGTCCGAACATCGATGCGTTGCGGCGGGTCTCACCCCGGTACGCGTGGCTGGCCGGGTCGTCGAACCGGTACGCCTCGACCTCCACGATCCTGCCCAGGACCCGCTCGCCGCCCATCTCCCGCACCATCAGCCGGCCGATGAGGTCGCGCGCCACCGCGACCGGGTCGCGCTGGTAGAACCTCCGGGGGAGCGGACGCGGATCCACCTACCGGCGGCCCTTCTCCAGGAACGTCCGCAGCTTCTGGAGCGGCCACGTGTTGATGACGTCGTCCTTCGTGACCCACCCTCGCTGGGCGGTGGCCACTCCGAACCGCATGTGATCGAGGTGGGGCGCCGCGTGCGAGTCGGTGTCGACCGCGAACTTCACGCCGACCTCGCGGGCCCAGTGCACGTGCTCGTCGCGCAGATCCAGCCGGTCGGGG
Organism: Actinomycetota bacterium; assembly: GCA_050693035.1. Lineage (GTDB taxonomy): Bacteria > Actinomycetota > UBA4738 > UBA4738 > CALAEC01 > DASYVD01. Next base: position 6,062 of record JBOGWB010000001.1, read on the forward strand.
AACGAGTTGACCTCGAGCGCCGTACCGGTCCGGACCGCCGCCTTGAACACCTCCTCGATGTCGACGTCGATCGGAGGGCGCTTCCCGAGCATCCGCGCCGTGGGGTGGCCGATCACGTTCACGAAGGGGTTCTCCATGGCCCGCACGATGCGCTTCGTCATCTCGTCGCGGGTCTGATTGAAGTGCGAGTGGACCGACGCCACCAGGACGTCGAACCCCTGGAGGAATTCGTCCTCCCAGTCGAGGGATCCGTCGGGCTGGATGTTCAGCTCCGAGCCGTGGAGGATGGCCATGTCGCCCTTCCCCTCCAGCGCTCGGATCTCCTCGCGCTGCTTGAGCGTCTTCTCCTTCGTCATCCGCTGCATGTAGAGCAGCGGGGCGTGGTCGGTGACCGCGTAGTACCGGTAGCCCCGGGCCCGGGCGGCCTCGATCATCTCCTCGAGCGGCGCCAGGCCGTCGGTCAGGTCGGTGTGGGTGTGGAGGTCCCCCTTGATGTCCTCCTCCTGGAGGAGGTCCGGGAGCTCGCCCGACAGCGCCGCCTCGATCTCTCCGCGATCCTCCCGGAGCGTCGGGGGGATCCACGGCAGGCCCAGCCGCTCGTAGACTTCCTCCTCCGTCTCCGCCACGATGAGCTTGCCGCTCTTCGCCCGGAACAAGCCGTACTCGGAGAGCTTCAGGCCCTTCCGGACCGCGATCTCGCGGACCCGGATGTTGTGGGCCTTGGAGCCGGTGAAGTACTGCAGGGCGGCGCCCCAGACGTTCGGCTCGACCACCCGAAGGTCGACCTGGAGGCCCTTCGTCGTCAGCACGGAGGACTTCGTATCGCCCTTCGCCAAGACGCGCTCGACGTAGGAGAGCTCCGCGAACGCGTCCATCACCGCCACCGGCTTTTGGGAGGCGACCAACAGGTCGACGTCGCCGATCGTCTCGCACATCCGCCTGAGCGATCCCGCGTAGGTGGACCTGCGGACCGGCTTCAGCGAAGCGAGTTCGGCCAGGATCTCCTCCGCGAGGTCGATGGCCGCGCCCAGCTGGATACGACCGCCCGACTGCTGCATGAGGTGGATACCCCGCAGGAGGTTCTCCTCCGTCTTCGCCCCGAAACCCTTGAGGTCCCGGATGCGGCCCTCGTGGAGGGCGTCCATCAGCTCCTCCATCGATGTGACGTGGAGTTCCTCGTACAGCGCCATGGCCTTCTTCGGACCGAGGGACGGGATGCCCATGAGGGCCCTCACGCCGTCGGGGATCAGCTGGCGGAGCTCCTCGACCGCCTGCACGATCCCCGTCTGGAAGTACTCGAGGATCTTCTCCGCGATCGACTTCCCCACGTTGGGGATCCCGCTCAGGCCCTTGAGGTCGAGGGTCGAGACGTCGCCGTGGTATCCGCCCACCGAGCGGGCCGCCTTCTCGTAGGCCCGAGCCTTGAAAGCGTCCCCTCCCGAGATGGAGACGAGGTCCGCGTACTCCTGAAGGAGCTGCTCGACCTCCTCGTTCGCCCGGGGCATACCCGGATTCTAAGCGTCGCCCGCCCGCGAGCCGGAGGGGCACCTTCCACGGTCCGTTCAACGTCGGGTGCGCGGGTACCGACACGGACTCGGACGTGACACTCGACCTTCGAGTGACGAAGGCACGGGCCGTGTTCGGTGACTGGCGGGCGGTGAAGCTGGTGGGCACGCTCGAGCACACGAGCCGTCTCAGCTCGGGTGCGTTACCTCGTCGGCGACGCTTTCGATCACAGCGCGCCTGGCCGACTAGGGTCCCGGGGGCTCGATCTCCCCACGAGCCAACCGCTCCAAGGGGAGGAGGCTGGCCAAGAGCATCTCGTGGGCCGGCACCGGCACACCCGACTCCCGGGCGAGGCGCACGACGGATCCGGTCTGCCCTTCGAGCTCGGACGGCCGGCCCTCCATGATGTCCCGCTGCATGGATGCCGTCCCCGAGGCCATCAGTGCGTCCACGAACCCCGAGGCACGGTCCACGGCTTCCTCGGCCACCGTGACGCCGCGGGCCAGGGCCACCTCCCTCACCTCCCGCATGGCTGACTCGAGGAGGGCCCGGGTCTCGGGCACGGACCGGAACACCCCGATCGGTGCTCGCGTGACCGCCCCGACCGCGCCGGTCGGCTCGACGAACAGGAGCTTCTCCCACAGGGCCGCGAGGATGTCGTCGGGCACGGCGGCCGTCACGCCCCTCGCCCGACCGAACGCCTTCAGCAGCCGCTCCACCCGGCCGCTGTACGAGCCGTCGAGCTCCCCGAAGTGCACGGACGGATCGAAGCCCGTGTGCCGAACGTGCCCCGGGCCGGCGAGGGAAACGAAGAGCCGGCACAGACCGCCGATGACGTGCTCCTTACCCAGGGCATCGGCGAGGATCGCCGGGGCCTCCACGCCGTTGAGGAGCGGGACCACCACCGTGTCGGCTTCGAGCATCGGCCGCATGGCGACGGCGGCTTCCGGCAGATGCCACGTCTTCACTGCCACCAGCACGCAGTCGACCGGACCGATGTCCGCCGGATCGTCGGAGGCGTTTACGAGATGGATCGTGACGTCCCCCGCAACGCTCTCGACGCGGAGGCCGCGCTCTCGCAGGGCCCGGAGGTTCTCGCCCCGGGCAACGAAGGCGACGTCCTCTCCCGCCTCGGCCAGGCGTCCACCGAAATAGCCACCCACCGCCCCGGCGGCGAAGACGCCGAAACGCATCCCGTCGGCCCCTACTCTGCTCCCAGCAGCCAGAGGAGCAGCGCCTTCTGCGTGTGCAGGCGGTTCTCGGCCTGGTCCCACACCACCGAGTGAGGGCCGTCGATCACGTCGTCGGTGATCTCCTCACCCCGGTGCGCCGGAAGGCAATGCATCACGATGACGTCGTCCGCGGCGCGTGCCACCGTCCGGTCGTCGAGCCGGTACGGGGTGAACATCAGGACGCGCTCGTCGTGCTCGGCTTCCTGACCCATCGATGCCCAGACGTCCGTGTACAGGATGTCGGCAGAGTCCGCGGCGGCCTGGGGATCGTTGGAGACCGACACGCTCCCTCCCGTCTCTCCGGCGATCTCCTCGGCCCGGCGAACCACCTGCGGGATGGGCTCGAATCCGGGCGGGGTGGCCACCCGAAGACGCATCCCCGTCTTCGCCCCGCCGAGCAGGAGCGAGTGCGCCACGTTGTTCCCGTCGCCCAGGTAAGCGAGCGTGCGCCCTGAGAGCTCTCCCTTGTGATCCCGGATCGTCAGGAGGTCCGCCAGGACCTGGCAGGGATGCTCGTAGTCCGACAGGGCGTTGACCACGGGGACCGACGCCGCCTCCGCCAGGACTTCCAGTCGATCTTGCTCGAACGTCCTGAGCACCACGCAGTCCACGTAGCGGGACAGCACCCGGCCGGTGTCCTCGATGGACTCTCCCCGCCCGAGCTGGAGCCCCGTGGAGGACAGGGGCACGGGGTGTGCACCGATCGAGGCCACGGCGACCTCGAACGACACCCGGGTTCGGGTCGACGGCTTCTCGAAGATCAGGGCCACCGACTTCCCGGCCAATCGGGTCGCGTAGTCTCCGGGCGACTGCTTGGCCTTGGCCGAGAGCTCCAGGAGATGCTGGAGATCCTCGTTGCGGAGGTCGTCGATGGAAAGGAAGTCCCGGCCCACGTGGGGCAGTCTAGCGAGGGGAGGTGGCCGGGGCGAACAGGGAACCTCCGGGACCCGCGAGGCGACCAATACACAGGATGCACCGACCTGCACCTCGCCCGGCCACCGTGAGCCCCGGGGACGACCCGCTTCTCGTCGAGCGGGCGCTGCTCGGAGACTCGGATGCTTACGACGAGCTGTATCGGCGCCACCGCGACCGCGTCTCCCGCCTGGCCTACCTGCTCCTTGGGGATCCGGACCAGGCGCAGGACACGGCTCAGGAGGCCTTCCTCGTCGGGTGGCGGGACCTCCGCCGCCTCCGCGATCCCGGCCTGTTCCGGCCCTGGGTGACGGGCATCGCCGTGAACCTGTGCCGGCGGCGGCGGCGGGCCACGGCTCGCGCGTTGGCGGCTGCGGCATCCGAGTCCGAGGCTCCGTCCCCGGATCAAGGCGACGCCGTCGCTCTGCGGCTCGCGGTTCGCCGGGCGGTGGACGCCCTGCCCCGCCACATGCAGGAGGTGGTGGTGCTCCGGTTCTACTGCGGGCTCGGGGAGGCAGAGATGGCGGAGACCCTGGGGATCGCCGCCGGAACCGTGAAGTCGAGGCTCGGTCGGGCCCGGGCCCGTCTGGCTCTTGTCCTTCGACCCGTGGTGGAGGTGGAGTGATGAACGACCTGGACGAGCTGATCCGCGACGCCCTTTCGGACCACGCGGGTCGAGCACGATTCGACCGGAACCGGTGGGAGCCGTCGGTGACGCGGCTGCCCGCTCCGCGGCGTCCCCGCCTCCACGTCCGGCGCCCGGCGCGGCGGGCCCTGGCAGGCCTTGCGGTGGCCGCGGTTCTCGCGGCGGCGATCGCCGGGCCCCTGTTCCTGCTGTCGCGACTCGGCACCGGGACGCGAGAGGGCCGCCCGTCCGGTTCCACGGTCGAGGGCTACGGGATCCGCCTCGATCTCCCCGACGGATGGGAGGGACAGGTGGTGGGTCCCCTGGGCACGGACTTCGGTCCCATCCTCACGGCGGCCAACCGGCCCCTAGTCGCCGACGACGACTTCGCCACCCAGACGAGGAGGCGACTCGCCGCCGGCGAGGTGGGCCTGGTCCTCATCGACTACACCGAGGTCCGGGCACGGCTGGGTCACGACCCGGGCGACGGCGGGGAGTTCCTGCCGGCCGAGCTCCCGATCTCCGTTCGCCCGGGGGACTTCCAGCAATCCTTCGAGGGCGTGGATCCATCGCACCATTTCGCCCGGCGGACGTTCACGGTCAGCGGGCGCTCCTTCGACCTGTGGGTCGACTTCGGGTCTCGGCCCGCCCCCGAGGACGTGCTCGGGCACGTGAACGAGGTGCTGGCGACGCTTCGGATCGATGCGCTGGACTCGCCCCCCGGGTACGTGACGCACTCCGACATCGACGACGGACTGTCGATCCGGATCCCCGCCGCGTGGACGTTCCACCAGGACCCGTCGGGGCCCGCCGAGCCGCGCACCGTCTTCGCCGTCGGCTCGTGGCCGTTCCCCACCGGCGGCGAGTGCGCGCCTCAGGTCGCCCAGGAGGAGCTTCCGAACGACGGCACGCTCTTCTGGCTCATCGAGTATCGAGACCGGCAGGGTGTCGAGTTTCCCGATCGTCCCGAGTTCTTCGAGCTCGACCCGGCGACCCTGGCGAACTACGAGTGCTCGGTGGTCCCCTCCTACCTCATCCGGTTCCGCGACGCGGGACGGGCCTTCCAGGTCCACGTGGCCTTCGGCCCGGAGGCATCCGAGTCGCTCGGGCCGGAGGTGCTTCGGGCCCTGGAGAGCCTGGAGGTCACCGCGCCGGTCCCGGGCGGCTGCCCGGCGGACACCGGGCCCTGGTCCGACCCCGACTGCCCGTGGGCCGCGTGGACGGGCGAAGTGGTCGAGACGGCCGGCTACGAGGTCACGGGCGATACCGGAAGCGCGCTCATCGCGGAGGGCGCAGGAGCGGAGTTCTTCATCTGGACGACCGAGGCGGATCCGACCGACCAGTACGTGGTGCCGCCGGAGCCCGGATTCGAGGAGGGGATCTACCTGCTGTATCAGAACGTCGCCGACATCACCGTTTACACGGACGGGACCAGGCTCCTCTGGACCGTCCAGGGATTCCATGTCTGGGTGGAGGAGAACGTGGACGGGCCCATCCCGGTGCGGGCACTCGAACCCTTGGTCCGGGCGAGCCTGACGGTCGACTACGACGCCATCGACACCCGGCCGTAGCTACGCCCGGAGCTCTGCGCCGAAGTCCCGGCGGAGCCGGTCCACGATGCGCCGCACCGCTTCGTCCGCTTCCCCGTCAGGGACCGTCCGGTCGGGGGCCCGGAAGTCCACCGAGAAGGCCACGCTCCTCTTCCCCTCGGGGATGGGAGGGCCCGTGAACACGTCGAACAGGACGACCTCGTCGACGAGCTCCCCGCCTGCCTCGATCAGGGCCACCCGGAGCTCGCCCGCGGGGACGGGCACGTCCACCACGAAGGCGAGGTCCCGGCGGTTCGGCGGGTGCCGCGAGATCCCCCGGTACCTCACCCGCTCGCGGCGATGCTTCGCCAGCACCTCCACCTCCAGCTCGAACACGGCCACCCGGCGTGGCAGGTCGAGCTGCTCCACCACCCGGGGGGAAAGCTCGCCCACCTCCCCGGCCAATTCGCCTCCGATGTAGACCGACGCCGACCGCCCCGGATGAAAGGTCCGCCGGGACGGCGGTGGCCCGAGCTCCCAGGCGTCCACCCCGAGGCCGCCGAGCAACACCTCCAGGGCGCCCTTGGCGTCGGTGAAGTCGAAATCGCGGGCGCGGTCGGGATACCCTGACGCCGCCTGGCCCGAGAACGCCGCCGCCACTCGGTCGTGCTCCTCGACCGGATCGGCCGGGAAGAACACCCGGCCCACCTCGAACACCGCCACCCCTCGAACCTGGCGGGCCACGTTCTGAGCCGCCGCTCGGAGCAGCCCGGGGAGCAGACTCGTCCGGAGGAACGCGTCGTCCGCGGCGAGCGGGTTGGCCACCTCGACCGCGTCGCGGTCACCGGTCAGCTCCAGGTCCCTGGCGGAGGCGAAGGAGTACGAGGTGGTCTCGAGGAGCCCCGCGGCCGCGAGCACCTCGCGTACGAGGCGCCGGAACCGATACGTCTCCGGCACCCCGCCGGGCTGGCGGATGGGGGGAAGCGTCTCTCCCACCCGCTCGTACCCCAGGACCCGGATGACCTCCTCCACCAGGTCGTCCTCCTGCTCGAGGTCCGGACGGAACCCGGGGATCTCCGCTTCCACGGCGCCGTCGTCTCGCCGGGTGGCGACGCCGATACGCTCAAGCGAGGACGACACATCCTCGACGGAGAGCGGAAGTCCCACCACCCGGCCGGCTCGTTCGGGACGGACCCGGACCCGGCGCCGGTCGGGAGCCCGGCCCACGTCCACCGCGCCGGCGAGGACGGCTCCACCCGCCCATTCCGCCATCAACGACGCCGCTCGGTCGGCGGCCCTGGCAACGGCCTCCGGATCGACGCGTCGCTCGAACCGCCGGGACGCCTCCGTCACCAGCCCCAGGCGGCGTGACGTGCGGGAGATCCCGATCCGTTCGAAGTTCGCGCTCTCCAGCAGGACGTCCACCGTGGACTCCGAGACCTCGGCGATGGCGGAGCCCATCACCCCCGCGACGGCCACCGCTCGCTCCTTGTCCGCGATCACCAGATCCTCCGTGGTGAGCACTCGCTCCACACCGTCCAGCGTCACGAGTCCCTCGCCGTCGTCGGCTCGGCGGACCACGATGCCGGGTCCCGACAGGAGCGCCAGGTCGAACGGGTGCAGCGGCTGCCCCAGCTCGAGCAGGACGTAGTTCGTCGCGTCGACCACGTTGGAGAGGGGGCGCATCCCGGACGCGGTCAACCGGGCCTGGATGCGCAGGGGCGACTCCCCCACCGCCACCCCCCGGATGATCCGGGCCAGGTACCACGGGCACCGCTCGAGGTCGCGAACCTCGACGGTGGCCACGTCGTCCGCCTTCTCGTCGCCCTCCTCCACCTTCGCCTCGGGGATCGTCAGCGGCACGCCGGTCGCCGCCGAGACCTCCCGAGCCACCCCGGCCACGGAAAGCAGGTCCGGCCGGTTCGGCGTGACCGCGATGTCGAGCACCCCGTCGTCCAGCCCGAAGTGTCCCGCGAAGTCCGCGCCCACCGACGCGTCCTCGTCGAGGACCAGGATCCGCGAGTGGTCCGGCGCCACCGAGAGCTCCTGCGGAGAGCAGAGCATCCCGTTCGAGGTCACGCCCCGAACCTCCTTGCGGCCCAGAGGCTCGGACAGGGCCGGCACCCGGGCACCCGGCGGCGCGTACGGAACGAGGTCCCCGGGGCCCATGTTCCGGACGCCCACCACGACGTCCATCTCTCCCGCGCCGGTGTCCACCCGGGCCACACAGAGTCGGTTGGCGTTAGGGTGGTCGCTCACCTCGATCACCCGAGCCACGATCACGCCCCGCAATCCCTCCCACGGCCGTTCCACCGCCTCCACCTCGGCTCCCTTCGAGGTGAGCAACTCGGCCAGCTCGTCCGGGGAGAGGTCGGTGGGCGCCATCTCCCGCAGCCACGACACGGGGACCTTCACGTCAGGTCCTCACCGCGAATTGCTCGAGGAAGCGGACGTCCCCCTCGTAGAAGAGCCGGATGTCGGGGACGCCGTACCGCAGCAGGGCCACGCGCTCGATCCCCATACCGAAGGCGAAGCCCGTGTACTTCTCGGGGTCGTAGCCCACGTTCCGAAGCACGTTCGGGTGCACCATCCCGCAGCCGAGCAACTCGATCCAGCCGGTCTGCTTGTCGGTGGCGCATCCCCGGCCACCGCACAGGAAACAGGACACGGCCAACTGGCCGCCGGGCTCCACGAACGGGAAGTAGTCGGGCGTCAGCCGGACCCGTGTCTCTTCCCCGAACATCGCCCGAGCGAACGCCAGGAGCGTGCCTTTCATGTCGGCGAAGGTGAGGCCCTCGTCCACCGCGAGCCCCTCCACCTGGTGGAAGACCGGCGTATGGGTGGCGTCGGGAGTCTCCTGCCGGTACACCCGCCCCGGGGCGATGATGTACACGGGAGGCTCCTGCTTCTCCATCGTTCGGATCTGCATGGCGGAGGTCTCCGTCCGGAGCAGGAGGTCGTCGCGGCCGGAGACATCCAGGTACACGGTGTCCTTCTCCGTCCGGGCCGGATGATCGAGCGGGATGTTCAGGGCGGTGAAGTTGTACCAATCCGTCTCCACCTCGGGTCCCTCCACCACCCGGTAGCCCATCCGAGTGAAGACGTCGACGATCTCGTACTCCGTCGCGGTGAGCGGGTGCAACGATCCGAGCCGGGGCCGGCGGCCCGGCAGGGTGACGTCGATGCGATCTTCCTCACCCAGCGCCCGTTCCGACTCGGCCCGGATGGCCGACTCCCTCGATGCGATCGCCGCCCGCAAGGATCCGAAAACCTCGTTCACGATCCGTCCCACCCCGGGCCGTTCCTCCGGTGCGAGCTCGCCCAGGGAGCGCTGGACCCGCGACACGGGAGATTTCCTGCCCAGGACGGCCACCTCGGCCCGCTGCAGGTCCTCGAGCGTCACGGCCCCCGCGATCACCGAGAGACCGCGGTCGCGCTCTTCTTCCAGGGTGCGGATGGCTTCTTCGGCATCCATCGGATGGGTAGTGTAGCCGTGACCAGCGAGCCAGCATGAGAGGACGAGTGAGCCGGCCGCGCCGCTCCATCACGATGAGCATGTCGATCCGAATCCCGCGGAGGGCCGAGGTTGTGTGGCCGTACCTGGTCGACTGGGAGCGGTTGGACCGCTGGATGCTCGAGGCCCGGGACTTCAAGGTGATCGGAGCCCAGCGCGAGGGAGTCGGCGTGGAGGCAGAGACGACCGTACGGATCGCCGGCATCAACACTCGCGACCGGGTCCGCGTCACTCGATGGGAGCCTCCCTGGCTCCTCGAGCTGGACCACCTGGGCTGGGTGGACGGAACCGGGTACATGGAGCTCACCCCGCAGGATGGGGGAACGATGCTGTTCTGGCGGGAGAACCTGTTCCCGCCGTGGGGATGGCTCGGCGCCATCGGCATGAGGATGATGACGCCGCTGATGCGAAGGGTCTTCGAGCGAGACCTTCGGGTCCTGCGGGATCTGATCCAGGAGGAGAGCTAGGCTCCGTCGGCTGCCGACTCAACCGGCGGCGGGAGCGTCTCCGGCGTTCGGATCGCCAGGATGAGCCCCACGACCAACGGGACCGCGGCGATCCAGAATGCCGCCCGAAACCCGAATGCCGAAGCGGCGAACCCTCCCACGAGGGGTCCGAGGACGAATCCCACGTCGCCGGCAAATCTGAATAGGCCCACCGCGGTACCGGACCGCTCCCCCGGAGACACGTCCGCGAGCATGGCCCCGGGAGGAACGCCGGCGTAGCCCGAGGCGATCCCGAGGAGGGCCATCAAGCCGCCGAGGATCAACGGGTTGGGGGCAAGCCCGAGGGTCGCGACCACGATGGCCAGTCCGGCCATCGACGGGATGACCACGGGCCGCCGCCCGAAGCGATCGGCCGCGCTCCCCGCCGGGTACAGGACCACCAGCTCGGTGGCCAGGGCGACCGAGAATATGGCGCCGATGGCGCCGGGGGACATGCCCAGGCCCTCCTGTCCGAACAGCGGCACGAGCGTGTCGAAGACCGCCGCAACCATCCACAGGTAGGAGAAGTTCAGGAAGATCGTGGTGAGGAAGGCTCGCCGCCTGAGCAGATGCTTCATCCCGCTCGGCTGGGCGACGTCCCCAGGCAGGCGGTCCTCTGCGCCCTGCCCCGCGGGCTTCGAGGCTCGGACGGGGTTCCGAACGAGCCATACGTACATCACGGCGGCGAGGAACAACAGGCCGGCGTAGAAGAACAGCGGGCTCGCCAGGCCGAAGTGTTCGGCGATGACCCCGCCGAACGGAGCGCCGGCGATCAGCCCCAGGTTGAACGACCCGTAGAAGAGGCCGAGCGTCCGGCCCATCCGGTCTTTCGCCACCGTCTTCATCAGGTAGCTCATGAGCGCGGTGAACAACAGGGCCGAGCCGGCCCCTCCGGCACCCCGGAAGGCCAGCGCCAGGGGGTAGGTTGGGGCCAGGCCGGTGAGCAGGGAGGAGACGCCCACGATGGTCACTCCCGTGGCCGCACAGATCCGCTCGCCGAAGCGGTCGACGAGGGGACCGGCCACGGGACCGGCGACCAGCCGGATGAACGCGAAGACCGAGATGAGCAGGCCCGCCGCGCCGTAACCGACCCCGAAGGACCGGGCGAACAGGGGGAGGATGGGGACCACGATCCCGAACCCCAGCATGACCACGAAGACGATGGGGATGATGACCCGGACCGCCGGGTCGGCGAAGGTCGCTCGGATGCCGTCTGGTTTCAACTCTGACTCACCTGCCGCCGGTCAGACGCCGGGAAACGTCAGCCGGAACCGGATGCCCTCGTTCCCTTCGCACACGAGAGATCCGCCGAGGGCTTCCGCCAGACGGCGTACCAGGTACGGGAGTACCTTGCCCTGCCCGGTGGCCGGATCTTCCGTGAGGACTGACGCCGCCTCGGGGCCCGGACCCTCTCCCTTCCGCGAGATCTCCACCACGACGTCGCCCGCCTCCTCCAGGGTGACCTCGATGGGCCCCTCGCCCCCCCACCACGCGGTCGACTCGCACAGCGCCACCAGCATGGCCCCGAAGCGATCGGGGTCTATCCGGCCCCGCGCCGTCCCCGACACACGGACCTCGGGAAGGTCTGGGCTCCGCGCAAGCGCACGGGCCACCGACCGAGCCTCCTCTTCCACCTCCAGCAGCCGGGATGAGGGCTGGAAGCCGCCGGTCTCGATCCGAGACAGATCCACCAGCATCTTGACCACCGCCGTGGTGCGCTCGGCGTCGACTGACATGCCCCCGAGGAGGGCGGCCCGGGCGTGATCGTCCATCTGCGCCCATCGTTCCGCCAGCGTGGAGGCGAACCCCTTGAGGGTTGTGAGCGGGGATCGCACGTCGTGCGCCGCTGCCGCCAGCGTCTTCGCCAGGGTGCTCGTCCCTCGCGTCGCCGGCGCGGCCGCCGCTTCCCCTCCCTGCTGCCGGGCCGACTCGAACAGGACGAGCGCGGCGGCCGCAGCGAGGTTCAGGGACTCGGCCTTCCCCCGGATGGGCACGCGCACCGTCCCGTCGGCGAGGGCCAGCACGTCTTCCGCGAGTCCCCAGGCCTCGTTGCCGAACAGCACTGCGGTTGGGCGGGAGAGGTCCGTCTCGTACACCGATCCCTCCCCCTCCGCATCCGCGGCCAGGATCTGAAGTCCCCGCTCTCGCAGCGCGACCACCGCCTCGGAGGCTGCAGCGTCGCGGACCACGGGAAGGTGGAACAGCGAGCCGGCCGAAGCCCGCACGGTCTTCGAGTTGTAGACGTCCACCGACTGGTCGGTGAACACGATGGCGTCCGCTCCCGCCGCATCCGCCGAGCGAAGGACCGTGCCGGCGTTCCCCGGATCCCGAACCGCGCACAGCACAGGAACCATCGCGGGCTGGGAGGGCAGCTCCTCCAGGGGGACGTCGACGAACCGGGCCACCGTCACGATCCCCTGGGGGGTCACGGTGGAGGTCAGGTGGGCCATCACGGCCTCGGACACGGCATACGTCCGGACCCCCGCGGCCTCGGCCCGGGCCACGTCCGGGTGCGCATCGGTCCCCGGCTCGGCGACGTAGAAGACGGTCTCGGCCGCCCCTGTCTCCACCGCTTCCCGGGTGGCCTGGGCACCCTCGGCGAGGAACCGCCGGTCGCGCTCCCGGAAGGACCGCTTCTTCAGCCGCGTGGCCGAGGCGATCTGCTTGTTCTTGGTGCTGGTGATGAAGGGCGGCAAGGGGAGGTCAGCCGCCGAGACCCCGGCGGGCGACCTCGACCAGCCCGGCGAACCCCTGAGGGTCCCGGGCAGCGATATCCGCGAGCACCTTGCGATCCAGGTCGACCTCCGCGGCCCGGAGGCCCCGGATGAAAGCGGAATACGACATCCCGTTCTGCCGGGATGCCGCGCCGATGCGGATGATCCACAGCCTCCGAAACTGGCCCTTGCGGTCCCGCCGGTCGCGGTAGGCGTACTGCCCCGAGTGCATGACCTGCTCACGGGCAACCCGGTACCGCCGAGACCGCGCGCCGCGATACCCCTTGGCCTGATCGAGGATGGCCCGCCGCTTCTTCCTGCCGTGGACGCTGCGCTTGACCCTCGGCATCAGCGCCTCCCCAACAGACGGAGGATGCTGCGCTTCTCCGCGGTGATCTCGCCGGTCCGCTCCAACCGCCGCTTCCGGCTGCCGGACTTCTTGGTCAGCATGTGCGCCTTGTTGGCCCGCCGGTGCAGGAGCTTGCCGGTCCGGGTGACCCGGAACCGCTTCGCCGCACCGCGGTGTGACTTCTGCTTCGCCATCACGAACCCCTAGCTCGCCTGCTCGCTCTTTGCCGGCTGCTCGTTCCCCACCTCCGGTGGCCCGCCCCGAGGGACCGGCTCTTTCTCCCGCTCCTTGGTGGCGGGTCGCCGGGTCGGAGCGATCACCATGGTCATGTTCCGTCCGTCGAGCTTGGGATGCACGTCCACGGTGGCCAGGCCCTCGAGATCCTTGACCAGCCGGTCCAGGATCTTGGTGCCGAGCTCCGTGTGCGCCATCTCTCGTCCTCGGAACATGATCGTCACCTTCACCCGGGCCCCGGCATTCAGGAACCGGATGACGTGTCCCTTCTTGGTCTCGTAGTCGTGCCGGTCGATCTTCGGCCGGAACTTGATCTCCTTGACCTCCACACGGGCCTGCTTCTTGCGCGCTTCCTTCTGCCGGACGGCCCGCTCGTACTTGTACTTCCCGTAATCCATGATCCGGCACACCGGGGGGTTCGCCTGGGGAGCCACCTCGACCAGATCGAGGTCCAGGTCCTGGGCCTGTTTCAGGGCCTCCGACACCGGGACGATGCCGATCTGCTGACCGTCGGCGCCCACCAGGCGGACCTGGGGAGACCGGATCCGTTCGTTTATGCGTGGTTCAGCGGAGACCCCGCATCACCTCCGTGGGATGGCCGCAAGAACCATCGTCTAACGAGCGCGGCCGAGAACGAGCCGAATCATGCACGGGGAGTATAGGCGCAGGTCGCACCCACTGTCGAGGTTGGGGCGGGCAGTCTCGAAGACCTAACCCTGGACCGGCCGCACGTTCGCGGCCTGCTGGCCCTTGGGGCCCTCCACGATGTCGAATTCGACTTCCTGGCCCTCGTGGAGGGTCCGGTAGCCGTCGCCGGCGATCGCCGTGAAGTGGACGAAGACGTCCTCACCATCCGCGCGGGCGATGAACCCGTAGCCCTTCTCGTTGCTGAACCACTTCACCGTACCTTGCGTCACGCCTTTCCTCCTTGCTACCTCGGCGTTTCCGCCGAACCTGCCAATAAACGCGGCGAGGGTAGCACAAGGACGGCTCGGGGAGAAGGCGCCGATCCGTCCCCGTTCCGCCTCCTACCAGCGAGGTTCCATCGGCCGGCCGTAGTCGTCCTGGAGCCTGAGGGTGTCGTCCTCGGTCGTGTAACCGTGGGCGACCTCGAGCACGCGGCCTCGCCTCGAGCCGGTGTTGGTGATCCGGTGGGGCTCCTCGGCAGCGACCACGAACTCGTCTCCGGGACGCGCGTCGACCACCCGGTTCCCGATCTGGATCCTGAGCCCCTCGTCGAGGATCACCCACATCTCGTCGCGGAGCTGATGGTAGTGCTCGCTGGTGCTCTGGTCGGGCTCCACCGAGATCACCCGGACGGACGCGGGCTGGTTCAACGCGTACGTTGCCACCTTTCCCCAGGGCTTCTCCACGATCATGGCTCTGCCCTCCCTCCTTCCTTCGGAAGGACGTCCATCAGCCCGGCCATCTCCATGGCGGCCATGGCCGCGTCCCATCCCTTGTTGCCGTGCTTTCCCCCCGCCCGGTCCAGGGCCTGGTCCATCGTCTCCGTGGTGAGCACCCCGAAGATGCACGGCACATCCGTCTCCAGCGACGCCCGCTGGATGCCCCGCGCCGCCTCCCCGGCCACGTAGTCGAAGTGCGTCGTCTCCCCTCGGATCACGGTGCCGAGGCAGACCACCGCGTCGAACTGTCCCGAGCGAGCCAGACGCCTGGCCACGAGCGGGATCTCGAACGAGCCGGGCACCCATGCCACCTCGACGTCGTCGTCGCTGACCCCGTGACGGCGGAACCCCGACAGCGCGCCCTCGACGAGGCGCTCCGTGACCACCTCGTTGAACCGCGCGGCCACCACCGCGAACCTCCGGCCCCGGGCCTCGAACGTGCCTTCGTGTCTCGGCGAGGTGTTCAACTCCGTCCCTCCTCGACCGCCTCCAGGTTGGACAGCAGGTGCCCGAGCTTCTCCCGCTTGGCCCGGAGGTAGGCCAGGTTCTCCTCGGTCGGCCTGGTCTCCAGGGGGAGGCGCTCGACGATCCGAAGCCCGTATCCCTCCAGCCCCGCCCGCTTGGCAGGGTTGTTGGTCAGCAGGCGCATGGACCGCACCCCCAGGTCGAACAGGATCTGGGCGCCGATGCCGTAGTCCCGCGGGTCCGGTGGGAACCCCAGCTCCACGTTGGCCTCCACGGTGTCGTGGCCCTCTTCCTGGAGCTGGTAGGCCCGCAGCTTGTGGGTGAGCCCGATGGCCCGCCCTTCGTGCCCCCGGATGTACAGCAGGACCCCGCGCCCCTCCGCCCCGATCTTGCCCAGCGCGTCGTCGAGCTGGGTTCCGCAGTCGCACCGGAGTGAGTGGAACACGTCGCCGGTCAGGCACTCGGAGTGGACGCGGACGAGGATCCCGTCTCCGTCGCCGACCTCCCCCATGACCATGGCCACGTGGATCCGGCCATCCGCCAGGCTCTCGTAGGCATGAGCCCGGAACTCCCCGTAGATCGTGGGGATCCGGGCGTCGGCCACCTTCCGGACCAGGAGCTCGCGCAGGCGCCGGTACCGGATCAGGTCCGCGATGGAGATGATCCCCAGACCGTGGTGCCGGGCCACCCGGACCAGCTCCGGGAGCCTGGCCATGGTCCCGTCATCGCGCATGATCTCGCAGATCACCCCGGCCGGGAACAGGCCTGCAAGCCGGGTGAGATCCACCGCGGCCTCGGTGTGGCCCGCCCGCCGGAGCACCCCTCCCTCCTGGGCCCGGAGGGGGAACACGTGCCCGGGCATCTTGACGTCCTCCGGCCGGGTCGACGGGTCGGTCACGACCCGAACCGTCGCCGCCCTGTCGTAGGCGCTGGTCCCGGTGGTGGTCTTCCCCCGCGCGTCGATGGAGACGGCGAAAGCGGTCTCGCTGGCGGTCCGGTCCGACGGGACCATCATGGGGATGCCCAGCTCCTCCAGCCGCCTCCCCTCACAGGGCACGCAGATGAGGCCCCGGCCGTGTGTGGCCATGAAGTTCACCGCCTCCGGGGTGACCTTCTCGGCGGCCATGATGAAGTCGCCCTCGTTCTCCCGGTCGGCGTCGTCGACGACGATGACGATCTTGCCGCGACGGATGTCATCGATCGCCTCCTCGATGGTGGCGAAGACCCCGTTCACCGGGATCGCCTCATCCCGCTCCCGGGTGGCTTGGTGCTCCAGGCGGGATCGCGGATCTTCCTTCCGTGCTCCCTCACTCATGGCTCTCTCCGGAGCAGCGCCTCGACGTACTTGGCCATCACGTCCACCTCCAGGTTCACCGGATCCCCCTGCCTCCGCGCACCGAGGGCGGTCACCTCGAGCGTGTGCGGAATCAGGGCGACGGCGAACGAATCGTCCATCAGCTGGGCCACCGTGAGGCTGACCCCGTCCACGGCGATCGATCCCTTCTCCACCACATACCGGGCCAGCCCCCGGGGTCCGTCGGGGAGGCGGACGGTCATCACCGCGCCTCCGCCGTCGAACGGCTCCACGGCGGCGACGGTCCCGACCCCGTCCACGTGTCCCTGGACCAGGTGCCCCCCCATCCGGGTGGCCAGGGTCACCGGTCGTTCCAGGTTGACCGTGTCGCCGGGAGAGAGGGTGCCGAGGGCGGAGCGTCCCAGGGTCTCGGGGGCGAGGTCGAAGGCCAGGGTCCCCACCCCACGCTCCACGACGGTGAGGCATACCCCGCTCACCGCGACAGAGGCCCCCGGCCACGAATCGGTGGCCACCTCGCGGCACGCCACCACCAGCCGGGCTCCCGGCGGCTGGAGCCCCAGCTCCTGGACGGTGCCCCGCTCCTCAACGATCCCCGTGAACACGGGCCACCACCTTGATGTCGTCGCCCACCCGGGTCACTTCCTCGATGTCCATGGGAACGGCTTCGTCGATGCCCGGGACCCCGTCACCTTCGAGCCACCCGGGGGCCTGGCGGCCTCCCACCAGCTTGGGCGCCAGGTACAGGACCAGACGGTCCACCAGTCGCCGCCGGACCAGCTCCCACGCGAGCGTGGGGCCCCCCTCCACCAGGACGTGCAGCACCTCTCGCTTGCCCAGCTCGGCGAAGAGTCGTTCCAGAGGCACCAGGGAGGAGCCCTCCTCCAGGACCAGCACGCTCGCGCCTCGATCGCGCCACGCCCGGCGGCGGTCCTCCCGGGCCGCCTCCGTCGTGGCCACGAGGACCGGCGCTTCCCCGTCGAACAGCCGGTGGGTGTGGGGGACGATCCCCCGGCCGTCCACCACGACCCGGAGCTTGGGCGGTCCCCGGTAGTCGGGGTCTCGGCAGGTCAGAGCGGGATCGTCGCGGAAGGCCGTCCCCGCGCCCACCAGGATGGCGTCGGCGGTCGCCCGCATCCGGTGCACCTCGGCCCGGGCCTCGTCGCCGCTGATCCACCGGGAGGAACCGTCACGGGCGGCGGCCCGCCCGTCGAGGGAGGCCGCCATCTTCAGGGTGACCAGCGGAAGGCCGGTCAGGACGTGCTTGGCGAACGCCTCGTTCAGCCGCCCCGCCTCCCGTTCGAGCGGGCCGACCTCCACCTCGACCCCGCCGTCGCGGAGGACCTGGAAGCCGCGCCCGTCGACCAGGGGGTTCGGGTCCGCCGCGGCGGCCACGACCCGGGCGACACCGGCCTCGACCAGGCGCGGGGCACAGGGCGGGGTCCGCCCGAAGTGGGAGCACGGTTCCAGGTTCACGTAGAGGGTGCTGCCCCGGGCCCGGTCGCGGGCGGCCGCCAGGGCCACGACCTCGGCGTGATCGGTGCCCGGGCCGGTGTGCCAGCCCTCCCCCACGATCACGCGGTCCCGAACGAGGACCGCGCCGACGAGAGGATTGGGGGCCACCAGCCCGTGGCCCCGCTCGGCCAGCTCCAGCGCCCTCCGCATGTATTCCTCGTCCACAGCCACCTCTTGCTCGGGGGGGCGGGGCGACGAGGAACGCGCGGCGGCGCGAACGGTGCCTCGCGGCGCCGGTCCTCGCCTTCTCCCTTCCGGACTTTCACCGTCGGTCCCGGAATCTCACCGGGTCCACCCCCGGCTGGATACCGAGGGGTCGCGGACTTTCACCGCCGGTGGGGATTTCCACCCCGCCCCGAAGGCGAGCGTCTGTTCGCTTCGAACCAGATTATATCCGGGTAGGGGAATCGAAAGACGTGATCCGCGGTTGAGGGATACGGTCCCCTGAAGACCGCAACGAAGGAGAAGAGGCATTGAGGTACATGATCCAAACGTCCGGGCTGGTCAAGCGGTACGGCAAGGTGGTCGCGCTCGACGGTCTCGACCTGATGGTTCCCCAGGGGACCGTCCTCGGCCTGCTTGGGCCCAACGGGGCCGGGAAGACCACCGCGGTACGGATCCTGACCACCCTGCTGGAGCCCGATGAGGGATCGGTCGAGGTAGCCGGCCTCGACGTGCGGGCCGAGCCGGACAAGGTCCGGAAGCGCATCGGGCTGTCGGGCCAGAACGCCGCGGTGGACGAGCACCTGACCGGCTACGAGAACCTCGACATGGTCGGCCGCCTGTACCACCTCGGAAAGCGGAGGTCCCAGGAGAGGGCCCGCCAGCTCTTGGAGAGCTTCGAGCTGGTGGAGGCGGGCAATCGTCCGGCGAAGACCTATTCCGGGGGCATGCGGCGCCGTCTCGACCTCGCCGCCGCTCTCGTCGCCAAGCCCGACGTCCTGTTCCTGGACGAGCCGACCAGCGGGCTCGACCCTCGGAGCCGGGCCCAGATGTGGGAGACGATCCAGGATCTCGTGCGAGGCGGCTCCACCGTCCTCCTGACCACCCAATACATGGACGAGGCCGATCGGCTGGCGGACGACATCGTGGTGATCGATCGGGGGCGGAAGATCGCCCACGGCACGTCCGACGAGCTCAAGACCCAGATCGGTGGGGAGCGGGTCGAGATCGTCCTGGCGAGCTCCGCCGACACGCCAGCCGCGCAGTCGATCCTCGAGGAGCTTTCGGTGGGAGAGGTTCAGGTGGAGGAGCAGACCCGCACGCTGACCGCCGCCGTCGCCGGCGGGACCGAGGTGCTCAGCCAGGCCCTCCAGCGGCTCGCCGATCGGAGCGTGAAGGTGGTGGACGTGGGGCTGCGCCGTCCCACTCTGGACGACGTGTTCCTGTCGCTCACCGGGCACGCGGCCGAAGAGGTGGCGGAGTCGCCCGACGGGAGCGCCGAAGCGTCGGAGACGGAACGGATGGAGCTGCGTGAGAAGGAGAAGGAGGCCCTCCGATGAGCAACGTGGTCCTCGCTCTCGCCGACGGCGCCGTCGTGGCGAAGCGCAACCTGATCAAGATCAGGCGGGTGCCGGAGGTCCTGATCTGGATCACCATGTCGCCGATCATGTTCGTGCTGCTGTTCGCCTACGTGTTCGGCAGCTCCATCCAGATTGGCGGCGTGGGCTACCGCGAGTACCTGATAGCGGGGATCTTCGCCCAGACGGTGATCTTCGGCTCGACCTTCACCGGAGTCGGGCTGGCCGAGGACATGACCAAGGGCATCATCGATCGGTTCCGGTCGCTCCCCATGGCTCGTTCGGCCGTCCTTGTGGGCCGGACGGCCAGCGACATCTTCTACAACACGACCTCGATCCTGGTCATGTCCATCACCGGCCTGATCGTGGGCTGGCGCATCAGGACGTCGGTGCTCCCGGCGCTGGGAGGCTTCCTCCTGCTGCTGCTGTTCGCTTACGCCATCTCCTGGATCATGGCCTTCGTCGGACTGAAGGTGGCGAAGGTTGAGGTGGTCAACAACGCGTCGTTCATGTTCATCTTCCCCATGACGTTCGTCGCCAATACGTTCGTGCGCCCCGAGTTCTTGCCCGGACCGCTGCGGACCTTCGCCGAATGGAATCCCGTCTCCGCCGTAGCACAGGCGGTGCGGGAGGCGTTCGGGAACACGGGGACCCTGCCCGTGCCGGACGTGTGGTCGCTGGCCCATCCCGTCGCCTACACGCTCATCTGGGTGGGGATCATCCTGGCGATCTTCATCCCGCTCTCGGTCCGGCAGTACAACAAGGCAGCCACCAGCAACACCCCGGTCTAGCCGACGGTCAGGAGCTGCGGCGGTCCACGGCCCAGGACGAGCCGTCGGTGCGCTTGGCGAACTCCTTCAGCTCGGTGGCCACGGCCACGGCCTCCTCCCGGTGGGTGAACGTGCGCCGGGCGGTGGTGGCCACGCCGATGGAGATGGACAGGATGGGGAACCGCTGGGTCTCTCCCTTGCGGTTCGTGACCTCGACGTACCCGCGCTGGTAGTCCTCGGGGTCGTACAGGGCGGCCACCTCACGATCGAACTTCTCCACGATGGCCTGGCACAGGCCCTCGGCGACATCGGGCGGGCAGATCGTCGTGAAGTCGTCGCCGCCCACGTGGCCCACGAAGGCGTCCTCCCCGACCATGTCGGTCACCACGTCCTGGAGGACACGGGCGGTGAGCTGGATGGCGTTGTCTCCACGAAGGAACCCGTAGTGGTCGTTGTACGCCTTGTAGTTGTCGAGGTCCGCGTAGAGGAGGGCGAAGGGGGCCACCGACTGCACCAGCTTGTGAATCTCGTCCTGGATGCGGAGGTTCCCCGGGAGCCCCGTAAGGGGGGACATCGACTTCATCTCCCGGGCCCGGCGGAGCACGCCCTTCACCCGCGCCACGAGCTCGATTGGATCGAACGGTTTGATGATGTAATCGTCCGCACCGGCGGTCAGCCCGAGCACCTTGTCCGCCGACATGGCCTTGGCCGTGAGCATGATGATGCT
>JBOGWB010000002.1:0-41350 GCA_050693035.1 Actinomycetota bacterium
CCACCGGACCCTGGGGCGACCTCGGTAGCGGGCGCGGGCGCCTCCGCCTCGGGTGAGGGCCGGTCCCCCGCCGCGGGAGCGCCCTCGGACCCGCCTGGAGCTCCGGCCCGACGGGAGATGGGTGACGGCCTCTCGGGTGCCCCGACGGCTCCACCTGCTGGCGTCTCCGGTGCGCTCGCTGGTGCGCGTGCCGGTGTTCCGGCGGTCGCGGCCCCCGCTCCTGAGCGCCCTCCGTCGGTGTTTGGATACGGGATCGGCACGGGTCCCGGGCCGGCGGGAGGTAGGGCCACGTCCGGAATGGCTCCGGCGGGACTCAGCCGCTCCTCTCTCGAGAGTGGTTCGTCCAAGAACCGCCCGCCGTTTTCTTCGCCGAGCTCCTCGCGGCCCTCGTTCCGGCGTCGTTCGAGAAGGGCCGCCCCCACGGCGGCGTTGCCCGCCGCCCGCTGGAGGGCCATGACCGCCTGGGGGTGAACCGAGTTGGGTCTGGACCGAAGGAGGGGGACGGTCCTGTCCGAACGGAGGTGATCGGATACCGGTGGAACGCTCCCCGGCAGAGCTTCCTGAGCCGGACCAGGGCTGGCCAGGTCGCGCCGAGACGCGCGGTCCTCCTTCGGGGCTCGGAGGCGATCCGGTCCCCGCCGGTCTTGGCTGGTGTCGTTGCCGTTCGCGCTCATGAACGCATGGGCCCGCCAGCGATCGAATGACGGGCCGATTCACGCAACCGATCGAAAGCCGTTGCCCGATGGATGCTCTCGCAAGACGTGCCGCGGGGCGCAGCGGTATCCGGACATACCTTCGGATATGGCTTGCTGCCCGAAGAGGCAGGCTCGAGCCAGCGACTAGAAACCGCGGGCGAACAGCCAGGCGGCTGCCGCTGCGCGCAGGCCGAAGATGAGCGCCACGCCCTCCCGGTAGGCGGCAGCTGCCGGGCCGTAGAAGTTGAAGTCGTACTTGGTCGCCTGGGTGCAGGCCACGAGGCGGAGGTCGGCCACCATGGTCGCCTTCAGACCCTCGATGGTCCACATGTTGACCTTGCCGGGAGGCGCAGGGTCATCGGAGGTCGCATTCGCGGCCCCGTAGTCCTGGTCGTGTCGCTTGCAGCAGGAGTCGATGTCGTCGGTCACTCGATCGCACACGTTCCCCGGTCCACACCAGCAGCCATACCGCTGCTCCTCGAACATCCGCCGCATCATCTCGAGCTGCGAGCCCCATCGCTCCCAGAAGGTCGCCGTGGGTGGCGGCTGGGTGGCGGTGTCCTGTCGTTGGATCAGCATGGCCGGAGCAGCCTCGTCAGACGATCTGGCCATCCTTTCCTGTGGGGAGCACCCGCAGGGAGCGGAGCCGCATCGCTGGATCCCGGCCTCGGGCCGAACCAACCGCTGGACGAACGCGTTGCCGCGGGTGCGTTGGAGATGCAACAAGGCGTCTCGCTGAAGGCCTCGAGTCGTGGTGGAAGGCGGGAGCCCGTGCCGCTCTACCGTCGCCACGGCCCGGGCCAGGGAGGAAGTCGGCGATGCGACCTCGATGTTCCGGCGCACGAGGTGGGGCACACGCTTCCCGCTCGCGCGGATGGCCCTGATCTGCGATCTGGTCATGCCGACGGCTAGACCCCTTCCGCCCCTTCCTCCTGTTCTTCCTCCTCCTCACCCTCCATGGCCAGCTCCTCCTCCTCCGGAGCGGCCTCCATGGCCAGCTCCTCCTCCTCCTCCGGAGCGGCCACCCGCATGGCCCCCTCTTCCTCGGCCTCTCTCCCGACCGCGGGCCCGGCCTCGCTGCGGGCGGTCACACTCTCCGCCACCGCGCTGGCCTGCTGCTCGGAGGCGTCGCCGGGGTCGGACACTTCGAGCTGCTGCGCGGGAGGGGCGCCCCGCTGCTGGACGACGTGGGTCAGCTCGTGCGCCAGGAGCTTGTCGCCCTCTCCGCTGCCGGGCTGGTACTCCCCCGACCGGAAGAAGATGTCCTGGCCGGTGGTGAACGCCTTCGCCTTGACCGATCGGGACAGGGAGTCCGCGTCCGCGTCGGCGTGGACGCGCACATCGGAGAAGTCCTCCCCCATGGTTCTCTCCATGGTCGACCGCGAGCCCTCGGCGAGCGCGGCTCCGCCTCCCCGCTTCGACTGGATGGCTCGGGCGATGGTGTCGTCGACGTCGGCACCGCGAGTGCCCTTCATCTGCACGCGAAGCTTCGGGACGAGGCGCTGCATGGCCTGGTTTCCGAGGCGGCCCTCCCCGCCGGTCACCTCCTTCGAACGTGCCGCGTCATCCTCGGACGGTTTCCGCGAAGACCTCCGCCCCTCGTCGTAATCGAAGGAATCCATCTCAGTCGCCTCCTCCCCTATAGGCGGGGCCGGTCCAGCGCCTCGCTGGTCGAAACCAGGTGGAAGTATGGTCCGAACTCGGCCTCCACGCACAACCGGCCGAGCTTTCGATACTCCCGCTGCACTCCTCGGATCAGATCCTCCATGGAGACCGACCTCTCCGCGTCAACCGCGAGATAGGCGGCCGTCAAGGAGATGTTCCGGATGTTCCCTCCCGACAGCTCGAAGGCCTCTGCCAGAAACTCCGGGTCCAGGTCGCCCTCTTTGGGCACGTCGGGGCCAAGGCACTTCTGCCACAGCGCCAGGCGGTGGACCTCGTCGGGCATGGGGAAGTCCACGATCACGTCGAGTCTTCTGGTGAATGCCTCGTCGAGGTTGGCTCTCAGGTTCGTGGCCAGGATGGCCATCCCCTCGAATGTCTCCATGCGCTGGAGGAGATAGGCCACCTCGATGTTGGCGTACCGGTCGTGGGCGTCCTTGACCTCGGAGCGTTTCCCGAACAGGGCGTCGGCCTCATCGAAGAAGAGCACCCCGTTGACTCCCTCGGCCTCGGAGAAGATGCGCTCGAGGTTCTTCTCCGTCTCGCCGATGTACTTGTCCACCACGGTGGCCAGGTCGATCGTGTACAGATCGAGGCCGAGCTCCCCGGCGAGGACCTCCGCAGCCATGGTCTTGCCCGTGCCCGACTCCCCGGCGAACAGGGCGGTGATCCCCCCGCCCCGGCCGCCACCCTTCCGCATCCCCCACTCGCCCAGGACGCGCTCCCGATACCGCGCCCGGGCGGACAGCTCGCGAAGGTGCGCCAGCGTGTCGGGGGGAAGGACGATGTCCAGCCAGCCCACCGCCGGCTCGATCCTTCGGGCCAGGCGCTCGAGCCCCGCGGCGTTCTGAGCCCGGGCTCCCGACCGCAGGTCGGTCGGATCCACGGCCCGGCCGGCATAGGAAGCGTGCAGGCGGGCCGCAGTGGCCGCCCTGGCAACCTGCTCGGGCCCGAGGCGGAACGGAGCCATGACGGTGGCCGCGTCCAACTCCTTCGGCGTGTCGCCGTCGAGGTGTGCCCGCCACATGCCGGCCCGCTCCTCCGGTCCCGGCAAGCTGACGTCGACCAGAAGCGGGATCTCCCGTGACCACGCCGGGTCCCAGTTCCGGGTCCCGGTGATCACCACAGGCCAGGGGATCTCGGCGAATGCCCGCACCCCCGGGGCCCCACGCTCGGCGACCTGCTCGACCGGCCCGACCACCAGACCGGCGCCCCGGAGCCCGGCCTCTCGGCCCGCGGCTGCGGCGATCGCGGCCGGGTCGTCGTCGACGGTGAGCCTCGCCAGGTCCAGGGCCAAGGTGGGGATGCCCATCTGGCCGAAGGCCGCCGCGGCGAGCCCGCGACCCGAGCCCGCCAGTCGCTCCCGGAGATAGCAGAGCCGGGCCCCCTCGCCGATGGCTCGGGCCAGGGGCGCCCCGTCCTGCTCTTCCCAGCTGACCGGTGGGGCCAGGAGAGGGGCGAGGGCGTGATCGGGACGGTCGTCGCCCAGCAGATGGGCGGCGACTCGGTCCGGAACCCGCAGCGTCCGGGTGAGGAAGGGGCGATCAGGATCCTCCACCAGGATGAGCCCCGCCTCGACCAGAGGACTTCCCCCCTGGAGCCTCCGGCGTGCCCGGGCATCGGCGGGAGACGCCCCGCAGAGCTCGAGCGACAGACCGACGCTGGCCCGCCGACGGGTCACGTCGTCGTGCAGGTACCCATAGAGGCGTTCGAATCGCGCGTCGAGGTCCGGGGCCAGGGCCACCAGGAGGAGCTCGATGTCGAGCGGCTCGAGGTCGAACGTCTTGGCCAGGCGACGGAGTCGAATGTCCTCTCCCTTCGCTTCCGCCCCATCGGCGGCCTTCTCCGCGCGCGCCAAGCCTTCGGCGGCGGCGGGGTCGGGTGGGGGTGGAGGCGCCGGAGCGTCCAGGAGCTGGTCGACCTGCTCTTCGGTGAGGTAGAGGCCCCGGAATGGATCGTCCGGCTCCGGGTCTCCGGCCCGACGTCGCTGAACCGCTGCCTTCACCCGAGCCTCCACCACGGCCAGACGACCCAGGAGGTGCTCGAGTGATGGGGGTGGGTTCATCGGGAATCGCGGGAGCGCGTGGTCTTTCTGCGCTTGGCCTGCTTCTCGTCGGCCTTCGCGTCTTCCTTGGCGGTGTCCCCCTTGGCGGTGTCCCCGTTCCTGGGCAGCGTGCGACGCATGCGCCCACCCGCCGCGTCCCGCATTCCATCGGGCCCGGTGACCTTGATGACCGGCTCCGCGAGCACCGGCGGGCCCACCTCCGCCATCCTCCGAGCGTCGAAGGGGGCGGTGATCACCAGGTCCAGCGACGGTTTGAGCTCACCCCCCAGGGCAGACCACACATCCGAGAGATTGCGGTCCTTGGGCGGAGGGAGACCCACGTGGGAGACGATGGCCAGTGGCTGGTCGGCCAGCGAGCCCACCAACACGTCCTTGGGCAGGGCATCCCGGCGGAGGAAGCAGCTCAGCACGGCCGCGAGGAGCCGGTGTTCGTCCTCCGGCCGCTGGGTCCACGCGGTGAGTAGGTACGAGAGCTTGAATCGGCGAGGAGGGGGGCGTCGTTCGACCACCCGGCCGGTCTCGTCGCGTATCTCCTCGAACTCGACCTCGCGCCGCTCCAGGTCCTCGCGGATGTCGTACAGATAGACGCTGACGGTGGGACTGTTGCGGCGAGCCGCCCAGTCCTTCGTCGGCGCGTCGAAGGTAACCTCGACGTCGGAACCGTTCAGCGCTTCACGCCGGATCAGGTTCCGGAGCGCCTCATCAACCTCGTGGATCATGCGTCCCGATGCTCCTATCCTGCGCCAGCGGAAGCCACCCGCCCCGGTACATTCCTTGGTGCAGTTCCGCCTGCCCGATGGGGCATCAGCCGGCGCCCGGCCACGCGGCCGGCGCCGGGTTCGGGCCCCCGAGCCTAGATCAGTCCCTGACGCAGCGCGAAGGCGACCGCGTGAGACCGATTGCGCAGATGGAACCGGGTGGTGATGTCGTGGATGATGTTTTTGATCGTCCGCTCGGAGTACGCGAGCTGCTGGGCGATCTCGCCGGTGCCCATGCCCTCGGCCACGAGCTTCAGGACCCCGAGCTCCCGCTCGGTGAGGCCCGAGAAGGTGAGGCCCCTGGGGGCGAGCACGTGACGCTGGAGCCGGCCCACCTGCGAGAGGAGCCGTCCCAAGAGGTCGGGCGGGACGGTGCCGTCGCCCTGCGCCGCCGCGGCCACAGCCCTGGTCAGGATGTCGGGCGTGGCTTCCGACCGCCGGAGGAGCCCGCAGGCTCCAGCCTCGACCGCCGCCACCAGGCCGCCGTCGTCGGGCCTGGCCACGACCAAGACAACTCGGGGACCGCCGCTGCGCTGGATGGCCTTGATGACCCGAAGGGTCTCATCGTCCACTTCGTCGGCCGCGACCACGGCGACATCGGCCTGGTCGACCTCGGTCTCGCTCAGAACCTCGAGCTCAGGGCGTCCGCGAAGCTCGGCCGCGATCCCAGCCTGTGAGATCGGGTCTCGGGCATAGACGAACACCGGTACGCGCTCCGTCATCTCCCCTCCTCCTCCGTACTCAGGTCCGGGGGCATCCTAAGACGGCCATCTTTCCGGGCACTTCACGTGGGCTTAACGGGCACACGAAGTTGCCCACATGTTCTCCTCGTTAGTTATCAAAGGCTATTGACCTGCCTGGTACTATCCTTCGCGTCGTGGGCGCGACTGCAATGCTGCGGCCGGCCACCATTCGTGTGGATCCTGGCGGAGAAACGAGCTTCGACATCAGCGTTCGCAACACTGGGACGATTGTCGACGAGTTCTCGTTCGAGATCCGGGGCGATCCTGCCCCGTGGGCCACGTTCGAGCCGGGTGTCCTCCGCCTGTTTCCCGGCGCGGAGGGGATCGTGACCGTGCGGTTCCGGCCTCCTCGAACCCCGACCACCCGCGCGGGCCTCACGCCGTTCGGGGTCATGGTCAAGCCGAAGGAGGACCCGGAGGGCACGATCGTCGAGGAGGGAACCCTCGAGGTCGGGGAGTACAGCGAGAGCAACGTGGAGATGATCCCCCGAACCTCCCGCGGGCGGATGGGCGCCTCGCACGACGTATACATCGACAACCGCGGCAACCAGCGGGTCAGCACCACCATCGACGCCACCGACCCTGACGAGAACCTCCAGTTCCGGATCAGCCCCCCGTCGACCACGGTCGACCCGGGCAACGCCACCCGGGTGAGGGTTCGGGCCCAACCGAAGAAGCGGTTCCTCCGAGGCCAGCCGAAGACCCACCCGTTCAAGGTGATCATCCAGCCGGAGGGCGACCAGGCCCTCCAGGCCGACGGCACCATGATGCAGGAGCCGCTGATCCCGAAGTGGCTCATCCCGGCGCTCATCGCCCTGGCCGCCCTGGTCCTGCTGTGGTTCCTGCTCCTCAAGCCCCAGATCGAATCGACGGCCCAGGAGGCTGTGGTCGGAGAGGAGGTGGCCAGGAACTCGGAGGTGGAGGCCCTCGAGGAGCAGTTGGCGGCCGCCGCGGCGGCTCAGGAAGAGGCGAATGCGGCGGTCCAGGAGCAGATGAAGGAGCTCCGGCAGCAGATCAACCAGCAGGGCGGCGTGGCCGGCAACGCCACCGATCAGCGGCTGGATCCGAGCAACGCAGCCACGGGGGACGTCAACCTGTTCGTTGCCTCCTTCCCGGTTCCCGACGGGCAGAAGCTCAAGATCACCGATCTCGTCTTCCAGAATCCCGCTGCGGCAACGGGAACCATCGAGATCATCCGCGACGACCGAGTGGACGACGCCAACGACGCCATACTCCTGATGTCCGCTCTCGAGAACTTCCGCGACCTCGACTACCACTTCGTGACACCAGTCGAGATCCAGGAGGGTCAGGACCTGCTGGTGAGGGTGACGTGTCGGGCAAGAGCTGGACAGGATCCAAACAACGCGCGGGACGCCTGCGACGACGCAGCCGTCTATTACACGGGATCGCTGGGCAAGGCGCCCAAGCAGTGAGGCTTCGCCTCCGCAGCTTCTCCCTTGCCCTCCTGATCAGCATCCTCCTGACCGGGTTGGCCGGCCTCCCGATGGCTCTCGCGGATCCATCCGACCCGTCCGACCCCACGCCCGACCCCTCGCCGACCTCAGAGCCGACACCCAAGCCGGACCCGCCGCCCGATCCGACCCCGGACCCGCAGCCGACCAACCCTCCGTCGCCTCCGCCCGATGACACGGGCGGAACCCCATCCCCGAAGCCTCCCCCCGACCAGGACGGGAAGGGCGACGGAAAGGACGGGAAGACGAAGGACGGCAAGCAGGATCGGAAGCCGAAGAAGGACCCGTTCGCCATGGCAGGGCCGCAGAACACGGCCAGGCTCGTCTCCTTGCTGGCACCCCTCACCCAGCGGGGGATGTCCCTCGAGAGGGCCTTCCTCAAGGTGGTCGGGCCGTTCCCCGTCGCCGGCCTGAGCTGGTGGAGCGATGACTGGCACGCGGCGAGGTGCTGCCCCTATCCACACCTCCATCAAGGCCTCGACATGTTCGCTCCGGTCGGCACCCCCCTGGTGGCGGCGGCCGATGGGTACATCAGCCAGAAGGTCAACTCCCCCTCAGCCGCCGGGCTCGGCCTTGAGGTCACCGACGCCCGCGGCATCCAGTACTTCTACGCTCACCTGTCAGCTTTCGAGCCGGGCATCGAGGTTGGAACCCCGGTGGAGATGGGCGAAGTCATCGGCTACGTGGGTGACACCGGAAACGCCCGGGGGACCACGCCCCACGTCCACTTCGAGTACCAGCCCGGCGGCGTGCCCGCCCCGCCCAAGCCCTGGGTCGACCGGTGGCTGAAGATCGCCGAGCGGAAGGCCATTCAGCTGGTCCACCAGGTCACCGGCGGGACGCCCAAGGTGGAGCGGCTGAGCTTCCGACTCACCAGGCTGTTCGACCTGGTGGACGCGGAGCGAACCGACATCCAGGAGGCGGTCTCCGGGGACGGCGGGGAGCTTCTCGCGCTGGCCGGGTTCCATCCGGCCGCCACCTACGACATGGCTCGGGACACCGCCGGAACCATGGCCTGGGAGATCGACTGGGGCGAAGAGGCCTCGGATCAGATCGCCACCGGGATCGAGGATTACCAGCGGGAGATGACCGAGCAGTCGCTCATGGGAATCCTTCAGGATCCCGAGGCGGAGCACGCGGAGGTCCCCGCGGCCGGGATGCTTCCCGGAAGCCCCGGCGTCGCGGTGGCGGAAGGGATCGGCGATCCGATGGCCCCGGTCATGACCGATGACGGCGTCGTGGCCCCCGCCCCGCCGGGCGCTCCCGGGGGCGTGAGTGGCTACGACGCGATCGGTACCGAGACCGGGCTGCCGGTCGGGGCGCCCGGGGCGCTGGCTCCATCGAGCACACAGGTGACCGATACCGTCACGACCGCCTCGCTCCCTGCCATCGGGGAGTCGAACCCGCGGACGATGTCCTGGCGGGCCGGCCTGGGCGCAGGCCTCGTCAGGGTCCTGTCTGTTTACGGGGCCCTCTCCACCTCGCTTCCGAGCATCACCGAGACGCTCTGGCACGAGATCATCGTGGCGGTCCGAGACGAGGGCGCGCGGGGCCTCCTGCGGAGCGATACCGAGGCGCGGTTCCCGGCCGCGGCGGGGACGCCCTAGAGAGAATCCTCCAGCAACCGGCTAGCCGCGGCTCACGAAGTCCGGCGGCTGGCCCGTGGCCGGGGTCACCATGAAATCGGTTTCCGCGCGTACCCCCGGCCCTGTTGCACGGAGGAGCCGCGGGCCGGTGATGTCTTTGTGGAACACGAGGACCTGGCCGGTGATGTTCCCATCGGCATCCGACTGGATCTCGAACCGGCCGATCCCGGGCTTCCACTTGAGGACGATCGTGCTGTTGGGGGGGAACAGGGCTCCGTCGACCAAGGGGACGAAGCCGGGCGGCCCGATGTTCGGGGTGAGGGCCACGATGGGTTGGAACCCCCCTCCCAGGAGCAGTGCGCTGTCCGCCGCCACCGAGCCCCTTCGGGTCACCGCGAACAATGCCGATCGGGTTCCCGACGCCGTGGGCCGGAACTGGATCCCCACGAAGCACTCTTCCTCGGGATGGAGTCGAGTGTCCGTGCATCCGTCCGTGCTGATGATGAAGTCCCCGGGGTTCCCGGGCCCGACGACGGTCACGGAGGCGATGGTCACCGGCCCGTCACCCTCGTTGGCCACGCTCACGAGCTGTTCGGGGCTCGTGGTGGTGACGATCCGGGTCGGAAACTGGATGGGGATCGGATCGATCTGGACGGTTGGCTGGCGGTCCCGGATGAACACGTCGGAGGAGTCGTTGGCGTCGCAGCCCGAGTCACAGACCCCGTCATCGTCGGAGTCCTGGCCAACGAGGTTGGTTGCGTTCGACACGAAGGCCACGAACTGTCCCGAATCCGAGGCCACCGGCTCGCTGTTGACGCTCCGCGGAGGGGTCTCGTCGCCCTCGGCGCTGATCGAGACGCGGTTGGTCCTGCCCACGAACTGGTCCCGGACGAAGACGTCCTGGGCCCGATTCGTGTCCCCTCGCCGGAGGTTGGAAGCTAGGGATTGGTAGGCGACGTACCGGCCGTCCATGGTCATGTCGGGATCGGTGCTCCGGGCGTTCCCCTGCGCTCCGCCGGAGCTCAGGGAAGCCAGCGTCGTGGACGAGGACGCTCCCGATTCGTCGAACGCGCCATCCCCGTCGGCATCACGGTCACGGATGAACACGTCCCTCGTGATCCCGTTGCCGTCCGGAGTGGCGAGTAGGTTGGTGGCGTCGCTCGCGAACGCGACGAAGCGACTCGACAGATCGATCGTGGGTTGGACACTCGGGCCGTTGGCCTGCTCCCCGGACGTTCTGACCGATACCCTCGCGGTGCTCACCGCATCCCGGTCACGGACGTAGATGTCGCTCACGCCATTGCTGTCCGCCCCGCCGGGGAGCAGGTTGGTGGCGTTGGTCGTGAAGGCCACGAACCGGCCCCCCGCCGAGATCGACGGATCCAGGCTCTGCTGGTTCCCCTTGGCGCCACCCGCCCCCGACGCCCGCGACACGAGTTCTGTGCTGACCAGGCCCGGTTCGTCGAAGATCCCGTCGACATCCGTGTCGCGATCGCGGACGAAGACGTCGTGAACATCGTCGGTATCGGCCGGATCCAAGTCCTCCGAGTTGCTCACGAAGGCCACGAACCGGCCGTCCGCAGAGATATCCGGATCGGTGTTCGCCCCGAACCCCGGCGCTCCGTCGTCGTCAACCGAGACGATGACGGTGGCAACGCCTCCCGCTTCGTCGAACACACCGTTCCGGTCGGTATCCCGGTCCCGGACGAATACGTCCGACCCGCTGTTGACGTCGCACGGGAACTCGCCGCACACGCCCAGCAGGTTGTCCGCGTTGGAGACGAAAGCCACGAACCGTCCGTCCCCGCTTATCGCGGGGGCGTTGGAGATGTTGTTCCCCTCGGTGCCGTCCGTAGCCACGGACACCCGAACCGTGTTTCCCTGAAGGATGTCGCGGACGAAGACGTCTTCGACGCCGTTGGTGTCTCCCGGAACGAGGTTCGAGGCGGCGGTGGCGAACGCCACCCACTGCCCCTCCGCTGAGATCGCCGGCTGGCGGCTGGGCTGGTTGGCCTGAGCCTCCTCGGAAGACAACGAGGCCAGGAAGGTGGTTCCGGGCCCCAGTGACCGAGCCTGGCTCCCGAACAGGAGGGACGCCGTGACGGCCAGCACGAGCAGCAGCGCCACCCTGGCTCGCCCGCTGAGGGCGACCTTCCGTCCGCCCGGGAGCATGCTCCCGGGCACGGCCGACCCGCCTTCGCCAGGCGAAGGCCAGGATCCATCGGTATGCGGGCCCATCCTGTAGATGCTCGCGGTATGCCCCCCAACGCGGCAGAGGAGCCAGTGTAGCCCCCGGGGCAAGCCCCCGTTCCCGATGGGGCAGCTCGATCGGCGCAGGGCATGGTCATGACGAGCCCGGTGGCCGCCGCCGGAAGAAGCAGAAACTCCAACGTCGCCCCCCAGATCACGGCCCATGGGACGAGGAGAGCAACTTAGTCATATCGGGCTATTGAGGTACTTCCTGGCCGCCCGTAGTCTCGTCCTCCGACCTGGTCACGAATGAATCATCTATCGCTCGCAACTCTGGAAGTCCGAACGGGCAGCTCTTCGTGCCCGGATGTTCTCCTTCTTGCCTCTGAGTCTGGCCGCGATCGGCCGATACGCTCAGCTCAAGTGGTTGCTCAGCGTTCTGTTCGCTTGCCGTCGGGCGGGAGGGCCGTCGTGCTCGGACCCGCCTTCTCAACCGATCCATCGAGCGGGACCATTGGCCCGCGAAGGAGGTTCCCGTAGATGGCGTTTCCCGCGATCCTTCCCGGATTGAATCGCCCCCGCAGACTGGCTCTCAGCGCGGTGTTCCTCAGCGCGCTGCTCACGTTCCTGCTGTTTCCCGTACAGCGCGCCTTGGCGGTCAGCTGCACGTCGGGCGGAGGGGTGGTCTCCGTCACGCTCGACCCGGGAGAATCCGCGAGCATCTCGGTCCTCGCGGGGGCGATCCTCGTGAATGGAGCACCCTGTTCCCCGCCGGCGACCGTCGCCTTGACGACCAACGTGAACGTGACGGTCAGCGCCCCGGCCGGCCTCACGGACGAGACGTTCACCATCGACCTGAGCGGCGGATCGTTCGGCACCATCAACTTCGCCGTCGACCTGGGCGCGGGAAACGACACTCTCGCCGTTGCGGGAGGTTTGGGTGACGACACGATTACGTTTGGGACCGACACGACGGTGTTTCCCAACCAACACGGGATCAATCTCAACTCCGACTCGAACGAGGACGTGGAGTCGATCCAAGGCGTGGAAAGCTTTCGCGCGGAGGGCGGCGACGGTCAGGACACGTTGTCGGCTGCAGGGGGAAGCGGCACGGGCACCACGTTCACCAGCGCCATCACGCTTCAGGGCGGGGGCCAGGCCGACCAGCTGACCGGTGGGCTGGGTAATGACTCCTTGAACGCGGGACCCGGAGGAGATACCGCCTCGGGAGGCGATGGGAACGACGTTCTCACGGGGGGCGACGGCGACGACACGCTGAACGGAGGGGCCGGGCTCGACACCCTCGACGGTGAGGCGGACACGGACACACTCAACGGGGAAGCTGACGCCGACACACTGGACGGCGGTCTAGGGCCGGACGCGCTCAACGGCGGTGGAGGAAATGACGTTCTCGAGGGCGGACTCGGCAACGACACACTCGACGGTGGCGCCGACACGGGCGGCGTGGGTGACACGGCCGACTACTCGCAGGCTGCCCCCGGCGTCACCGTGAACCTCGCCCTGCCCACCCCGCAGAACACCGTGGGTGCGGGAACCGACACGATCACCTTTGTCGAGAGCGCCGTGGGCTCTCCCTTCGGCGACACCCTGATCGGCAACGAATTCGCGAACACATTGACCGGCGGCGACGGCGACGACACCCTCGACGGGGGTTCCCTCCTCGGGGTCAGTGGAGCGGACCAGCTGAACGGAGGCCTCGGGAACGACACCCTCGACGGCCGTGAGGGAGCCGACCTGCTCGAGGGCGGGGCCGGCGCCGATGACCTCGACGGTGGCGCCGACATCGACACGCTGCTCGGTGGCACCGAGAGCGACACAGCCAACGGCGGCGCCGGGGACGACAACATCTTCGGTGGAGATGGCAACGACCAGCTTCTGGGCGGCGCCGACGATGACAACATCTTCGGCGACGCCGGCAACGACACGCTGAGAGGTCAGGCGGGCGACGACGAGCTCGAGGGAGGGTTCGGCGACGACACCCTCAACGGCGGCTCGGACGATGGAACCGGCATCCCGGGCGACGTCCTGAACGGACAGGACGGCATCGACACCGCCGACTACAGCGATACGCCGCTCGTAGCCGGCGGCGTGGTGGTGGACCTGTCGACCGTGGGCTTCCAGTTCACCGGCGGCGGAGGCACGGACGCCCTGGCGAACATCGAGAACCTGACGGGCTCCAACCAGGACGACCGGCTGACGGGGGGCGTCGGGACCAACGTGCTCTCCGGTCTCGACGGGGTCGATAGGTTGGACGGTGGATCGGGTAACGACTCCCTGTTCGGCGGGGGCGGGGACGACGGAAGCCCTGCTGCGGGGCCGACGGCTCCGGGCCTCATCGGTGGACCCGGTGACGACACCATCGACGGTGGGGACGGGGACGACGAGGCGGACTACTCCTCCTCCACCGCGGCCATCACTGCCAGTCTGCTCACGGGGACCGCGTCAGGACAGGGCGCAGACGCTTTGTCCAACATCGAGGACCTCACGGGATCGAATCTCGGCGACAGCCTGACCGGGAGCGTCACCGCCAACACCTTGGACGGAGGCGACGGGGCGGACACACTCTCAGGAGGGGGCGGGATCGACGACCTCCTCGGCGGGCCGGCGAATGACGACCTCGACGGCGGGGCAGGGAACGACTTCATCGATGGGCAAGCGGGCATCGACACGGCCAACTACTCGCAGGCCCCCGCGGGAGTGAGGGTGGATCTCTCGATCGCCGCGCCCCAGGCGACCGGAGGAGGTGGGAACGACGAGCTCGTGGGAATCGAGAACGTCACCGGCTCGGCGTTCGACGACACACTCACCGGACAGAACGCCGCCGACAACGTCCTGATGGGCGGGGGTGGAGATGACACCCTCGCCGGTCTGACGGATGTGGGCGCCCCCGGCGACACGCTGAATGGCGGCTCTGGCACGGACGAGGCCACCTATGAGGATGCCGGTGCCGGCGTGCTGGTCAGCCTGGCCACGTCAGGCTTCCAGAACACGCTCGGCGCGGGACAGGACTCCCTCACGCAGATCGAGGACCTCATCGGTTCCGCGTTCGTCGACACGCTGACGGGCGACTCTCAGAACAACACCCTCTTGGGTGGCGGCAGCGGCGATACCCTTCTGGGCGCCGACGGCAACGACACCCTCAACGGCCAGGCCGGAAACGACGTCCTGGTGGGCGGCGAAGGCGCGGACAACCTGCAGGGCGAGATCGGCGCGGACGACACCGTCGACTACTCCACCGCGGCGAGCGGCGTCACGGCCAACCTCTCCACGGGAACTGCCACCGGACAGGGCTCCGACACCCTCTCCGGCGTGGAGAACCTGGTCGGATCCCCGTTCGGAGACACCTTCACGGGTAGCTCCGCCGCGAACGAACTCCGCGGCGCCGACGGCGCAGACACGCTCGTCGGGCTGGCTGGAGACGACGAGCTCGATGGCGCGAGTGGCATCGACACCGCCGACTATTCGGCGGCAACTGCCACCGTCGCCGTCAACCTCCAAGCCGGCACCGCCAGCGGCGCTGCGGAGGTGGGGACCGACACTCTGATCGCCATCGAGAACGCCACCGGCGGCAGCGGCGGCGACATCCTCCAAGGGAACGAGCAGAACAACGTGCTGAACGGGGGCTCGGGCGCCGATTCTCTTGAAGGCCAGGAGGGAAACGACACACTGACCGGTGGCCCCAACATCGACACCGCGATCTATGACGAAGCCACGGCGGGGGTTACCGTGAACCTGTTCTCGGGCACCGCCTTCGGGCAAGGGTCCGACACGCTGTCGGGGGTCGAGAACGTGACCGGCTCGCTGAACGACGACGAACTGCTCGGGGATCTCGGTGACAACGAGTTGATCGGCCTCGCCGGCGACGACGAGCTGACCGGCGGTGCCGGCAACGACCTCCTCGACGGCGTCCAGGGATCCGACACACTGACGGGTGACGCCGGAAGCGACACGATGTTCGGCGGACCAGACAACGACATCTTCGACGGCGGTTCGGGTTCGGACTCGATGTTTGGGGGTGGTGGGCTGGACGACCTTGCCACCTACGCGTCGCGGAGCGCGGCCCTGGCTGTGTCGTTGGACGACCTCCCGAACGACGGGGAGACCTCCCCGACCGGAGAGGGCGACAATGTTCACACCGACATAGAGAACGTCACCGCGGGCAGCGGGAACGACCTCCTCATCGGTAGCACCGGGAACAACGAGCTCTCCGGTGCAGCGGGGAACGACACACTGCACGGGGGCGAGGGCGACGACGTGCTGTCCGGTGGTACCGGCGACGACCGTCTCGGTGACGACGCGGTCGGTTCCCTGCCGGATCTCGGCTCGGATGATCTCTCGGGAGGGAGCGGAACGGATACCGCTCTCTACGACGCGCGTCTGGTCGGAGTCACCGTCACGCTGAACGATCTGGCGGGCGACGGAGAAGCGGGCGAGGGCGACAACGTTCGGACCGATGTGGAGAACGTCATCGGAGGCGCCGGAGACGACTCGGTCACGGGGAGCGCGGCGAACAACTCTCTGTCCGGAGGAGCCGGCCAAGACACGCTATCGGGCGCGGCCGGAGATGACCTCCTCGACGGAGGCCTCGGCGCCGACGACATGTTCGGCGGGACCGGATTGGACACCGCTACCTACGCCTCTCGCACTGACGGTGTGATCGTCAGGCTCGATGGAGTGGCCAACGACGGACACCCGGTGGACGACCTCGGGCCTTCCGCCAGCACCGACAACGTTCGGACCGATGTTGAGAACGTCACGGGCGGGAGCGGGGACGATGTGCTCGTGGGTAGCATCTCGAACAACGAGCTCCGCGGTGGTGAGGGATCAGACACGATCTCCGGCGGCGCCGGAGACGACGACGTCGAGGGCGGCGCCGGAGACGACACGCTGGAAGGCGGCACTGAAAACGACGACATCGCCGGCGGCTTCGGCGACGACACCCTGGATGCCGGAAGCGGCGACGACACAGCCACGGGTGGTGCCGGCGTCGACATCATCGACGGCGGCCAGGGCAACGATGTCCTCGACGGAGGCGAGGACGCCGACAGCCTGGCAGGGTCCGAGGGAGACGACATCATCAACGGCGGGAACGGACCGGATGTCTTCTCCGGCGGTGCCGGGACCGACACCGCCACCTATGAGACCCGGACGGCGGGAGTCACGGTCACCCTCGACGGACTGGCCGACGACGGAGACCCCGCGGTCGACGGCGACGGGTCCGGGGCCCTGGACAACGTCCCATCCGACGTCGAGAACGTCACCGGGGGTCTCGGGAACGACACCCTTGTCGGGAACGCCCTTGCTCACAACACCCTTTCGGGTGGGGGCGGGGATGACATCCTCAACGGGCTGGGAGGCAACGACACACTCGACGGCGGACCGGGCGCCGACGAGCTCGATGGCGAGGCCGGGAACGACACGCTCGTCGGCGGCCTCGGAGACGACTTGCTGGACGGAGGGGACAACGACGACGTCGTCAATGGAGGAACCGGGAACGACACCCTCATCGGCGATCTTGGTGCCGACGTGCTGTCTGGCGGCGCCGGCGCCGAGGACCACGCCGACTACAGCGCGAGGGTGGCTCCGGTTGCCATCTCGCTGAACGGCTTGGCGGACGACGGCGCCGACTTCAACTTCGACGGCGTTGGTGACGAGGCGGACAACGTCGGGATCGACGTGGAGAACGTCACGACGGGCGCCGGGGACGACACGGTCATCGGCAGCCTGCTCGCCAACGACATCTCCACCGGGGATGGGAACGACATCGTCGACGGCGGGCTCGGCACCGATGTCCTCTCAGGCGGACCCGGGAACGACACCGCGTCATACGCCACCAGGACGGCGACCCAGCCGGTCACCGTGACCCTCGACGGTGTCGCCAACGACGGGCAGCCCGGGGAGAACGACGCTGTCGGCGTGGCCACCGGCGACCTCACGGATGATCCGGACATCGAGAACGTGATCGGCGGCGCAGGGAGCGACGTCATCACGGGCAGCTCTGTCGGGGCCCCGAACACCACTCCCAACCAGCTCGAGGGTGGACCGGGCAACGACACTCTCGATGGCCTCGACGGCAACGACGTCCTGCTCGGTGGCTATTCGGCGCTCGGCTTGGAGCTGTCTGGCGTCGCCTCCCTTCCGGCCGACGGCGACGACCTCCTGAATGGTGGTGCGGGAGACGACGTTCTGAGCGGGGGCTTGAACAACGACGCGTTGACCGGCGGCGACGGGGACGACTCGTTGCTGCCAGGCCTCGGCGACGACTCGGTGGACGGCGGGGCGCACCTCGTCGAGGGAGACACGGTTTCCTTCGCCGACGCTCCGGGACCGCCGGGAGTCGAGGTCGACCTGAATCTCGGCACGGCCACGGGACAGGGATCCGACACGATCGCCGTCGGGACGGTCGAGAACGTCATCGGTTCCAATCTGGCCGACGAGATCCGAGGCGACGGCGTCCCGAACGTCCTGACCGGCGGGGTGGGCGCAGACCTCCTGGACGGTCGGGGCGGCAACGACACCCTCTCGGGCGGCGCCGGGAACGACGACCTGTTCGGCCGAGGCGGGGACGACACACTCAACGGCGGATCCGGCGGGGACCTCCTGGTCGGCGAGAGCGGCAACGACGACCTCAATGCAGGGGGCGGCAGCGGGGACGTGCTGAAGGGTGGTTCGGGCAACGACGACCTCGACGGCGGCGACGGAGCCGATCTGCTCGAGGGCGGGGGCGGTGCCGACGTCCTCAACGGCGGTGCCGGGGCGGGCGCCGACAGGCTGCGCGGCGGGGCGGGCGCCGACAGGCTGCGCGGGGGATCCGGCCCCGACGATCTCTTCGGGGACGACGGGAACGACGACCTGTTCGGCCAGCGGGGAAGAGACGATCTGGTCGGCGGGGCGGGGAAGGACGACCTCGACGGGGGGCCCGGCAACGACGACCTCGACGGCGGACCCAACTTCGACCGGTGCGCCCAGCGCGGCGGCTCCGGAACCGTCGTCAGGTGCGAGGGCCCGCTACCCTGACGCGCCGAACCTGATGGGAAGAGGGGCCGCTCCGATGGAGCGGCCCTCCTTTCTCGGGGATAATTGACCCGTGCAAGGCAAGCATGCCGGGGACCCCTGGGAAGACCTCTTCGACTCTCGCGACGGCTCTCCCGACGGGGCCAGGGATGTACTGGTCTCGGCCCTGGCTCGACTCCCGGATCCCTCATTCCCCGTCGCCGGCCTGGAGCGGGCGTGCCGCTCGCTTCGGGGCGCGCTCCGGTGGGGGGAGCCCCCGTGCGACGTGCTGCTGGCGGGGGGAGGCCTGGACCCGGAATCGCTACCGGCGGAAGACCTCGAGCTCTGGATGGCCCTGGCGGCGGGGACCATCTCCCCGCGACGTTCCATCTCCGCTCAGAGCGCATCGGCGTGGCGAGACCTCGATGACGCCGATTGGCTGGGAGCGATCCTCTACATGGCCCGTGGAGGCCCCGGCACTCCCACCAACCCGCAGGACTTACTCTCCGGCATCGTCACCTCGCCCGAGACCCGGGGCGACATCGACCCCCAACACGCCAGAGCGATCGCCCGGGCCTTCGAGGCCGTCGGACCCCTTTGGCGCGCGCTGGGGATGGTGGGCTCCGTCCAGGAGGGCCGGCCGTTGACCACGCTGGGCCACTGGGGACTCCCCCTCGCCCTCCTCCGGGCCTGGGAGCCTCGTTGAGGACCGCCCGCACCTGCTCTGTTACTCGGGCACCTCGGAGATCTCGAGGATGTTCCCGTCGGGATCCTTCATCCATGCGGTCTTGTAGGGACCGAATGTGGCGAGTCCGTCGACCGTCTTGATCTCGCCCAAGTCGTATTCCTCGAATCGCACCCCGCGGGCTCGAAGCTCCCCCATCACCGACTCGATGCCCTTCACCGTCCATCCGGCGACCGTGTTGGTGGCCGATCCCGCGTACTCCGATGGGTAGATCCCGAACCAGGTCGGCCCGGCGCACTCGTACCAGAGGCCACCCGGATCTTCTCGCGTTGGAGTAAGACCGAGCTTCTCTTGGTACCAGGCCTTGGCGCGTTGCAGGTCCGACACGGCGAGCGACGCGTGTACGGGGAACCGATCGAGCATACCAACCACCTCCTTTCCGCCACCTTACCGGGTCGTTCCCGCCGAGCGGAGCCAGGGATCCGCCGGCGGACGGCCCGACCTAAACTGGGAGGCCGTGATCCTGGATCCGTCCACCTCCGCGTACGTCCAGGCCGTGGTACGTCAGCTCAGAAGCCTGAACGGGGAGCGTCTCCTCGGCGTATACCTCCTCGGCTCGGGCTCGATGGGAGGGTTCGACCCGCGGAAGAGCGACGTCGACGTCGCCGCGGTGACGACCGGGCGCCTCGATCTCGAGCAGAAGCGGGAGATCGTGCGGCGACTGTCGCACCCATCTCTCCACTGTCCGGTCCGGAAGCTCGAGCTGGTCGTCTACGAGGCTGAGGCGGTCCGGGGAACGTCCCCCAGCCTGCAGTGGGAGCTGAACCTCAATACCGGCTCGGAGGTCGGCGTCCGGGCATCGTACGATCCGTCCGTCGAGCCCGAACACTGGTTCTTGCTCGACGCGGCCATGGCCCGGGACCACGCTCGGACAATGTTCGGCCCTCCTCCCCAGAGCGTCTTCGGTGAGATCGATAGAGACCGCGTTCTTCGAGCGCTGCTGGGGTCGCTGCGATGGCATCGCGCGAACGACCTGGACGGTGTGCAGAGCATCCTCAACGCCTGCCGTGCCTGGTGCTGGCTCGAAGATGGGAGGTGGTCGCCGAAGCCGGCTGCCGCCGGATGGGCTCGTGCTCGCGCCAAGGATCCCGGAGTTGTCGACGCCGCGGTCGCGGCCCGCGGGGGCGACGGGAACTTCCATCTCGACGGTGAAGCCGTCCTACGCTTCGTGGCCGACGTCGAAGGGCGCGTCGAGCCCGCCCTTCGAGGAAGCTGAGTGGAACCCCGGCGCATCATCCGCACCTACCTGGTCATCACGGCGCTGTTCACCCTGGCCGCCTCGCTGATCTGGGGCATCAATACGCTCTTCCTCCTCGACGCGGGCCTCGACATCTTCGAGGTGTTCGTGGCCAATGCCGCGTTCACCGCCGCCATGGCCCTGTTCGAGGTCCCCACCGGCGTCATCGCCGACACCAGGGGTCGGCGCATCTCGTTCCTGTTGAGCGAGGCGGTCCTCCTGGTCGGCACGCTGGCGTACGTGGGAGTGGCCGCCATCCACGGCGGGCTCCTGCTCTTCTCGCTGGCGGGAGTGATCCTGGGGCTGGGCTACACCTTCTACTCCGGCGCGGTCGAGGCCTGGCTGGTGGACGCGCTCCGGGCCTCCGGCTACCGGGGCGAGCTCGACCGCGTGTTCGCGCGAGCCGGGATGGTCTCCGGCGCCGCGACACTCGTGGGAACGGTCGCCGGCGGCGTGCTGGGCACGATCGATCTGGCGGTCCCCTACCTGGTGCGCTCGGCCCTGCTGGCCGGAGCCTTCGCGGTCGGATTCGCGATGATGCACGACCTCGGTTTCACGCCTCGGACGCTTCGATTCCGCGGAATCACCGTGGAGATGCGAAAGGTGGCCCGGGCGGGAATCACGTACGGCTGGAGTGTGCCGTCGATGCGGCTCCTCGTGATGGGTTCCTTCGTGACGTTCGGCTTCTTCTTCTGGGCCTGGTACGCGTGGCCACCGTACTTCCTCTCGCTCTTGGGGCGGGACCTCGTATGGGTGGCCGGGGTGATCGCCGCCCTGTTCTCCCTGGCCATGATCGGCGGCAACGCTCTGGTCGGCCGGCTCGTCCGGCCGGGTATCCGTCGCACCACCATCCTCATCGGCGCGAGTGTCCTGCTAACGGCGGCGATGGTGGCGGTGGGGGCGATCCAGCTCTTCTGGGTGGCCGTCCCGATGTTCCTCCTCGCGGCGGTGGTGGCGGGACTGCTCACTCCGGTCCGTCAGGCGTACCTGCACTCGCTGATCCCCACGGAGGAGCGCGCCACCCTCGTCTCCTTCGATGCGCTCCTGGGAAGCCTCGGCAGCGTGGGGGGGCAGACGGGGCTCGGGTACCTCTCCAAAGTCCGCTCGATCGCGGACGGCTTCGTGTGGGGCGGCCTGGCCACGGGAGTCGTCGTTCCTCTCTACCTGCTGCTCCGCGCGCGCAGAGACGCCGCGGACGTGGTCAAGGGCGAACCGGCCCCAGAAGCCAGACACGTCTGAGGTACAGCCGCCGTTCGGCCAACTCGGTCTCGCGGTCGGAGAGCCGCCGAAGCGACGCCGAGCTGCGGTGGGGTCTCATTCCATGCTTACGAGAGAATGGTTGGACTGTTGCGGACCCAACCCGAAGCAAGGGCGTCTCTCGTGAGGATCGGACGGAGCCGTGGGCTCCTGCTCGTCCTGGTCCTCGCCGGCGCCCCGGCCCTCCTCCCACGTCCGGTCTCAGCGCAGGCGGTCCCGCCCGAGATCGACCGCCAGGTGATCGTGTTCCTCGTGGACCGGGTGTCCTTCGAGGAACTCCTCTCCGTTCCGGCGGTGCGGGCCCTGGCCCGGGCCGGGGGCGCCGCCCTCCTCAGCCCTCTCGCTGCTCCCGGGGACCAGGGGCCGGGCGCCTATCTGACCCTCGGAGCGGGGACTCGGAGCGCGGGCCCGGAGCCGCGGGTCCTGGCATTCGACCCGACCGAGCCCTTCGACGCGGAGACCAGAGCCATCGAGGTCTACGAGGAACGCTACCCGGAGCGCTCCCCGCCGGGTGGACCATTCCTCCTCGACGTCGCGCGGTACGTCCGCGCCAACGAGGGGCGAAGCGTCCCCGGACTCCTCGGCCGCGCGCTCGCGGAAGCCGATCGATCGGTGGCCGTGTACGGGAATGCCGACCACCGGGCGGGTCGACATCGTCCCGCCGTGCTCGTGGCCATGGACGGCCCCGG
Organism: Actinomycetota bacterium; assembly: GCA_050693035.1. Taxonomy (GTDB): domain Bacteria; phylum Actinomycetota; class UBA4738; order UBA4738; family CALAEC01; genus DASYVD01. Next base: position 22,114 of record JBOGWB010000002.1, read on the forward strand.
GGAAGTCGACCGGGGGCGCGTGGGCCAGGCCTTCCTCCCCGTGGCCCCGGGAGATCCTCCCCTCCTCCTCCCCTTCGACGAGCCTGCACCCGACGAGATCGGCGGATTCCGAACCGACTTCGACCTCCTCTCCTTCGTGGCCCTGGGCAACCGGTTCCCGAACCCCTCCCCCTATCTCTCCGCCCACCTCACGGTGTTCGACATGGGAGACACGCTCCGCATCGACGAGGGTGCCGATGAAGCGTCGCCCGAGGAGGTACGTCGGGCCCGGAGGGAATCGCTCACTCGGATGGGCGACCACATCCAGAGCCTCGTGGGCAGGGCTGCCTCACACGACGTCATGGTGATCGTGGTCGGACCGTCCACCTCCCATGCCATGGACGACGCCAAGGACCTGGTCACGCCGATCGTCGTGGCCCGCGGGGAGCCCCTGGACCTGTTCCCGGAAGAGGGCTCGATGGGCGTCCTGACCTCCGCCACGACTCGCAGGGATGGCGTCGTCTCCAACGAGGACGTCGCCCCCACTGTCCTGGAGTTCTTCCGTCTTCGGATCGGCCCCGACATGCGGGGGTCACCCATCACCCGTGCGGAGGGCGCCGCGCCCTTCGAGCTCCACGCCCGCCACCTGGCGAACCGGCGGATGACCGTGCCCGTCCAGGCCGGGGCCGGCGTGTACGCCGCTCTGGTTGGGCTCCTGGGAGTGCTGCTCGCGGCGCGGCCGGGACCGGGCCCGCGATGGCTCAGGATCGGGGCGGCCTGGCTCGCCCTGTCGAGCCTTCCCCTCGCGGCCGGACTCCTCCTCGCCGGGCATCTGCCCCGACTGACCTACCTCACGGTGGTGCCGTTCGTCATGGTGGCAGCCGCTGGGGGGGCGCTCCTCGGATTGCCGTTCCGGGAGCGGGGGCTCCTCGGACCACCGGCTGCGGTCGGTGGCGCGGTCCTCGCCGCGCTCGGCATCGAGGCGCTGACCCGGTGGACCGCGGCGCTGACCCCGTTCCTGGGGGGGTCCGAGCTGGACGGCGTCCGCTTCTACGGGCTTCCCAACGCCTTCATCGGACTCCTCCTGGGCGGCGGCCTGTGGGTGGCCGCATCATTGCCGACCGTGGCGGGGTTCCTGCTCCTGGTGGCCCTGGCTCTCTTCGCAGGACTCCCCTGGACCGGAGCCAACGTGGGAGCGGCGGTCACGCTGTTCGCCGCGGCGGCGCTGTGGCTCGGGCTCCGTCGGTGGGGACGGCTCGGATGGCCCGCCTTGGCCGTCACGGGGGCCGTGGTCGTCGTGGGCGTGCTCATCGTCTTCGCCGTCCATGCGCTCCCGTTCGCTCCCGAGACCCACGCGAGTCGATTCCTGAGCGGCGGGGTCGAACCCCCTCCGGCTTCCTCTCGACGTTCCTCGACCGTCTCGCCATCGGGCTACGCATGATCGCGCGGAATCCACTGGCGGTCGTTCCCCTCATCGGCGTCTTGGCCTGTCTCGCCGTGGTGCTGCGGCCGCCCGCGGCCCTCCGCGAGATGCTCGAGCAGCACCGGGTCTGGCGGGACGCCCTCCTGGTCATCCTCCTCGCCAGCGCGGTCGCCTTCGTGGCGAACGACACCGGCCCTTCCGCCGCGGGCCTGGGGTTCGCCGCGGCCCTCGGTGGGCTCCTGTGGGTGGCCCTGGCGGAAGCGTCGGAGAGCGCTTCATCACCGATCCCACCTGCACCGCACCCGCCGCCCGTGCCGACCAGGTCAGCCTGACAACGGGCGGACCGTATCGCACAGACGAGGTTCGGTGCCCCTGATCTCCGGGCTAGGCGTCTGGTACCCGGGGGCCCTCGGCCGTCGTCATGGGGCAGCGCGGGTCGGGGCCGGCGGACTCGAGGAGCTCGACCAGCCACTCGTGTGCCGGGTCCAGACACACGCGCCACGCTCGCTCGGCCGGGCCGGCCATCACGTTGAGGTAGTACATCGGATGGCCGGGCATGGCGACACAGGGCCCGTGGTAGCCCCGAGGGATGAGGAAGACGTCCCCATCGCGCACCGTCACGGCGGCGTCGATCTCGCCGTCGAGAGTGTAGGTCCGGTGGAATCCAAACCCCTCGGCACCGCGGATCCGGAAGTAGTAGATCTCCTCCAGCGGCACCTCGCTCTCGCTGTGCTCGTCGTGCTTGTGGGGCGGGAACGACGACCAGTTCCCCTCCGGTGTGAGCACTTCGACGGCGATGAGCTTCTCAGCCTCGAAGGCGTCCGCCGACATGAAGTTGTTGATCTGTCGGGTGGCGACACCTCCGCCTCGAACCTCCACGGCCACCGCCCGGGCAGGGATGTGCGCGGGCTCGAGCTGGAGGGTCGCCCGGGCCGATGGCAAGGCGAACTCGCCGCCGGTCGAGCTGGTGATGCGGACCTCGCTTCCGGCCGGCAGGTAGGCAAAGTCGCTGACCCGAGAAAACACGTCTCCGCGCCCATCGAGATCGAAGGAACGTGATCCGACCTCGACCCTGCAGGAGCCAGAGAGTGGAAGGAACGCCGCCTCGAATCCCTCGAGGGTGATGGCTCGCCTTCCACCCGGAGGGAGCGCCATCACACGCAAAGCCGAGAATCCCCAGCCAGCCTCCTCGGGGATGATGGCTACCGGGTCCGGCCCGTCGGCCAGGGTCCCGGCGGGGCGGAACAGGTCCATCGAGGACCGCCGGGTGGGCTCAGGCATCGTCCATGAGCGCCAGGACCTGCTTTTCGTTCGGCATCGCGTCAGCACAGGCGAGCTGGGAGGCCACATGGGCCCCGGCGGCGTTGGCGAAACGGATCGTGCGCACCATGTCCCAGGCCTCGAGGAGCCCGTGGCAGAGGCCCGCCCCAAAGGCGTCCCCCGCCCCCACGCCGCAGACCACCTCTACGGGCACCGCGGGAACCCGCTCCATCTCGCCGTCCCAGGCCACCAGCACGCCGGCCGGGCCCAGCTTCACGATGGCCAGCTCGACCCCGATACCGAGCAGGCGTCCGACCAGCTCCTCCGGCTCGCCGTCTCCCACAGCCACCGACACCTCCTCGCGGTTCCCCACGGCGACGGTGGCATGGACGAGCGCGCCCTTCTGCCGATCCCCTGCTGCTCCGGGCTCCGGCCAGAGCATCGGCCGGTAATCGAGATCGTGGACGGTGATCCCCGCCCGCCCCCTGGCCTCCAGTGCGGCCATGGTGGCGGAGCGGCTCGGCTCGTCGGAGAGTCCGGTGCCGGTCGTCCAGAAGATGCGAGCCCCACGGATGGCGTCGTAGTCGAGCTCGTCGGGTCGGACGTTCATGTCCGGGGCCTTCGGCTGCCGGTAGAAGAGGAGGGGAAACCGGTCCGGAGGGTAGATCTCACAAAACACGAGGGGGGTACGGAGACTCGGATCGGTGCCGACGTACCGATCGTCCACGCTGAATTCCCTCAACGCGCGCCGCGCGTACAGGCCGAATCCGTCGTCTCCGACCTTGGTGATGACCGCGGACCGGTGTCCGTACCGGGCTGCCCCGACCGCCACGTTCGTCGGGCTACCGCCCAGCGATTTGGCGAACGTCCGGACCTCTGCCAGAGGGACCCCGATCTGCTCCGGGTATAGATCGACGCTGATCCGTCCCATGGTGAGCACGTCGAACGACGATCTCGTCAGACTCCCCTCGCTTCCAGGAACCTCCGGTTTCGGGCCTGGGCTTCTCTCGCGTCGCTCACGGGCTCTTCGGGCCCGGGAATCCGATCCTGCTCCACCACCAGCCAGCCGGAGAAACCACTGCCCTTCACGAGGGAAAGGAATCCCTCGATATCGACATCACCGGTTCCGAGCTCGCAGAAGGTGCCCCAACTCCAGACGGCTTCCATGCCGGCCCGATCGGCGATCACCTTCTGGAGAACTTCAACGCGAACGTCCTTGACGTGCAGGTGGTTGATGCGGGCGCCCCAGTCCCCGAGGGCTCGCAGGGGGTCTCCCCCACCGAGTAGCAAATGGCCTGTGTCGAGGCACAGCCCGATGTCGGTCAGTTCGAGCAGCCGTTCGATCTCGTGTGGAGCCTCCACGTGGGTGCAGGCATGGTGGTGGAACGTGGGTTCGAAACCCCGGTCTCGGCACCGTTCGGCCGCGCGCTTCACTCCTTCCCCCAGGCGCGTCCATCCTGCGGCATCGAGCCCGATCTCCGGCAGGTCCTTGCCTCTCCCGGGGTTGGCTGCCCTCGCCGGCGACCCGGCGTCCGCGAGCGTCGGTTTTGGAGGTTCGACGCTCACATCAGCCACGGCGGCGAATAAGTCGAGCGTTTGGTCCAGGTCGGTGAGATCCTTCTCGAATCCCTCCCGCTCCGAGAACCGCATCTGCACCCATCCGCCCGCCAGGCCCAACCCGCGGCTCTCGAGTCGTACGCGCAGCTGGTCTTGGTTCCCGAGGTATCCGACCGGGCCGAGGTCTATCCCCTCGTACCCGGCGCTCGCCGCCGCATCCAGGATCTCCTCTGATCTCGGCAGGTTGGGCAGCTTTCCGATGGTCAGCTCGAAGACCCCGAAACTCACCGGGGCATTGGCGACTCGGATCACCCTCCGATCTCCGCGCCCTCCACCGAGACCGGCTTCTCCGTTTCGGTGGATCTCCCACACGCCTCTGCCACGAGGATCGCGGCTCGAGCGTCCTGGGGAGAGCACCGAGGCGCACGAGCTCCGGCCGCAACCTCGATGAAGGCTTGCATCTCGGCCGTGTACGCTGCCTGGAACCGATCGAGCCACCCTCTTATCACGGGCTCCGCCGGCGGAGGCACCCCATCCTCCAGCGAACGGATCGGCGCATGCGGGTCCACGCCCACCGCGATGCTGTCCTCTGTCCCGAACACTTCCATGCGGACGTCATACCCGAGGGGATCGCGGCGGCTTCCCGAGAGGATTGCCAGCGCTCCCCCTTCGAGTTGGGCGACTACGGCCACGGTGGCCAGATCGCCGTGGGCCTCGAATACCGGCATGGTCAGGTTCGAGCCGGTCGCGTAGACAGTCACCACCTCTCTCCCCGACACGAAACGAAGGGCGTCGATGTCGTGGATCAACATGTCCTTGAATACTCCTCCGGAATGCGCGAGGTACTCCTCGGGAGGAGGCGCGGGGTCGTGAGTGTGAGCTGTCACGAGGAGCACGTCGCCCAGCCGACCTGAGGCGACCAGATCGTGCGCTGTCCCGTATCCGGGATCGAACCTCCGTTGGAACCCTATCTGAACGGGGATCTCGGCCTTTTCGAGTGCCTCGATTGCCCGATCGGTCTCCTCGAGGGTCAGAGCGATGGGCTTCTCACAGAATGTAGGGAGCCCAGCTTCAGCCGCCTTGATGAGGTACTCGACGTGCGTATCGGTCGGTGAGGCGATGACCAGAGCGTCCACGTCCCCGAGGAGTCGGTTGTCTGAGTCCACCACTTCCGCCTCGTGGAGTGCCGCCAACCGCTCCGCGGCCTCAGGAACGGCGTCGAACACGCTCAGGCGATCGACGTCTGGATGACCGGCCAGCGTCGCCGCGTGGATGGAGGCGATGCGGCCGGCCCCGATCAAGCCAACTCTCAAACGGAACCCCCTCGGAGCCCAGCGGCTGCTCGATAGAATATCCTCCGGCTGACTTAGGGTGCGACATGTCGGTCACCTGTCGCTCGAAGTCGACGGCAGGAATGCGCTAAGAGAGAGTGATGGAAACCATCCGCCTCACTGTGGCCCAAGCCATCGTGAAGTTCCTGATGGCCCAGCGGATCGAGCTCGACGCCGAGGAGAAGCCCCTCTTCGCCGGCGTGTTCGCGATCTTCGGCCACGGAAACGTCACCTGCCTGGGCGAGGCTCTCCAAGCGGTCCAGGACGAGCTTCCCACGTGGCGAGGGCAGAACGAGCAGACCATGGCCATGGCCGCGGCGGCATACGCAAAGGCGAAGCGGCGCCGCCAGATCATGGTGGCGACCAGTTCCATCGGCCCCGGCGCCACGAACATGGTAACCGCGGCCGCGATCGCCCATGCCGATCGCCTCCCTCTCCTGCTGCTAGTGGGAGACACGTTCGTGAGCCGCCTGCCCGATCCGGTTCTCCAGCAGGTCGAGCACTTCCACGATCCGACCGTCACCGTGAACGACGCCTTCCGGGCAGTGACCCGTTACTGGGACCGCATCACGTCCCCCGAGCAGATCCTCCAGTCGCTCCCACGTGCAGTGGCCACGATGCTCGACCCGGCGGACTGCGGCCCCGCCTTCATCGCATTACCCCAGGACGTCCAGCCGCAGGCGTTCGATTATCCGGCGGTATTCTTCGAGCGTCGAGTGCACCGGATCAGGCGCCCGGGCCCGGATCCGGCCGAGATCGCCACGGCAGCGGAGATCGTGCGCTCGGCCCGGCGTCCGCTGGTGATCGCGGGAGGTGGGATCCACTACTCCCTCGCCACGGAAGCGCTGTCTTCCTTTGCCGAGCGGCACGGCATTCCCGTTGTGGAGACCATGGCAGGCAAAGCCTCCCTGACCTGGGACCACCCCTGCTACGCGGGGCCACTCGGGGTTACCGGAAGCACTTCGGCCAATGCCCTCGCCGCCGAGGCCGATGTGGTGCTGGCCGTCGGGACGCGTCTCCAGGACTTCACTACGGGCTCCTGGAGCGTGTTCCAAGACGAGAGCATGCGGCTGATCTCTCTGAACGTGGGACCATACGACGCCGCCAAGCACCGAGCGTTTCCCGTCGTCGCCGACGCCAGGCGCGGCATCGACGAGCTCGCCCGGGCCCTCGGCAACTGGACCGCGCCTAAGGATTGGATGTCCCGAGCTGGGGACGAGTACGGAGCCTGGAACGCCTATCTTGACGAAGCTGCGGCCCCGCCAGCCGAGGGCAAGCCTCCGTCCTACGCGGCGGTGATCCGTACGGTGAACCGGCTCGCCGGACCGAAGGACTATGCGCTCGCCGCGGCAGGCGGCTTCCCGGGCGAGCTCAACAAGCACTGGCGTGCCCTTGAGGTCGGAAGCTTCGACTGCGAGTACGGGTTCAGCTGCATGGGATACGAGATCGGCGGGGCCTGGGGCGCAGCCATGGCTCTCCCCGAACGGACGGTGATCTCGTTCTGTGGCGATGGCTCCTATTTGATGGCTAACTCCGACATCTACAGCTCGGTCCTCTCCGGCCACAAGTTCATCCTGATCCTGTGCGACAACGGCGGGTACGCGGTGATCAACCGGCTCCAGGAGTTCGAGGGAGGAGCTCCCTTCAACAACCTGTTCCAGCACTCCCGGTTCAAGGAGCTCCTGTACGTCGACTTCGTCCAACACGCCCGAGCGATGGGCGCCGGGGCGGAGGAAGTTGCCACCTTGAAAGAGCTGGAGCAGGCTTTGGAGCGCGCCCGGGCGGCCGACCGAACCACGGTGATCGTCACGAAGACCGATCCGTACACCTGGACGGGCGGTGACTCGTGGTGGGACGTGGGCGTCCCCGAAGTCTCCGATCGGGAAGAGGTCCGCGTGGCAAAGGCACAGCATGAGGCGGAGCGCAAGCAACAGCGCCTCGGGGTGCGAGCTACAAGAGTCCCTCGAGGGCTTTCCAGCCGCGACGCGTGACCGAAGCTGGATCCTCCACCCAGTAGCTCGGATTGAACGTCTCGAGGCTCCAGGGTCCGGCATAGCCGCGGCTGCGAAGTTCGGCGAGCAGCTCGTGCAGGCGGATCACCCCCTGGCCGGGGAGCACCCGATCGGCGTCCTCGATCTCGCGCGGCGGCTTTGCCGGGGCGTCGTTCAAGTGGACCATAGCGACTCGCTCGATCGGAAACGGGTCGAGTGAACCGGCCCCACTGGCGTGCCAATGGCAAGAATCCAGGACGAGATCGACATCCTCGAGGTCATGGACCGCCGCCGCGGCCGCCCGTGGCGTGGCGATCGGGCAATCGAAGAACCCGAGAAACTCGAAGGCGACCTTCACTCCAGAGGCCGCCGCTTGGTCCCGCGCCAGCTCGAGTCCGTCACGCATCCCGGGGAGAGCTGCGGCCTCGCCCAGCCCCGCGACGCGGGGCGGGACAATCAGGAGGTAGGCGGAGCGGATCGCGCGGCAGATCTCCAGGCACGTTCTGAGATCGGCCTCGAGCGTTTCCCGGTCCAGGCGACCGTCGGCGAAGAGACCGATCCTCACACCATTGAGGCTCCACACCTCATCGGGACGCACCGCACGCGATGTGGCGGACACTTCGGTAGGATCCGCGAGAAGACGCTCAGCACGCGCCTCGATCCCGGAAAATCCTGCGTCTCGCGCCGCCTCCAGCTGAAGCGGCGTCGGTGTGGTCATGATCGTCGCCCCGTTGAGGTATCGGGAGTTCATCGGACCGCGCGGGGCCGTCACTTCTCGCGGATGACGCCGAAGGTCAGCCCGGCAAGGACGTAGCGGCGGGCCGCCAGCATCAGCACGAGCGGGACGCCGATGGCAACCACGCCGGCCGCCGCCATCTCGTTCCAGATGATCTCGAACTGGGTCACCAGGCCTTGGACCCCCACCGGAAACGTCTGGGCGTCACGGGTCGCAGTGAGGATGAGGGCGAACAGGAATTCACTCCAAGAGAAGGCGAAGATGATCACCGCCGAGGCGAGCAGCCCCGGAGCGATAAGCGGCAGCAACACGCGGCGAAAGGCGACCGCTCTGGTGGCGCCGTCGACATAGGCTGCCTCCTCCACCTCCTGTGGAACCTCCGACAGGAACCCCTTCAGCATCCAGATGCCGAACGGCAAGTTGATCACCGAGTAGACGAACACCAGAGCCAGCAGGTTGTTGTACAGACCGACGGTCCGAACGATCACGAAGTACGGCACCACCACCGCGATCGGCGGGAAGAAGCGGAGCGAGAGGGCCCAGTTCAGCACCCAGACGCGCATGCTCCGCGAGATCGGCAACCGGGTGATCGGATAGGTGATCGCAAGGCTGATCGCCAGCGTGAGGAGGACGGTAAGCGAGCACACGACCAGGCTGTTACGCACAAGCCCTACGAACCCGCGGTCGAACAACACGCTGATGTACGGGTCCAGTGTGGGATTCTTGGCGACGAGGGTCGGCGTCGAGGCGAACAGCTCGGCGCGACCCTTCACGCTCGTGTTGACCAGCCAGTAAAGAGGGAACAGGTACACGAGTCCGAAGACAGCAATGGCCAGCCAGCCGAGCGCCTTGAGGGCACGGCGGGAGCGGCGCATCGGTCAGTCCCGCTCCACCGGCAGGAGCCGGGCGACGCCTGTGTAGAGGAGGATCATGCCCACCAGGACCAGGATGGCCAGGGCCGCCGCCTCGCCCGAGTTGAAGAACTTGAAGCCGATCCGGTACAGGTACAGGCTCAGCAGCTGCGTCGAGGTGCCGGGTCCCCCACCGGTCAGCACGAAGATGTGGTCGAAGACGCGCAGCACGTCCGCCAATCGGAGGAAGAGGACCAGCAGGAGCAGCGGGCGCAGGTAGAAGAGCTCGATCCGGAAGAACAGCTGCCACCAGGTGGCGCCGTCGACCTTCGCCGCCTCCACGGACTCCCGCGGCACTGTCTGGAGGCCAGCGAAAATGACGAGGTAGACGAACGGCGTCCACTGCCAGATGTCGACGGATGCGACCGATAGCATGGCGCCCGTCGGTTGTGAGAGCCAGGGGATCTCCCGCTGTATGAGGCCGGCGAGCTGGAGCAGGTGGTTGAGCACCCCGTAGCTGGGGGCATAGATGAGACGGGCGATCACGCCCACCCCGACCGGCGGGATGACGATCGGCATGATCGCGAACACGAAGATCAGGGCCCGCACCGTCGGAGAACGCACCGAGCGATGGACGAGCAGGGCCAGCGCCGTTCCGAGCAAGATCTCCGCGGGGAGGACGATGAGCGCGTAGATGCCGGTGGCGCGAAGGGCGACGTAGAGGAGCGGGTTCGACAAGGCGCGGGCGTAGTTTTGCGCGCCGACGAATGGACCGTCGCCATCCGCGCGCAGCGACGAGACCAGGGCAACCAGAAACGGCATGAGGACGATGACGAAGACGACGCTCAGAACAGGGAGGAGCAGCCGGTAGGCCAGGCGCTCCGGGGCGGTTGTGCCGAGGCGCCGTCGCCTCGCGGCTGGCCGTACCGAAGCGGAGGGGACCGACTCGCTCATCGAGCGCGCCGGTCCCCCATGCTCAGGAGCAGCGGACCGGGCTTACTCGTAGTAGCCAGCCCGCTCCATGATCGTGCGGATCTCCTCAGATGCGCGCTGCACCGCCTCCTCCGCGGTCATCTGCCCTGCGAGCGCGGCGTTCAGATTCGTCCCGAGCACCGTTTCCACCGAGTTCCACTGGTCGGTCCGCGGCCGCCAGTTCGGCTGGGCCTGGAGCGACTCTGCCAGCGCGGCGAAGTAGGGGTTGGCCTCGTTCAGCCCGGCGTCGTTCAGGACAGACGTCCGACTCGGGATCCCGTCGTTCTCGGCATAGAGCCGCTGGGTATCCTCCTCAGTCATCCACTTGATGAAGTCCGCCGCAGCCTGGCCGTTTTCCGCGGCCGTGGGGACCCCGAGCAGCCAGTTACCCATCATCCCGAAGCCCTGCCCGGAAGGCCCGGCGGGCATCGGGATGAACGAGACCTTGCCCTCCACGGTGGTCCCCTCACCCAGCACGATGGCGTTAACCTCACCCGGCCAGACGGTGGACTGAAGGGCCTCCCCGATGGCCATCAGGCGGGAACGGTCGGCGGCGTCCACGTTCTGGGGGCTCGACTCGGCAACTGCCTTCAGATCCTCGACAAGGAACTTCACTGCGGCCAACGAGTCCTCCGAGTCGAACACGACCTCCCAGTTCTCGTCGAAGACGTCACCGCCGAACGACCACAGGATCGGCAGGAAGTCGGCCACGATCGGATTCGTTGCTGCCCCGCGGACGGCGTAGCCCGCGAGGTCGTCCGAGTGGTTCTCCTTCGCCGCGGCCAGGACGTCATCCCAGGTCGCCGGCTCCTCCATCAGATCGTTCCGGTACATGAACATCTCGACGTTGCCGACTACGGTGATGCCGAGCAGGTGCTGCTCCTTATCCCGCTCGCTCGGCGGGACCGGGCCGCGTGGAGGCGGCCAGGTGCCGACTTCGTAGATCACATCGGCGATGTCGGGATCCCGCTCGAACCCATAGTTCGAATCGAGAGGCTGGAGCCAGCCCTCCGTCCCGAATTTCGGCATCCACGGGTCGTCGAGCATGACCAGGTCATAGGTCGGTTCTTCAGCCTCGAAGGTCGTGACGAGCTTCTCAAAGAGCTGCGGGTACGGCAGCTCCTCGATCTGAAGCGTGACGCCCGTCTCCTCCCGGTAGTCGTCGGCGAGATTCTTGATGCCAAGTGACTCGTTTCCCTGGACCGCCGCGATGACGAGCCGTTCCGCCTGCCCGTTCTCGCCCCCGCCACCGCCACCACCCTGGCAAGCGGCCGTGACGAGCATGAGCACGGCCGACAGTGAAATCAGCTTGGTACGCTGCCCCACGGGTCCCCTCCTTCCTCGCGGGCGTCGCGGTACGCTGGCGCCAATCATCGCTCCACGGCGGGACGCAATGCCACCCCCTTAGGGGAGGCCAGCGCCAACAAGCCCTGGACCTGCGGATTCCCTGGTGTCTAGGATGGCGCCCTGGGGTGAATCTCCCGCGAGAAGCGCGGGATGCGGTTCCTCGAGGAGGAGGGGCGCTAAGGTCCGCCTTGGGGTCCGAGCGGCTCCTTCGGCGGGGATATGTCAATCGTCGCCAGGCTGCGTGCATCAGGAGCGGGAGCCCTCGATGGCTCGAGCCCACAGGTCGTACGAGGTCACGACCCGCATACCGACCCGTTCGTACAACGACACGGCGCCGGTCAAGTTGTCCGAATCCACGTTCAGCCGCACACGTGGCAGCCCCCGGCGTTCGAATTGGGCAAATGATTCCCGCAGCATGGCCGTCGCTATTCCTCGACCTCGATGCGATCGGAGCACGCCGAGCTCGGAGACCCAACCTCGATCGGTGTGCGCGCTTGCGGAGAGCACACCGACCGGCTCGCCTGCATCGACCGCGACGATCCACAGGGCCGGATCGAAGTCGTCCTGGTGAATATTGAGGTCGAGGAACTCTTCGAACGGGGTTGGAGAGTGGTCCCAGTGGTCTTCGAACGCCTCCTCGAGGATCCGGTGCGCCGCTGGGACATCGCTCTCCGGATCAAGGTGCCGCAGTTCGATCCCGGACGGTGGAGTGGCTGCCCTCACTCCCCTCTCGAGCTCAGCCTCCATGTGCCAGAACCGGCGAGCCCAGGTGTACCCCCGGCCCGCCAGCAGTTGCGCGGCGGCTTCGTCCTGAGTAAGGACAGCGGAGAACAGGCGAAGGTTTCCGGAGGCCTTCTCTCCGGCCCGGCCCTCGACGAGCGCGGCCAGAGCGCTGCCAATCCCGCGCCCGGTGTGATCGGGGTGAACGACAACGAAGGCAGACAGGCGCGTGGGGTGCATGTCCCACACCTCCGCGTACCCGATGAGACTTCGCCCAAGCTCGACGACCCACGCGTCGGTTTCGAGGACGAACCGGGGCCGGGCCCAGAGCTGTCGGATCAGATCCTCGCTGAGCGAAGGAGGGGCGCCGAGTGCCGCGTCAGCTTCGGCCGCGAGACGGTCGATGTCCGACGCCTCATCGACCTTCGGCGGACGGAGCCGATAGCCGGACGGGAGGCCACGCGAAGCATCCATAGTCCCGAAGTGTGTCAGGCCACGACAAGCGTGGTCAGCTCTGGATCACCCTGGCCAGCTCGCTCAAGCGCTCCTTCCACATGGCGCGCATCTTCTCCACCGCCTCGGCATCGGGCAGGCGCTCGTGCTCGACGGTCACTGTGGTCTTGGCGCGTTCCTTTGGGACGAAGTACGCGGCGACCCTCGAGCTGCCATCCTCGTAATCGAACCTTGCGGTCTTGGCCTTCTGTGTGGTCCTGACCTTCAGTGTCCCTCGCTCGAGCCACTTGTTGCGCTGGCGGGCGTCGGTGAACGCGGCGTAGAGCTTCCCGGCACCCACGTTGAACGTCTTGCTGACGCTCACGGCGAAACCACCAGAGATGCGCTGGTACTTGGCTCGCATCCCACGGGCTCGCTCGTAGCCGATGGTGATCGTCTGGGCCCACCAGCCGGGGACGCCATGCTCTTCCATGAGTCTCGCGACCATGTCGCCGTGCTTTCGTTCTCTCGCCCCCCACCCGTCCAGGATGCTCAGCCATTCCATCCAGCCCTTCCCGGTGTTCTGCCGGATGTTGGCATCGGTCTGGCCGAGGTCCTCGACAGGGAGCTTTTCAGGTGGTTTGACGACGTGGCGGCGAGCGGCCGTGTACCGCTCCCCCGTCTTGGCCATGCGAGCGCGAGTGGCCCGCTTCTGAGCCTTGTCCCTGGTCATCTGGTCCCTCCTTCGGGCCCGCGACCTCAGGACTCACGCTCCCGGGGCCACCGACCCACGGGTCCAGGCGACCGGGATCTCCCGAGGCTGAGCCCCTTTGCCCCATCGAGCCGGTGGCGTGAGCACCGGGCCTGGGGTTCGGCGCGGGAATCGCCGTCCGGGAGTGTAGACGGCCGCTGCCGCCAAAACCAATCGCTCCGGCCTCGGTCGGGAGACTGCCGGCGTAGGCTGGAGCCCGATCAGACCTTGAGTGAGCAGGAGATCGTTATCCACGAGCGGTTCCGTGGCCCTCCCGATTCGGGAAACGGAGGGTATGTGTGCGGTCTCGTGGCCGGAATCATCGGCGGGGTTGCCGAGGTCACCTTGCGGCAGCCTCCTCCCCTCGGAAGGGGGCTCGCGGTTCGCCGCTTCGATGATCGGGCTGTCGGCATCCTCGATGGCGAGACCGTCGTGGCCGAAGGGGTTCCCGCTGACGTTGACCTCCTGGCCCCGGAACCCGTCGCGCTCAAGGACGCCATCGAGGCGGCCCGGCGCTACCCCGGGTTCGCCGGCCACCCGTTCCCCACGTGCTTCGTCTGCGGCCCGGACCGAGACGAGGGCGATGGCCTTCGCATCTTCCCCGGGTCCGTGGACGGCCGTCAGCTCGTGGCGGCCCCCTGGACCCCCGACCAGACGCTGGCAGGCGCGCACGGCCGTGTTCGGCCGGAGTTCGTGTGGGCAGCCCTCGACTGCCCTGGGGCTTTTGCGAACGGCTTCCCCCAGGTGCCGATGGTGCTCGGCCGCCTGGCATCGCGAGCCCTGCGGCCGGTCCAGGTCGGAGAGGAATGCGTCGTCGTCGCCTGGACTGCGGGGATCGAGGGTCGCAAGCACTTCGCGGGCACGGCTCTGTTCGGAGGTGACGGTGCGCTGCGGGCAATCGCTCGGGCTATCTGGATCAGGCTGACACCGAGAGAGTAAGACGCGCAGGCGTCGTGCCGGATGTCATGCTTGGCGTCGACGGTTCCGCCCGCGGGTGCTGGCAACGCGTGAGGCCTCCTCCATGGTGAAGGCCCCGCGCCGGCTTCGGATCCAGGCCCGAGCGTAGGGGTAGCGGAGGGCCTCGTAGGCGATCAGGGCCGCGCACACCGCCGCGACCAGTCCGAGCGCGGCCAGGGCAGGCACCACTCGTGCCAGGGGGAGCATCCCTACCAGCAGGAGCGTGGCGATTGGCCGGCCGTGCCCCAGGCCGCCACCGATGCGCAGCCGCGACGCTACGTGCGCCAGCAGATACAGCGCGACCCCACCGCACAGGCCCAGGGCGGGGATGGTCTGGAGGGGGTCGCCGACGTGAGCGAGCGTCGTCTTCAGCCCGAGGGCGAAGAGGACGATCCCGGCGACCATGGGCAGGTGCAGGTAGGAGTAGAGGTCGCGTGCGAGCGCTGCTCGCTCCGCCCCCGTGGCCTCGGCGAGCCTGGCTTGGGAGACGAAGGCGACCCAGTCGAAGTACGCCCACCAGAGCGAGGCGGCCACGGCGATCCCCAGGAGGGCCGCGGCGATCAGGCCGGCGTCGAGCGGCAGCCCCGCCGCGCCAACGCCGATCGCGACGATCGACTCTCCGAGGGCGATGATCAGGACCAACCCGTGGCGCTCGACGAAGTGGTCCGGTGAGACGCGCCACCCCCGCATGTGACCGACGAGGACCCCGAGGTAATCGATCGCCAGCGCCGCGCCCCACAGCGAGAGCTCTGCCGCTCCCCCGAAGAATCCGGCGGTTACCAGGAGAGCCGGGCTCAGGATGGACGTTGGCAGGATCCTGAGAACGGCGCCCAGCAGGTCGCGATCGCCCCAGCCAGCGATGGCGTACAGGACGAGGTGGAAGGCGCGGACGATGAAGTACGCCACGGCGAAGACCACAGCGTCGGCGCCGAAGGCTCGCGGCGTGGCGAGCGACACGATGAGCATCGTGGCGATCGATCCGAACACGGCGAGTCGGACGCCCCCCTCTTCCGGACTGAGGGTGTTGGTCAGCCAAGCATACGAGGCCCACGCCCACCAAAGCGCACCGAGCAGCATGAGGCCCCGAAGCAGGCCACCCCAGCTCGGGTTGTCGGCGAGGAACCCCGTGACCTGCGTGATGGCGAAGACGAAGACGAGATCGAAGAAGAGCTCGAGAGGCGTGACCCGCTGTCCGCTTTCGACGGCTCGATCGTCCATCCGACCCCGCCTCCCTGGACCAGCAAGGGTAGCCTACGGTTCCCGTTTGGGCTTGCCCTCCGAAGATGTGGGACTTGCGATGGAACGATGAAATCACGCCGGCTAACGGCGGATCGCCGACGCAGAAGGGCTGTCAACCGGCCGGGTAGCCTGCTATTGCCCCATGGTCGCCTGGCTGGGTTGAATGACGCATCTGAGCGGAGCCCCGGATTCCGGGGCTAACAGCGAACGCGTCGCCGCGCAACCGCGCTTACCAGCTCTGCGCGGCTAGCTCGTAGGACTCGAAGCCAACGACCTTGCCGTTCATGGCTTCTGCCACTTCGGTTCGCATGAGTTTTACTGCTTCGGCGCTTCCTTCGAGAGCCGCCTCGTTGTCCCAGAAAGCCACGGCAACCAGCTTTCCGGCCGATCTATTGACTAAGAAATTTGCCGCTGAGAACCCTTCCAGAGCCTTGAGTGCGGGCATGATCTTTTCGTTGATGATCTTGACCGCGTCGTCGATCCTGCCCCCGTCACCTTCGATCGTGCTGATGCGCGCGTACATAGCCATGGTCATCCCTTCCGGTATCGGACTGCAAAATCGTCTTCCGGGACAGTCCCATTGTCAAACCCTGAGCTCTCAAGACCATCTGATGATGAGTCTAGATTCTTCCGGCCGTCTCCTAAGCCCGAACATGGGCACGGCGGCAACCCGGAGGTGGAAGCTAGGGCGGCCGCGTTCCCGCTGGTAGAGGCGTGGGGCAGGAGGACTTGAACCTCCGACCGACGGATTATGAGTTTGATCTGGGGAGGTCGCTGGCCTGCCGGATTGCGACATGGCCTCTGAGCAGAGATTTCTCTCCTCAAGACCCTTCGATGTTTCGCGACGTTTCGCAGTCCATCGCGGGGCCAATGGGGGCACATCACTCTCCCGTGCCGCTACATAAGACACGAGAATCCACGGTAACGGGCCTACTCGGGCGATGCATCGTATGAATAGCCCCACACTCTCCAAGCGCCAGATTCCTTCGTCATATGGACATGAAAGACCCCGGGCTCTTCTTGGCCCGGGACTGTGTAGGCGATGGCCCCGTTCTCTGGACGTCCAACGCCCATCTCGCTATCGAACTCACCCATCAGCTCCTTGAAAACCGGAAGGAACTTCGCCGGCGGAACAAAGTCAGCTAGGAACCCAGTAGCATCCCGCCAGCCCCCGTCCAACAGTCGAGCCAGAAACGTATCCGCCACGTCGCGAGCTCCCTCGTCGGTGGGGACTCGCTTGGGAAGCCTCCGCGCGCTGTAAATACTTAGGACGGCGACGAGACGATCCTTGGTGAAGGCACGGATCTGCCCCCAGCCCTCGGTCAGCAGGATCGTCCCTCCCCTCCGGGGAGCATCCGCATCTACCAGACGCCCCGTCCCATCCAAAGATTCAACTCGGGAGAGAGAGGGGTCAACGAAACCCCCGAGTGCGCGAGAAGTCTGCGTCTCTAGGGGAAGCAGGCTGAGATCGTAGGTACCCGACTCTGGAATCTCCTCCCAAAGTCCCTCACCTGTGACGTCCCCGAGCCTCCAGTTCCCATTCTCTTCTTGTGAGAGCCACCCAAACCTTCGGATCTGCCTTCCAGCATCGTGCTCGATGATAAGGAAGAATGCCTGATCCTGCGTCTGCACAGTCTTGATCTCTTCGACGCGGTTAGGCCCAATCACGAATGCCAAAGGCGGTCGCAAACTCGGGCCCAGAAGCTCCCGCTTCGCGTTCACGAGTGGTTCCACGTTCGATGGACCAATATCTGTCGCTCGATACGAAGAGGGCGTCCTCGCACAAGAAGCCAGCAGGCTCAAGACTATCGGGATAACAAGCAGCCATAGCCTACTCATCTGATTCTCCGTCATGGAAGGTGCAGGGTATCCGTGGATATCGGCAGGAACCCAGGCAAGGCCGGCGCCCTTCCTTCAGGATTATAGGTCTCGCCGAAGATTCGGATGCTAACCTCCGTTGGTCGTCCCAAAGCGGAGGGCAACCAGGCTTCGTAGCGCCAACATGGTGTAGACCGTGTTCAGAGGGTCATCCACGCCATAGGCCTGGCCCTCCTGAGCGTGGCACTTCCACGTCGTCTCGTCGGCCGGGTCCTCGGAGGCCAGACCGGCTTCCACAGCGGCGGGGCCCCGTCGACAAAGCAGGTTGCCCCGCTCGTCCCAAACCTGTCGAGTCTGCGGCCACCCGGCGGCGTTGGCTGGACCCTCGGTGCGGATGGGAAGACCCATCGAGTTGAAGTACGTCCGGGTCAGGTTGTCCTCGGGCTCGGCAGTCGTGGCCACCCCGCGGGGGTCAGTGGTCTCGGCGGTGAAGGCGAAGCTCCCCTCGAACGGACCTCCTCGGGGTCGGATCCCGAGCCGGCCTCCACCTCCCAGCCGGGTGACAGTCCCCAGTCGGGTCGGGCTGGAAGCCGCTGCCTGCCGGATCTGGGATCGCCCCCGGGGACCCGTGGCTGTTGTACGAGAGGCTCAGGTCAAGCGGACCCACCGAGCTGGCCAGCGAGTCCAACGGGTACTCCCCGACATGGACGGGAGCATGAGATCCAGGAGCACCAAGTGGAATCGGTCGCCGGCCTCCTCCGCCTTGAGGAACCGCTTGAGTCCCCGCTTACCGTCGTTCTCGGCCACTACCGAGTAGCCGTGGCGTTCGAGACCGAGCGCGACGACTTCCTGCATGGACGCGTCGTCCTCGATCAGTAGGACTTGCTCATTCATACAGTCAATAGGCTAGGGAATTGACGGCGTGAACGACAAGCCAACAGGTGCATGCACAGAAGCAGCCTATTTAGCCTTCGAAGCGATCGACTTAGCATTGAAACGTGCAATTTGTCCTGTCCCAATATTCTCGCGGGTGAGCCGGACAACCTTATGTACTGGCCGGGGCAAGAAGACGCAACCTATCACGTTACCAATGCGGGGCCACCGCGGGGCACATCCGCTCCGGGCCAGCGAGCCGAGTCTGAGCAGGGCCAAGGACCTGCGGTTGCCTGGTGGGGCGGGGAGGACTTGAACCTCCGACCGACGGATCATGAGTTTGATCTGGGGAGGTCGCTGGCCTGCCGGATTGGGCACGACATGGCGTTGGCTCAGGGCCCTTCCCTGTCGGCTCAGGGCCAGAGCAGCGCCTTGATGGCGCGGCGTTCGTCCATGGCGCGGTAGCCCTCCGCAACTTTGTCGAGGGGCAGGTTGAGGTCGAAGACCTTGCCCGGGTCGATCTCGCGGTTCCAGATGAGGTCGACCAGCTGGGGCAGGAAGCGGCGCACCGGCGCGGGACCGCCGTGCAAGTGGACGTGGGAGAAGAACATCTCTTCGCCGGGAAGCTCGACGTCATGGGGGACGCCGACGTAGCCGACGTGCCCGCCTGGCCGGGTGGAGCGGATGGCCTGCATCATCGACTCCTGGGTGCCGACTGCCTCGATCACCGAGTGTGCGCCGAGCCCGCCCGTGAGTTCCTTGATCCTCGCCACGCCCTCGTCCCCCCGCTCTTCGACGACGTCAGAGGCGCCGAACTCGAGGGCGAGCTGCCGTCGTGGCCCGTGGCGGCTCATGGCGATGATCCGTTCCGCGCCGAGGTGCGTCGCGGCCAGCACGGCGAGCAGGCCGACGGCGCCATCACCGACCACGGCAACGGTCTTGCCGGGGCCGGCCTCGGCGGCGAGGGCACCGAACCACCCGGTGCCGAGCACGTCGGAGG
>JBOGWB010000003.1:0-8734 GCA_050693035.1 Actinomycetota bacterium
GTGTTCGCCTATCTGCCGAGCGTCCTTACTCCGGTCCCGTGTACCTGAAGATGTACAGACCGAAGTCCCGGTCGCTGCCGTAGAGCAGCGGGCGCTTGGCGCCACGACCCCTGACCGCGATGCCCCAGAAGTCGTTGCCGCCCTGATCGATGAACCTCCCGACCTGCCGGAGGGTGCCCGAGGAGTTGTACGCGAGGACCCGGAGGCCCGCGCCGTACCACGCCACGTAGCCGAGCCTCTTCCCGCGGCGCGGGTCGGCCTCGACCTCGTGGACGGACATCTGGCCCCTCCCGAAGGAGTTCTCAGGCTTCTTCACCACTGCCGGCGCGAAGGTGTCGAGCTCTTCCAGCGTCGCCGCGTTGAAGGAGTGGATGTACCCGAAGCCGTCGAACTCGACCGAGCCGAGGATGTCATGTCCCACGGTACCCAGTGGCACATCGGCCATGTCCGAGCCGTTGTACGTCTCGTCTCCGAACTCGGGTGTGTCATCGAACATGTCGTGCATCGTCTTGTGGCCCACGCAGAAGCCGGTTGCGGACTTCTCGTACTCGTGGCCCTGGCTGCCGCAGATGAAGGCGTCGGGGTTCTCGCCGCCGCCCGAGCCGGCGTGGTGGTTCCCGATGATGACCACGTCGTACCCGGCCATCTGGCCAGTCTCGACCTTGATCGAGAAGAAGCAGACGCCACGGGTGAAGACGATGGTCGCCTCCTCACCTGGGTCGAGCGTGACGTCCGACTCATTGGCGTCGTCGATGGCTTCCTGTCGGTCGCTCTCACCGTTATCGTCGATGTCCTCCACGCAACCGGAGCCTCCCCAGACCACCGGGCCGTTCACCTGCTGGTCCTCCGGGAAGACGCGCGACACGGGTGGCGTGAACCCGAACACTCCGGCGCCCCGTTCCCGCTCGCCGGCGACGGGCCACGTCGTGAGCTGGAAGGTCTCGAACCGCTCGGGTGAGAAGTCCTCGTCCGATCCGAGGAAGAACTGGCGATTCCTGGACCACTCGCCCTGGTGGGCGTTGCCCTCGGGCGGGGAGACCCCCGGGAACTCCGGGTCCTCGTCCGTGTAGTCGCTGTCCTGGAGGAACACGGGGTTCGATGGGACGTCGACGTTCAGGTCGACCCACCCCCCGTCCCAGTACGACGCCATCAGGTGCCAGTGGCCTCCGAACCGCTCCACCCACATGTCATGGTGGAATGCGGCGTCCCCGAACGCGTCGGTCGTGAAGCAGGGCTCTACGCCCGCCGTGTCCTCACAGGACGGCCAGTGAGCCAGGCCGGTCTCGGCGATGAGGCCGGGACGGCGCGGATTGGTGATGTCCAGGATGTCGATGTCGTCGAACTCCTCGTTGTCGACCAGGACCGCGTAGGCGTTATTGCCGGCGGCCCACCCCATGGCGCTGTGGGAGATGTTCGCCTCCGGGCCCATGCCCGAGAACTGGTAGTCGGTGTCTCCCATTCCTCGAGCCAGCGCGACGGGCCGACGTGGGTTGGTGATGTCGAAGATGTCGATGCCGCCGCGGTGAGGCTGGAGCGAGTCGCACGCCTCGTTGGAGATGATGAGGACGTCACCGGTGAAGTACGGGGTGTCCATGTGGAAGGCGTGGACACCTTCGGTGACGTAGTTGTTCGGGCCGGCGTCGATGAACGCCACCCGACGCGGGTTCTGCGGGTCCCTGACGTTCACGACGTAGGTGCCCCCGCCGTTTATTGGGCGGTCCTGTGTATCGAACGTGCAGTTGGGAGCCCATCCGCCGAGATAGGCATGGTTCTTGAAATAGTGGACGTCGCTGATGCCGCCCGCGATGCGGGTCAGGCGGAGCTTGCTGACTACCTTCACGTTCTTTCGCGTGGCTGGAAGATGGTCGGTGAGCGGGCCATGTTGCTGCACGGTGCGAAGTGCGGGCCTGATCACCTCCCTGTCGAAGATCTTTTCCTTCCTCGACTTCGTGCGTTGCGCCCCCGACGCTCCCTCCACCATGGTGAGGATGAGCGCGAGGACGCTCGCAAAGATGAAGAACCGTTTCCCTCTCATCAACCCCCCCCGGGTCGTGCCGCCCCCGGGCGGCTTTGGCCGAAGAATGCGTGGGGAATGTATGGAAGCCAATAACCCCATGTCAACTTAAGCAAGCCTGTATTTTGGTGCATAACTGTCATAACCCTCAAGATTTGACAAGAATCTCGGGGGAGGCCGTTGGGGGCGAGGTTCCCCGATGGGGGGGCCGTGGCCGTACAATCTGCACCCATGGACCGGCTGTTGGTGACCGGAGGGAGACGGCTGGAGGGCGCGGTCTCCATCGGAGGAGCGAAGAACTCCGCCCTCAAGCTCATGGCCGCGGCGCTTCTCGCCGAGGGCCGGAGCACCCTCACCCACGTCCCGGACATCATCGACGTCCGGACCATGGGAGACGTGCTTCAGCGGCTCGGTGCGACCGTCCGGCATCAGGACCACACCGTGGTCATCGAGGCATCCCAGCGTCTCAATCCGGAGACCCCGTACGAGTTGGTGCGCCGGATGCGTGCCTCGATCCTCGTTCTCGGGCCCCTCCTCGCCAGGGAAGGCCGGGCGCGGGTGGCCATGCCGGGAGGCTGCAACATCGGTTCGAGGAAGATCGATCTCCATATCCGTGGGCTCGAACGCATGGGAGCCACCTTCACCTTCGAGCACGGCTACCTGACGGCTCACGCCTCCCAGCTTCGGGGGGCGGTGATCTCGTTGGACTTCCCCAGCGTCGGAGCCACCGAGAACCTGCTGATGGCAGCGGTGGGGGCCCGAGGGACCACCGTCATCGAGAACGCCGCCCGCGAGCCGGAGATCCAGGACCTCGCGGCGTTCCTGGAAGAGATGGGGGCGAAGGTGGGTGGAGTGGGGACACCCACGATCGAGGTCGAGGGGGTGGGCTCGTTCCGCCCGGTGGAGCACGCGGTCGTCCCCGACCGCATCGAGGCCGGCACGTTCGCCATCGCGGCTTGCGTCACCGGGGGAGACGTCCTGATGAAGGGAGCCCGAGGGGACCACATGGATCTTGTCCTGGCCAAGCTGGAGGATGCCGGGGCGGAGGTCTCGGTGCAGCCGGAAGGGATCTTCGTGCGGATGGAGCGGAGAGCCCGCCCCGTCGACCTGGTCACGCTCCCCTACCCGGGGTTCCCCACGGACCTCCAGCCGCCGCTCATGGCGCTCATGGCGATCGCCGACGGGACCAGCATCCTGACTGAGAACGTGTTCGAGAGCCGGTTCATGTTCGTCGACGAGCTGAACCGGATGGGCGCCGACATCCGCACGGAAGGCCACCACGCGGTCATCAGCGGTGTCGAGCGGTTGTCCGCTGCCCCGGTGCGGGCGCTGGACCTGCGAGCGGGAGCAGCGCTGATCGTGGCCGCCCTGGCAGCCGAGGGGACCACCGAGATCTCGGACATGCACCACGTGGACCGGGGCTACGAGTCCATCGACTCGAAGCTTCAGGCCCTGGGGGCCGCCGTCACCCGGCAGTCCTCGCTGTCTCCTGCCTTCACTCCGTGAGGCGAGCCGCGAGGGCGGCTCTGCTCACCGTGTCCAGCGTCCTGCTTCTTGTACCGCGTCCTGTGGGCGCCGCGGAGTCCCGTGGAGTCGTCTTCCTGTTCCTGCTCGGGGGCCTCTCCTACGAAGAGGCCCTGTCCCAGCCGACCTTTCGAGCCCTGTCCGCGAAGGGCGGGATCGGGCTCATGACGACGCCGTCCCGGGACCTGAGAGACAACTCCGCATATCTCTCGCTCGGAGCGGGTGCGGTGATGAACGGTTCGCAAGCGCCGGTCCTGGTCCCCGAGGAAGGAGTCCGGATCCTGCTGGATGATCACGTGGTCGACGCGCACGGTGGCGATCCCGGGGCCCTGGCGGAGGCGCTGGCCGACGCCGAAGTTGGCATCGAGTACGACGCGGCAGCGGATCGGGATGCTCCGGGCCTGCTCGTCGTGGCGGATGGCGCAGGGAGGGTTCCGCCTTCGTTCTTCCTCGGGCATCCCATCGAGGAGGGAGCGCCCGACGTTCGGCTCGTCGTCGCGGACTTCCCGCGTGAAGACCTGGATGGCTTGGGCGCTGCCTTTTTCGTCTCCCAGGTGCTGCCCTTCGCGGCACTGGCGGAGGAAGAACGTCTCCTCGTGGTTGTGGCCTCGCCCGCTCCTTCAGCGACGATGATCGGCCGCGGTGATATCGCCCCGCCCCTGATCGTTGCCGAGCTCGACCCGGAAGAGGTAGCGCACCTCCCTTTGTTCCCGATCGGAGATCGGGACCCCGGGAATCCGCAACCCGAGGGATCTCCCGGTCTCACGAGGCTCGACGGCGCTCCTCGGGGTCTGACGTCCGGCACCACACGGCGCCGGGGCGTCGTCTCGGTGGCGGACGTTGCCCCTACCATCCTCGAGTTCCTCGGTGTTCCGGTTCCCGAGGAGATGACCGGAAGCCCGATCCGGATCGAAGCCGAGGCTCCCACGGATCTTCACGCACGCTTCCTCGAATACCAGCGCGTGCGCGTTCCCGTACAGGCGGCCTTGATGGCCCTTCTGCTGGCAGCGGTGGCCGCAGGGCTCGTGCTGCTGTACGTTCCGGCACCTTCCGGGGTCCGAACCGCAGTGACGATGGCGGGGATCTCGGCGGCGTCCATCCCGATCGTGCTGCTGGGTGCGGGCTATCTCCCCACGTTCTCCTACCCGGTGCTCGTCGGGTTCCTGGTCGCAGGCCTCATCGCCCTTCCCCTGGTCGCCTGGTGGCTGGGACGGCGACAGCCGGCTGGGCCCCTGGTCGCCCTGGCCTGGATCGGGCTGGTGACGCTGGTGGCGGATGCCCTGCTCGGCTGGCGCGGGATGGTGCTCTCGCTTCTCGGTGGGGACGCGCTTCAGGGGGTTCGGTTCTACGGTCTCTCGAACCCCTACGCGGGGTTCCTGCTGGCGGCGGCGGTACTCGGGGCAACGCGGCTGCCGCTCTTGTGGGGCGTCGCACTCCTCGTGGGCGCGGCGACGTTGGGAGGGGCGCCGATGCTGGGGGCCAACCTTGGCGCGGGGATCACCCTTGCCGCGGCGGCCGGCCTGTGGGTCGCGGTCGGGGCTCGGGACCGTCTGGGGCTCCGGGAGATCGCCG
Source organism: Actinomycetota bacterium (assembly GCA_050693035.1). Classification (GTDB taxonomy): domain Bacteria; phylum Actinomycetota; class UBA4738; order UBA4738; family CALAEC01; genus DASYVD01. The sequence continues at coordinate 5,111 of JBOGWB010000003.1, forward strand.
TCGGCGCAGTGGCTGCTGCAGCCGGGCTCGGTCTCATCCTCATCTGGCACGCGCTGGCCCCCGATCCGACCCACGTGTCCCGAGTGGCGTCCGAGGTCCGGAGCTCCGGCCCGGCCGCCCTCGTCGCCGCCGCCGGCCGCCGGCTCCAGGTCCTGATCCGGAACACGACCGCCATGCCGGCGGCCTGGCTGACAGCGGCCGGGCTTCCGTTCGGGCTTGCGATAGCCTTGAGGAGACCGCGACCGTTCCGCGCGTTGCTCGATCGTGACCCGCGGTGGCGCTGGGGCGTCGCGATCCTCGCGCTGTCCGGCATGGTGGGGTTCCTGGTGAACGACACGAGCAGTACGGCCGCGGTGGCCTTCGGATACGTCGGTCTCGGTCTGGTGTTCCCCTCCTTGGAGGCCCGGTGGGCGACGAAGCCCTGACGCCGGAAGCGCCGCATGTCGCCGAGCACGCCGATCCGTCCGTCCGAGCGACGTGGAACCTGCTGGAGGTACTGCTCGTCGGACTGATCGCCATCGGACTCCTGTCCGTGATGGTCGGAGTGATCAGCGGGGTGGTCGGTGACCCCGACCGTGTCCTGGTGTTCTCGGCGCTGTCCTCCGGGCTGTCCTTCGGAACGGCCACGTTGCTCTGGGTGTTCGCGTTTCACCGAGAGCGCTTCCCCGCCCTGGGCCTGACGAGTCGAAGGCCGCTACGGGACGTGGGCTACGGGCTCGGAGCGGGGGTGGCGTTGTACGCGCTCATCATCTTCGTGGTCGCCCCGCTGCTGCTCTTCTTCGCCTCGCTCATCTTCGGGGAGGTGTCTCCCCCCGACCAGGCGAGGCTGCTCCTTCCTCGCCGGCCGGACACGGTGGAGGCCACCATTGCGGCCGTCGGGGCGATCGTCGGAGCACCGGTGGGCGAAGAGCTGTTCTTCCGGGGCCTTCTGTTCCGGTCCCTGCGGAGACGGTTCCGGTTCTCGGTATCGGCGGCGGTATCGGCCACCGTCTTCGGTGTGGTGCATCTGCCCGCGACCGTGATCCCGCTCATGTTCGTAGTCGGGTGGGCCCTCGCGCACGTCGTCGAAAAGAGAGGCTCGCTGCTGCCGTCGATCGCGGCGCACGCGGCCTTCAACGTGATCGGGATCACGTCGATCTTGTTACTCCTCCCGTGACCGCCGCGCTCGAGGAGGGGGCCCGGATGGTGGCCCTCGGCGGCGTGGTCGTCCTCACCGGCGCGGGGATGTCGGAGGAAGCCGGCATCCCCACGTTCCGGGACCCGGGCGGCCTGTGGGACCGTTTCGATCTCTCCGACTTCGGGACCTGGCAGGGGCTGGCGGGTCTGGCCACCTCCCGGCCCGACGAGCTGGCCGGGTTCCTGGCGGCCATTCGTCGAGCCTTCGCCGAGGCCCGCCCCGGGGCCCGGGCACCGGGCGCTCGCTCGCCTGGAGGAAGCAGGGTTGGTGGAGGCCGTGGTCACCCAGAACGTGGACGGGCTGCATCAGGAAGCGGGGAGCCGGAGGGTCCTCGAGATCCACGGGTCGTTTCTCCGAAACCGCTGCCTGGCGTGCGGCCGTGCCGAGGACGTGAGTCGGGAGGAGCTCTGCGCCGGCCTCGATCGCGCGGTGGTCGGCCTGCACCAGGGGTTCGTCCCCAGTTTCGAGTCGCTCCTTCCGAAGTGCGTTTCCTGCGGCGCACCGGCCCGCCCCGACTTCGTGGCCTTCGGGGAGGCGCTCAGCGGATTCTCGGAGGCGGAAGAGCTGGCCGGAGGGTGTCGCGTGCTCCTGGCTGTCGGCACCTCGGGCGAGGTGTTCCCGGCAGCGTCGCTTCCCGAGACGGCCCGCGCGGCCGGAGCGAGGATCGTGGTGATCGCCTCGGGGCCCACATCCATCGCCGGCGACGTGCTCGTCGAGGGCAAGGCCGGACGGGTGCTGCCCATCCTCGCCGACGCGGCGCTGGCTCGATAGGCGGGTGAGGCGCCCTGCTACCCTTCCCGCGATGGACGTCCCCGAGGTCGTGCAGGGTGTGCTCGATGGTGACCCGCGGTTGGTGGCCCGGGCCATCTCCATGGTCGAGGACGGAGCCGAGGTCCTGCCGGAGCTGATCGCAGGGCTCTACCCCTCGACGGGAAGGGCCTACACGATCGGGCTCACCGGCTCGCCGGGCGTGGGGAAGTCGACCCTCGCCGCGACGCTGGTCGGGGCGGCCCGGGCTCGGGACCTCGGCGTGGCCGTGCTGGCGGTCGACCCCACGTCGCCCTTCACGGGGGGTGCGCTCCTCGGAGACCGGTTGCGGATGCAGTCCCACGCCACCGACCCAAAGGTGTTCATCCGGTCGATGGCCACCCGGGGGCACCTCGGGGGGCTGGCCCTTGCGGCTCCGGAGGCCGTGCGGGTGCTCGACGCCTCCGGGGCCGACATCATCATGATCGAGACGGTCGGCGTGGGACAGGCCGAGGTGGAGGTGGCTCGGGAGGCGGACACCACCCTCGTCGTGGTGGCTCCCGGGTGGGGGGACGCCGTGCAGGCGTCGAAGGCGGGCATCCTCGAGATCGCGGACGTGTTCGTCGTGAACAAGGCCGACCGGGAGGGAGCCAAGCAAGCGGCCCGGGACCTCGAGCAAATGCTGCACATGGGACCGGAGCTCGAATGGACCCCACCGATCGTGCAGACCACGGCGACGACCGGCGACGGTATCGACGGCTTGTGGGAGGCCATCGAGTCCCACCGGAAGCATCTGGAGGGGACCGGGCGGTTGGAGGATCGGCGACGGGAGCGGATCCTGCGCGAGGTCGAGGAGATGGTGCTGGCCCGGCTTCGCCGGCGGATGGCGGCAACACTCGAGGCCGGCGCGCTCGAGGAGCTCGGCGACGATCTTGTCGCCCGACGCGTCGATCCCTACGAGGCCACGGATATCCTGTTGGAGAGGCTGTCGCCGACCGAGGAGCGTGGATGAGGCCAACGGAAGATTGGCGCGACAAGTACCGGCAGGCGGGGGAGCGTGACGCCGACTTCGAGAGCATCTCCGGCGAGCCGTTGGAGCCCCTGTACACGCCGGAGGACGTCGAAGGGCTGGATTACCAGCGTGACCTCGGATATCCCGGCGAGTATCCCTACACCCGCGGTGTGTACCACTCCATGTACCGCGGCCGTTTGTGGACGATGCGTCAGTTCGCCGGGTACGGCACGCCCGACGAGACCAATCGGCGGTACAAGTTCCTCCTCGAGCACGGGCAGGGCGGGCTCTCGGTGGCATTCGACATGCCCACGCTCATGGGGCGGGACTCCGACGACCCCCGTTCGGAGGGCGAGGTGGGACGGTGCGGCGTGGCCACCGACTCGCTCGCGGACTTCGAGGTGCTCTTCGGCGGCATCCCACTGGGCGGCATCACCACCAGCATGACCATCAGCGGCCCGGCCGCCGTCATCTTCGCGTTCTTCCTGGCGGCCGCGGAGCGGCAGGGGGTGGACTGGAAGACCCTCGACGGGACCCTGCAAACGGACATCCTCAAGGAGTACATCGCACAGAAGGAATGGATCTTCCCGCCGCGACCGCACCTCCGGCTGATCGCCGACCTCATCGAGTTCTGCGCCGCCGAGGTTCCCAAGTGGCATCCGATCAGCGTCTCTGGCTACCACATCCG
>JBOGWB010000004.1:0-1708 GCA_050693035.1 Actinomycetota bacterium
CGTGAACGACAACGTGATGATCACCAACAGCGTGGTGTGCCTCGAGGACGGGAGGCGCGCCCGCCAGGTTGCCGCGGACATGGGCTCCGGGCTGCTCCAGAGCCTGGTGTTCCGGTACCACGACACGTTCCCCAAGCCCCCCGGCATTCCCGAATGGCCCAACGTCCTTCCCGACCCCACCCCCGAGGAGGTCGAGTTCCGGATCCAGGAGGGGTACCTGCTGTGCGGGGATCCCGGCGAGGTCCTGGAGCAGGTCAAGCGGTACGAGAGCATCGGGGCCGACCAGATCGTGTTCGGATTGCCCGTCGACATGCCCTTCGAGGCGGCTGTGGAGTCGATCCGGCTGTTTGGGGAGCACGTCCTCCCCAAGCTCGACCCGGACCCGGTGCACCGCACCACCAAGTTCCGGGAAGCCGCCGCCGTAGCCGCGTAGACGGTTGATCCTCGACCGTTTCCAGCTCACCGATCGAGTGGCGGTGATCACCGGCGCGGGCCGGGGGATCGGCGCGGCCTCCGCCATCGCGTTAGCCGAAGCGGGGGCCGACGTGGTGATCTCCGCCCGAACCGAGGACCAGCTCAAGGAAGTGGCCAACCGGGTGGAGGAGGTCGGCCGCCGAGCCGAGGTGGTCCCCGCCGACCTCAGCGACCTGGAGGCGGTGGCCGGCCTGGCGGATGCCGCACGGGAGGCGTTCGGACGGTTGGACGTGGTGGTGAACAACGTCGGGGGGTGGATGCCCGCTCCGTTTATGGACACGTCGTCGAGGACGCTCGAGCAGGCGTTCCGGTTCAACGTGGGCACGGCGCACGCGCTGACCCAGGCCGCAGTCCCGCTGATCCTCGAGGGCGGCGGTGGCGCGGTGGTGAACATCTCCTCGGTGATGGGACGGGTCACCGGGCGTGGATACCTGGCCTACGGGACGGCCAAGGGGGCGCTGGCCCACTACACGCGGCTGGCGGCCATGGACCTGGCTCCCCGGATCCGGGTGAACGCCATCGCCGTGGGTTCGGTGGCCACCTCGGCGCTCGAGCTGGTGCTGACCGACGGCGATATCCGCACCCGGATGGAGGCGGCCACGCCGTTGAAGCGGATCGGCGAGCCCGAGGACATTGCCGCGGCCGTGCTGTTCCTCACCTCACCGGGCGGGGCATACATCACCGGCAAGGTGCTGGAGGTCGACGGAGGGACCGAGGCGCCGACCCTGGAGATCCCGATCCCGGATCTGTGAGGAGGATCGCGTGACCTACCGAGTGGTGGAGTGGAGCACCGGCAACGTGGGCCGGCACGCCATCGCCGGCATCGACGCCCGGCCGGATCTGGAGTTGGTGGGGGTGTGGGTCTCGAACCCCGACAAGGCCGGACGGGACGCCGGGGAGCTCGCCGGCCTGGACCGAGAGCTGGGGATCGAGGCCACGGAGGACGCCGATACCTTGCTGGCCCTCCACCCCGACTGCATCGTCCACACGGCCATGGCCGACGACCGCCTGTTCGAGGCCGTCGAAGACCTCAAGCGGTTCCTCCGGGCCGGGATCAACGTGGTGTCCAGCAGCCCGGTGCTCCTGCACTTCCCCGAAGGGGTGGCACCCCCGGACATGGTCAAAGGGGTCCGGGAGGCCGCGGCGGAAGGCGATGCCTCGCTGTGGGTCAACGGGATCGACCCCGGCTTCGCCAACGACGCCCTGGCCCTGGTGCTGACGGGGATCTCCGAGC
>JBOGWB010000005.1:0-9491 GCA_050693035.1 Actinomycetota bacterium
CAGGGTCAGACCGGCCCTACCGAGACCGCCTGAATCATCTCTGTCAGACCCCGTGGCTAGAATCACAGCCATGGGATTCGGCCCCTGCACCAGACGCGACGACCTTGTGCAAGCGATGGATCGAGCCACCGCCGTGATCGCGGCGGCCTCCGCCGAGCTCCTTCAGATGGTCGCTCTGTTCGACGAGGGAAAGCGATGGGAGAGAGATGGGGCCACCTCGATGACGGGGTGGCTGGCCGCCCGGTACGGCGTTGCATGGGGGACGGCCCGGGAGTGGGTCCGGGTGGCGCACGCCCTTCGGGAGCTTCCTCTCATCTTTCGAGCGTACGCGGAAGGGAACCTTTCGTGGGACCAGCTCAAGCCCCTGACCCGGTTCGCCACCCCCGAGACCGATGTGTTCTGGGCCGAGCGGGCCCCGGGGCTTCGCCCCTCCACCCTGTACCGGGAGGCCGCGCGCCACGAGCAGGTCCGGAGGCGGGAGACCGAGCAGATCCAGCGGATGCGCTCCCTAGCCATGTGGTGGGACCCGGAGCGCCCCATCCTGTACCTGGAAGGGATGCTCCCGGCCGAGCAGGGGGCAGCCCTCCAGGCGGCGGTGGAGCGGCGGGCGGAACAGGTCGTTCTGGCCGACCGCCCCGACTCTCCCCAGGATGCCCGGATGGCGGATGCGCTGGTGGAGCTGGCGACGGGCTCCGAGGAGGGGGCGGCGCTGGCACCGACCCTGGTGGTCCATGCCGACGCCGAGGTCCTTGCCGGGGAGGAGCGAGCCGAGGGTCCATGGCTGGCGGAGACCGAATCCGGGCAGCGGCTGGGCTCGGAAGCCGTACGCCGGCTGGCCTGCGACGCCCGGATCGACTGGGTGCTCCACTCGGGCCACCGGACGGTAGGGGTCGGGCGGCGGGGCCGGACGGTTCCCGGCACGATCGGCCGGCTGCTGCGGTACCGGGACGGAGGGTGCCGGTTCCCCGGGTGCGAGCGGAGGCGATGGGTGCAGGCCCATCACGTCGTGCACTGGGGAGAGGGAGGGAGGACCGATCTCGATAACCTCGTGCTCCTGTGCTCCGCGCATCATCGCCTGATCCACGAGGGTGGGTGGCGGATCAGCGGGCATCCTGACAGGGACCTCCGGTTCCACGATCCGGGAGGACGACCGATGAGAACCGCGCTGGTGGACCGAGTCAGCCTCCCGGTGGAACAAGCCGTATAGTGCGGCCCGATGTCGAGGCTCGAAGAATCCGACGTCCTTCGCCTTCTCGAGGAGAAGCGCGCGGTGCTCTCGGGTCACTTCCTCCTTTCTTCTGGGAAGCACTCCGACCGGTACGTGGAGAAGGCTCGGATCTTCGAGGACCCGCTCCTGGTGCGGCGGTTCGGCGAGAAGATCGCGTCGTGGTACGAGGACGTGCACACGGTGGTGTCGCCGGCGGTGGGAGCGATCCCCCTGGGGTTCGCGGTGGCCATGGCGGCGGGCGCGCGGTTCGTCTACGCCGAGCGCGAGGAAGGAACGATGCAGCTTCGGCGGGGGTTCCGGCTCGAGCCCGGAGAGCGCGTCCTCGTCGTGGAAGATGTCGTCACCACGGGGGGTTCCGCGGCCGAGGTCTTCGAGCTGGTGCGCGCGGCGGGCGCGGAGGCCCTCGGCGTCGCCGCCATGGTCGACCGGTCGGGCGGGGACCTTCCATTTCCGTTGCGGGCACTGGCACGCGTCGATGCTGGAGCGCACGACCCGGCGGACTGTCCGCTGTGCAAGGCCGGTCGATCGATCACCGCCCCCGGCTCGCGCCATCTGTGAGCCCCAGCTTGGTTCCCTTTCGGGCACCCCTTGCCGAGCAGTGATTTCGAGATTGCCCGCTCGTGAGAGAGGCGCTATCATCCCCGCGTTCTGACCCCAGCACGAAGGAGGGACCCATGCCCCTGCCGATCCTCACGGAAGAGCAGCGTCGTCAAGCTCTGGCGAAGGCCGCGGAAGCCAGGAAGAAGCGCGCCGAAGTCAAGGAGCAGCTGAAGAAGGGGCAGCTTTCGCTGCGAGACCTGCTCAGCAGGGGCTCGAACGACAACATCGTCGGCAAGATGAAGGTGTCGAACGCCCTGGAGTCTCTTCCTGGTGTCGGCAAGGTTCGGGCCCGCAAGATCATGGAGCGACTCGACATCTCCTCCAGCCGCCGGGTACGCGGCCTGGGGGCGAAGCAGAAGGAAGCGCTCCTGACCGAGTTCTCCAAGTAACGGGCATCCCTCCGGGCTCCGCCGTTCGCGCCGGCCGGCTGTTCGTCATCTCCGGTCCGTCCGGGGTGGGGAAGGGCACGGTCGTTCGGCGTCTCCTGGAGGTCCGACCCGGCCTGGCGTTCTCCGTGTCGGCTACCACCCGCGAGCCTCGCCCCGGTGAGATCGACGGCCACCACTACCGGTTCGTGTCCGACGAGGAGTTCGACCGCATGGTGGAGGAGGGCGAGTTCCTGGAGTGGGCCCACATCTTCGGGCACCGCTCCGGAACCCCCGTGCGACCCGTGGTCGAAGCGCTGGGCCGGGGGAACGACGTCATCCTCGAGATCGACGTCCAGGGGGCCAGCACGATCCGCGGCCGGCTCCCGGAGGCCGTCCTGGTGTTCCTGGCCCCCCCTTCCGAGGAGGAACTGGCCCGGCGGCTCCGGGCCCGGGGGACCGAGGAGGGCCCCGACCTGGAGCGCCGTCTGGCCGAGGCCCGGCGGGAGATGTCCCAGGCGGACTGGTTCGACCACGTGGTCGTGAACGACCAGGTGGAAGAGGCTGTGGCCGAGGTCCTCGCTATAATCGACGCAGCTAGAAGCCCGGATGAGAAGGAGCAGACGTGATCGATCCCAGCATCGACGACCTCCTCGCGAAGGTCGACTCCAAGTACTCCCTGGTGATCCTGGCGGCCAAGCGGGCCAGGGAGATCAACTCCTACTACAACCAGCTCGGTGAGGGCCGGGCGGAGTTCATCCCTCCCCTCGCGGAGAGCGGAGGACTGCGGGAGAAGCCGCTCTCCATCGCGCTCCAGGAGATCTCCGAGGACAAGGTCACCTACGAGCGACCCGAGGCCCCACAGCCTCCCAAGTAGCATGGCCTCACTCCTGGCGGGCCGGCGCGTCCTGCTGGGGGTCACCGGCGGCATCGCCGCCTACAAGGCCGCCTACCTGGCCCGGCTGCTCCGGGAACGGGGGGCCGAGGTCCAGGTCATCATGACCTCGGCGGCCACGCGCTTCGTGGGACCGGACACCTTCGCCGCGCTGACCGGCCGCGAGGTTCCCTCCGACGTCTTCGAGCATCCCGAGGCGGTGTTGCACGTCCGGCTGGCCCGGGAGGCCGACGCCGCCGTGGTGGCTCCGGCCACCGCGAACGTCCTGGCCAAGCTGGCCCTGGGGATCGCCGACGACCTGTTGACCTCGACCCTCCTGGAGTTCCGGGGGCCGATGGTGGTGGCGCCGGCCATGCATTCCGGCATGCACGATCACCCGGCCACCCAGGAGAACCTCCGCCGGCTCCGGGAGCGCCTGGTCGTGGTGGTCGGCCCCGTGGAGGGTCCCCTGGCGGCCGGCGACGAGGGCATGGGGCGGATGGCCGAGCCCGAGGACGTGGTCGCCGCGCTGGAGGAGGCGTTCGGTTCCCCCGGCGGCGAGCCGGTGATTGCCGGGGATCTCGCCGGGCGGCACGTCGTGGTGACCGCCGGTCCGACCATCGAGCCCATCGACGCCGTCCGCTACCTGGGCAACCGCTCCAGCGGGAAGATGGGATTCGCCATCGCCGAGGAGGCCGCCCGCCGGGGGGCCAGGGTCACCCTGGTCACCGGGCCCACCCACCTTCCCGATCCCCGGGGGGTCCGCGTGGACCGGGTGGAGACGGCGGAGCAGATGCGAGCGGCGGTCCTCCTACGGTCCGAGGACGCCGCCGCGGTGATCATGGCGGCCGCGGTGGCCGACTTCCGCCCCGGAGAGCCGGTGGAGAGGAAGCTCAAGAAAGAGGAGGGGGTGCCGGAGATCCGTCTGGAGCCCACCCCGGACATCCTCCGGGAGCTCGGGGCGGCCAAGCGGGGACGGGTCCTGGTCGGGTTCGCCGCCGAGACCGACGACCTCGAGTCCGGCGGGCGGAAGAAGCTGGAGGGGAAGAACCTCGACCTGGTGGTGGTGAACCGGGTAGGGGCGCCGGACACGGGGTTCGGGACGGACACCGACCAGGCCGCCATCCTGTCCAGGGACGGCCAGGACGAGCCCCTCCGCGCCTGGACGAAGCGCGAGCTGGCCGCGGCGGTCCTCGACCGGGTGGCGAAGCTCCTGGCCTAGGCCCCCCCGACCGGAGCCTCAGGGGAACGCTCCAAACGGTCGATACATGCATGGCAGTGACTCCCAAGGATCTCTCGACGGAAGTCTCCACGGCCATCCAGAACCTGTGGTCCCAGGTCAGGACCTCCGTCCTGGCCCGGCTGGACGTGCTGGACCGGGCCCTCGAGGCCCTGGCGGCCGGCGCCCTCGACCTGCCCCTTCGCCGGTCGGCGGAGCGGGAGGCTCACCGGCTGGCCGGATTGGTGGGCACGTTCGGGTTTCACCGTGGCTCGGAGCTGGCTTCCCGGCTCGAACACGAGCTCATGGCGGGGCCGGCCCAAGCCGCCGCCCAGAAGCTGGCCGAGATGGTCGCCGAGCTCCGGCGGGAGTTGGAGGCGCCCCCTCCCCCGGATGATCGGACCCTGGTGGCGGAGCGCGACGGGGACGGGGAGCCGGCCGGGGGCCTCGCCCTCCTCACCGTGGCCGCGGATCCGGACCTCGCCGAGCGCCTCTCCGTGGAGTCCAGGATCTGGGGGATGAGCTCGTCCTGGGCGGCGAGCGCGGAAGACGCCCGGCAACTGTTGACCAGAATGGTCCCCGACGTGGTGATCCTCGACATGGACCTGGACGGCCCCGGCGGCGACGCGCGGGGACTCCTCGCCGAGCTGACCGGCGGGGCGCGCAGGTTCCCCGTCCTGGTGACGGCGTCGAGCGACCGGTTCGACGACCGGCTGCGGGTTGCCCGCGTCGGTGCTCGCGCCTACCTGAACAAGTCGCTCCCCGTCTCTCAGATCGTCGACGCGATCGTCCAACTGCAGGCAGGTCCGGGACGGAGAGGGTCGGTGGTCCTGGCGGTCGACGACGATCCCGAGATGCTGCTGGTCCTGGACAGGATCCTCGAGCCGCAGGGGATCAAGACGCTCACCCTGAGCAACCCGCGGAACTTCTGGTCGCTCCTGGAGGAGCACTCGCCCGACCTGGTCATCCTGGACATCGATATGCCGGACGTCTCGGGCGTCGACCTGTGCCGGATGATCCGGAACGATCCGCGGTGGGCCTCGCTCCCGGTTCTGTTCCTGACGCGGCACGGCGATGCCAAGACGGCCCGGGAGGTGTTTGCGGCGGGAGCGGACGACTACGTCGTCAAGCCGATGGTCGGGCTGGAGCTGGTGACCAAGATCGACAACCGGCTGAGGCGGGCGGCGCTCCAGCTGGCCCTTGCGGAGAGCGACGCGCTCACCGGAGCGGTCAGCAGACGAAGGTCGGTCGAGCTCCTGACTCGGCTGATGAGGCTGTCCGGCCGGTTCGGCCATCCCCTGTGCATGGCCATGATCGACCTCGATCACTTCAACGAGGTCAACATCCAGTTCGGCAAGGCCGCCGCGGACGCCGTCCTCCGCCGTCTGGGTCACATGCTCCTCCGTCACTTCCGGGGAGAGGACGTGGTGGCCCGGTGGGGAGGCGAGGAGTTCCTGGTCGGCATGTACGGCATCACCAAGGAGGTCGCGGTGAGCCGGCTGGGCGACCTGGCGAAGGCGTTCGCCGGAGAGGAGTTCACGTCCTCGAAGGGGAAGCCGTTCGGCGTGACGTTCAGCGCCGGTGTCGCCGAGTATCCACGGGACGCGCTCGACCTCCAGGCACTCCTCCGGGCCGCCGAACAGGCCACCCAGCAGGCGAAGGCCGAAGGACGCGACCGGATCCTCGGGGCAGCCTGATCGCAGGCCCTCCTCGGCCCGGGCATTGGCCCTGTCTCGGGCGCCCCCTATAATCCGGCGCATGGCGCGGCGACACCTGTTCACCTCGGAGTCGGTGACCGAGGGGCACCCCGACAAGCTGGCCGACCAGATCTCGGACGCGGTCCTGGACGCCATCATGGCCGATGACCCCATGGGGCGGGTGGCCTGCGAGACGCTGGTCACGACGGGGGTCGTGTTCGTGGCGGGGGAGATCACCACCTCGACCTACGTGGAGATCCCCAAGGTCGTCCGGGAGACCGTCACCTCCATCGGATACACGGACGCCAAGTTCGGGATCGACGGCGACACCTGCGGCGTGATCACCGCGATCCAGCCCCAGTCCGCCGACATCGACCGCGGGGTGAGCAAGGCGTTCGAGTCCAAGGGCGGGTCGGCCGACGAGCTCGACCTCATCGGGGCGGGAGACCAGGGCATGATGTTCGGCTACGCGAGCCGGGAGACCGACGAGCTCATGCCGCTCCCGATCGCCATGGCCCACCGCCTGGCCAAGCGACTCGCCGATGTCCGCAAGGCGGGCATCCTCTCCTACCTCCGCCCCGACGGGAAGAGCCAGGTGACCATCGAGTACGAGGACGGCCGGCCCGTCGGCGTGGACACTGTCCTGATCTCCGCCCAGCACGCGGCCGACGCCGACGTGGGCGGCACGATGACAGCCGACGTCCGGGAGCACGTGGTGTTGCCGGTGATCTCTGAGATGGGGTTCGAGGACCCCCAACGCGTCCTGGTGAATCCAACCGGGCGGTTCGAGATCGGGGGGCCGAAAGCGGATACCGGGCTCACCGGCCGGAAGATCATGGTCGATTCCTACGGGGGCATGGCCCCGCACGGCGGCGGGTGCTTCTCCGGGAAGGACCCCACCAAGGTCGACCGCTCCGCCGCGTACATGGCCCGGTATGTCGCCAAGAACGTCGTTGCCGCCGGGCTCGCCGCTCGCGTCCAGCTCCAGGTGGCCTACGCCATCGGCACCGCCCAGCCCGTGTCGTTCGTCCTCGAGGACTTCGGGACGGGGGAGGTGGATCCGGAGCGGCTCGAGGCCACCCTCCGGCAGACGTTCGACTTCCGGCCCGCGGCCATCATCGAGCAGCTGGACCTCCGTCGCCCGATCTACCGGGAGACCGCCTGCTACGGTCACTTCGGCCGGAAGGGGTTCTCCTGGGAGGAGACCGACCGGGCCGAGGACCTCCGCCGCGCCTTCGAGTAAGCGGGTGAGCCGCCCGGTGGCGGTGGCCGTCGACCTTCCACGGCTCGAGCTGGACAAGCCCTTCACGTACTCGGCGCCCGACGACGTGGGGATGGGCCAGCTGGTGTCGGTTCCCTTCCACGGGCGAACGGTCAAGGGCTGGGTCCTGGGGGAGACCGACGACGTCCCGAGGCGGATCCTTCCCGTGCGCCGGGTGCTCTCTCGGGTCCCCCTCTTCGAAGAGCGGCTGCTGGCGCTGTACCGGTGGATGGCCGAGCGGTACGTGGTCCCGCTGGCCACCGTGATCGGCCGGGCCCATCCCCCCCGGGTCGCCGGCGAGGAGGAGGGCTGGGAACCCGTCGAGCCGGTGTCGGCGCCTCCGGCGAACGGCCCGGGAGTCCTCGGCCAGTACGAGGGTGGGGACCGCCTCCTCGAGTCATGCCGGGGGGGCGGGGGAGCGTTCGTCCTCCGGCCGCTGCCGGACGACGAGGCCGCGGCATGCGTGCAGGCGGTGTCGGTGTGCCTGGCGGGGGGGCGCGACGCCATCGTGGTGGTCCCCGAGGCCGGGCCGGTGCCGCACACCGCCCGGGTGGCGACGGAGGCCTTCCCCGCCGCGGCCCTGCTGTTCGTGGGGGGCGAGCCCCGGGAGCGCTACCGGGCCTGGCTGGACGTGCTGGCCGGACGGTATCGGGTCGTGGCGGGGTCCCGTTCCGCCGTGTTCGCTCCGGTCCGCCGGCTCGGGCTGGTGTGGGTGAACCGGGAGGCCCATCCGGGACACCGTGAGGAGCGAGCCCCCTACCACCACGTCCGGGAGGTGGCTCTGGCCCGGGCCCGCCTGGAGGGGGCGGTGTGCGTGCTGGCCGCCCACGGTCCCAGCGCCGAGGCGGTGGCCGAGGCGGAGGAGGGCCGAGCCGTGGCCGTCCGGGCCCCCCGGGACCGGGAGCGAGAGGCGGCTCCGCTGGTGGAGGTGGTCCGCCCGGCCGAGGAGGATCGGTCCCCGCGGCTGGCCCAGGCCCTCAAGAGCGCGGCGGGCGCGTTCCTCCTGGTGTCCCGGCGGGGCTACGGGGTGGCTCGGATGTGCCGAGCTTGCGGCGAGCCCGCCCGCTGCTCGGCGTGCGGGGGGCCCGTGGTGATCCGCCGGGGGGAGCCCCGGTGCGCGGTGTGCGGCTCCGAGGCTCGCTGTTCGAACTGCGGCGGCCGGACATTCGGGGTGGAGCGGGGCGGCACGGAGCGTCTCCAGGAATGGGCCTCCCGGACCACCGTCCTTCCCGTCACTCGTGTCGACGAGGGGGACCACGCGGTGCCTCCCGGCAAGGGGAGTGTCGTGGTGGCCACGGCGGCGGGGGTGAAGGACTTCGGTCCCCGCCGGGTGGACCTGGTGGGTGTGCTCGACCCCGACCGGGCGCGCCGCCGGGCCGGTCTCCACGCCGCCGAACAGGCCCTGGCCACCTGGATGGAGGCCGCGGTGTGGGCGGGGCCCAGGCGGGGAGGCGGCAGGGTGGTGGTTCACACGCGGGAGCCCGGGGACCCTGCCGTCCAGGCTCTGGTGCGCTGGGACCCGTGGCACTTCCACCGTCTCGAGCGCCGGCGGAGTGAGGAGGCGGGGTTCCCCCCCGGATGCCCGGTGTTCCGGTTGCTGGGAGCAGAGGGCATCGGGGAGGCCCTGGAGGCGCTCGGGCCCGTAACCCTTCTGGTCTCTCGGCCCGAGGATGAGACAGTATGCTTGGTCGCGCTGCGGCCCGAGCAGGTGCCCTCCTTCCGACACCGGGTCCTCGAGCTGATCGAGGAAGGGGTGGTCCGGCGGGTGGAGGCCGAGCCGCAGCTCTGAGGCCCTCAGGAAGGCGAGAGATGTCGACGCTTCCCATCCGCATCTTCGGCGACCCGGTCCTTCGGGATCCGGCCGGCCCGGTCGAGTCCTTCGACGCGGGGCTCCGCCGGCTGGCCGAGGACATGATCCAGACCATGCACGAGGCTCCCGGGGTGGGGCTGGCCGCTCCTCAGGTGGGGAGGTCCATCCGCCTCATCGTGTTCGACGTCGGGGACGAGGCGGGCGCCCGCGCCCTGGCCAACCCGGTGCTCAAGAACGAGTGGGGGGAGCAGATCGGGGACGAGGGGTGCCTGTCCGTTCCCGGCCTGTACTACCCGGTGACGCGGGCCCAGAAGGTGTGGGCGGAGGCCGTCGACCTCGACGGCCACGAGGTGACCGTGGAAGCGGAGGACCTCCTGGCCCGGGTGCTCCAGCACGAGGTGGACCACCTGAACGGCGTCCTGTTCATCGACCGGCTC
>JBOGWB010000006.1:0-7480 GCA_050693035.1 Actinomycetota bacterium
CGAGACCACCGCCGACACGGCGTGGGCGCTGATGATGGCGGCGGCCCGGCGGATCGCCGAGGGGGACCGGTTCCTCCGGTCGGGGACGCCGTGGATCTGGGGGCCGGAGATGATGCTCGGCCAGGACCTCCACGGCAAGGTGCTCGGAGTGGTCGGGTTCGGCCGGATCGGACAGGCCGTGGCCCGGCGGGGGAAGGGGTTCGGGATGGCGGTCCGGTACTACGACCCGTTCCGGCCCCCGCCGGAGACGGAGCGGGAGCTCGGCGCCGAGTACCGGGAGCTCGATGAGTTGCTGGCCGAGTCGGACCTCGTCAGCATCCACGTCGCGCTCACGCCGGAGACCCGACACCTGTTCGATCGCGAGCGGCTCCGGCGGATGAAGCCGACCGCGGTGCTGGTGAACACCTCCCGGGGACCGGTCATCGACGAGGCCGGGCTGGTCGAGGCGCTCCGCGAGGCCGACCTGTTCGCCGCCGGACTCGACGTGTTCGAGAACGAGCCCGAGGTGCATCCCGGCCTCCTGGAGCTCGACAACGCGGTGGTCATCCCCCATCTCGGGAGCGCCACGGTGGAGACGCGCGACGCCATGGGGTTCCTGGCCGTGGAGAACGTCGCCGCGGCACTGGAAGGCCGCCGGCCGCCGACGCTGCTGAACCCTGAGGTGTGGGAGGCGAGGAAGTAGTGGGGAGGCTGGACGGCAAGGTGGCGCTGATCACTGGGGCGGCCGGAGGGATGGGGCTGGCCGCCTCGAAGCTGTTCGTGGAGGAGGGCGCCCGCGTGGTGATGACGGACGTGGCCGAGGACGCCGGCCGGGCCGCCGCCGAGAAGATCGGCCAGGGCGCCGCGTTCACCAGGGCCGACGTGTCCACCTCGGCCGACGCCGAGGCCATGATGCGGTTCGCAGTGGAGACGTTCGGCGGGCTCCACGTGGTCTACAACAACGCGGGCGTGGTCCTCCCCAACGACGTCGGGGTGGTTGAGACTGACGAGGAGACGTGGGACCGGACCATGTCCATCAACCTCAAGGGGGTGTGGCTCGGCTGCAAGTTCGGGATCCCCGCGATCATCGGGTCCGGGGGCGGCTCGATCATCAACGTGGCCTCGTTCGTGGCGCTGATGGGCGCGGCCACCGCGCAGATCGCCTACACCGCCACGAAGGGCGGCGTGCTCTCGATGACCAGGGAGATCGCCGTCGAGTACGCCCGCCGGGGCGTCAGGGCCAACGCCCTGTGCCCCGGACCGATCGAGACCCCGCTGCTCCTCCAGCTCTTCGCCGACGAGGCCGCCAAGCAGCGCCGACTGGTCCACGTGCCGATGGGCCGGCTGGGACAGGCAGAGGAGGTGGTCCGGGCGGCGCTGTGGCTCGCCTCCGACGAGTCCTCGTTCATGACCGGCTCGGCCATGGTCGTGGACGGGGGCATCACCTCGGCCTACGTCACCCCGGAATAGGGCTTCCCGCGGACACGTCCCGTCCCTGCGGACGCGGGCTCCGCGAACGGCCGATCGGGCTAGGATCTCCACGTGGTCGGCTGGGGAACGCCGCACCGGTTCTTCCGTCTCGAGCCGGACCTGACGCCATTCATCGTACTGGCCTTGTCGCTGGCCGTGGCCTTCCTGCTCCTCCGGATCCACGCGACGCCCGTCAGCACGTTCCTCGCGTTGCTGGCGGGGTTCGGCTGGCTCGCGGCGACCGACGCCGTGGGGACAGTGGTCCCGACGCTCCTGCTCCTCATCATCGTCGCCTCGGTCGCACGCCGACGGCGCCGCGAGGATCGCAGTGACGGCCTCTCGGCTTGACACGCTTCTTAGCCGAGGAAGAGAATCCCGATGGGCACGACACCGGCATCGCTGGGAGCGAGGCGGTCCCTTGGTGAAGCCGTCGAAGGAGAGAAAGATCTCGAAACGCCCGAGCGGACTCGCTCGGGCGTCGTCGTTCTGAGGTTCGGGGTCCTCGACGAAGGGAGGAAATCGCCCATGGGAGACGCGGGCGCACCTGAAGACAGCCGGAAAGGCGAACGGCCCGGCGGCGGCGTCGAGTACGAGCATGTTGGAGCCAAGTACCTAGAGGAGCGAAAGCTCTCCCGGTACGCCGGGGCGGTCCTCATCTGGGGCCTCGGCGTCGGGTACGTCATCTCCGGTGAGTTCTTCGGCTGGAACTTCGGGATGAACGCCGGGGGCTGGGGCGGCCTGCTCATCGCCACGATCATCATCGCCACGATGTACCTCACGATGATCCTGGCGATCTCGGAGATGGCCTCGGCGCTCCCGGTCACGGGCGGCCCCTACGCCTTCGCCCGACGGGCCTTGGGCCCCTGGGGCGGCTACATCACCGGTCTGGCCGTGACGTTCGAGTACGTCATCGCTCCCTCGGTGATCGCCGTCGCCATCGGCGGGTACATCCTCGGACTGTTCGAGGCGGACGCCCCATTCTGGGTGCCCTACCTCATCGCCGGGGCCTTCTATGCGATCTTCATCGGGATCAACCTGATCGGCGTCAAGGAGTCGCTCATCACGCTGTTCGTCATCACCGGTGTGTCGGTGGTGGTCCTCCTCGTGTGGGGGCTGTTCCTGCTTCCCCAATTCAACGCTGACAACCTGTTCAACATCGCCCCCGATGCCAGCCGGGCCGGCGCGTCCAAGTTCCTGCCGTTTGGATACCTGGGGATCTGGGCGGCGCTTCCCGCGGCGGCCTGGTTCTACCTTGCAATCGAGGGAACGCCGCTGGCCGGCGAGGAGACGCGGGACCCCTCGAGGGACCTCCCCCGAGGGACGATCGCGGCGATGTTATCGCTCATCGCCTTCAGCGCAATCGCCCTGTTCATCGGCCCCGCTGCGGGGGGCGCCGAGCTCCTGGCCACGTCCGGCAACCCGAACCCGGAGGCGGTCCAGGCGGTCCAGGGGAAGAACTGGCTGTTCTGGGTGACCAGCGTGATCGGGCTGACGGGATTGATCGCCAGCTTCTTCTCGATCATCTTCGCCTACTCGAGGCAGATCTACGCCCTGTCCCGGGCCGGCTATCTGCCTCGGTTCCTGAGCCCGACCCACCCGACCCGGCACACGCCGTGGGCGGCCCTCATCATTCCGGGCATGCTGAGCTTCGGAGCCATCATCATCGTGGACCTGATCAACCGCGCGGCGTCTGCGGGACCGGGCCAAAGCCTCGGGGATGTCGAGCCGGTCCCGCTCACCGGCGACCTGCTCATCCAGATCGCGGTGTTCTCGGCGCTGATCTCTTACGCGCTGATGATGGTCTCCTACATCGCGCTCAGAAGGCGGGAGCCCAACCTGGCCCGGCCGTTCCGGGCGCCGGGGGGAACCCTCACGGCCAGCGTGGCCCTGGTGATCGCGCTGATCGCGCTGGGGTCGGCCTTCGTCTACGGGGCGACGCCCGCGGTCACCATCACGGCCACGATCGTCCTGTTCCTCGTGGGCCTGGCCTACTTCGGGTTGTACAGCCGGCACCGGTTGGTGGCCGAGGCCCCGGAGGAGGAGTTCGCGGCGATCGAACGTGCCGAAGCGGAGCTCGACGTTGAAGGAGGCGGGTCTTAGCCGAGGGAATGATCGGACCGGGCACGGACCGCGGCGAGCGCTAGTCCACCGCGGCTCGTCGTATCTGTCGGTGGAGGTGAACGAGGATGCCGGGCAACCTTGATCGCGAAAGGCTCGAGAAGCTGATCCACGACGGCCAGATCGACACCGTCCTGGTGGTCTTCCCGGACCTCCAGGGGCGGTTCATGGGGAAGCGCGTGACCGGGCACTTCTTCCTCGAAGACATCCTGGGCGAGGAGGGCATGCACGCCTGCAACTATCTGCTGACGGTGGACGTGGACATGGAGCCGCTCCCCGGCTACCGGTTCGCGAACTGGGATCTCGGCTACGGTGACTTCCAGCTCGTCCCCGACATGGACACGCTCCGGCTGATCCCCTGGCTGGACAAGACCGCCCTGGTGATCTGCGACGTCCTCACGGAGGAGGGCGAGATCGTGGAGGTCGCCCCCCGCCAGATCCTGAAGCGCCAGCTCGAGCGGGCCAAGGCGGCCGGCTACACGATCATGTGCGGGTCCGAGCTGGAGTTCTTCCTGTTCAAGGACTCGTACGAGGAGGCCGCAGAGAAGGGCTTCCAGCGGTTGGCGCCACATGCCCCGTACATCGAGGACTACCACATCCTCCAGACCACCAAGGACGAATACCTGATTCGCCAGATGCGCAACGGCATGGACGGCGCCGCCGTGCCCGTGGAGTTCTCCAAGGGCGAGTGGGGCAAGGGGCAGCACGAGATCAACCTCGTCTACGCGGACGGCCTGGAGATGGCCGACCGGCACACGATCTACAAGAACGGCGTCAAGGAGATCGCTGCCATCAACGACCGGTCCATCACCTTCATGGCGAAGTTCTCGATGGAGGAGGCCGGATCCTCGTTCCACCTCCATTCGAGCCTGTGGGACGAGAAGGGGAAG
Source organism: Actinomycetota bacterium (assembly GCA_050693035.1). Lineage (GTDB taxonomy): Bacteria > Actinomycetota > UBA4738 > UBA4738 > CALAEC01 > DASYVD01. The sequence goes on from JBOGWB010000006.1 coordinate 4,458, forward strand.
AGGTCGCTGATGTGGGACGCGGACGACACCGACCACATGTCAGAGACCTTCAAGCACTACCTCGGCGGGCTGATGGACACGGCCCGGGAGATGGCCTGGATGTTTGCCCCGTACGTGAACTCCTACAAGCGCTACCAGCCGGACTCGTGGGCGCCGACGGCCGTGGTGTGGAGCCACGACAACCGGACCTGCGGGTTCCGGGTCGTGGGCCACGAGAGGTCCTTCCGGGTCGAGTGCCGGATCCCCGGTGCGGACGCCAACCCGTACCTGGCCTTCGCGGCGACGATCGCCGGTGGGCTCCACGGCATCGAGAACCGGATCGCCGCGCCGGCGGCCTTCCGCGGCAATGCCTACGAGGCTGAGGACGTGCCCCGGGTTCCGTGGAACATCGTGGAGGCCTACGAGCTGTTCGGGGACAGCAAGGTGGCAAAGGAGGCCTTCGGCGAGGAGGTCCACTACCACCTGGTCCACACCGCCAAGCAGGAGTGGAAGCGGTTCAACGGGGTGGTGACCGACTGGGAGCTCCAGCGGAACTTCGAGCGCATCTGAGCCCAGGCCGTACACTGACGGTGATGAGACCGTTCATCGCCATGGCCGGCCAGTCGGTCCCCGCGGGGGACGTGAAGAGCTGGCGGGACGACAGCGTGGCCCTTCCCGCCACCTACCTCCGGGCCCTGCACCGGGCCGGCGGCCAGGAGGGGATCCTGGGCCCCCAGCGGGTGGACCCCGGTGAGGTGGTCGCCGTCCTGGAGCGCTTCGACGGCCTCCTCCTGATAGGGGGCGGGGACATCGACCCGAAGCACTACGGCGAGGACCCCATGCCCGAGTGCTACGGGATCGACACCGAGGCCGACCTGTTCGAGATGCAGCTGGTCCGGGCGGCCATCCACCTGGGGATGCCGGTCCTGGCTATCTGCCGGGGGTTCCAGGTGCTGAACGTGGCCATGGGCGGGACGCTTGACCAGCACATCACCGGGCGAGAGGACCTGGTGGGGCACGGGATCCCGGGCGTTCGCCCGGAGCTCCACGAGGTCCGGCTGGAGCCGGGGACGTGGACCGCCAAGGCGATGGGCGCGGAGACCGTGACCGTATCCTCCTCCCACCACCAGGCCGTGGCCAAGGTCGGGGAGGGCCTGGTCGTCTCGGGCCGGGCCCCGGACGGCATCGTCGAGGCCATGGAGCACCCCGACGGCTCGTGGGTGGTGGCGGTCCAGTGGCACCCCGAGCGGCGGGCCGAGGAGGATCCCGCGCACCAGGGCCTGTTCGACGCGCTCGTCGAGCAGGCCGCCTCGCGGTGAAGCCGATCCTGGCGATCGAGAACGAGGACATCGCCGACCTGGCCCTGGCCGAGGAGGTCTTCGTGGCCGAGGGCCTTCCCGTGGAGCACGTCCGGATGTGGAAGGGCGACGACCTCCCCCCGCTCGAGGACGCCGGCGCTGTGGTCTCGCTGGGCGGGGACATGAACGTCGACGACGTCGAGGCGTTCCCGTACCTCGAGGCCGAGCGCGGGTACCTCGCCGAGGCGGTCCGCCGAGGCGTGCCGGTCTTGGGGATCTGTCTGGGCGGACAGCTCCTGGCCCGGGCGGTGGGCGCCCCTGTGACGCGATCGCCGGCGCCCGAGCTCGGGTTCGTCCCGATCCGCCCGACCGAGGAGGGTCGCGCCGACCCGCTCCTGTCCTCCCTCCGCGAGGGGGACCGGATGTTCCAGTGGCACGTCGACACGTTCGACGTCCCCGCCGGAGCCACGCTCCTGGCCACAGGCGAGGTCGTTCGCAACCAGGCCTTCCGGGCCGGGGACCGGGCCTGGGGCGTCCAGTTCCACCCGGAGGTGACCGCCGAAGAGCTGGAGAGATGGCTCGAGGCCGTCCCCGACGTCGAGGTCACCTACGGCCGCGGGAAGGACGAGATCCGCGCGGAGATCGCCTCGAGCCTCCCCGCGATGCACGAGCGCTCCCGCGAGCTGTTCCGCAGGTTCGCCGCCCTGGCGGCTTGATCCAGGTCCGCGTCAGGCGAACAGATCGCCCGCGGCCATCTTCAGGTCGTCGACGCCCTGGATCTCGTCGTCGCCGTAGAGAACGAACCGGCTCGTCGGCACGAAGTCCACCCCGTCCATGTACATCCGAGCCGGGGTGGCTCGTTCGGGATCGGACTGGATCACCCGGCGGTCGATCTGCTTCGCGTACAGCTTGTAGACGAGGTAGATGACCACCAGCCCGATCACCACGACCCACAGTGAGTTCATGGACCTCCTCCTGTCTGGGTTCGAGGCTCCCTTCGCCTCACCACGAACCGCGGCATCCCTCTATCGATCGCACCCTCCTTTCAGTTGCTGGGAGCGGTGACATTCCGCTCGATGACGCGCAGGGCCTCCACGAGGTCCTCGGCCCCGACGTACCGTCGCTCCCCCTCGACGATCACGGCCGGGTAGCGGCGCAGACGGTGCCGGAACGACTTCCAGACGCCCTGGATGGAGGCGACGTCCACCACCTTGATCCGCAGCCGAGGCCCGAACCGCTCGCGCAGGTCGTGGACCCACGAGGACACCTCGGCGTACTCGTGGCGAAGGTCGTCGGGGAGCGATTCGCGGGCCTGATCGCGGCGGAAGCTCTCACCGAGCCCGGCGTGCCCGAAGGTCAGCTCACAGTGCTGGCAATGGGCGAACACGGTGGGCGCGTAGGTGATGACCTCGACCTCGATAGGACGCATGGGCCAACCCCCACGGATCCTACCATCGGAGCGAGCGCCGACAGAAATGACCGCCGGTCACTCCGCGGGGACCCGGCGGACCACCAGCGTCATCCCGTCGACCTGCTCAACCTTGACCCGGTCCCCGGGGTCGCCCTCCAGGACGCGGGCCGGGTACGAGCTCCCCCTGATGCGAACCCGTCCGCCTTCACCGAGGACGCCGACCTCTCCGACGATCCCCTCGCTGCCGGCCCGTGGCCGTTGCCGCACCGCCCACCGCCACACTCGGAGCTCGAACACCTCCACGCCGGCGAGCAGCGCGATCACCAGCGCGGACC
>JBOGWB010000007.1:0-29053 GCA_050693035.1 Actinomycetota bacterium
GAGGTCCTTGGCGGCCTCGTGCATCTCCTCCTCCAGGGTGCGGATCAGCCCCTCCAGCTCCTCGCGAGGCATCTCTGGGCGCTCCCTCCGGCGACGCCGGCGCTCCGGCATCGGGCCGCGTTCCAGGCCTTCTCCTTCCAGGGCCAGCAGGATGTCGGAGACGCGTTTCCGGATGGTCTGGGGATCGATGCCGTGCTCGCGGTTGTGCTCCACCTGGATCTTCCGGCGGCGCTGGGTCTCCGAGATGGCGCGCTTCATCGAGTCGGTGACCTCGTCCGCGTACATCAAGACCTTCCCGTCGACGTTTCGCGCCGCCCGGCCGATGGTCTGGATGAGCGAGGTTTCCGAGCGGAGGAATCCCTCTTTGTCCGCGTCGAGGATGGCCACCAGCGAGACCTCCGGGAGGTCCAGGCCTTCCCGCAGAAGGTTGATTCCCACCAGGACGTCGAACTCCCCGAGCCGGAGGTCCCGGAGGATCTCGATCCGCTGGATCGTGTCGACCTCCGAGTGGAGGTAGCGCACCCGGAGGCCCATCTCGAGGAGGTAGTCGGTGAGGTCCTCGGACATCTTCTTCGTCAGCGTGGTGACCAGGACCCGCTGGTCCTTCTCCGTCCGGCTCCGGATCTCCTCGATCAGGTCGTCGACCTGCCCCCTGGTGGGGCGAACCTCGACCTCGGGATCCACCAGGCCCGTGGGACGGACGATCTGCTCCACGATCCGTTTCGAGGCGCCGAGCTCGTGGGGGCTCGGTGTGGCCGACATGAATACCACCTGATTCACGCGCTCCGTGAACTCCTCGAACTGAAGCGGGCGGTTGTCCACCGCGGAGGGGAGGCGGAACCCGAACTCCACCAGCGTTCGCTTGCGGCTCATGTCACCCTCGTACATCCCGTGGATCTGCGGGACCGTCACGTGGGACTCGTCGATGACGCACAGCCAGTCTTCGGGGAAGTAGTCGAGGAGGGTGTATGGCGGCTCGCCCGGCCGGCGCCCGTCGATGTGGCGGCTGTAGTTCTCGATCCCGGAACAGAACCCGAGCTCCCGCAGCATCTCCAGGTCGTGGTTCGTCCGCATCCGCAGGCGCTGCGCTTCCAGCAGCTTCCCCTCGGATTCGAATCGCTCCAGCCGTTCGGCCAGCTCGGTCTCGATCTGGCCGATGGCCCGCTCCATCCGGTCGCGGGACGCGACGTAGTGGGTGGCCGGGTAGATCCACGCCTCCTGGAGCTCTCCGATGACCTCCCCCGTAGTCGGGTCGATGCGGGTGATCCTCTCGACCTGGTCGCCCCACAGCTCGGCCCGGACCACGGTTTCCTCGTACGCGGGGTGGACTTCGATGGTGTCGCCGCGGGACCGGAATCGCCCCCGAGCCAGGTTCTGGGTCGTCCGCTGATACTGGATGTCCGTGAGGCGCTGCAGGGCGAAATCGCGCTCCAGGGGGACGCCCTTGATGACCCGGAGGACCTGGCCCATGTACTCCTCGGGCGTGCCCAGCCCGTAGATGCAGGACACGCTGGCCACGATGATCACGTCCTTGCGGGAGAGCAGCGCCGCCGTGGCCGAGTGTCGGAGCCGCTCGATCTCGTCGTTGACGGTGGCGTCCTTCTCGATGTACAGGTCGGTCTGGGGGACGTACGCCTCCGGCTGGTAGTAGTCGTAGTAGGAGACGAAGTACTCCACCGCGTTCTCCGGGAAGAACTCCCTGAACTCGTTGGCCAGCTGGGCGGCCAGGGACTTGTTCGGGGAGATCACCAGGGTCGGCTTCTGGACCTTCTCGATGGCCTTGGCGATGGTGAAGGTCTTCCCCGAGCCGGTGATCCCGAGCAAGGTCAGGCGATCCTCACCGGCGAGGATGCCCTCGGCCAGCTCGTCGATGGCCGTGGGCTGGTCGCCGGCGGGCTGGAAGTCGGAGACGACGCGGAACGGTGGCACGGACAGAGTGTAGGGCCGGGCGCCTACCCTTGGTGGACCCTACAGGGGCTTGCGGGCCTGGAAACCTGCGTCGACCTCGTGCCAGTGGTCCACCCGGTCCTCACCGAGTCGCCAGCACAGCTGAACGACGCGGCCTTCCCGTTCTGAAGGGAAGTCGACCAGCCCGGTCTCGGCATCACGGAGGATGATGTCCTCCTCGGCCAATCGCTCCACCTCTTCGCGGAGGATGCTCAGGGCTTCGAGGTAGGCGGTCCCCTCCGGGCCTCCGCCGTTGGTTCCCGACCGGGCTCCCACCTTCCGCCCCGACCGGAGGACTTCCCGACGGGCCTCCCGGATGCGCACCAGCGACTCCCGCAGCTCGAGAAGCGCCGCGTTGGCCTCCTCGACGCTGTACAGGCGACCGGTCTCATCGGATGTCGACATCGCTGCGCAGAAGGATAGCCGTGGGCGGGACGGGTCTCAGAACGTGAGCGTGCAGTTCTCGCAGATGAAGGTGTCTCGACGGATCTCCGCGCTGTGGCCGCCGCATCGCGGGCACCGTCGGCAGACGCCGCCACCCCGGCACTCCACGGGATCGGTGGTCGTCCCGGGCTCGTCCCACGTGGTCGCCTCCTCGGTGGGCCGGGGCGCCTGGATGGACAGGAGGAGGAGGCCGTCGGAGCCGCCCAGGAAACCGTGCGGATACGCCGCGGCGCGGCCGAGGACCGAGCCGGCCTTGAGTGGCACCGCCCCGTGGATCCGGGCTTCTCCCGAGCCGGACAGCACCACGCTCCACTCCTCGGAGTCCGGGTGGGTGTGCGCGTAGGCGACCTGCTCGGGCCCCAGGGCCTGGATGGAGAAGTAGAACTCCGTTCCTTGCGAGATGGGGATGCGGCGGAAACCTGACGGGCACGGCAGCACGAGCTCCTGGGCGGCCGACCGGAACACGCCGAGGTTGTCGAGGACCTCGTCGAGGTGGCCGATCCCCCGCTCGTGCGGAGCGGCGGCCTGGTCCATGGTGGCCTCGCCCATCGGGGGAATCCTATTCCCCTTCATCCATCGATCTCGATGGCCGTGGGAAGGTCCTCGAGCGAGGTGATCCTGATCCCCTCCGCTTCCGGGTACCTTCCGCGCCGGTCGATCAGGACGGCCTGCATCCCGACTTCCTCGGCGCCCTGGATGTCGAAGAACGGATGGTCCCCGACGTAGACGGATTCGCCAGCGGCGACGCCCCCTCGCTCCAGGGCGATGCGGAAGATCTCCGGGTCGGGCTTCTCCACTCCCTCGATGCCCGAGATCACTCGGATCGGGAAGTAGGTGGTGACCCCGAGCGTCTCGAGGAGCCGCTCCAGCCACTCCTCGAAGTTCGAGATGACACCGAGCAACACATCCGCGTCGCGCAGGCGGTCCAGAGTGGGGATCACGTCCGGATGGAGTCGGTAGCTCGCGAGATCCGCGAACGTCGCGTACAGGCGGTCGACGAGGCGATCGGTGTCTTCGGTCACACCGACCTCTTCGAGGAAGCCTCGGTACACGCCGTCCCAGAAGGTCCGGGAGCGTTCTGGGGACGTGGACCACAGGTGCGCTTCCCCGGACTGGACCGTCTCCGTGAACTTCTGCGAATACGCCGAGACCACCTGTTGCACCACGGCGGGGTCGACCACCACGTCTTCCGCACGGAGCACCTCGGTGAAGAGCTCCGCGAACGACGGATGAGGGTAGACGAGCGTCTCGCCGGCGTCGAAGAACACCGCTTTGGGCCGGGCCACGGGAGCGATGATATCGGGCCGGGCCTCAGTCCCCCGCCACCGCGCGGGTCCGGAGATCCTCCCACAGCGCGTCGACGTGACGCTCCAGGTCCTCGAGGGTCCCGTCGTTCGGAATGACGAGGTCGGCAACCGCCGTCCGCCCCTCCGGAGAGGACTGGGCGGCGATGCGCTCCAGCGCCTCGGCCCGGTCCAGACCGCGGTGGGTGGCCCGGGCCACCCGGACTTCGACCGGCGCATCAACGACGACCACGACGTCGCACTCGCGGTGAAACCCGGTCTCCAGGATGAGCGGCGCGTCGAAGACAACCACGGCGTCGGTACCTCGATGACGCTCGAGCGTATCGGCCAGACCCCGGAACACCTCGGGGTGCACGATGGACTCCAGGGCCCGCCGCTTGGCCTGATCGGCGAAGATCCGGGCGGCGATCGCCCGGCGATCGAGGTGCCCGTCGGGCATCAGCACCTCGTCCCCGAAGAGATCGCACACCTGCTTGAAGGCGGCGGTCCCGGGCTCCAGGGCCCGCCGTGCGAGGTCGTCGGCATCGACCACCACGGCTCCGCGGCGAGCCAGCATGCCGGCCAAGGTGGACTTCCCAGAGCCCAGACCGCCCGTCACACAGACGAGGAGCATGGCTCAGGCGGCATCAGGGGCTGGATGGCGGCCAGGGCGGCCGTCAGGTCCGGCCCTCGCGGCGCTTGAGGTCCTCCACGATGGACTCCAGGGAGACGTCCTCTTCCGTTCCCTCGGCCGCAGGGGCGGGTTCCTCGGCCGGGGCCTCCGGTGGTTCTTCGAGCTCGCCGGCGGGAGCCGGTCGAGCGCCCTCCTCTTCCGGCGCCGATTCGGGCTCCCGAGGCTCCTCGGGCGCCTCCGGCTCGATCTGCGCTTCCGCCTCCGCCTGGATCTCGGGCTCCCGGGTGACCTCGGCGTCGCCGACGCGTCGCATCGACAGGGATACCCGGCGTCGAGCCACGTCGACCTCCACGACCCGGACCCGCACCCGGTCTCCCACCTGGACGATCTGGTCCGCGGACTCCACGTGCTCCTCGGCCAGCTCGCTGATGTGAACCAACCCCTCGATCCCCTCGGCCACCCGTACGAAGGCGCCGAAGGGAACGATCTTGGTCACCTCGCCCTCGAGGATCTCGCCGGCGCTGTAGCGCCGCTCGAACTCCTTCCAGGGATCCTCCTGGGTGGCCTTCAGCGAAAGCGACACGCGCTCACGCTCGAGGTCCACGTCCAGCACCTCCACCTCGACCTCGTCGCCGACCTGGACGATCTCGCTGGGGTGTTCGACGTGGCGCCAGGACAGTTCGGACACGTGCACCAGGCCGTCCACGCCTCCGAGGTCCACGAAGGCCCCGAAGTTCACGATGGACGACACCTTGCCCTTGCGGCGGTCACCCTTCGTCAGGGACTCCAGGACCTTCTTGCGGCTCTCGCTCTGGGACTCCTCGAGGAAGGCCCGCCGCGATAGGACCACGTTGTTCCGATTCCGGTCGAGCTCGATGATCTTGCACTCGAGCTCCTGCCCCACGTACGGGTGGAGATCGCGAACCCTGCGCAGCTCGACCAGGGAGGCGGGAAGGAACCCGCGCAGCCCGATGTCGAGGATGAGGCCTCCCTTGACCACCTCGATGACGGGGCCCTTGATGGTTCCGCCCTCTGTCATCACCTGCTCGATCCTGCTCCACGCCCGCTCGTACTGGGCTCGCTTCTTGGAGAGGATCAGCCGCCCCTCCTTGTCCTCCTTCTGAAGGACGAGAGCCTCGATATCGTCGCCGACCTTCACCACTTCGCCGGGGTCGACGTCGTGTCGGATCGAGAGCTCCTTCGCCGGGATGACGCCTTCGGACTTGTAGCCGATGTCCACGAGCACCTCGTCGCGATCGATGCGTACGACCTTTCCGCTGACGAGATCGCCGTCGTTGAAATCTCGGAGAGAGGCCTCCAGCGCCTCGACCAGTTCCTCGGGTGTGTAGTCGTCCGCCTCCTGGTCCTGGAGTGCGGTCTTCGGTTCGTCTGCTATGTCGATCAGCTCCCTTCGCTCGTACAGTCTCCCGCACAAGCCCATCCGCCGCGTGCGCAGAGGGGTCCGCCGGGCGGGCGCCCGCACGAGCGTGGGAATCTTAGGTGACCCACGCAAGCAGCGTCAACGGGAGTTTTGTCGAACGGGGATCGAGTCCTCCGCGGACGGGCGTCCGGGTTTCGGTGCCACGGAGGGTAGGGTGAGCCAACGGTGGGGAGGGAGGGCCGATGACCGACGCCATCCAGCGCGCGGAGCGCGTTGCGGAAGGGAGCGCTTCGCGAGCGGCCCGGTACGACGCTGCCGCGGAGTTCCCTGCCGAGGACCTCGAGGACATCCGTGCTGAGGGGCTCCTGGGACTCATGGTCCCCGCCGAGCTCGGCGGGATGGGCGCCGGGTTCGAGGAGTACGTCCGGGTGGCCGTGGTCCTCGCCAAGGGCAGCGGTTCGACCGCGCTGATCTTCAACATGCACGCGTCGGTCACGGGGGGCCTGGCTTCCATCCCCGACGAGATCGCCCGGAGCCTCGGCGCCGCGGATTCCTTCTTCGCCGCCCGGGACCGGGTGCTGCGGGCGGCGGCCGATGGAAGTGTGTACGGGGTCGCCATCAGCGAGCCGGAGGTCGGCTCCCGACTCTCCGCCCTCCGCTCGACGTACCAGCCTGAGGGAGACGGGTTCCGGATCCGCGGCCGGAAGTCGGCCGTTTCGGGGGCCGGGCAGCTCGATGCCTACCTGGTTGCCGCCCGCCGGCCCGGGCGAGAGGAGGAGCCGGCCGTCTCCTATTTCCTGGTCCCCCGGGGCCCGGGATTGTCCGTGGTACGGACGTGGGATCCCCTCGGCATGCGCGCCACCGCCAGCAACGCGCTGACCATCGACAGCCATGTTCCCGCCGACGCCCTCCTGGGAGGAGTCGAGGGCCTCGTCCTTCCTCTGGCCCATGCCATGCCGCAGTGGCTCGTCGCGTCGTACGCCGCCGTGTACGTGGGCCTGGCCCTGGCCGCGGTGGACGAGGCCGTCGGGTACCTGCGGGACAGGACGGTGGCAGGAGAACGAGGCGGACTGGCGCGACTCGCTTCGGTGCGGGCCCGGGTGGGCCGGGCGGAGGCCGACGCACTGGCGGCGAGGCTCACCCTCGAGCACGCCGCGCGGCTGGTGGAGCTCCAACCCGGTGACCCGCGGACGAACCGCTGGGTCTACCGGGCCAAGCTCCTGGCGGGCGATGCTGCCATGCGAGCGGCGGCGAGCCTCTCCGAGGCGTGCGGCCTGGGCGCCCTTCAGCGCGGCTCGCCGCTGGAGCGCATCTTCCGGGACGCGCGCAGCGGCTCCATCATGCCGCCCCCCAGCGACGTGAGCGCCGACTTCCTCGGGGCAGCCGCGCTGGGCGTGGAGGACGAGGTCCATCCGTGGTAGCGGCCGCCGTCGCCGGCCTCGGCTCCGCCTTTCCACAACGCGTGTCCCAGGAGGCGTTGTGGGAGGGGTTCTTCGAGCGGCACCACGAAGGCGGTCGCGGAGCGGGGCTGATCTGGCGTCGCTCGGGGGTGCGATTCCGGCACGGGGTGGCCATCCCACCCGGGGAAGACCTGAGCGGCTGGGGGACGGAGGCGCGGATGGAACGGTTCCGCCAGGACGCCCTCCCCCTGGCCCGGGAAGCGGTGGGTGCCTCGCTGCGCGATTCCGCCGTGGAACCAAGCCAGGTCGGGCTGCTGGCCCTGGTCACGTGCACGGGGTACACGGCGCCGGGCATCGACGTGCAGATGGCTCGCGAGCTCGGCATGGGAGACGACGTCCACCGGCTGCTGATCGGACACATGGGCTGCCATGCGGCGGTCCCGGCCCTGGCGACGGTAGCCGACGCCACCTCCGCTCGGGGCCTGGTCAGCGTGGTGGCCTGCGTCGAGCTGTGCAGCCTGCACCTTCAGCCCCCCACCGCCGATCTGGCCCAGGTCACGGCGAACGCACTCTTCGCCGACGCCGTCGCCGCGGCCGTGGTGGTCCCGGAGGGGCGCGGGCTGGCGTTCGTCGACGTGGCCTCCCGGACCGACCCCTCTCTGGGCTCCCTAATGACCTGGGACCTCACGGACAAGGGCTTCCGCATGGGGCTGTCTCCCGAACTGCCCAGGGCCCTTGGGGAGCACGTCGAAGCGGTCGTCGGCAAGCTGTTGGCGGGCCACGGGCTCATGCCCCAGGACGTCGCGGCGTGGGCGGTCCACCCCGGGGGACCGCGAGTCCTCGACGTGGTGGCCGACCGATTGCGACTGTCCGACGACGACCTGGCCGAGTCGACCGAGGTGCTGCGGGATCGAGGGAACTGCTCCTCGGCGACCGTCCTGCTCGTGCTGGAGCGGATCGCGCGGGACCGAGCGCTGTCAGATGGCGATCACGTGGTCTGTCTGACCTTCGGCCCGGGCCTGACCGTCTCGGCCGCGCTCCTCACGAAGTCGGACTGACTCCATCACTGCGACTGCGGTGCGGAGCCTTTGCAGTTCAGTGCCCCGCGGGGGCGGCCTCGGACCAGTCCTTGCCCCAGCCCACGTCCACACGGAGGGGCACCGTCATCTCGTACGCCTGCTCCATCTCGGAGCGGACCACCTCGGCCACCCGCTGCACCTCGCTCGCGTCGACCTCCAGGACCAACTCGTCGTGGACAGTGAGGAGGAGCTCCCTGGGCAGCTCCTCGACCGCCGTCCCCACCCGGATCATGGCCAGCTTGAGGATGTCCGCGGCCGAGCCCTGGATCGGCGCGTTGAGGGCCATCCGGCGGCCCAGGTCTCGGATCCGAGGGTTGGGGTGCCGGAGCTCCGGGAGGTACCGGCGCCGGCCCAGGATCGTGGCGGTGAACCCCTCTGCCGTGGCCATGCCGACCTGGCGCTCGAGGAACTCTCGGACCCGGGGGAACCCGGCGAAGTACGCGTCGATGAACGCTTGGGCCTCCTCGGGGGGGATGCCCAGGCGCTGCGCAAGGCCGTATGCGTTCATCCCGTACGCCAACCCGTAGTTCACCATCTTGGCGAACCGCCGCATCTCCGGATCGACCTGGTCGACGGGGAGCCGATACACCTTGGCCGCGGTGACCGCGTGGATGTCCTGGTCGGCGGCGAACGCCTCGGCCAGCCCCTCGTCGCCGGAGAGATGGGCGAGGACTCGAAGCTCGATCTGAGAGTAGTCCGCCACCAGCAGGAGCCGGTCGGGGAAGCCGGGGACGAACGCCTTGCGGATCTGTCGTCCGAGCTCCCCTCGGACCGGGATGTTCTGGAGGTTCGGGTTGACCGAGGACAGCCGCCCGGTGGCCGCGGCGACCTGGTTGAACGTGGTGTGGAGGCGACCGTCCTCCGCGCTCACCAGGGGAGGCAGCGCGTCCAGGTACGTTGACTTGAGCTTCGATAGCTCCCGGTACCGGATCAGCGCATCGACGACGGGGTGGTGCTCGCGAAGCTTCTCGAGGACGTCGGCCTCCGTCGAGGGGGCCCGCCCCTTCATGGTTCGCTTGAGGATGGGAAGCCCAAGCTTCTCGTACAGGATCACGCCGAGTTGCTGGGGAGAGCCGATGTTGAACTCCTCCTCCGCGTGGGTGTAGATCTCCTCCTCCAGGACACTCATGCGGTCGCCGACCTCCTCAGACATCTGCCGGAGGTATTCGACGTCGAGCGCCACCCCGGCGGCCTGCATACGGGCCAGGACCGAGGCCAGGGGGAGCTCGACCTCGTCCAGCAACCGCCGCGCGCCGGCCCGCTCCACCTGGTCTTGGAGCATCGGGGCGAGGAGAGCGACCGCGGCGGCCTCGGTGGCGGCGCCTCGCCATTCCTCCACCGCGGCGTCGGTTCCCTCCATGGCCAGCTGGGCCTGCCCGGATCCGTTCCCCTCCCCCGCGTCCACCGTCATGAGGTCCGTCCCCAAATACCGCCGGGTCAGCTCCGACAGTGGATAGGCGCCCTCGCCCGGCTCCAGGAGGTAGCCGGCCAGGAGGGTGTCGAAGGCCACCCCTTCCACGTCGACCTCCAGGCGAAGCGCGGAGGCCCGGAGCTCCTTGGCGTCGTGGACCCACTTCGGCCGCTTCGGGTCCGCCAGCCACGCTCGCGCGGCGTCGGGGAGCGCCCCGTCGAGCGGCAGGTACGCGGCCTGTCCCCCGCCGGGCGATACCGCAAGCCCCACGGCCCGGCTTCCCTCGCACACGAGGGCGGTTCCCCGGGGGGCGACGCCGGAGAGCAACGCTTCGAGGTCGCGGTCCCCGGCGAGCTCGAGCTCCAACTCCGTCGCCTCGAACTGCGCCTTGGTCACCCCGATCTCCTCCAGCCGCTCCAAGAGGCTCCGGAATTCGAGTGAGTTGAACAGCCGCCGCACCGCGTCGGGGTCCCACTCCCCCATGAGGCAGGCGTCGAGGTCGAGTGGCAGCTCGAGGTCGGTCTCCAGGCGAGCCAGATCCTTGTTGACTGCCAGCTGGTCCGCGGCAGCCTGGATCCCCGCCCGCACCCTGGGAGGGAGCTCCTCAGCATGCGTAACGACCTCCTCGACGCTTCCGTACTGCTGGACGAGGCGGGACGCCGTCTTTTCCCCCACGCCGGGGACGCCCGGGATGTTGTCGGAGGGGTCTCCCTTCAGGGCCACGTAGTCCAGGTACTTCTCGGGAGGAAGACCGAACCGCCTCTCCACGGCCTCCCGGTCGTACATGACGATGTCCGAGATCCCCTTGCGGTTGAACATCACTCGGATCCCATCCCCGATCAGCTGGAAGAAGTCCCTGTCGGCGGTGACCACCACCGCCTCCATCCCTCGGTCCGCGGCCCGGACGGCCAGCGTGGCGATGGCGTCGTCGGCCTCGTGCCCCTCGATCTCGACGATGGGGACCCGCAGGGTCTCCAGCACTTCGCGGATCAGGGGGAGCTGCTGCCGGAACTCGTCCGGGGCCTCGGTCCGCTGTGCCTTGTAGTCCGCGTACTTCTCCAGCCGCACGGTGGGGCGCCCCTTGTCGAAGGCCACGGCGATGAGGTCCGGGCGCTCCTCGGCCAGGAGCTTGATGAGCATGGAGGTGAACCCGTACACGGCGTTGGTCACCTGGCCGGTGGTGGTGGCGAGCGTGGTGGGCAGGGCGAAGAACGCTCGAAAGGACAGGCTGTGCCCGTCGAGGAGGAAGATCCGCTTGCGCTCAGGCGCCCTGGTGCTCGGCATGGTGGCGGGGCTGCTGCCCCTGGACCCCCCGATTGTAGACTCACGCCATGGCCGTGACCGCCCACGATCTTCCCCTGGGGGAATATCTCGAGGCCCTGTACGAGATGGACGAGGAGGGGATCCCCACCCAGCAGGCCCGGCTCGCCGAGTGGCTCGGAGTATCGGCCGCCTCGGTCTCGGAGGCCGCCAAGAGGCTCACCCAACGGGGGATGGTGGTGGCGGGGGACGACCGCCGGCTCCGGTTCACCGGCGAGGGCGAGGCCGCCGCCCGAACCCTGGTGCGACGCCATCGCCTCGCAGAGCGATTCCTCGTGGAGGTGGTCCGCCTCCCCTGGCACCTGGCACACGAGGAGGCCACCCGGTGGGGCCGGGCCATCTCGGACGCGGTCGAGGAACGGATGGTGGACCTCCTCGACGATCCGGGGACGTGCGTCCACGGGAACCCCATCCCGGGGTCTCGGAACGCGCCGGACCAGCGAGGGCTGCGCCCGCTCAAGGAGATGACCCCAGGGGACGGAGTGCGACTGGAACGCCTCACCGAAGACCTCGAGCTGGACCTGTCGATCATGCGGTACTTCGAGCAGAGCGGGCTCGTTCCCGGGGCGGAGATCGACGTGGTCGGCGTGGCCCCCGACGGGACCATGACGCTGTCCATCCGCGGCGAGACCGTGGGGCTGGGATCGCACCTCACCGACAACCTGTGGGTCCGCAAACGCTGACACGCGACCCGTCGGACCGAGAGGTTTGACCGAATCCGATGCCAGGGATAGTATTTCGGGCAGTCTCAGAGATTCCCTAAGGCATACCTAATATCGGGAGGTTCGGATGGGCGCCGCGTTCCTGATCACGCTCCGCGAGGGGATGGAGGCCGCGTTGATCGTGGCCATCATCCTGGCCTACCTGAGGGCCGTCGGCCGATCCGATCGGTTCTCCCTGGTGTGGACGGGAGTCGGCGTCGCCGCGGCCCTGAGCCTGCTCACCGGCGCGATCATCTTCGCGGTCGCCGGAGGGCTTCCCCACACCGCCGGGGAGATCTTCGAGGGGGTGGCCACGCTCCTGGCTGTGGTGGTCCTCAGCTGGATGATCTTCTGGATGCGCCGCAACGCCATCAACATCAAGGGGGAGCTCCAGGGCAAGGTGGACGTGGCCTTGGCGTCCGGGTCGGGCCTGGGCCTGGTGGCCCTGAGCTTCTTCGTGGTGGTCCGAGAGGGCCTGGAGACCGTGCTGTTCCTGTTCGGCGCGTTCCAGGCAGGTGAGGGTTCCGGTGCGCTCAAGTTCCTCGGGGCCGTCCTGGGACTCGTGGTCGCATTGGCCCTGGGCGTGCTGATCTACCGCGGGGGCATCAGGCTGAACCTCCGGACGTTCTTCCGGGTCACCGGGGTGCTTATCCTCATCGTGGCAGCGAGCCTGCTCGTGTACGGCATCCACGAGCTCTACGAGGTGGGAGCGTTCCGGTTCCTCGAGCCGACCGGCTTGCTCGGCCCCGCCGGCGTCATCGGCGCTATCACCGGGGCGATCAACCGGATCGTGGTGGGGCTCAGGGGCCAGCCGACGTGGCTCGAGTTCGGGGCGTGGCTCGTCTACCTGGTGACGACAGCGACCCTGTTCTTCCGGCCGGTGTCCGCGCCTCCCCGAACCGCTCTCCCCGCGGAGCCGTCCGAGGAGCGAAGCCGGACCTGATCGGACGCGGCGGGTCCCCCTCGCGGGGACGCGCCGGCGAGCCGGTACACTCCCCGCCGTGCCGCTTCCCGTCGGGACCCTGATCAACGTGGCCACCGTGCTGGTCGGCACGGCCCTGGGAACCGTGCTCGGCGCCCGGCTCCCGGATCGCATCCGGGAGACCGTGATGCACTCGCTGGGGCTGGTGACCCTCCTCGTCGGGGCGGATGCGGGGCTCCAGGTGTTCCGTCCCCCGCTCACGGAGGCGGCCCCGCGAGCCAGCGTCCTCCTGGTGATGGGCAGCGTCCTGGTGGGCGGGGTCCTCGGGGAGATGATCGGCATCGAGCGCGGGTTGAGCCGGTTCGGGGAGACGCTCCGCCAGCGATTCGGCCGGGGCCAGTCTCGGTTCACCGAGGGGTTCGTCGTCACCTCGCTCGTGTTCTGTGTTGGCCCGCTGACCATCCTGGGCTCGATCCAGGACGGGCTCCGGGGCGACTACCGCCTCCTGGCGATCAAGGCCCTTCTGGACGGGTTCGCCGCCCTGGCGTTCGCCTCGGCCCTCGGCTGGGGAGTCGGCTTCTCGGCGCTGACGATCCTCATCTACCAGGGGGGGTTGACCCTGGCGGCTGCGACGGTGGCGGGAGCATTCACGGGTCCGGAAGGGGATGTGCTCGTCGCTTCGATGACAGCGGTCGGCGGGGTGATGATCCTGGGGATCGGGCTCCGGCTCTTGGAGGTGCGCGAGGTTCGGGTGGCCAACCTGTTGCCCGCGTTGGTGCTTGCCCCGGCGGCCTTCGGCCTCCTCCGGTCATTCGGGTGAAGCTTTGTCACACTTTTCCGAGGGACGGTTGCTTTTTTCGAGGGAGCGTGACCCGGGTCCTACCTGCGCCGTTGCGTCGAAACCGTTGCCCCACAACGTTTCTCGCGTTGTTGACAGCCCGAAGAGGCCCTTGCTAACGTTCGCTCCGGTCCCGAGCGGCCGTAGGGACCGGCGAGGAGCCTGAAGGCTCCGAGCGAGGATCGAGAGCCTCGGCTCCCGGACCCAGCCCGGACCATCTGCCCTCGACGGTCGCGAAAGTTGCTCGGGACCAACCTTTGACGGACCCGAGAGGCCGAGTAGATAACGCTCGCGTTTGGGGAAGGCGTGAGCGGCTCCAAAGGCCCCTCGGGTCCGTCTTCAATTCTCGGACCTACTCCACGACCACGATATCGCCGGTCATCCCGAGGTCGGCGTGGTACTTGCAGATCAGCCGGTACCGCCCCGGCCCGTCCACCAGCGACCCGAGCGACGGGATCGAGATACGTTCACCCGGTTCGAAGTCGCGCGTGAGCGTGGTACCGGCGATCGTCACGTTGTGGAGGTTCCGCCCCTCGTTCTTGAACTCGAGCGCCCGATCGAGCGCCAGTGGTTCCGAGGGGTGAGCGTCGTGAAAGTGGTTGTCGACCGCCGTCACCACGTAGGGACGGTTTGGGTCCTGGAGGAGACTCGGTGAGGACGGAGACCCGCTTCCCCGAGCACACCCGGCGGCCAGGAGTGCCACCAGGAGCACCTCGCCCGCGAGGGCACGCATCACAGGATGCGGGCGAGGAACTGCCTGGTTCGGTCTTCCTTGGGGTCCTCGAAGACGGCTCTGGGCTTCCCTTCCTCCAGGACCTTCCCCTCGTCGATGAAGAGCAGCCGGGTGCCCACTTCCCGGGCGAAGCTCATCTCGTGGGTCACCACCACCATGGTCATACCCTCCTCGGCGAGCGTCTTC
Source organism: Actinomycetota bacterium (assembly GCA_050693035.1). Taxonomy (GTDB): domain Bacteria; phylum Actinomycetota; class UBA4738; order UBA4738; family CALAEC01; genus DASYVD01. The sequence continues at coordinate 14,280 of JBOGWB010000007.1, forward strand.
ATGACGTCGAGGACCTCCTGGATGAGCTCGGGATCGAGGGCCGAGGTCACCTCGTCGAACAGCATCACCTGGGGCTTCATCGCCAGGGCCCGAGCGATGGCCACCCGCTGCTGCTGCCCACCCGACAGCCTGGAGGGATGCTCGCCCACCTTGTGCTCCAGGCCGACGTGCCGGAGCTCTCGGCGTGCCCGCTCCTCGGCCTCGTCGTCCGAGAGTTTCAGGACCCTCTCCAAGGCCACGGTGATGTTGCGAAGGGCGGTCATGTGGGGGAACAGGTTGAAGGACTGGAAGACCATGCCGATGTGCGTCCGCGCCTCGTCGAGGTTGGTTCGCACATCGGTGAGCTCGTTGTCCTCGAACCACACTTTCCCCTCGGTGGGCTCCTCGAGCATGTTGACGGTTCGCAGCAGCGTCGACTTCCCCGAACCGGAGGGTCCGATCACCACCAGCACCTCTTTGTGCAGGACCTCGAGGTCGATGCCCCGAAGGACATGCAGGGTCCCGAACCACTTGTGGATCCCCTCCAGACGGACGATGGGCTCTGGACTCACACCACGCTCACCAGCCCGCTGCGCAGGCGCCGCTCCACCATGTTGACCAGACGGATGAGCGGCAGCGTGACGGCCAGGTACCCGACGGCGGCAGCCACGAAGAAGGTGGCGTTGAAGGTCTCCGCGTAGCCCGTGCGGGCCAACGTCAACAGATCGAACTCCGACTCCGCCAGCCCCAGCACGATGATCAGCGAGGTGTCCTTGATGAGGATGACGAACTCGTTCATGAGCGGGGGGATCACCCGCCGCACGGCCTGGGGGACGATGGCGAACCGCATCGACTGGGAGTAGGTCATCCCCAGCGAGCGGGCGGCCTCCATCTGGCCTCGTTCGATCGATTGGATCCCCGCCCGGAACACCTCCGCCGCGTAGGCCCCCGTGTTCAGGGCGAACACCAGGATCGCCGTTTGGAACGCCGACAGGGGGAGCCGGAACCCCAGCGCCAGGCCGAAGTAGAACACCGAGAGCTGCCAGAGGAGGGGGGTCCCCCGGAAGAAGTTGATGTACGTCCTGGCGGGGGCACGTACCACCCTCCGTTTGGACAGAACGAGGATGGCCAGGACGAGTCCGAGCACCACTCCCCCGGCTTCCCCGACGAAGGCGAGGAAGATGGTGTTCTTGGCGCCATTGACGAAGGCGCCCCCGTACCCCTCGAGCACCTGGAAGTTGAGGAAGTGGAAGGCGAACCGCTCCGGGTCCCCGGCCGTTCGGAACAGGAGGAACACGCCGCCGAGGATCATGGCCTGGAGCCCCAAGACGGCCCCCGCGATGGCCTGCTCCCGGGCCCGCTTGGTCGGCATCCGCTTGAAGATCGAGAAGCCGAGGGCGGCAGCGGCGGCCCCGGCCGCGATCCCTGTCACGACCACGGAGAGGGTGGCAGAAGAGAAGATGCCCTCGACGATCCGCTCGTACGGCACGAACCCGTATGAGGCGATGACAACGAGAGGCCCCAGGATGACGAGCGACAGGGCAAGGGCGCCCGCGGCGAGCGTGCCCGCCGCGGACGGCACTTCCACCCCCTTCCGCGCCCAGGCGGCGAACCGCTGCCCCGGTCTCTCAGCGACCTCCATGGCTCCATTCTCGGGGGAGCGAAGGGCCCGCGTCGGGGAGCCCGACGCGGGCCCGCACGCCACCCGTCCCGAACCGCTACGCTGCCGGCTGGAACTCGGGCGGAACCTCCACGCCGGGGAAGTACTGCCCGAAGATCTGCGCGTACGTGCCGTCCTCGATCAGCGTCGCCAGCGCCTCGTTCGCCGCGTCGCGCAGCTCGGCGTTGCCCGGGGAGAAGGCGAAGCCGTAGTGCTCACCCGTGTCGATGGCCTCGACGACCTCGACGCCCGTCAGGTCCTTCACGATCTCCTGCGACGAGGGCTCGTCGTTGACGATCCCGGTGATCCTCCCCGCCTCGAGGTCGCGGAAGGCGTCCGTGACCGACGTGTACGTCCTGATCGTGGCGCCCTGGGGCTCCAGGTTCTCCTTGGCCCAGTCGCGCCCGGTGGTCCCCTTCTGCGCTCCGATCGTGTGGCCGTCGCCGATGTCGTCGGTCGTGGCCACGTCCGGCGTCTCCTCCGTATTCACGGCCAGCGACTGGCGCGCGCTGTAGTACGGGTCCGAGAAGTCCACGACCTGTTCCCGTTCCTCGGTGATCGTCGAGGCCGCCGCAACCATGTCGAACCGGTCGGCCGCCACCGCGGTGAAGATGGTGTCGAAGTCGGCTCGTACCCATTCCACCTGAAGGCCGAGCTCCTGGGCGATGGCCTCGGCGAGGTCGACGTCGAAGCCCTTCTCGTCACCGCCCTCCACGAATTCGAAGGGCTTGTAGTCGAGACACGACCCCACCTGAAGCGTTCCCTCCTGCAACGTCCGGAACGTGGGGCCGCCCGGCGACGTTCCGTTGGTGGGAGCGTCCTGTCGGCACGCCGCGGCGACCAGCAGAAGCGTCGTGACGATCGCCAGTCGAGACCACAACCTGCGTCTGCGCACGTATCCCCCCTCCTTCCTTGCGGGCCCCACGAGCGCGTGAGGTCCGCGACAATGCTAGTTGGCCCGGGGCGAGGAACTCAACCGGATCCCCCGGTCGTACTCCTCCTGGGCGAGCTCCGCCAGCCGCCGTCCCACCCAAGGCGCGAACTTGAACCCGTGGCCGCTGCACGGCGAGCCGATCACCACCCGGCCCCTCCGCTCCAGGATGAAGCTCTCGTCGGGCGTGTTCGTGTAGATGCAGGTCTCCGCATGGTGGGGACCGCTTTCGGCCTGGGGAAATCGCTCGCGAACCCACCCCGCCAGCCGGGCCAGCGATTCCTCACCGACCTCCCCCTCCTGATCCGGGTCGGTCACCGGGCCCGCGTGGTGCTCGGCGGCCTTGAGGCCCTGTTCGAACGAGAACAGGGAGTAGAGGGGGGGTGTGGTCCACTCCACCACAACCGGGGGGACCGTGGCCTGGGGCATCGCGAAGAAGGCCACCGTCTCCCGGGTGGGCGTGGTCGGGATGTCCTGGTCCATCCCCCAGAGCAGGCGCCTGGTCCACGCTCCCGCTGTGACCACGGCCACCCGCGCCCGCCACCGGTCCTCGCCCGCGCGCACCTCGACGTGACCGTCCTCCACGATCAGACGATCGACCGGCGTGTCCTCTCGGAGCTCTCCCCCGGCCTGGACCGCCGAGCGGGCGAACGCATGCCACGCCCGGTCCGCGGCCACCACGCCGGCGTCGCCCTGGAACAACACCGGCTCGCCGTCTGGGACGGCCACGAGCGGGAAGCGCTGCCGGCATTCCTCGCCGGTCAGGAGCTCGAACGCCGCTCCGCACGCTTCCAGCGCGGAGATCCGTTCCTCCGTGCCCTTCCCCACGTCCAGGCCGCCCGTTGTGGTCAGGATGTCCTGGCCCACCTCCGCTTCGAGCTGGCGCCACAGCGGAAGGGATTCTTGAGCCATCCGCACGAACCGCGGGTCGTCGTAGGAGAACCGGAACACTCTGGCGCGGCCGTGGCTCGAACCATGGCTGTGTCCGATCCGGAACCGCTCCAAGATGACCACCTCGCGCCCGGCGTGGGCCAGTGCTCGAGCCGCCGCCGAGCCCATCACTCCCGCACCCACCACGACGACGTCGACATCGGTGTCCTTCACGATCGAGCCCGCCTCTTTTCTCCATCCACCGCAGGATCAGAGCTCGCCGAGATAGGCCTCCCGCATCTGCGGGTTGTTGAGGAGACCCTGGGCGCTGTCGGACAGCACTATCTGGCCCGTCTGCAGGACGTAGCCCCGGTGGGCGATCGACAGCGCCATGTTGGCGTTCTGCTCGACCACGAAGATGGTGGTCCCCTGCTCGTTGATCTGCTTGATGATCTCGAAGTTCTGTTCCACGAGCACGGGGGCGAGGCCCATCGACGGTTCATCCATCAGCAGAACGGTCGGGCGGGCCATGAGCGCCCGGGCCATGGCGACCATCTGCTGCTCTCCACCGGAGAGCGTTCCGGCCCGTTGTGTGAGTCGCTCCTTCAATCTCGGGAACAACCCGAACACCCGGTCCAGGTCTTCCTGGATCTCACCGCGGTCTTTCCTCAGGTACGTGCCCATGTCGAGGTTCTCCCGCACCGTCATCCGCTTGAACAATCGACGGTTCTCGGGAACCATCGAGATCCCCTTGGCCACGAGTCCTTGGGTCGGGATGCCGTTGAGCCGCTCTCCGTTGAGGAGTACGTCCCCCTCCGTGGGGATCACGTAGCCCAGGACGGTCTTCAGGGTGGTGGTCTTCCCGCTGGCGTTCCCTCCGAGGAGGCAGACGATCTCACCCTCGTAGATGTCGATGCTGACGCCCCGGAGCACCTGGATGGGCCCGTAGTGCGTGCTGACGTCCTTCAGCCGGAGGATGGGCTTGCGCTGGTCCCCGTCGCCCGACGTCATGCCTCCGCCACCGCCTTTCTCCCCAGGTACGCCTCGATCACTCGGTCGTTGTGGGCCACCTCGTCGTAGGATCCCTCGGCGATCTTCTTCCCGTAGTCCAGGGCCACCACCCGATCCGAGACTCCCTTGACCACCCGCATGTCGTGCTCGATGACGATGATCGTGTACTTGCGTTCGTCTCGAAGACGGGCGATCAGCTCGGTCATCTCCTGAGTCTCCCGGGGGTTCATCCCTGCCGTAGGCTCGTCCAGGAGGACGATCCGCGGGTCCGACGCCATGGCCCGGGCGATCTCCAACCGCCGACGGTTCGCGTAGGAGAGCGAGTTCGCCGTCTGGTCGAACCGGTACCCCACCAGCCGCTGCCCGAAGAAGGCCAGGGTTTCCTCGGCCTTCTTGCGGATCTGCTCCTCCTCGCTCCGGTTGAGCCGGAGGATGGCCGGGATGACGCCGGCCGTGGTCCGGCAGTGCTGGGCCACCATGACGTTCTCGCGGACGGTCATCTCCGGGAACAATCGGACGTTCTGGAAGGTCCTGGCGATACCCAGCTCCAGGATCTGGCTGGGGCGCAAGCCCACGATGTTCCGTTCCTCCAGGAGGATCTCGCCGCCGTCGGTGGTGAGCAGCCCGGTGATGAGGTTGAAGAGAGTCGTCTTGCCCGCTCCGTTGGGGCCGATCACGCTGACGATCTCACCGGACTCCACGTGCATGTCGAGCTCGTCGATGGCTTTGACTCCGCCGAAGGACCTCGCCAGACCCTTGATCTCGAGGAGCGCCATCGTCAGCCGGCCTCGATCTGGCGTTCCTGCTGGGGCCGGAGCCAGGCGTCCTGGCCAACTTCCTCCTCGTGCAGCTCCTCCATCCGGCGTCTGCTGGGGATGAATCCCTCGGGCCTGTTCAGCATCATGAAGATGAGGAGGGCGCCGTAGATGAGGTACCGGTACTCCTCGAACTGCCGGAGGATCTCCGGGAGCCCCACCAACACGAGTGACCCGAGGATGACCCCGGGCACGCTCGCGATGCCGCCGGTGATGATCACCACGAGGACGGTGATCGAGACGATGACGGAGAACGTGTGGGGGAACACCGACCCGATCTGCGTGGCGAACAGGGCGCCTCCGAACCCGGCAAGGACGGCCCCGATGATGAACGCCCAGAGCTTGGCGGCGACCACGTTGACCCCCATGGCTTCGGCGACGGTCTCGTCCTCGCGGATGGCCATCCATGCCCGGCCCATCCGGGAGTCCTGGAGCGCGTACGAGACGTAGACCACGAACACCAGGAACAGCAGGATCACGTAGTAGAGCTGCTGGGGGTCGACGACCTCGATGTTCAGAACGGGCACGGTGATGTTGGGGATCTGGCGGACCCCCCGGGCGGCCCCGAACACCGGGGCGGCCCAGTCGGAGAGAACGACCAGCCGGGTGATCTCTCCGAACCCCAGGGTCACGATGGCGAGGTAGTCGCCGCGCATCCGCAAGACGGGGGTGCCCACGATGATCCCGGCCAGGGCAGCCGCGAGAACGACCGCCGGCAGCGCGGCCCAGAAGGTGAGCTCGGGGGCGAACGCGGGAGAGCCGGGAGAGGTGAGCACCGCGGTGGTGTACGAACCGACCGCGAAGAACGCCACGTACCCGAGATCGAGGAGCCCCGCCAAGCCGACCACGATGTTCAGGCCCAGCGCCATCAGCAGGAAGATCCCCGCCACGTTGGCCGTGTGGGTATAGAACCGGCCGAGCACCATCGGTACCAGTAGGACGAGGATCAGGACGAACGCCCAGAGGCCCATCCGAGCCACCTTGCGGCGGTCCTCGGGGACCCGGTCGAGGAGGGATTTCAGAGGCGCTCCTTGGCGACCGGCCGACCAGCTCAGGGCGGCGAAGAGCGCGAAGAGGACGAGCGCTCCCACAACGGAGAGGCCACCCCCGCGTTGGTACAGGAAGTCGGACACATAGCCGGCCCCCGTATTGCCGAGTACCTCGTCGAAGAAGTCCTCGAGCAGGCCGACGGCGAATACCCCCAGCAGGCCCACGAACAACGCCCGTCGCCAGCGCGGGGGTATGAGATGGAGTGCCCCCCCGAGTACTCCAAGCGCCGTCCCCGAGACCAGCAGGATCAACGACGCGGCTCCGAGAGGCTGGCCGAACGACAGCTTCTCGATGAGCACCGGGCTGACGTTGGAGAACACGGGCCGGAGGTTGATGCTCCCCGCGACGAGCAGGAACAGCGCCAGAGCGAGGCCCGTCAGGACGCCCGCGATCAATCCCGCCTCGAGGTTCCGAAGCCCCGGCCGTGCGGTCTCGTAACCTTCGAGCTTCGGTGGGGGCTTGGCCGCCGCGTACCCCAGCACGACCGGAATGACGAACAGGATGAGGTATCCGAGGACCACTCCATCGACCACGTGAATATCCGGGAACGGCCGTTTGGCGACGATGCCGGCCGCCGTGACAAATACGGCGGCCGCTGCAGAGGACAGTCCGATCTTCAGCGCCCGCCGCAGGTCGATCTGGCGGGCCGGGAGGAGCTGGGCCCTCGGTGAGATCTCTTCCTCGGTCTGCTTCCCGGAGACCTTGGCCATCTACGCTCGCTCCTCGGCCAGGCGCTCTCCCAGGATGCCCGTGGGACGGAAGATGAGCACCATGACCAGCACCAGGAAGGCGAACATGTCCTTTAGCTGGTGCGCGGCCCGGACCCCGAGCCCGGTGAGGACCAGGCTGGGGCCCAGGGACTCCACCAGCCCCAGAGTGAGGCCCCCGACCATGGCGCCGGGGATGTTCCCGATGCCCCCCAGGACGGCGGCCGTGAACGCCTTGATGCCAGGGATGAATCCACTGAAGAAGAAGATCTGGCCGAAGACGATGGCGAACAGCATGCCCGCCGCTCCGGCCATGGCGCCGCCGACCGCGAAGACCATGGAGATCGTCCGGTCCACGTTGACGCCCATGAGCGCGGCTGTCTCCCCGTCCTCGGCCACGGCCCGCATGGCCCGGCCGGCCCTGGTCCTCTCCACCAAGACGTACAGCCCGATCATCATGACGATGGCGGTGATGATCACCACCAGCTGAGGCCTCACCACCTGGATGCCGGCGAATCGGACCGAGCCCGCGAGCGCCTCGGTGTTCGGGAGGCTCTTGAAGCTGATCCCGAACAGGCTAGCCGTGGCGTACTGCAGGAAGAAGGACGCCCCGATCGCGGTGATGAACGGGATCAGTCGCGGTCTACCGCGAAGGCGCCGGTAGGCCACGCGCTCCAGACCCACGGCGACCAACGTGGACACGATCATCGCCGCCACCAGGGCGATCACGAGCGAGAGCCATGGCTGGGACAGCCAGAGCCCCGTCCGAGAGAGCCCGTCGGTTACGAAGAAGGCGGTCATCCCGCCCAGCATGAACACCTCGCCGTGAGCGAAGTTGATGAATCGGAGGACGCCGTACACCATCGTGTAGCCCAGGGCGATCAGGGCGTACACCGATCCCTGGGAGATCCCGAACACGATCAGGTTCCGCCACTGCTGGCCTGTCAGTCGGCCGCTGGAGATGCTGACCCACGACCCCCACAACACGGCCAGGATGGCCGCGATCCGGACCAGCCACAAGAAACTGTCCAGGATGGGGAGCTGTACAGTTCGCGCCTTCTGAGGTCGTGCCGCCTCCGCCATGCCCCCCTCCGGCCGGTGCACAGTGCGAGAGGGTACCCGGCTGGTTGGCCGGGTACCCCGCTTCGCCGTGCTTCCTCCTCTAACTCGCCGTGCCTACACTCCCGTATCTTCGCGCGTGAAGGTGGCGAGGATGTTCTCCTTGACGGCGGTGATGTCCTCCGTGTCCGTCGTGTTTTGGACGATGTCGATCTTCGGGTCGGCGCAGTCCCCGAACTCGTCACACTCGATCGTGCCGGTCAGCCCCTGGAACCCGGACGTCCCGGCGATTTCGTCGATCAGGGCCTGCTTCCCGATCAGCAGGGAACCGTCGTCCTGCTGGACCGCCACCTCCTCGATGGCTGCGAAGAGGACGTTCGCCGCGTCGTACGAGTGGGCGTGGAAGGCCTGGATCGGCTTCTCGCCGTTCGCCGCCTCGTACTTCGCCACGAACTCCGCGTACTCGCCACCCGTCGGCGTGGCCGGCCCTGAGTGGTACATCCCCTCGGACGCACCGTCGATGCCAGGGCAGCCCGGAGACTGCTTGGTCTCCGGGATGACCACGTAAGTGTCGGACAGCACTCCGTCCGCGGCCATGAGGACCGTGTTCTCGAGGCCCTCGATCTCCCGAGCCTGCCGCGCGATGAAGTCGGCCGCCGGCTGGAAGATGGGGAAGAACACGATCTCCGCACCGGCCGCGGCCACCTCCGTGAGGACCGGCCGCATGTCGGTGTCGTCCGGGCTGACGGCCGTCTGGAGGACCAGCTCGCCGCCCATCTCCTGGAAGGAGTTGTCGAACGCCCCCGCAAGACCCGACGTGTAAGGGTCACCGTCGTGGATGCTCGCGGCACTCGTCACCCCGCACTCGGTGAATGCGAAGGCCGCCGCCGCCGCCCCCTGGATGAGGTCGTTGTGCGCGGTGCGGAAGTAGTTGGGCGCGTGGTCATCCCCCTCCGTCCCGAACGGGTTCTGGGTCAGGAACGGCGAGGTGTTGGAGCCGGAGATCATCACGATCCCCGCGTCGTCAAGGATCGGAGCCATGGGGACGCCAGCGCCGGAACAACTCGTTCCGATCACCGCGACGACCTGTGGGTCGGCAGCGAGCTTCTGGCCGGCCGCGGTGCCGCCCTCGGCGGCGCACTGCTCGTCCTCCACTTGGAGCTCGATGTCGTGTCCGAGGATCTGGCCCTTATCCGCGATGGCGATCTCGATCGCTCGGACCTGGTCGGTCCCCAGGCTCGCGACGTCCCCGCTGATCGCCTGAGCCGTGGCGATCTTCACCGGGTCGTCCGGTCCGATCTCGATCACCCCGCGCGGGTCGTCGACCTGGGCGCCGGTGTCGTCGGCCGCCTGCCTACACGCCGCGGCGACCAGCATCAGCACGCCGACGATGGCCAGACGTGCGAGAAAACTACGATTCTTCATTCACCCTCCCTTCCGGGTCGTCCCCTCTCTACAACCTGCCAAGCCAGAAGGGGCCTGTTGCTCAGGGGCCTCCCCTCCTTTCCCTCCGGACCTGCCTCCGGGCGGGCTTCATGTATCACAAAGTTGCAAGGAGCGCCACCGGCCCCTGCCGGGGCCGTCCACCGGGGGAAACGCCAGCCCGAGGCCCGAGCATCCCGGTCCGGTAGACTCGATGCGAGCCGGGGTGGCGGAACTGGCTTACGCGATGCCCTCAAAAGGCATTGGGCTTCGGCCCGTGAGGGTTCGAATCCCTCCCCCGGCACCTCGCTCCCGAGGCTTTCCCGTCCGGCGCCTTCCACCGCCGCCGGCGGTGTGATACCCATCCCGCATGCGCGTCGCGGTGTGCGCGGACATGGAGGGCATCTCCGGCATCGACCGGTACGAGCAGTGCTTCCCGTCCTGGGCAGCGGAATATCGGCAGGGGATCCGCTTGCTGGTGGCCGAGGTCCGGGCCGCCGTTCAGGCGGCGCTGGAGGCCGGGGCTCGCGATGTCGTGCTGGCCGATTGGCACTATCTGGGGCGGAACATCCCCCGGGCGGCCTTCCCCGACCTGCCCATCCGGCGGCTGTGGAGCGGCGGGCGGCCCCTGGTGGGGGCGCATGCCCTGAGCCGCCCCAACGCCGCCATCCTCGTGGGCACCCACGCCGGGGCGGGGAACAGCGGTGGGTTCCTGTCCCACACCTTCTGGCGAGGGATGGCAGTGCTCCTCGACGGGAAGGCCGTTCCCGAGGCCGTCCTGTGGGCCCTGGCCCTGGGTGCCGGAGGCGTTCCGGTGGCGGTTCTGTCCGGTGACCAGCGAGCCGGTGAGGAAGCGAAGGACCTCCTCCCCGGGGTCAGGACGGTGGCGGTGAAGGCGGGCGTGTCCAGGACCCAGGCGATCCTCCGGCCCCCCGAGGACGCCCGGGAGGAGCTGGCCGAGGCGATCCGGGGCGCGCTGGTCGATGTTCCCGCCGTTCTCACCTACCCCTTCCCGGCGGAGGCGACGGTTCGATACGCTCGCCCCTCGTGGGCCGCCCTGGCTGCGCGGCGCGGAGTGGGCGATCGAGCCGGGGAACGAGACGTCTCCGCTCGCCTGGGATCGGTGCACGCTCTCGGTCCCTTCCTGGCCCGCGCCCTGCTGGGCACGCCGGGGGGCGCCGCGCCCGCGGTGGTGAACGCCCTGCTTCCGTCCGCCGACGGACGGGGATCCGCGGCGTGGACGTCCACGGTACAGGCGCTCAGCGGTAGGCTCGAGCGGAATGCCATCCGGGCGTGGGTCCGCGAGCGCCCCGGCCTGTACCCGGCCGTCGGATCGGACGGCTGAGCGGGCTCAGCCCCGAGGAGGTTGCTCCGAAGGCTCGTCCGGCGGTGGAGGTGGCGGCGCGGCCCCCGGCACCGCGGGAGGAGGCGGCGGGGCGGGCTGGCCGGCCGGCGGAGCGACCACAGGCTCCGACCATGACGCCCCCGAGCCCGGCGGGAGTGGAACCGGGGGGGGCGGAACGGAAGTCCGCGTGACGATGGCCCACACGCCGCCGATCACCGAGATCAGGCTTCCGACCAGCGCCACGTAGAGCCCGATCCCCGCGCTGACCGAGACCCCGACCTGGCGGAGGATCTGAAGGATCTGCTCGGCGGTGACGCCGGGCGTCTCCTCGGCGACCGCGTCCGCGAGTGCCTGGAGGCCCTCATCGCCGAGCCCGGTGAGGTCGATGATCCCGGCGACCAGCATGAATCCGCCCGCAAGCACGGCGAGGACCCCCATGACCTTGGGCAGCGCTCCCCTGTGAGCAGGATGACCAGACCGAACACGGCGATCCCCACCCCGACCCCGAGGAACAGCTTCCCGTCCGGAGTGTCCAGGCCACTGACGCTCTGGGTGGGGAGCCCGGAGGCGCCTGCGGAGACGCTCAGGAACGGGAGGAGCGTCCCCAGGATCATGAGGATGCCCCCTGCCATGGTCACGAATCCGGCACGTGCTGCGCCGGCGGGTCTGGTTCCGGTCCCCATGCGAACCTCCTGTCGTCGTGGCCGTGTCGCGGTGGGCTACGCCGTGGAGTCGCCGGGTTTCGGCGGCTCCACGGGAGGCGTTGGCGGCGGCTGGGGCGATACCGTGGTGTGCGATGCGGGTGGCCCCGTGGGGGCTTCGAAGCCGGTCCCCGCCGATGACGGCTGCTCGGCCCGGCCCGCTCCCTCAGAGCCCACCGCTCCGAGAGCCATGAACCCACCAACGGCGGCGAGCACTCCTCCGGCGGCGGTGACGAACACCCCGAGGGCCGGTCCCGTCCTGATCCCGAAGCCCTCCACGCCGAGCTGTTGCGCGAACTCCTGGGCGAGGTCGAGGGCCTCCTTTCCACCGGGAACCTTGTTCAGGGCGATCGACTCGCTCATGAGGACGCCCAGGATGGCCATGAGGACGGCCACCGCTCCCCCGCCGAGCGCCGCCATGGCGGCCATGCGACGCGTGGGCTGGTCCTGCAGGACCGCGATGCCGATCGCGGCCGCCACCGCGACCACCCCGGCCACGAGTGCCAGGATCCCCGTCCAGTGCGAAAGCCCGCTCGCCGCCTGGCTCTGATTGGCCGCGGGGAACTGCTGACCGGCGAACTGCCCCCCCTCGAGTGACCAGCTCAGATTGGCCCACGACAGGAAGACGCCGAGGAGGGCGACGAGTCCACCGACCCCGGCCACGATGGCGCCGGTCGGCGGAGACGTTCGCGAGGTCGTTCCCTCCTCTGGATGGGTGTGTCCCACGGTCCTCCCCCCGTGCGGTCGGCCCATTCTGGACGCGACGATGTCCCTCGTCAACGAGCCGGCGCCGCCCTGCTAGACGCTGCTCAGTGTCCGGACGGCTTCGGCGCCCAGGAGGGTTCGCAGCTCGGCCAGCAGCCCCGCCGACCCGTCCACCCGATAGCCATCGCCGAGCCGAAGAGTGGTCCCGGGCGCCCCGTCCGAGTGGTTCCCGTCCGAGAGAAGGCGCAACACGACCGGCTGGCGGCCGGGATGGGAGGCCAGCACCTCCTTCAGGCGAACCACCATGCCACCCACACACTGGCGGACCGGCATCTCGAGCAGCAGCGGCTCGCCCCGGCCCTCCGGGGTGGGTCTCTCGGTGGCCTCGAGCTCGCCGAGCTCCAAGGCGACGAGCTGAAGCTCCCGCCCTCGGAGGTCGACCCTCCCCTTGACCAGGACGATGGCGTCGGCCCGGAGGATCGGCTCGGCCTTCTCGTACACGCTCGGGAACCCCACCACCTGGACCCCCCCGGCGAGGTCCTCCACTCGGAACACCACGTAGAGCTCACCCTTCTTCGTGTACCGGCGGGCCAGGTTGGTGATGACCCCGCCCACCCTGACGATGTCGCCGTCGCCGAGCGAAGGTAGCTCCACCATCTCCATGTCGGTCTGCGCCTCGAGCCGGCTCCGGACCGCCAGCAGCGGATGGTCGGTCACCCACTGCCCCAACATCTCCTTCTCGTACCTGAGGAGGTCGGGCTTCTCGAACTCCGGGCCCTCCAGCACGGACTCGTCGATCTCGTGCCCGGCCGCGCGTCCCCCGCCGAACAAGGAGAACTGCCCCGCCGCCTCGGCCCTCCGCTCCGCCACGATGGGCCCGGCGACCTTGTCGTAGCCCTCGAGGAGGGCGCGCCGCGCGTAGCCCATGGAGTCGAAGGCTCCCGAGAGGATGAGGCTCTCGAGCACCTTCTTGTGCAGCGCTCCGGGGTCGACCTTCCTGCAGAAGTCGGCAAACGAGGTGAAGGGGCCCTTGGACCTGCGTGATTCCGTGACCTGGCCCACCACACCCGCGCCCACGTTCCGCACCGCGGACAATCCGTACCGGATATCCCCGTCCGACGGCGTGAAATCCGTGTCCGACGCGTTCACGTCGGGCGGGAGGACCCGGATGCCCATGAGCCGGCAGGCGTTCAGGTAGAAGGGCTTCTTGTCCTTGTCGTCCTTCACGCTGGTGAGGAGGGCGGCCATGTACTCGACGGGGTGGTGAGCCTTCAGGTAGGCGGTCTGGTACGCCACGAGCGCGTACCCGCAAGCGTGTGAGGCGTTGAAGCCGTAGTCCGCGAACGGGGTGAGCAGGTCGAAGAGCTCATTGGCCAGCCGCTCCTCGTACCCCCGTTGCCGACATCCCTCGATGAACTTCGGCCGGTGCTTCGCTAGCTTCTCCCGGATCTTCTTGCCCATCGCGTGCCGGAGGTCATCGGCCTCGCCCATGGAGTAGCCCGCCATCCGCACGGCGATCTCCATGACCTGCTCCTGGTACACGATCACGCCGTAGGTCGGCTCCAGGAGGGGCTGCAGATCCGCGTGCGGGTACGTCACCGGCTTGCGGCCGTGCTTGCGCTCCGCGTACTCCACGTGCATCCCGGCGTTGAGGGGGCCCGGGCGGTACAGGGACACCAGCGCCATGAGGTCCTCGAACCGGTTCGGTTGGAGCTGGCGGATGAGAGAGCGCATCCCCCCACCCTCCAACTGGAACACCCCGGTGGTGTCCCCGCTGGAGATCATGGCGTAGGCCGCCTCGTCGTCGAGCTGGACGTGGTCGATGTCAACACCGACGCCGCGCTCTCGCAGGATGCGCACGGTGTCCTCGATCACCGAGAGGTTCCGCAGGCCGAGGAAGTCCATCTTGAGCAGGCCGAGCTTCTCCACCCCGTGCATGTCGAACTGGGTGACGATCCGCCTCGAGTCGTCGCGGGAATCCTTCGCCAGCTTGAGCGGCAGGTAGCTGACGAGCGGGGCGTCCCCGATGACCACCCCGGCGGCGTGGACCGAGTCCTCGCGCCGCAGTCCCTCGAGGGCCCGGGCGGTGTCAACGATCTGCGTCGTCTCCGGTTCCTTGTCGTAGGCCTCGTTGAGCTCCGGGGACAGCTCGAGCGCCTTGTCGATGGCGTAGTCCCGGCCCATCAGGGCGGGTGGGTACATCTTGGCGATGCGGTCGGCCACCGACGCGGGATACCCGAGGACCCGGGCGGCGTCCCGGATCCCCTGCTTCCCCTTGATGGTCTGGAACGTGATGATCTGGGCCACGTGGTCGTGGCCGTACCGGTCGGCCACGTATCGGATGATCTCGTCGCGGCGGCGCTCGTCGAAGTCCATGTCGATGTCCGGCATGAGCTTCCGCTCGGGGTTCAGGAACCGCTCGAAGATCAGCCCGTACCGGAGGGGGTCGAGATCGGTGATCCGCAGGCAGTACGAGACCACCGATCCCGCGGCCGACCCCCGGCCGGGACCCACCCGGA
>JBOGWB010000008.1:0-1726 GCA_050693035.1 Actinomycetota bacterium
CTCGATGTCGAAGATGATGAACAGCATGGCGACGACGTAGAACTTCACCGGGAAGCGCTCTCTCGGGATACGTTCGGGCACGATGCCGCACTCGTACGGCGACAGTTTGGCGGTCGTCGGACGCCTCGGCCGGAGCAGGGCAGAGGCAGCGAGGGATGCCACCGCGAAAGCAACCGCGAGGCCGGCGAGGATGACGATGGGGAGGTACTGGTTCAACATCCGCTTCCCCCCGAGCCGAGCGTAGAGGCATCCGTTCCGGCGGCGCAAACCCACGCCCGGGCCAACTCCATCACCCCTCCGGCGACATCCGCACCAGGATGTCCATCAGACGATCCCCGGCGTCGCCCCGCCGCCCATCGGTGAGGTTGGCCAGGAGACGAAGCGCGAACCGCATGAAGCGTTCTCGAGGAAGCCCCAGCCTCGTGGCCAGGCGCATGACGGTCGGGTTCCCCATGGCGCGGACGAAGCCGCGGCCGGCGGTGAAGTACCGTCCGTACCGCTGCCGGAGGACCGCCGGGTACACGTGCGCCAGTGCCGGCCGGCCGCGGGCGAGGGCATCGTGCACGAGCTCCGCGGCGAGTTGGCCCGATTCCATGCCGTAGGCGATGCCCTCGCCGTTGAACGGGTTGATGATCCCCCCGGCGTCACCGACCACGAGCATCCCCGGAAGAGAGAGCGGACGCCGATTCATGCCCATCGGCAGGGGGCCGGAGAGGACCGGCCCCAGCGCCTCGGCTTCGCTCAGACCCCATTCCTCACCGACATGGTCGACGAAGAGCTCGTAGACCCGCCGGGCGTTCCACGCGTGGAACCGCACGTAGCTCGACAGCAGGCCGGCGCCGACGTTCACCACCCCGCCGCCGACGGGGAAGATCCAGCCGTAGCCGGCCATCAGGCGGTGCTCGTCCCACAGGTCGAGCCATGACTCGAGGAAACTCGTGTCCCCTTTCGGACTGCGGAAGTAACGGCGGGCGGCGATGCCGATCGGCCGTCGAGGATCGCGTCGCACCCCGGCCCGGGAGGCAAAGCGGGACGACGCTCCGTCGGAGGCGATCACGAACCGGGCCCGGACGTCCTCGCTGGTTCCATTCCGCTTCACCGTGGCGCCGGTGACCCAGGCTCCGTCGAGCAGGGGGGCCTGCGCCTCCGCCCCCTCCCACACCCTGGCGCCCGCCCCGGCGGCCCGCCGGAGCAGGAGGTGGTCGAGATCGTGCCGCGTGCTGACCACCCCGTAGCGGGGGAAGGACGATAGATCCGGCCAGGGCAGGTCGAGGTGCACCCCCGGGCCGTGAACCCGCAGTCCGTCCACCACCGTGAAGCCCGGGGTCTGGAGGGGATCAACGCCCATGGCCAGGAGGGCGCGCACCCCGCGGGGCGTCAGCCCGTCGCCGCAGACCTTCTCACGAGGAAAGGTGGCCCGGTCCACGAGAAGCACGTCGACGCCGTGACGGGCCAGGTGGTACGCGGTGGCCGCCCCCGACGGGCCTCCTCCGACCACCAGGGCGTCGGCCTCCGCCATCCGCCTATCCCCCGTCCGGTGGGGGGATCCGCTCGGTCGCACCCCGCCCAGCCCTCTCGTCCATGCGAGCTAGCCCCCCGATCCCCCCGCGGGCACGCTTGTGAATGAATTCACAAGGCCACTCTATTCCGGGGTCCGGACTGGCGCAATCGTGGGGGAAGCGGCGGCGCTAGCTCGTGCCCGTGCGGCGCCGGCCGGGGCGGGCGA
>JBOGWB010000009.1:0-74201 GCA_050693035.1 Actinomycetota bacterium
GTTCTCGGCCCGACGCCGGGCTGTCCCGTCGACCTCCGGCCGCGCCAGCGTCGGCATGAAGCCCTGCCCGAAGGCGCTGTAGGTCGACTCCGCGGCGATCGTGCCGAACACAAGCGAGCTCTTGCCCGAGCCGGAGACGCCGGTCACCACCGTCAGCCGGCGCTTCGGGAGCTCGACGCTGATGGCCTTGAGGTTGTTCTCGCGCGCGCCGTCCACGCGGATCAGCTCGTGGCTGTCGGCAAGGTGCAGCGCAGGCGACTGCGTGTCCCTCCTCGTGGCCATGCTCATCGTGTCTCCATCTATTGGCGGGGCCGCCTTCGCGGTCTCCGGCGGCGTCGCCTGGCTCGATCGGACCAGCTTCGAGCGGTGGGGTGCCTCGTCCGGACCGACGATCCCGACTTGGGCGGGGCCCAGTCGCGAGCTCAGTCCTCAGCTCACCGCATTCTTCACGAGCGCGCCGATCCTTGCCTCTTCGGCGGTGGTCAACTCCTTCAGCGCGAAGGAAGTCGGCCACATGGCGCCTTTGTCGAGCTTCGCCTCGTCGCTGAAGCCGAGCGTCGCGTACCTCGATTTGAACTTCTGCGCGCTTTGGAAGAAGCAGACGACCTCGCCGTCCTTGGCATACGCGGGCATCCCGTACCAGGTTTTCGGCGAGAGGGCTGGCGCGCTGGCTTTGATGATGGCATGGAGCCGCTCGCCCATGGTGCGATCCGGTTCCGACATCTCGGCGATCTTCGCGAGCACGGCGCTTTCCCCGTCCGCCTTGTCCGCGCGCGGGCGGCGGCGCGCTTCCGCCTTCAGCTCTTGGGCGCGCTCCTTCATCGCGGCTCGTTCCTCGTCCGTGAATGCCTTGGACTTCTTGCCGCTCGCGGTGGTGCTCTTGGCGGACTTCTGCGTGCCCTTCTGTGCGGGTTTCCTCTCAGCCACCTGCGAAGCACCTCCTTCAGGCCCTGCGGTCTCCGCCAGTCGTCCCACGTCAACACGTCTCGTTAGCAGTCAACTAGCCCACTTCGGCCAGGATCTCCTCGGGGATGTCGAAGTTGGAGAAGACCGCCTGGACGTCGTCCAGGTCGTCGAGAGCCTCGATGAGGGCCAGAACCTTGCGGGCCTGGTTCCCCTCGAGGGACAGGGTGGTCTGAGGAACCATGGTGACCTCGGCGGAAGCCACGGGGACGCCTGCCGCCTCGAGCGCGCCCCGGACCTCATTGAAGACCGCGGAATCCGTCGTCACCTGCCACTGGTCGCCCTGGAGGGCGACATCCTCGGCGCCGGCCTCCAGGGCCACTTCGAGCAGGCGATCCTCCTCCGGGGCGGCCTCGCGATCGATCAAGATCACGCCCGCCCGGTCGAACATCCAGCCCACGCTGCCGGGGTCGCCGAGGTTCCCGCCCATCCGGGTGAACACATGGCGAACCTCCTGTCCGGTCCGGTTGCGATTGTCGGTGAGCGCCTGGACCATCACGGCCACTCCGCCGGGGGCGTAGCCCTCGTACACGGCGGTTTCGTACCGGACCCCTTCGATCTCCCCCGTTCCTCGCCTGATGGCCTTGTCGATGTTGTCCATGGGGACGTCCGCGGCCCGGGCTTGCTCGATCGCGGACGCCAGCGTGGGGTTCCCGTCGGGGTTGCCGCCTCCTTCCCGCGCGGCCACCTCGATGGCCCGGAGCAGCTTCGAGAACACCTTCCCCCGCCGCTGGTCCAGGGTAGCCTTCTTCCGCTTGATCTGGCTCCATTTCGAGTGACCGGACACGCCTAGCCCACCTTCTCCAGGAAACGGCGGTGAAGTCGCGGATCGGCGGCCAGCTCGGGGTGGAACGCGGCCACCAGGAGGTGCCCCTGCTCGCAGACCACCGGCCGTCCGTCGTGCTCGGCGAGGACGTCGACGCCGTCGCCGACCGACTCGACCATCGGAGCACGGATGAACACGGCGCGCATGGGCTTCCCCTCGATCCCGCGCACCTTCACGTCGGCCTCGAAGGAATCCAACTGCCGGCCGTAAGCGTTCCGCACGACGCGGAGATCCATCAACGACAGCAAGGGCTCTCCCCCGGGAACCTCCGTGGCCATGGCGATCATGCCCGCACACGTGCCGAACACGGGCATGCCCTTCCCGGCGCGATCGCGGATCGGCTCCACCAGCCCATGGGCCCGGGCCAGCTTGCCGATCGTGGTGCTCTCGCCCCCCGGGATGACCAGGGAGTCGACGCCGCCCAGATCGTCCGGCGCGCGCACCAGCACCGCGGTGACACCGCAGTCCGCGAGTATCCGCGCGTGCTCTCGGAAGTCGCCCTGGAGGGCGAGGACACCTGCCTTCATCTCGATCCCTGTTCCTTCTCTGCCCCTGGACCCCCATGATAGCGCTGGGAAGCGGCCGTCTTCCGGGCGGTGGGCACCCACCCGACCTTGTTCGCTTCCATCGTCGGTGCTAGCGTCTGCCCCGGCTCGGTCTGACTGGAGAATGCATTGAAGCCGCTCATCGCCCGCCACCGCGAAACGGAGCTCGCCGTCCCGACTCGGGCGCGAGCGGTTCGCCGGCGAGCGACTGAGCCGGGTGAGCCGTGCCGACCCGACGGGCCGCACTCGGCGACCTCTCTCCTGGCGCTTCAACGGAGCGCCGGCAACCGGGCCGTCGCCGGCGCTCTCGGCCGCGGCCGGGGCCTCGACCATCGTGCGAGCCGGGACTTCAGCCCCCTTCCTGCGGAAGAAGAGGAAACCACCCGGTCCCGCGACCGGACCTCCCAGGCCGATCCGGGGATCCGAGCCCAGGGCGGCGGAGGAGGGGCACCGGCCGCGGCTCCGCCGGCTGCCGCGCCACCCGTCCCCGCGACACCGCGATTCCCGGCCCGTTGGCGCATCCGGCACGACGACACGGTGAGAGACTCCATCAACGTGGACTGGCGAGCGAGCCGCCGCGACTATGGCGAGCGGTTCGCGTGGGTCATGTGGAACAGCGACACGGGTGCCTTCTCCCTCACCGGCAGGGCGACCGGGACGTGGCTCCAGATCAGCATCCCGGGGCGGCCGAGCGATGCCCCGCCGCTGTACCACGTCGGCGAATACCACATCCACCCGCCGCTTCCTCCCGCGCAACGTCGGAACACCCACCAGTACCCCGTGGGACCCAGCGGCACCGACAGGTCCGGGGCCACCGGGGCAGACAATCCCGGCGTCGTGAAGGACTTCACGACCACACGGCGGCGACAGACCACGTACTACTACTACGGCCCGTACCGCCGGCGGGGGGCCGTCCACTGAGACGTCGACCCGAGGACGGAAGATGGAACCCGTGATCGAGGAGCGTGAGGCCGTCGAGGCGGCTCAGCGCGAGCTGGACCAGCGGGAGATCCCCTACGCCGACCGGGAGGCTCAGGTCCGCCTGGAGGACTCGGACTACGTGGTGGTGTTTCCCCCTCCCCCGGACACCCGGGCCGGAGACTTCACCCTCAGGATCTCTTCCGCCGACGGCTCGATCCTGGACGTCCGCATAGAGCGGTAGCGTCAGACTCCACACGCCTTACGCTTCGGGGGCCGGCTCGGCCGCTCTCCGCCCCTGGCGAAGGTGCCACCACCACACCGGTCCGGCCGCCAGGACGAAGATGGCTCCGTCCACGGCTCGACGGCCAGCTTCGGACGGCTCGGGAAAGCACTCGACAAACTCCGGCTCCTCGACGCCGGGTTGCGCCGGGATGGCCACCTCCGAGCAGCGCGGGACCGCCAGGTCGACGGCCGCGTGCAGCGCGGTGATCACTCCGCCAACCGCGAACCACAGGGCCACGAAGGCCACCAGGTGGAAGTACAGGGATCGGCCCCAGAAGGACGGTGGGGCGGCCGGTCCCTCCTTGCGCCTTGCCTCCCGCAGATGCCACCAGAGGAGAGCGGCACCCGGGAGGGCGAAGGCGAGCCCGTGCAGCATGGTCCGGAAAGCGTCTCGCGCCCCTTCGAACTCGCTGGGGAGCACCAAGGACCGGATCCCGAAGAGGACGCCGATCACCCCACCCAGCACGAAGGCCACGCTGACCGCGGCGACCACGTAGTAATAGAGCTGAGAGATGACGAACCCGGCCCTGCCGGGCTCCGTGGGCGCGCCGGGCTCGGCGCTCACCACCCCCGGACCTGGAGGAGGCCCTCCTCACCGAGCTCCTTGATATCCAGGCCCCGCATGGGCTCCCCGATCCCCCGGGACACCTTCGCCAGGACCTCGGGATCGCTGAAGTACGTGGTGGCCTCCACGATGGCCCGGGCCCGGGGGGCGGGATCCTCCGCCTTGAAGATCCCCGAGCCGACGAACACCCCGTCCACTCCGAGCTGCATCATGAGCGCGGCGTCCGCGGGAGTGGCGATGCCGCCGGCGGCGAAATTGACCACCGGGAGCCCTCCGTTCTCCGCGACCCGGCGAACCAGCTCGAGGGGTGCGCCCAGCTCCTTCGCCGCAGAGACGTGCTCATCCTTGCGCAGCGCCTTCAGCCGGGCGATGGCCCCGGCGATGGCGCGGGCGTGCCGCACCGCCTCCACCACGTTGCCGGTGCCCGCTTCGCCCTTGGTCCGGATCATGGCGGCGCCCTCGGCGATGCGCCGCAGGGCCTCACCGAGGTCCCGGGCCCCGCACACGAACGGGACGGTGAACTCCCACTTGTCGATGTGATGCTGCTCGTCCGCGGGGGTGAGCACCTCGCTCTCGTCGATGTAGTCGACACCGAGCGCCTGGAGGATCTGCGCCTCCACGAAGTGGCCGATCCGGCACTTGGCCATGACCGGGATGCTGACCGCGTCCATGATCTCCTGGACCCTGGCGGGGTCGGCCATGCGGGCCACGCCGCCCTCGGCCCGGATGTCGGCCGGCACGCGCTCGAGGGCCATCACCGCGCAGGCTCCCGCTTCCTCGGCGATCTTCGCCTGCTCCGCCGTGGTGACATCCATGATCACGCCACCCTTGAGCATCTCGGCCAACCCGGCCTTGACGCGGAACGTTCCGGTCTCCTTCTCTTCCATGTCCTTCTCCTGAGTCTCCTGCGTCAGAACCGTCTCTCCGCCGATACGCTCAGGCCCCGCCCTCCAGGGTACGGTGTGAGGCCATCCGAACGCGGAGCTCGGCGTCCACGGCGGTGGCGTCGGCCCCCTGACTCGGGCGCCAGCGCTTCATCGAGCGGAACAGTCGCCACAGCCCGAACGCTCCCGCGAGAGCGGCGGCTCCGAACGTCCACCACGAGGTCAGCCAAGCAGGCACGAGGTCAGTATAGGGCTCGGCGGTGAGGGGGAGAGGCCTAGGAGAACTCGAACCGGTCCTCCTCGAACCGCTCCCGAGGGAACAGCTGGACCCACGTCGTCCCGGGAGCCAGAGGGATCTCGTTGCCCTGCCGGTCCTCGAACCGGGTGATGTCGTCCCTGCTCTGGCGGATCCACTGACCCCGGATGGCCCTTCCGTTCCGGAACACGAAGGCCTGTCCACGGCCGATGATCACCGGCTCCGGCACAGGATTCCCTGCCGGATCGAGGCGCCCGGTGAGCCTGACCTGCACAACCTGAACCACCACGTTCGTCGCGGACACCTGCGTCCCGTCCTCCAGCGTGTGCGGCTCGCTTCCGTGGAAGCGTAGGTAGCGACCCTGCCCGCGCTGGTACCGCCAGAACACGTCGGACTCGGGCGAGAAGTCAGCGTGCACCCGCCGGCCCCGCCTCGCGCCTTCCGGCACGTCCTCGTCGTAGGTGAAGATCGGTTCGGGGACGTCGCGTCCCCCCCGACCGGCGCGGTACAGCGCTCGGGTGGTGGTGTACACGTCGTGGGGAGCTTCTCGATTCGGGTCGAGTGTGTAGGCGTCCGGAGCCTCGTCGAAGCCTACGTCGATCAGCCCGGCGGCCCGGACCGCCTGCTTCACCTCGGGGACGCCACCCGAGTACCCGAACAGTGGGCTCCCGAACTGCACCAGGACTTGGGGGTCAGACTCGCGCACACTGCGCACGGGGCCCAACCGCTCCGCGTCCGAGCACTGGAACATCACGATGAACCGAGTGATCCCTCCCTCTACCGGCTGCTCGTACACGATGTCCGCGGCCTCCAAGCCGATCTGGGGCCGGGACACGCTGATGTTCTCGATCTTGACCGCCAGCGCGGAGCGCTCGGGGATGCTCCGTCCTCCGGGACGTTCGAGACCGGTGAGCGGACAGGTCTGGGGCCGACCCACCCCTCCCCCGATGCCGAACGGCGTCTCCCCTCCGGTCAGCAGGTAGTAGCCCAGGGCCGCAGCGGCCAGCAGCACCACCACCACGGCTACACCGATCAGGGTCTTCCCACGCGTGGTCAACGCCATGTAGGGGTTCCTCCTCGGAGCGGTCGCGGGACTCGACGCGGCGCGATGCTACTGCCCTCCGCGGGTCACTTCAAACCTCTCGCCCGAAGAGAGCCGGACACCGGCGCCAGCCGTATCACATCTCCTCGAGGGCCTTGATCCGCTCATCCACGGGCGGGTGCGTGGAGAACAGCCGCTCCCACCGGGTCCATCCCGAGCCCGGCGTTCTCGAGGGCTGGGAGAACCAGAGGTGCGCGGTGGCGTTGTTCGAGGCCCGGAGGGGCTCGGTGCTCGCGGCGATCTTCCGAAGGGCGGAGGCAAGACCCGGTGGATACCGTGACAGGAGCGCGCCGTCCGCGTCGGCCAGGAGCTCCCGCCGGCGCGACACCGCCAACCGAATGAGCTGGGCGAACAGCGGCGCGAGGGCCGCGAGCACGAGTCCGGCGATGGCGATGATGCCCCCGAATCCTCCCCCGCCGCGGTCACCGCGCCTTCCCCGGTAGCCTCCCCAGAAGAACGCCCGGAGCATCCAGTCGGCGAGGAGCGCGACCACTCCCACGAGGGTGGCGACGAGCGTGCCGACGAGGATGTCGCGGTTGCGCACGTGGGCCAGCTCGTGGGCCAGGACACCCTCCAGCTCCACCCGATTGAGGGCCTCGAGGAGCCCCTCAGTGACCGCCACCGAGGCGTGCTCCGGATCCCGCCCGGTGGCGAAGGCGTTGGGAGCCTTCTCCGGGATCACGTACAGGGCCGGCTTGAGGATCCCGGCCGCGATGCACAGCCCTTCCACGATGTTGTGGTACCGGGGGAACTCCTCCCGCGACGCGGGACGGGCCCGGCTCACCCTCAGCACCACGCGGTCGCCGTAGCGGTAGGACGTCCACGACATGACGCCCGCGATGATCAGGGCGACCACGATCCCGATGGGGCCCGCGTCGAACAGGATCCCGAACACGAACCCGAGGCCCGCCGCCAGGAGCAGCACGAGGAAGACGAGGAAGAACGAGCGCCGCTTGTTCCGGGCGATCTGCTCGTACACGCCGGTCCCTCGAACCCCCTCAGGGCCGGACGTCCACGGGGCCCCGGGACTCCTCCTCGATCTCGAAGAAGTCCCGCGTCCGGAAGTCCCCCTGGCGGGCCACGAGCAGGGAGGGGAACTGCTGGATGAGCGTGTTGTAGCCCATCACCTGGTCGTTGTAGAACTGCCGGGCGAACGCGATCTTGCTCTCGGTGGCGGTGAGCTCCTCCTGGAGCGCCAGGAAGTTCTCGTTCGCCTCGAGCTGCGGGTAGGCCTCCGCGACCGCGAGCAGCTGCCGGAGCCCGCGGGTGATCGCGGTCTCCGCCTCCGCCTGGTCGGGGACGGTCCCCGCGGCCATGGCCCGGGCCCGGGCCTCGGTCACCGTCTCGAAGAGCTGGCGCTCGTGTGCCGCGTATCCCTTCACCGACTCGAGGAGGTTGGGGATGAGGTCGTACCGCCGGCGGAGCTGCACGTCGATGCCCGACCACGCGTTGTCCACCCGGTTCCGCAGCCGGACCAGGCGGTTGTACGTGAGGACGACGTACAGGAGCAGGAGGGCCGCGACCCCGAGCAGGATCCAGAGCCAGGTCACGGCGGGAATCTTAGCCCACGAGCGCCTCGACCCCCACGGCTGCAACCAGCCCGCGCAAGCGATCCATCCCCTCTCCCAGCGCTTCGAGGAGCGCGCCGTGGAGCTCGGGGGTGGAGGCGGACACGGATGGGACGGCGGAGGCCTTCCCCTCACCGTCCAGGAGCGGCACCTCTTCCAGGGCGGCGCCGGTGGGGCTCGTGGCCGGGCATCCCAGCTCCCACAACAGGAGGAGCCCGGCCGCGACGTCGTAGGTGGTGGTGTTGAGGACATGCCCCCCGCCCACCAACCGGAACAGCTCCTCGAGCTCCGGGATCTCCTCCACCAGCCAGGCACCCGGGTCCACCATCGCGTCGAGCTGGCCGGTGGCCACCCTGGACAGAGAGTAGGTCGCGCTCCCCTGGTCGAAGAACGCCCCCCGGGCCCCGGCCACGTCGAAGATCCCGGCCAGCACCGCGGAGAGCGCCACCGCGGGCTGCCCTCGGAACCCTCCGGCCCAGAACAACCCGTCGAGGCCCTTGTGGTCCGAGGGCGAGAGCTGGCGCCCGCGGGCCGTGGCCCCACCTCCCCGCCGGGCCTCGAATTCCGCCCCCGTGGTGATCTCGACGATGCATCCGTACGTCAGGTCCCCCAGGGTGACGTCGGTGACGTCGGAGCCGTAGGGACCGACCGCCAGGGTCACGCAGCAGGTCTCGAACCCTGCGGTGCTGGGACGGGTGCCGTCGATGGGGTCCACCAGGAACAGCACATCGGGGCGTCCCCGAACGACGAGGCCGCCGTCCTCGGTGAAGTACGCCACGTCGCCGAGCCTCCCGAAGGCCTCTTCCGCCACCCGCTCGGCCACCTCGTCGATCCCGTAGGTGGTATCGCCGCCGGGAGCCGTGCCGGCGTACCGCCGGGCATCGGGGTGCCCGAACAGAGGGGCGACGGCCTCGGCGATACGACGGGCCAGCCCGAGGGCGAAGGCCTCAGCGTCCACCGAGCGCCTCCTCGTACGCCGCCTCGACCTCCCGAGCCACCTGGTCCCACGAGTACCGGCCGGCCCGGGCCCGCCCGGCCTGGCCCATGGTCCGGGCCAGCTCGGGCTCGTCGAGGAGCCGGCCCACCGCCCCGGCCAGCCGCCCGGGATCGGAAGGCGGGACGAGGATGCCCTCCACCTCGTGGCGAACCACTTCCCGGTAGCCCGGGATGTCGCTGGCGACCACGGGAAGGCCCGCCGCCATGGCCTCGACCAGGACGATGCCGAAGCTCTCCCGTCCCGTGGCGGGGGCGCAGAACACCTCGCAGGCGGCGTGGTACGGGGGGAGCAGATCGTGAGGGACGCTCCCGAGCATGACCACTCGGTCGCGGACCCCCGGGGGAAGCGATCGGACGGCCCGGCGCTCCTTGCCGTCGCCCGCGACGACCAGCAACGCATCCGGATGGCGACGGGTGAGCCTGGCGAACGCCCCGACCATGACCGGAAATCCTTTCCGGCGGTCCAGGCGGTTCACGAACAGGATGCGACGGCCCTCCGGCAGCCGTGCCGGCTCCGCCCCGGCGAAGGCCTCGACCTCGGCGCCGTTGGGGATGACCCGGAGCCCGTCTCGGGGAAACCGTCCCGCCACGAAACCCGCCGCCGCCTCCGAAACGGCGATCCGCACGGCGAGCCGCCGCCACACCCCGCGCAGGGCCGGCGCGGTGGCCGCGAACAGCAGGGCCCGGTCGGCGTAGGCGTGGAACGTCGCCACCACGGGAGCCCTGGGGAACCGGGTCGCGAACATGGCGGTCCCGGGGATGAGGGGCTCGTGGGCGTGGATCACCTCGGGACGGAACTCGTCCAGCGCCCGGCGGACCCTCCGGGCCGACGCCGGCGTGGGGCAGATCGGCGCCACCGACCCGTTGTACGGCACGCGGACCGGCCGGCCCACCGCTACCACGTGAGACTCGACGGGCGTGGTGGAGGCGGGAGCCAGCACCATCACCCGGTGCCCCCGCTTGACCAGGCGATCGGCCAGCTGCCGAACGTGGACCTGCACCCCGCCGGTGGCGTCCCAGGCGTAGGGGCAGGCGAGGGCGATCCTCATTCCTCACCCCCTCGCCTGGGGCGAGCGACCCCGCCCGAGCCCCCCGTCGGCCAGGCGGGTTGGAGCATGTGCCACTGGGTGGGCGCCGCCGCGATGCCTCGTTCGAACTCCGCGGCGAGCATCCGGGTCAGGGAGGCCACGTCCGCCCGACGGTCTCCGGTCGGCTCGATAGAGATCGGCGGGCGGATGACGCACAGCCATCCTCCGTCGGAGTGGTAGTTCGCCGCGGGGAGCAGCGGGCTCCCCGTGGACAGTGAGAGGGCCGCCGGCCCGGGCGGGAGCGGGCGGGTGGCCCCGAACATCTCGACGTCCACGCCCCTCCCGCTCAGGGCCCGGTCGGCCACCAGGGTCAGGAGCTCGTTGTTGGCGAGCCTCCGGGCCAGCTCCTCCCCGAGGGCTCGGCGCCCGGCGAGCGGCACGATCTGCATCCCCAGCGCCACCCGGTGCCGGTAGAACAGGTCGTAGAGCGCCCGGGGCCGGAGTTGCTCGGCCACCGCGACCATCCGGTACCCGTTGAGGTGGAGCCAGTGGCCGGCCACGTCCCAGTTGCCCAGGTGCGGGAGGGCCAGCACGGCGCCGCGACCTTCCTCCACGGCCCGATCGATGTGCTCGCGGCCCTCCATCCGGAACCGATTCAGCACCGCCTCGTCGGGGAGCACCCGGATGTGGAACGACTCGAACCAATAGCGAGCATACGAGCGAAACACTTCATTCCCGGCCGCCTCCAGGACGGTCGACCCGAGAGGCTCGCCCAGCACCTGGGACAGATTCCGCTCCACGGTCCTGCGGGGCCGGGCGAGCAGCCGCCAGGCGAGCAGCCCGGCGAGCTCGAACAGCGCCCCCCCGGCGCGCTCCGGGAGCGACATGGCCAGCCGTTCCATCGTGGCGAAACCCAGGTACGCCAGCCGCTCCCTGAGGCTCTCCCGCCGAGGATCGGCAGGAGCAGAGCCCGCGCTGGCCTCGGTCACCGGGGCTCCCGCTGGCGTCCCAGCTCCGCGATCGCCATCGCCACCACGAGGGCCGACAGGAGGACGACCGCCCACAGGGCGACCTCCACCGTCCCGACCAACAGTCCCAGCGCCACGAGGAACGGAGGCGCCGCCCGCAGCGCGACGGGAACGGTCACCCGGAAACCCAAGCCTTCGGATCGGACCCGGAGGTAGGCGGCCAGGTAGGAAGCGCCCAGGGCGAGCACTGCGGCGCCGGCCAGCCGAGGTTGCTCCGGGAGGGCCACCCAGGCGATGGCCCCCAGGATCACCGCCTCGATGAGCCGCTCCGCGACCGCGTGGAGCAGGACGAAGCGGGGGACCCCACCGGCCCCGGTCGACGCTGCGACCAGGGCGACGCCGGCCGCCACGGCCGCAGCCCCCGCCGCGCGATCCTCGCCGGCCAGCAGGAGGGCGGCAGCGGGCACGGCCCCGACCAGCGTCAGGGCCAGCAGGAGGAAGAAAGCGCCCGGGTGCACGGGTGCCCCGCTCATCGGGCCACCGAGCCTAGCACCGGACCACCGCTACCCGCCGAGCGGCTCTGGGGCCACGTCGGTCGCCGCGAACCGGAGCACGAACGATCGAGCGACGGCCTCGGCGTCCGCCGCCGCGATGGGGGGCGGGCATCGCTGGAGCCGCCGCCACGCCACCATGGCAAGGCCCGCCTCACCCGGCAACCCCCGGTGCGGGGCCACCACGACTTTCTCGAACTCGCGGGCCAATCCCTCGACCATCGCCACGACCTCCGGCCCGACGGTGGGATCCTGGGGCCGGTAGTACAGCAGGGCGTAGCCGTGCTCCAGGTTGTGGACAGCGGTCGGCTCGTCCACGGGCTCGTGGTACACGGAGGTCTCCGGAGGCAGCGTGACAGAGCGGTGCGGCCCAGAGGCCGCCGGCGTCGTCCGGTACTCGGGCGGCGGATCCCCCTCCTGGAGGTGGGTCCGGCCCTCGTCCGGGGTCACGCGGATCCTCGTGCAGCCGGCCCGCTCGGCGGCCTGCGCGGCGGCCGGGGCGATCCGGGCTGCCTCCTGCTCCATGGCGACGGCCGCCTGGACTCCGGCGAGGCATCCCTCGAACGCGGCATCCCGGAGGCCCTCCGGCGCCCGTGTCGCATAGGCCTGCGCCACGTCACGGGGGGACTGGCTCGGGGCGTCGAGCTCCTGGGCCAGCACGTCGAGTCCCAGCAGCCGCCCGAACGTGCGGCATTCGTCCTCGGCCGTCTCCCCCGCCTGCGCCGCCTCCGGGGGCTCGGACCCGGTGGGCTCAGGTCCGGACTGGCCCTGCCGGCACGCCACGCCCAGCAGGGCCACCGCCACGGCGAGGATGAGGGCGGGGCCGCGGGGTCGCCCGGCTCCTTGGTCTGCACGGCGCTCGTTGATCATGTCAGTCTGGGGTGGCTGCCTCGGAGGGTCCGAAGCGGCGCAACTATAATCCGATACGTTCCCAACGCAGGGAGTCCTCATCCATGAAGACCTACGAAGCCGCGAACATCCGCAACGTTCTCCTGGTCGGTCACGGCGGCGCGGGGAAGACCACGCTCACGGAATCGCTCCTCTTCGTGGCCGGTGCCACGACCCGGATGGGGAAGGTCGAGGACGGCAACACGATCACCGACTTCGAGCCGGAGGAGGTTCGCCGAAGCATCAGCGTCTCGGCAGCGCTGGCCCCGGTGGAGTGGCGTGACGTGAAGATCAACCTCATCGACGCCCCGGGCTACGCCGACTTCATCGGCGACATCAAGGCGGCCATCCGGGCTGCCGACGCCTGCCTGTTCGTGGTGTCCGCGGTCGAGGGCGTCGAGGTCCAGCACGAGGTGGTGTGGGAGCTCGCCGTGGAGGCCGGTATCCCCCGGGCGTTCTTCGTGAACAAGCTGGACCGCGAGCGGGCGTCCTTCCAGCGGACGCTCGACGGCCTCGTCCAAGCGTTCGGGACCCAGGTCGCGCCGCTCCAGTTCCCCCTGGGCGAGGAGCACGACTTCGAGGGATTGGTCGACCTGTTGTCGCGGAAGGCGTACCGCTATCCCTCCCCCCCCAAGGGGGAGGAGGGTGAGTGGCCCGACGACATCTCCGGGAAGGCGGATCCCCACCGCGAGAAGCTCACAGAAGCGGTGGCAGAGGCGGACGATTCGTTGCTCGAGAAGTACCTGGAGGAAGGTGAGCTCTCTGCGGAAGAGGTGGTGCGCGGGGTGAAGGCGGGGATCGCCCAGGCGAAGTTCGCGCCGGTGCTCTGCGGCTCCGCCTCGCGCGGGATCGGCGTCGACCGGTTGGCAGAGTTCATCACCGACGAGTTCCCCTCCCCCGTCGACCGGCCGCCGGTGAAGGTCATCACCAAGGAAGGGCAGGAGCACGAGCGGCGGTGCGACCCGGCGGGCCCGCTCACCGCGTTCGTGTTCAAGACCATCTCCGACCCCTACGTCGGCCGGATCACGCTGTTCCGGGTGTTCTCGGGGCGGATGCGCCCCGACTCGACGGTGCACAACGCCACCCAGGGAACCGACGAGCGGGTCACCCAGCTCTTCACGATGCGAGGGAAGGACCACGACAGCGTGTCGGAAGTGCCCGCCGGCGACATCGGCGCCGTCGCCAAGCTGTCCCATACCGCCACCGGCGACACCTTCACCACGAAGGACGCGCCGGCGACGCTTCCTCCCCTGGAGCCTCCCGAGCCACTGTACGCGCTGGCGGTGGAGCCCAAGACGCAGGGCGACGAGGACAAGCTCTCCACGGCCCTGGCCCGGATCCAGGAAGAGGACCCCACCTTCCGCGTCGAGCGGCAACCCGATACCCACCAGACCGTGATGTTCGGCATGGGTGAGACGCACGTGGACGTCATGGTGGAGCGGATGAAGCGGAAGTTCGGCGTGGAGGTCACCACGCATCCCGCGAGGGTCCCCTTCAAGGAGACCGTTCGGACCAAAGCCCAGGCCGTCGGACGGTACGTGAAGCAGACCGGTGGACACGGGCAGTTCGGCGTGGCCCACGTCGAGGTGGAGCCGCTCCAGCGCGGGGCGGGGTTCGAGTTCGTCGACAAGATCGTGGGCGGGGTCGTCCCCAACCAGTTCATCCCCTCGGTGGAGAAGGGGGTGGTGAAGGCGATGCAAGAAGGGGTGCTCGTCGGCTACCCGATGGTGGACATGCGGGTCACCCTGTTCGACGGGAAGCACCACCCCGTGGACTCCTCCGACATGTCGTTTCAGATCGCGGGGTCGATGGCCTTCAGGGAGGCCGCGCAGAAGGCCGGAGTGGTCCTCCTCGAGCCGATCGTGGACGTCGAGATCATCGTCCCCGAGTCGATGACCGGTGACATCATGGGCGACCTCAACTCCAAGCGGGGGAAGGTCGTGGGCATGGAACAGACGGGAACCGGGAAGACGAAGGTCCGGGCCCAGGTGCCGCAGGCCGAGATGACACGCTACGCCATCGACCTGCGGTCGATCACCGGTGGACGCGGCACGTTCACCATGCGGTTCTCCCATTACGAGGAAGTCCCATCGCACCTGGCGGACAAGGTCGTGGCCGAGGCCAAGCGAGAGAAGGAAGAGGCACACCGCTGAGGCGGCCGGGGCCCCGAACGCCGATGGCCGACCGCGACGCGTACGACGCCGACTACTTCACCACGCTGTACGGGGAAAGCCCCGGTCAGACATGGGCGGACCGCAAGCGCGATGCGCGCGTCGTGGATCTCGTTCGCCGGTTCGGCCCACCTCGTGCCGCCGATGACGCCCTCCTGGACATCGGCTGCGGGTTCGGGTACCTGCTGGAACGGTTCCGGGGACGGTTCGCCCTTCACGGCGTGGACCTCTCCCCGCATGCCGTGCGACAGGCCCGGACCCGTCTGGAGGGAGCGGCACTCAGCCAGGGCAACGTCGAGCAGGGCATCCCGTTCCGTCGTACGTTCCAGGTGATCCTGGCCATCAACGTGATCGAGCACCTCAACGATCCCGCAGCGGGGGTGGCCAACATGGGACGGGCCCTGGTCCCCGGCGGCCTGTGCGTCGTCCACCTCCCGACGGTGAACAACCTGCTGAACCGGGTGATCTACCGGTTCACCTACGCCCACGACCCCACCCACGTCTTCCGGCCGTCGGGAGACGAAGTGATCGAGCTGTTCCGCTCGGCGGGCTTCGAACTGCTCGAGCAGTCCTACGCGCCACACGTTCCGCGCGCCCTGTGGAACACTGTGAAGGTGCACCCCGCGTACCTGGCGGCGTTCCGCCGGCAGGAATAAGGCACGCCACGACGAAGAGACTGGACGATGAACGAGACCGACGAGATCGTGATGTACGGAGCGGACTGGTGCGGCGACTGCCGGCGGTCCCAGCGGCTGATGGACGCCCGCGCCGTTCGCTACCGGTCGATCGACGTGGAGCACGACGCTGAGGCCCGCGAGGAGGCCAGGCGGCTCGGGGGCTCGACGAAGATCCCGGTGATCGTCATGCCCGACGGGTCGGTGCTGGTCGAGCCGACCGACCCCGAGTTGGCCACCAGGCTGGACGAGCTGGCCGTCCGGTAGCGCGGCGGCCGTGAATCCCGGCCGTTGTGATCGCTCTCACTCCGCAAGGCGACTGAGGACCACGCCGGCGAGCGCCCGAAGGAAGACGGGATCGTCGTTGGGCGACTCGGTTCGCACC
The DNA here is from genome assembly GCA_050693035.1 of Actinomycetota bacterium. Lineage (GTDB taxonomy): Bacteria > Actinomycetota > UBA4738 > UBA4738 > CALAEC01 > DASYVD01. The sequence goes on from JBOGWB010000009.1 coordinate 15,574, forward strand.
AGCGTGAGGCCCACCTCCCGCGCGACGCCCTGGGCCTCGATATCGATGTCGTACAGGATCTCCAGGTGGTCGGCGACGAAGCCGACCGGGCACGATACCGCCGCCCGGTGTCCTTCCGCCGCAACCTCTCGAAGCACATCGGTCAGGTCCGGCCCGAGCCACGGCTCAGCGGTGCGTCCGGCGCTCTGCCACGCCACCCGGAGCCGTTCGGCCGGAAGTCCGATCGCTCCGGCCACCAGCCGGGCGGACTCCTCGAGCTGCCGAGGGTACGGGTCGCCCTCGTCCACGATCCGAGCGGGGAGGCTGTGCGCCGAGAAGATCACCGGGGCTCGGTCCCCCTCCCGTGCGGGGAGCCGTCCGATCGCGTCGGAGACTCGGGACACCAGGAACCTGACGAAGTCGGGAGCGTCGTGCCAGTGCTCCACGAACGCCACGGCGATGCCGGCGTCGGCCGCCCTCTTGCCGGCCCGATCGACGTAGGCGCCCACGCTCATCCGGGCGTAGTGCGGCGCGAGCACCAACCCTACGACCTCGCGGATGTCGTCCTCCGCCACCGCGCGAACCGCATCTTCGATGTACGGGGCCTGGTGCTTCATGCCGTGGTAGGTGCGGAACGTCCGGTCTCCGCCGTCGAGCCGTTCGGTGTCGTTCAGCTCCCGCTCCAGCTCCCGGACCTGGGCCTCGGTGATCTCGATCAGCGGTGACCGCCCGCCGATGGCCCGGTAGCGGTCCTTCAGGTCCTCCAGCAGCTCCGGCGATGGCGCACGACCTCCGCGGATGTGGGTGTAGTACTGCTCGACGTCATCGAGCCCCCGGGCCGTCCCGTACGACATGCACAGCACGCCGATCCGGCGGCTCACCGGGTCCCGTCCCGTTCCGTTGCCTCGTGCACGAACTCGACGAGCCGAGCCAGGCTGTCCGGTTCGGTCTCCGGCAGCACGCCGTGGCCCAGGTTGAACACGTGGCCGGGACGCCCGCCGGCGCGGCGCAGGACGTCCCCCGCCTTCCGCTCCACGAACTCCCACGGCGCCAGCAGCGCGGCCGGGTCGAGGTTCCCCTGGACCGCGACGTCGTGGCCGACCAGGTCCCACGCCTCATCGAGCGCGACCCGCCAGTCGAGGCCGATCACGTCGGGGCCCGCTCCTCGCATCAGCTCCAACAGGTGGGCCGTCCCCACACCGAAATGGATCAGGGGCACCCCGAGGTCGGCGAGCTCCGCGAAGATCCGCTTGGTCCACGGCAGCACGCGCTCCTCGTAGTCCTGCACCCCGAGCGCCCCGGCCCAGGAATCGAAGAGCTGCACCGCCGCGGCGCCCGTCCCCACCTGGAACCGGAGGTACGCGATGGTGGCCTCGGTGAGCCGGTCCATGAGGTCTCGCCAGGTCACCGGCTCGGAGAACATGAGGGCCTTGGTGCGCGTGTACGCCCGGGACGGACCACCTTCGATCAGGTAGCTGGCCACCGTGAACGGCGCGCCGGCGAAACCGATCACCGGGACTCCCACCTCGCTCGCGAGCCTCTTCACCGTCTCCCCGATGAACGCAACGTCGGCGGGGTCGAGTGGCCGCAGGGTTCGTACGTCCGCGGCCCTCCGGATGGGCGAGTGGATCACCGGGCCGCGGTCCGGCTCGATGTGGAGGTCGATCCCCATCGCCGCCACCGGGATCATGATGTCCGCGAAGAGGATGGCCGCGTCCACCCCCAGCCGTTCCACCGGCATCCGGGCGACCTCGACGGCGAGCTCCGGCGTCCGGGCGATCTCGAGGATCCCGTGCTCCTCGCGGAGCTTCCGGTACGCGGGGAGGAACCGCCCGGCCTGGCGCATGAACCACACGGGAGTGCGCTCCACCGGCTCGCGGCGGCACGCCCGGAGGAAGAGGTCGTTCACGACGGCTCCTGCTTCGTCGCCTTCAGCGAGAAGCTGAGGGGGAGCTCGCCCGGGCCCGGATACCATCGCAGCCCGTCTTCCCGCTTCTCGAGGAACGGCATGTCCCAGTCGAGGAACGGCCACTCGTGGAGGAAGTCGATGCGCAGTCCGCTGTCGACCAGTGAGTTGATGATCTCCCCCATGCTGTGGGACCAGTCGTATGCGAACGGCTGCTTCACGGGCGCATCCGGTACCGCGTAGTCGTTCGATTCGAACGCGAGCGGCTCGCTCCGCGCGAAGTACGGATACTTCACGCGCGGCTCGGTAGCGTCCTCCTCGATGTCGAACACGTAGACGAACGGGTGAGTCTCGTGGATGTAGAAGAAGCCGCTCGGGCGGAGAAGATGGGAGATGACCTCGGCCCACCGGGGGACGTCCGGCAGCCATCCGAGCACGCCACGGGAGGTGTACACGATGTCGTACTTTTCCTGGAGGACATCGGGGAGGCCGAGGACGTCCGCCTGGCGGAACGTGGCAACCAAGCCGAGCTCGTCGGCGAGGCGACGCGCCAGATCCACCGCTTCGCCCGAGAAGTCCACGCCGGTGACCCGGGCGCCCAGGCGGGACCAGGAGAGCGAGTCGATCCCGAAGTGGCATTGGAGGTGAAGGAGATCCTTGCCTCGGACGTCGCCCACCTCCTCGAGCTCGAAGTCGTGCAGGCGCACACCGCCCTTGCGGAAGCTCTCGAGATCGTAGAACTCCGATCCCTCGTGGATCGCGGTCCACTCGTCCCACAGGGCCTGGTTCGCCTTCAGGTAGTCGTCACGGGTCGGCATGGCCCTAGCCTATCCGCCGCAGCGCCGGGCCTCCTTCGAGCGACCTATGATGGTTGGGTGGTGGAGAACCAGCCGGTCTCGATCCCCGAGGCCGTCGAGAACCTCCCGGGCCCCTGGGAGCCACAGGACCTCGTGACCGTCAACGACGCGGTCGTCCGGGTCTCCCGCCTCGAGGGGGAGTACGACTGGCACCAGCACAAGAACGAGGAATTGTTCCTGTGCTGGGACGGCACCTTCCGCATCGACATCCAGGACGGCGAGTCGGTCCACCTGAGCCCGGGTGACCTCCTGGTGGTTCCGGCGGGGACCCGCCACCGGGTCGTGGCGCCGAGCATCGCGCATACCGTGCTCGTCGAGCGGCCGGAGACGAAGGCTCGGGGGGATTGAGGGGGCCTCTACCCGCCCACTCGGATCGCGGTGACCATGCCCGCGGGCACGGGCTCGACCCGCTGCTGGGTCTGGGGGTTCAGCGCGGTGAGGGTGGCCTGCCCGGCGACCAGTGTGTCCGGTAGCCGAAAGATGTTCAGGCCCCGGGTGATGTCGCTCTCGTACACGTAGCCGTTGTACCAGTAGGACGCCCAGGCTCCTCCGACCTGGGTGGGGCTGAGCGGCGGGGGGTCGGAGAAGCCGATCTTCCGAGGCGTCTCGGGATCGGTGAAATCGACGACGCTGGTTCCCGCCTGGTAGTTTCCGGTCACCAGGACGTATCGATCCGCCACGGGAACGACGTTGAAGTCGTGGATGGTGCAGTTCTCCGAGGCAGTCTGGAATCGCCGAAGGGTCCACTTTCCCAGCTGCCTCCCAGTCCTGGTACCGAAGAAGAACACGCTTCTCTCGACGACCGGGTCCGACCGCTGGCACTCCGGCTCGCTGCCGCCGCCCGGTTCCCAGCCGAGGACGATCACTTTGCCGTCCCAGGTGAACGAGGCTGAGTGCCATCCCTCGACGCCTCGCACCGTTCGCGCGAACAGGAACTGTGGGTAGACGGGCCGGGAGATGTCCCACACGTTGGCCCGCGGCCAGCACGCCCCCGCTGCCCGGTCGACGCCGCGATGAACCGCGATGTCGTGGCAGTGGTGTCCGTGGGCGATGGCGAACGACCGGATCACCCGGGCCGTGCGGGGCCGGTCGATCGGCACCGAGACGATGGGGATCCGCCCATGCGTCGCTTGGCAATGGTTCCCGAACGGAGAGTGCCCGAAGAAGCCCGGATGACTGGAGGAGACGTACAGGAGCACCCGGTCGCGCGACGGCTGTGGGACCAGCGTCATCGTGTGGGCGCCGCAGTCCACCGGGACCGCCTTGACGAACCGGGGCTCGGAAGGATCGCTGATCCGGAAGATCTGGATCCCCTCGAACCCCGGGACGCCGGAGGCGGTGTCCTGCCCCCCGCACCCGGACCGGGTCTGGGGACGGTCGACCGCCCGGAACAGCAACGTGTCCCACACGGCGACGTCTCCCTGCCCGCCGTGACAGGCCACCCGGGACAGCTGCCTCGGGTTGCCCGGCTGGGAGATGTCGATCACCCGGAACCCGTCATACCTGCCGTGGAAGGCGAGGTCCCCCCAGAACGCCACGTCGCTGTTGGCGTTCCCCGTCGAGTACCGGGCCCGGGCCGGGCTGTGCGATACGGGCTCGATACCTCGAGTACGCCGCCCCTCGGCGAGGTGCCCCGCCGTGACGGGGGACGCGGTCCCCAGGAGGAAGAGGAGTGCCAAGAGCGCCCGGGCCGCGAGCCAGGGCTTCATTGGATCCTTTGGCTCAATCGTTGGTAGCTCTCCTCCAATAGCTCGGGGAGGACCTTCGTCTGGCCCACGACCGGCATGAAGTTGGTGTCCCCGCTCCACCGGGGGACCACGTGCCAGTGAATGTGATCCGGGATGCCGGCCCCGGCGACCTGGCCGAGGTTGATCCCCAGGTTGAACCCCTGCGGTGCGTACTCCTCCTTCAGCGCCGAGACCGACCGCTGGAGCAAGTGATCCACGTCCAGCAGCTCCTCGTCCGTCACGTCCTCCACCTCACCCACGTGCCGGAACGGAGCCACCATCACGTGCCCCGCGTTGTAGGGGAACACGTTGAGGATCACGAACGCGTTCTCCGACCGGGCCAAGATCAGGTTCGTCTCGTCGTCGTCGCGGGCAGGGAGGTCGCAGAAGATGCAGTCGGGCTGGTCCTCAGAGCGGGCGGCCTTGATGTACTCCATCCTCCAGGGCGTCCACAGCCGCTCCATGCCGCTCATCCGGACCGCGCCTCGCTGATCTCGATCAGGTGGCCGTCCGGATCCCGGAAGAAACACCGGACCTCCCACCCGTGGTCCACGGGAGAGGTCAGGAACTCCGCTCCGCGCGACCGCAGGGTCTCGTATGCGGCTCGGCGGTCCGGGACTCTGATCGTCATCTCGTGGCTCACCCGGTTCGGATCCTCCGGCGGAGCGAACGTCACGTCGGGCTTGTCCTCCGTGGGCCCGCCCCCACTCACCAGGAGCAACCAGGTGCCCAGGAACTGGAACACCGCCGACGTCCCCCCGTACTCCCGATACAGGGAAGCGCCCAGGACATCCCGATAGAAGGCGGCGGAGCGGCCGATGTCGCTCACGACCAGGAGGTGGGTCACCTCCATGTCGTCGGTGGGGAACTCCGCCACCGCTAGCCCCCATCACCGGCAGCGGCGATCTCCTCGAGGCTTCCCGTCTCCAGCGCCTTGGCTCCCACCTCAGCGGCGGCCCGGGCCAGGAACGCATCGAGGGCAACGCCCCGGGCCTCCACGCCTGCGCGGTCGCGCACCGACACCGTCCCCGCCTCGATCTCCTTGTCACCCATCACCAATACGTACGGGACCTTCATCAGCTGCGCTCCGCGCACCTTTCGCGATACGGTCTCCCGGCTGTCGTCCACGCCGGCGCGCAACCCGGCGGCACGCAGCCGGGCGGCCACGTCCTCGGCCGCAGAAGCATGCCGATCGGCGATGGGCACCACGCGCACCTGCTCCGGCGCGAGCCACAGCGGGAACGCGCCGGCGTAGTGCTCGATGAGCACACCGAGGAACCGCTCGATCGAGCCGAGGATGGCCCGGTGGATCATGACCGGCCGATGCCGCTGGTTGTCCTCGCCCATGAACTCCATGTCGAACCGCTCGGGCAACGCGAAGTCCACCTGCACCGTGGTCAGCTGCCAGAGCCGCCCGATGGCGTCGTGGAAGTGGAAGTCCACCTTCGGCCCGTAGAACGCCCCCTCGCCTTCGGCCACCTCGTACCGCATCCCGCTGCGGTCGAGCGCGGCGCGAAGCGCCTCAGTGGCCCGTTCCCACATCTCCGGCTCCCCGATGGCCACCCCGGGCTTCGTCGACAAGTTCACCACCGGATCCTTGAACCCGAACGTCCCGTGGATCTCCAACGTGAGGTCGAACACCGCCAAGATCTCGTCGATCAGCTGGTCCGGTGTGCAGATCACGTGGGAGTCGTCCTGGGTGAACCCCCGGATGCGGAGCAGCCCGTGGAGCACACCGGGGCGCTCGTGCCGGTACACGGTCCCGAGCTCCGACAGCCGCATCGGGAGGTCGCGGTACGAACGGGTGCGCGCCTTGTAGATCAGCACGTGGAATGGGCAGTTCATCGGCTTGACGTAGTAGTCGCCCGCTTCGTGCTGCATGGGCGGGTACATCGTGTCGGCGTACTTCTCCAGGTGTCCCGAGGTCTCCCAGAGCGCCGACCGGGCGAGGTGCGGCGTGGCCACGATCTCGTAGCCCCGCACCAGGTGGAGCTGGCGGATGAAGTCCTCGAGCTCCTTGCGGAGGATCCCTCCGCGAGGGTGCCACACGGCAAGGCCCGCGCCGAGCTCGTCGGGGAACGAGAACAACTCGAGCTCCCGCCCGAGCTTGCGGTGGTCGCGCTTCTCCGCCTCCTCCCGTCGGTGGAGGTAGTCGGCCAGCTCTTCCTCGGTGCGCCAGGCGGTGCCGTAGATCCGCTGGAGCTGCTGCCGGGTCTCGTCGCCCCGCCAGTAGGCGCCGGCCACGCTGAGCAGCTTGAACGCCCCCAGCTTCCCCGTGGACTCGACGTGCGGACCGAGACAGAGGTCCTGCCACCCGTCGTTCCGGTACACCGTGACGGTGTCTCCCGCCGCGCCCTCCGCCCCCGCCTCGGGATCCGCGCCCGCCTGCTCGATCAGCTCCAGCTTGTACGGCTGGTCCGCGAACCGCCTGCGCGCCTCGTCCTTGGGAACTTCCTCCCGGACGAACGGCTGGTCTTGCGCGACGAGATGGCGCATCCGCTCTTCGATCCGTGGGAGGTCTTCCGGAGTGAGCTGCGCCGGAAGGTCGAAGTCGTAGTAGAAGCCGTCGTCGATCGGGGGGCCGATCGCGTACTTCGCCCCCGGCCACAGGTCGCACACGGCCTGGGCCATGACGTGCGCGGTCGAGTGCCGGAGCACGTGGAGATGGTCTGCCTTCTCCTCAGCCCCCATAGGAGGTCATCACCCAATCCGCCCAGCGTCGCTGGAGCCGTCCGAAACCGGAGCCGAACGCGGCGCGCATGGCGCGATCGACATGATATCGCCAGGTTCCTGCGGCGACCTGCGGGCGTCCGAGCCGGCGGTAGAACTCCGCCACCGCTTTCGAGCCGAAGCGGTCGTCCGCGTACCGGATGAAGCTGTAGGACTCCTGATAGGAGTTGACGATGTCGTCGGTGTCCCCGGTGATGAACTCGTGATCGAGGGGAAGGCGCCGGTCGAAGATCCCCGAGCCCACCCGGATGGCGAGGAGGAGTGTGGACGCGTCCGTGGTGACCCACTCCGCCACGCCCTCGTCGACGAACGCCGGGACGAATGGGCCCGACAGCTCGCGGGTCGCGATGTGCAGCAGCTCGTGGGTGAGGATCGACTGCTGCGCCGCGTCCGACTGCGCGGAGAAGTTGTCCCAGTGGAGGATGATCCGGTGCCCGACCAGATCCCACTCCCGATCCCGGTCCAGTCCCGAGTACGCGAACGCCACGAACACGTCGACGTCGAACTGCGCCTGGAGGATCCGGACGAGCTCCTCGCTCTCGCTGGGAGCGAGGATCACCACCTTCTTCCGGAACTGAAGGGGCCACACGGCGGACACCCGGGCGAGGGCGCGCTGGGCGGCCGGCAGGATCGTCCCCGCCGCCCCGGCCAGGTCGGGGTGGGACACGTAGAGGAAGTGCTCGCTCTCGCGGGTGACGATCGGCCCGAACTCCCACAGCACGCGGCCCGAGTAGATGGTGAGGTCGTCCAGGTCGCTGTCGGAGATCATCCGCCACCCGGCGGGCCGGCGGACGAAGGTGAGGAACACGTCCTCGAGGGCAGGCTGCCGATCGTAGCCCTGGAGCCGGTAGCGCTGCTCCACGTGGAGCACGGTGGGCTGGGCTCCCCGCCCGTACCGCCGGAGCTCCTCGGACGCCGTCAGCTCCTCGAACACGTCGAGCGATACGTCGAGCCGGTAGTCCTGAAGGGGGAGGCGCTGGAACCCGTCGAACAACAGCTCTTGCCGCTCGACGAAGTCCCCCTCGGCCTCATGGTCCAACCCTGCCAGGAACCCCGGCCGATCGCCGAGCAGCAGGGCCCGGGCCCTCCGGTCGAGCAGGTCCTGGATCTCGGCCAGCTTGCCGGCGAGCTCGGGCCCCCCCCGGAGGGCGCTGCCGATCCCGGCTTCGGGGGGCGTGGTAGGGGCGGACGCCCCCTCCCGGGCCCGAGCCAGCCAGGGGGTGCCGTCGCTTCCCGGGAGGCAGCCCGGGAGCATCGCGACCACGAGCGATCCGGCGAGGAGGAGTCCATGCGCCCTTCGCATGACGGCAGGGTACCCTTGCCGGCCCGCCGCACGGGGCCATTCCACGGTGGTGCGCCCGCGCGTCGGATATCGTTGATGGCGCGAGAAGTCCCGGGAGGAGCCGTTGGGAGCGCTGCCGGAAGCGGTCGAGAGGGTCCTGAACGAGGCCCTCGTGTGCGAGTTTACCGTGGTGAGCGGGGAGGGCCGGCCCATCACCCATCCGATGATCCCGCTGTACGACGGCGAGCGGATCTATCTCCACTCGAGCATCTTGTTCTCGAAGAAGCTCGAGCACATCCGGGGCAACCCGAAGGTGTCGCTCGCCATCACCGATCAGGGAGCCACCCATGGGGATCCCCTTCCGCTCCGCGTAACCATCCAGGGTGACGCCACGGTCCACGATGACGATCCCCATCGCACCTGGGAAAGGATCCTTCCTCTCTGGATCGCCAAGGAACCGATCGTGGAGAAGTTCTACAAGATGCGCGTGGCGCTGCCGCTGTTTTGGGAGCGCGGTCTGATCGAGGTGGTCCCCCGCCGGGTCTTCGTGTGGGACGAGGGACGGACCGACCGGCCACCCCTCGTGCACGAGGCCACGCCTCCGCTCACCGCGCCGGTCGCACGAGGGGACGACTGATGGCCGTCCGGCCTCAGGTCCTCGAAGGGATCGGCGCGGGTTACTCGCACGCGGTGATTGTGTTCCTCGGCGACGACGGCTACCCGGTGAGCGTGGCCACCGGGTTCGAGGTCGACGCGACGCGCGGGGTGGTGCGACTCGACCCACCGGCCGGCATGGAGTCGATGCCGCCGGAAGGCCGCGGGGTGAACGTCATCTTCAGCCACATCCGGCCGCTGCCGGAGGCCGGCTACGACGAGCGTCGGTACGTCTCCGTCTGGGGGCCGCTCCGCCGCCACGCCGACGGGCGGCTCGAGCTGGTTCCGGAGGAGAGCCGGTCGTGGGACGAGTCCAAGGTCCCGTTCTTCCAGTACTCGGAGATCACGGTCCCTCAGGCCCACCGGTACCTCGATTCGTTGAGCGCCAGACTCGGCCACCGGATCCGGCCCCGCCTGGCGTTCTTCTGGCTGGCTCTGCGGACCACGCGTGCTCCATTCCTCTCCGCGACGGTGATCCCCGTGCTCCTCGGCGTGGCCGTGGCCGCTCGGGAGGGCGGCTGGAGCCTCTGGCTGGCCGCCCTCACCTTGCTCGGCGCATCGTGCATCCACCTCGCGCTGAACGTGGCCAACGACGTATTCGACACGATGAGCGGCACGGACCCGGCGAACACTCGGCCGACACAGTTCAGCGGGGGGTCGCGGGTGATCCACTACGGCCTGGTGAGCCTTCGCGGCGCGGCGATCCTCTCCGCAGCCCTGTACGTCGTGGGGATCGGCATCGGGCTCTACCTCGCGTGGCTGCGCGGTTTCTGGGCGCTGTTCTGGCTGGGAGCCGCGGGGGTGGCCATCAGCGTCATCTACACCGCTCCGCCGATCCGGCTGGTCCACCGGGGCCTCGGGGAGATCGCGGTGGCCCTGGGATTCGGACCGATCATGCTTCTCGGCTCGTACTTCGTGCAGGCCCAACGATTCAGCCTGGAGGCCCTGTGGTTGTCGCTGCCGGTGGCCATCCTCATCTCCCTGGTCCTGTACGTGAACGAGATCCCCGACCGGGAGGGCGACGCAGCCACCGGAAAGCGGACCCTGCCGGTGAGGTGGTCGAAGGAGACGGTGATCCGAGCGTACGCGGTGGCCTCGGCGGCCGCCTACGCGCTGATCGGTCTGGGCGCGGTCCTCCGAATCCTCCCCTGGACGACGCTCATCGCCCTGGCCACGATGCCGCTCGCGGTGAGGGCGGCCCGCGGGATCCGGGTGAACTACGAGGACCCCTACGCCCTGATGCCCACCATGGCCACGAACATCAAGCTTCACCTGTACACGGGGCTGCTGCTCCTGGTCGGCTACATCGTCGCCGCGGCCATCTAGCGATCCGGCCGTTCCCTCGGGGTGCCGGGCCCTGTCCAATCCCCCGGGGTCCGATGCGGACTAGCCGAGACTACGCCGATCCGGGCCGGCTACCCCCCGGACCGCTGTCCATCCGGAGGAGTAAAGGCGTCCCCCGTTCTGCCGATAGCTATCTGGATGACCCGGTTCGAGAAGATGATCCCCGTGTGGAAGTCGTCGGACAGGGCTCCGGCTCCCGTCCGGCGGCGGCGAGGCTCCTCCGAGCCGCCCCACCGCGCCGCCCATCGCTCCACCCCTCACCCGTTCACCCTGGAACGCTGGGGCCGGGTGCGAACCCGCCCCTCTCACTAGCGCCGCCGCCTCTCGCCACCCCCGATCCGAGTCCCCGCGACGACCTGCGCGACCCCGGCCGCCAGAGCGATCCGACGAACGTCGCCGAAGCCCGCCCCCTCCAGCATCTCGGCCAGCTCAGCGGAGGACGGCAGGTAGGTCATCGACGCCGGCAGGTACGCGTATGCCTCGCGGTCGGAGAGCAGGCCTCCCACGACCGGAACGACCCTGCGGAAGTACACGGAGTGACCGAGGCGGAGAAACGGCTGTTCCGGCTCCGACACCTCCAGGAACACCGCGCGTCCCCCGGGCCGGAGGACCCGCGCCGCTTCGCGGAACAGGCCCGGGAGGTCCACCACGTTGCGGAGGGCGAACCCGCACGCGACTCCGTCGGCCACGCCGCTTCCGACCGGCACCCGGAGGACGTCCGCCTGTACCAGGGGAGCGCTGGTCCCCGCCCGGGCCAGCATCCCGGGGGAGAAGTCGAACCCCACCGGTCGATGGCCCGCCCGTACCAGCTCCCGGCACAGGGCGCCGGTGCCACAGGCCAGGTCGAGCACCAATGAGCCGGGAGGGAGGGCCAGCACGCGAACGGCCCGCCGCCGCCATCCCACGTCCATTCCGAACGTCAGCACCCTGTTGAGGAGGTCGTAGCGCCCGGCGATCCGGTCGAACATCTCCCGAACCCGGGCGGCCCGAGTCTCGCTGGGCTCCAGTTGCGCCGTCACCTGTCCCGGGCCCGTCGGGAGAGCGGAAGCGCGTACCAGAGCCACGCCACGAGACCCGCCACCGCCACGGCAACGCCCAGAGCGGTGGCGGTCCCGAAAAGGAGGGACGTGATCACGTACACCACGGCCGTGATGGACAGTGCCAGGAACACGGTCCCCACGATGGCCATCCGGTTGGCAGACTGGAGCATCCGTTCCTTGTCCCGATCCCGCCACCGCAACCGGTGGTAGGCGGTCGGAGCGATGAAGAGGACGGTGGCCGCCGCGGTGGCCAAGACCGAGAAGAAGTACACCGCCTGCTGTGAGGTGGTCACCGAACCGAATCGCTGAGTGAACGGGACGGTGAGAAGGAAGGCGAACAGGACCTGCACCCCGGGCAGGGCCACTCGCAGCTCGTTGAGGAGCTCGATGAGCTCGCGATCCAGCCTGCTGGCCTTGTCCTCCGGCACGCCCGTTCCTCCCTCACTCAGTATGCCGACACGCGCGTCCGGTCGTGGACGAGCCGAGCCGCCGCCGGCGGCCGGCGGCGGCTCGGAAAATCCGGTGGGTGTGCTGGCCTATTCCGTGAACAGCGGAAGCAGGTACCGCGCGATGAAATAGAGCACCACGATCACGATGGCCAGGATGAAGGCGTACTTCACCAGGGCGAACGAGGTAAGCCCCGCCCCCGTGTCAGGCTCGCGCACCGGCTCGTGGTGATGTGGATCTTCATAGGTCATGGTTTTCCTCCTTCCTCTGCTGTGTTTCCCAGGGAAGGGCACGGCCAAACCGGTCCCGGGGGGCCCGCTAGCCCTCGCCCGCGATCTTCTCCCGCAGCTGGCGGAGCGTCCGAGAGAGCAACCGGGAGACGTGCATCTGGGAGATCCCGAGCTCCTCGGCGATCCGGGTCTGGCTCAAGCCCCGAAAGAACCTGAGGTAGAGGATGCGCCGCTCTCGGGCGGGGAGCCGCTTGAGCGCCGGGGCCACGCTGGCCCATCCTTCCAGGATCTCCAAGGTTTCGTCCTCGCCGCCGATCTGCTGGGCGGAGGTCGTCCCCTCGTCATCGATGGGAGCGTCCAGCGAGGTGGTCGAGTAGGCGTGGACGGTGTCCATCCCCTCGACGACCTCTTCCGAAGTCAGGCCGGTGCGCTCCGCGATCTCGTTCACCGTCGGCGAACGCCCGAGCTCCTGGGAGAGCTCGCTCACCACCCTGCTCACCCGAAGACCCGTCTCCTGAAGCCTCCGGGGCACTCGAAGGGCCCATCCCTTGTCACGAAAGTGCCGCTTGAGCTCCCCGACGATGGTGGCCGTGGCATAGGTGGAGAACTTCACTTCCCGGCCGGGATCGAACCGGTCGATGGCCTTGATCAACGCCACCATGGCCACCTGGACGAGGTCCTCCAGCGGCTCGCCCCTCCCCGAGAATCGCCGGGCCAGGTACTCCGCCAGAGGCTGATGCATGAGGACGAGCTCGTCCCTCACGTTCGAGTCCTCTCCGAGTCGTGCGAAGAGCTCATCGGAACGCTCCCACTGAAAGGCCTGCGACTCCGGGATCTCCTCCTCGTGCTCCTCGGAAGGAGCCCTCTTCTGGGAGGGGTGCTCTCCACCAGCGGACCGATCCTGCATCCCGGGCCCCCTACCGACCGGCCGCGGACGTCTTCACCAGACGCATGGCGGGCTTTCCCTCGAACCGCTCGAAGCTCGGCGCCTCGGTCAGGCCGTTCAGCACCTGCCAGATCAGGCTCTCCTCGAACCCTTGGGGCGGCCAGTCACGGATGTCGCCGTCGGTGCAGACGACCACCTCCACCCCGGCCCCGGATGGCGTGATGTTCAGGGTGAGCTGGGTGGCGGAGCCTCCGTCGACCAGGAGCTGCGCGCAGGCCTCATCGACGGCGATCCGGAGGTCCTCGATGTCGTCGTATCCGAGGTCCAGGCGCGCCGCGACGCTCGCCGTTACCGACCGGACCACGTGGAGGAACTCCGGTCGAGCCGGCACGGTGACCCTGATCTCGCCTTCGTGGTCCACGACCGGACGCCTATACTAGCCGGGACCCGCTGGGCCGGAGCGGCCCGCCCGAACCGAAGGGGGTGACACCGATCGACCTTTCCCTGGAATCGAGGACCGTGGGCGGATGGACGGTCGTCGACGTCAAGGGTGAGGTGGACCTGTTCACCGCGCCCAGGCTTCGAGAGCACGTGGTCGGCCTGGTGGAGGAGGACCAGCGCCGCATCGTCGTCAACCTGGAGGACGTGGACTTCATGGATTCCACGGGCCTCGGAGTGTTGGTCGGCGCGCTGAAGCGTCTCAAGGAGAAGGACGGGCAACTCGCCTTGATCTGCTCGCAGGGATCCGTCCTCCGGGTCCTCACGGTCACCGGGCTCAACAAGGTGTTCTCTATCTACGACTCCGTGGAGGAGGCGACCAAGGCAGGCGGGGGATGAGCGACCGCTCGGACTCGTTCGTCCTCGAGTTCCCCCCGGAGGCTCACTACGTGAGCACGGCACGGATCTTCGCCGCCGGGGTGGCCCGGACCTACGGCACCGACGAGGACCTCGTGGAGGACCTCAAGATCGCCGTCTCCGAGGCGTGCACCAACGCCATCAAGGCGAGGACGGGCGGGACGGCGAAGGGCCCGGTGCGCCTGTCGGTCCGTCGAGAGGCAGATGTGCTCTCCTTCGAGGCCGAGGACACGGGGATCGTCCCGGCGGGAGACGGCCCCGAACCGGTCATCCCGAGCAGCGGGTCCACCTCGGAGGACATCGCCCGCCGCCTCTCTCTGGAGACCATCCGGGCCCTGTTTCCGAGCACCCAGATCGTCCCCGGGCCCGAGGGCGGCGGAAACATCCGCTTCTCGTTCCCCCTCCGCCAAACCGAACCGTCTGCCTGAAACGCCTCAACTACCCCCTTCGCCCCATCTTCGGGCGGGAAATCTGACAATTCGCGTGCAACGCTCGTCTCGCCGGGTAAGTACTGGGGGAAGGATGGGCCCGAGCGTCAGAGTGGCGCGCGGGGACCCGAAGGCAGGTGAGTGCGATGGCCCGCAAGCGCCAGACCCGACTTCCCTTGAACCCGAGGGCGGGCTCCGCGGCTCGGCGATTCGTCGAGTCCTTTCGCCAGAACCTCGATCCGGAATCGTTCGAGCGCCTGCGGCTTCTGGTGAGCGAACTGGTCAACAACAGCATGAAGCACAGCGGCCGCCCGGAGGGAGATCCCATCGTTCTCACCGTGGAACTCGACAACCGACAGGTGCGAGCCGAAGTCGTGGACGGGGGCGCCGGCGGCGACGTGCTGCGGACCTCGCCGGAGGCCCGCGGCGAGTCCGGCTGGGGACTGTTCCTCGTCGACCGGCTGGCCGATACCTGGGGCTACTCGGGAGAGGGCCCCACCCGGGTCTGGTTCACTCTCCCCACCCATTCCGGAAGAACGTTCGGGCCGCGCTGGCCGGAGAATTCCCAGGCCGATAGCGCGTAATATCGCGCTCGTGGAGCGCGTGGCGGACGAGGCTCACGGCCGCATCCCCGGACGTCTCTCTCGGGGCATCGAGCCCTATCTGCTCGATCTGGTGCAGGTCGCGGTGGTGGCGACCGATGCCGGCGGGTCCATCATCCACTGGAACCGATTCGCGGAGACGTTCTACGGCTGGTCCCGAGAAGAGATCGAAGGGAGACCCCTGGCCGAGGTCATCTTCGGCCCGGACCTGCCCCTCGACGAATCGCTAACCTCGAGGGTGCTCTCCGGGGAAGCCTGGGAGGGAGAGCTCCCCACCCGCCGCCGGGATGGCTCCGTGTGCCAGACCTTGGTGAGCTTCTCCCCCATCCACGACGAAGCCGGGACCGCCGCCGGGACCGTGGCGATCTGCGTCGACATCACCGCTCGCCGGGAAGCCGAACAGCGTCTGTACGCGCAGTATGCGATCACCCGGGTCCTCGCGGAGTCGGAGGGCCTGCGCGAAGCCGCCCCGCAGCTCCTTCAGACCGTGGGGGAGACACTCGACTGGCTGGTGGGAGCGATCTGGCGGGTGGATCAAGCCGACGACGTCCTCCGGTGCGTGGACGCGTGGAGTGCCCCGGGGACCAGCGTCGAGGAGTTCCTGAACCTCACCCGGCAGACGACCTTCGTGCGGGGGCGGGGACTCCCCGGCCGGGTGTGGGAGACCGGGGAGTCGGCCTGGATCGTGGACGTGGTCCACGATCCGAACTTCCCGCGTGCCCCGGCGGCGTACGCGGTTGGCCTCCACGCGGGCTTCGGCTTCCCCATCCGCGTCGGTGAAGAGGTCCTCGGGGTGATCGAATTCTTCGCCCCAGAGACCCGGGAGCTCAACCCGCAGATCCTGGAGATGATGGCCGCCGTGGGCAGCCGGATCGGGCAGTTCATCGAACGGAAGGAGGCAGAGGAAGCCGTCCGGCAGAGCGAGAGCCGGAAGGCCGCCATCCTCGAGTCGGCGATGGACTGCATCGTGTCAATGGATCATCGCGGCCGGATCATCGAGTGGAACCCGGCGTCGGAACGGATCTTCGGCCACGCTCGTGACGAAGTCATGGGGCGGCCTGTGGCGGAGGTGATCGTCCCGCCGGCCTTTCGCGATCGGCACCGCCGGGGCCTGGCCCGATACGTCGCCACCGGTGAGAGCCGGATCATCGGGAAGCGCCTCGAGCTGCCGGCCCTCCGAGCCGACGGAACCGAGTTCCCGGCAGAACTCTCGATCACCCGAGTGGAGGCCCCGGGACCTCCCCGGTTCACCGGTGTCATCCGGGACATCACCGATCGGCTCCGTACGGAGGCCGAACGGGAGCGTCTGCTCCAGGCGGAGCAGGCGGCCCGGGAAGCGGCCGAGCGGGCCACGGAGCGGCTGGCGTTCCTGGCCGACGTGAGCTCGGCCCTGGCATCCTCGCTGGACTACCGGCGGACCCTCCCTCGCGTCGCGCGTCTGGCCGTCCCCAGGGTGGCGGACGCGTGTCTCGTCTACATGCTGCAGGAGGACGGCTCCATCGCCCGGCTGGCCATGGAGCTCGCCGACCCCGCCCACCAGGCGATCGCGGAACGCGTGGCGGAGCTCCGCATCGACCCCAATGCTTCCGGGGGGGTTCCCAAGGTTCTTCGGACCGGCCGGTCCGAGTTCCATCCGGAGGCAGACGCGCGGCTCCTGGCGGTCGACGTGGAGGATCCCGAGAAGCTGGTCCAGATCCTGGAACCCATGGCCATCACGTCATGGATGTGCGTCCCCCTGATGGCCCGGGGCCGGATCCTGGGAGCCGTCTCCTTCATCTCCACCCGCTCGGGGAGGCGCTACACGGCCGACGACCTGGCCTTCGCCGAGGACCTTGCCCGGCGGTCCGCCCTTGCCATCGACAACGCCCGACTGTTCGAAGAACGAACCCGGATCGCTCGCTCTCTCCAACGGAGCCTGTTGCCCCCCGAGCTTCCCGAGATCCCGGGGATCGAGGCGGCGGCGCGGTACCGCCCCGCAGGGCTCGGCAACGAGGTGGGCGGCGACTTCTACGACCTGTTCGAGATCCGTGAAGGGCGGTGGGGCGTCGCCGTGGGTGACGTGTGCGGCAAGGGGGCGGAGGCCGCAGCGCTCACCGGGCTGGCCCGCTACACGATCCGCGAGGCCGCCGCGCACGACCCTCGCCCGAGCAGCGTGCTGATCTCGCTGAACCAGGCACTCCTGCGCCACGAGGAACTCCAGCTCTGCACGGTGGCGTTCGGGTATCTCCAGCCTGAGGAGGAAACGGCCCGCCTCACCCTGTCTTGCGGCGGCCACCCGCTCCCTCTCGTGCTGCGGGCGGACGGACAGCTCGACGTGGCGGGTACCGCGGGCACGATCCTCGGTGTGTTCGAGGACCCGGAGGTGGTCGATCTCGATGTGGAGCTGCGCCCCGGAGACAGCGTCGTGCTCTACACCGACGGCGTCACCGACGAGCGGACGGCGACGGAGGGATTCGGCGAGAAGCGCCTCAAGTCGATTCTCCGCTCTTGCCAGGGGATGGGTGCCGAAGGGATCGCAGACGTCATCGACCGCGCCGTCATGGAATTCCGCCCCGACGACCCTCGCGACGACGTGGCGTTGCTCGTGGTGAGGTTCTCGCCATGAGCGGCCTCGAGATCGAGGTTCGCCAGGAAGGGGGGGCCACCCTCCTGGCCCTTCAGGGAGAGCTCGACATCTCTTCGACCGAGCGCGTGGAGCAGGAGCTGCGCCGTGTCGAGGAGAGGTCGCCGCCGACGCTGGTGATCGACCTCCGCCCGCTCCGGTTCATCGACTCCACCGGCCTCCGACTGGTGCTGGGGGCCGACCTGCGGGCCCGGCGGGAGGGCCGGCGCCTGGTCATCGTGCGAGGGCCGGACACGGTCCATCGCGTGTTCCGGATCGCGCTCCTGGACCGCCGGCTCCAGTTCGTGGACGATCCCTCCTCGGTGGAGCTCGACGGCAGCCGCGACTGAGCGGCCAGAACCGACGCGCATCCAGATTCCTCTCGGAACGGCGTTTCGGTCCCTTGCGCTCGGGGTAAAACCCGGGCCCCAAGCTCGTCCCGGAGGCGGGTCGAGCCGTTCGAAAGGAGCGCGGGATGGCTCGGTGCCCGGCGTGCGAATCGGTTCGAATCGTGATCGTGGTGAGTCCTGGCCGTCGGGCCTTCTGCGCACGCTGCGGCACCCGGTGGGTACAGGACGGCAGCCATCAGCGGAACATCAAGCGTCTGACCCGGCTGCCCTTCGACCCGACCACGGCCACACCCGCCTGAGCCGCGCCGGTCTCGTCCTCCGCCCTCCGCGCGCGACGTTTGGGTCGCGCTCGCCACGGGCAGACCGAAGCATGAGCCGGTCCACGACCGGCTGAGCCCACCTCTCTTCAGCGAGACCGGGCGGGGACGAGGTGGGCCGAGGCTACAATGGGCTCATGCAGGACACTCCCGAGCGCTCCGCCGGAAGCCGAACCCATGGGATGCAGGGCCCGGTCATGCTCATCGGCGGAGCGGAGGACAGGCGCAAGGAACGTCACATCCTGGCCAGGTTCGTGGAGCTCGCGGGGGGCGCTGACGCGCACATCGCGGTCATCGGGACGGCTTCCTCGCTCGGTGACCGGGCCACGGCGGGCTACGGGGAGCTGTTCACGGCCCTGGGCGCCGGGAGGGTCACCGGTCTTCGCCCCATCTCCCGAGAGGACTCGGCCGACCCTCAGGCCCTCGGCGTGCTGGGGGAGACCACCGGAGTGTTCCTCACCGGCGGGAACCAGATCCGCCTGACCACCATCCTGGCGGGAACACGCCTGGGCGACGCGCTGGCCCGGGCACACGACCGCGGAGCTGTCATCGCCGGTACCTCCGCCGGGGCCAGCGCCCTGTCGAGCCACATGGTCGCCTTCGGGCGGTCGGGTGGCACACCCAAGCACCGGATGGTCCACATCGCTTCGGGACTCGGGCTCGTTCCGGGGGTCATCGTCGACCAGCATTTCCAGGAACGGATGCGTCTGGGGCGGCTCCTCGCCGCCGTGGCTTTGTCCCCTTCCCTGGTGGGGATGGGGCTCGACGAAGACACCGCCGCCGTGATCTATGCGGACCGGACGCTCGAGGTCATCGGGCGCGGAGCAGTGCTCCTGGTGGACGGGTCGAACGTGGTGACCGACGCCTTCGAGGCCAAGGGCCACCGGCCGATGCTCGTGTCCGGAGCGGTCGTGCACTCTCTGCCCACCGGGTCGTGGTTCGACCTCCGCTCGCGGACCCTGATCTCGGCCCCTCGAGGGCGAGTCGAGCCACCGCAGGAGGCCCTCCCGGCGGAGCGGGAGGCCTCGGAGTGACCGCGGAGAAGAAGAAGACCTCCAAGAAGCCGCCCCCGCAGCCAAGCCTCAAGATCCTCCAGTCCCAGGTCTTCCGGGGACCGAACTACTACTCGTACGACCCCAGCATCCGTCTGTTGGTGGATCTGGGAAGCCTGGAGCACTGGCCGTCGGATTCGCTGCCCGGGTTCAACGAGGGGCTGCTCGAGATGCTCCCCGGGCTCAAGGACCACACGTGCTCTGTCGGGAAGCGGGGGGGATTCCTCCAGCGCCTGGAGGACGGGACGTGGCTGGGTCACGTCGCCGAGCACGCTGCCTTGGAGCTCCAGCGGGAGACCGGTTCGCACGTGTACCGAGGCAAGACCCGGGGGGCGGGGCCGCCGGGGCGCTACAACGTGATCTACGGCTACAGCGAGGAGCAGGTCGGCCTGGCGGCGGGAAAGCTCGCCGTACGGCTCGTCAACCACCTCGTTCAAGCCGACCAGGACTTCGACTTCCTCGTTGAGCTCGAGGCGCTGATCCGGCTGGCGGAGCGCAGGGCGTTCGGCCCCTCGACCCAGGCGATCATCGACGAGGCGGCGGCGCGGGACATCCCCTACATCCGGCTGAACGAGCAGTCGTTCGTGCAGCTGGGACAGGGAGCGTATCAGCGGCGGATCCGGGCCACCATGACGTCGCTCACCCCCGCGCTTGCGGTGGACATCGCGGGCGACAAGAAGCTGACGAACCAGCTGCTCGCGTCGGCGGGCCTGCCAACGCCTCGGAGCGAGACGGTTCGGTCCGAGGACGAAGCGGTGGCGGCGGCTCGCCGGATCGGCTTCCCCGTCGTCGTCAAGCCCCTCGACGGCAACCATGGCCGCGGAGTGAGCCTGGACGTGCGCATCGAACGCGACGCGCGGAAGGGCTTCAAACGAGCCCGGGACGAGTCGCGTCGGGGGATCGTCGTGGTGGAGAGCTTCGTCCAGGGGAACGACTACCGGGTGCTGGTGATCGGAGGGCGGATGGTGGCCATCGCCCAGCGCGTTCCCGCCCACGTGACCGGCGATGGCAAGCGGACCGTTGCCGAGCTCGTCGAAGCCACGAACCAGGACCCGCGCCGCGGCATCGGACACGAGAAGGTCCTCACCAAGATCAAGATCGACGATGCCGCGATCGAGCTTCTGAAGAAGCAGGGGTACGCGCTGGACGATGTCCCCGAGGAAGGGGCCGTCGTGAACCTGGCCGCCACCGGCAACATGTCGACCGGTGGGATCTCGATCGACCGCACCTTCGAGGCCCACGAGGAGAACGTCGAGATCGCCGAGGAGGCGGCCCGCGTCGTCGGCCTCGACGTCGCGGGGATCGACTTCCTGACTCCCGACATCTCCCAGCCCGTGCGGGAGACCGGAGGGGCGATCGTCGAGGTGAACGCGGCCCCGGGGTTCCGCATGCACACCCACCCGACCGAGGGAGAGCCGCAGTACGTGGCGAACCCGGTGATCGATCTGCTGTTCCCCCAGGGCACCCCGTCGCGGATCCCGATCATCGCGGTCACCGGGTCGAATGGGAAGACGACGACCGTGCGGATGATCTCCCACATCTTCAAGAACATGGGCCGCCGGGTGGGGATGACATCGACCGACGGCATCTACATCGACGAGCGTCTGGTCAAGAGAGCCGACGCCAGCGGACCTCGATCCTCCCAGATGGTTCTCCAGAACCCCCGGGTGGACTTCGCCGTGTTCGAGATCGCCCGCGGGGGCATCCTCCGAGAGGGTCTGGGGTACGAGCGGAACGACATCGCGGTCGTGTTGAACGTCACCGGCGACCACCTCGGCCTCAAGGAGATCGATTCGCTCGAGCAGCTCGCCGCGGTAAAGCGGGTGATCGTCGAGGCCGTCCCACGCGACGGGTACGCCGTGCTCAACGCGGACGACCCCCTGGTGGCCGAGATGCGGAAGCACTGCTCCGGCACGGTGATCCTGTTCTCGATGCAGGAGAAGAACGATCTGGTGGAGCGATGGGTCCGCCGGGGCCGCAAGGCCGTGGTTCTCCAGCATGAAGAACGAGGGGAGACGATCGTCATCCGGGACGGGCCCAAGCGCGTCATGCCGGTGGCGTGGACGCGGCTCCTTCCGGTGACCTTCGAGGGTCGGGCTCGCATGAACGTGCAGAACGCGCTGGCGGCCACGGCCGCCGCGCACGCAGCCGGCGCGCACCTGCACGACATCCGCCAGGGATTGCGGAGCTTCAGCCCATCCATGTACCAGTCGCCCGGACGTTTGAACCTCGTGGAGATCGGCGGGATCAAGATCCTCCTCGACTACGCGCACAATCCGCACGGGCTCGCCACGGTGGGTGACTTCGTCGAGCGGATGACGGCACCGGCCGGTCCCGGCATCACCTCCTGGTCGGCGAACATCCGGCTCGCGGTGATCGCCACTCCGGGCGATCGGCGCGACGACGACATCCGCGAGCTGGGCCGGGTGGCGGCTCGGTACTTCGACGACATCATCATCCGGGAGGACGATCACCCCCGCGGGCGCAAACGAGGCGACGCCGCAGAGCTCGTCATGGAGGGGGTGCGGGAAGCGATGCGCAAGGGTGCCAGGGCAGGGAACGTCGAGATCGTGGTGGAGGAACCGGCGGCGGTTCGCCGGGCCCTGTACCGGAGCCGACCGGGCGACCTCGTGGTGCTGTGCATCGATCACCCCGAGCGTGTCTGGCGGGCACTCGACTCCTTGCGGATCCGAGGTTCCGACCCATCGGCTTCCGAGGGCGACGGACAGCCGGCCGAGGGCATCAGTCTCCTGGAGCTCGACCAGCTCAGGTAGGGGCTCTCGCCGCGCGGGCCAGCTCGCGGACCCGGTCCGGCCCGGCCCGCCGGCCACCCCGTTCGTCGAGCAGCGCGAAGATCTCCCATCGCTGGCTCAGCGCGGCCACCGAGACCACGTCGCCGGGCGAAGACATCTCCAGCATCCATTCCAGGGAGTGGAGCTCGTCGGGGAAGACCTGCACATCGGCGGCCCCTCCGTCAATCGCCCCATCTCGAAGGTCGCCCACGATCTCCTCGGGGTCCTCGCCTCTCAGGTACCGCCTCAGCTCCGTTATCACCACGTGCTCGACGCCTCGGGCGGCGACGTATCCGATACCGCGCCGGATCTCCCGGCTCCGGTCGCCCGCCGCGCAGATCGTCACCCAGATCTCTCTTCCCGGGGGCCGGAGCCCACGGCAAATCTCGACCAGCCCGCGCATCCCCTCCTCGTTGTGCGCGTAGTCGATGACCACCACGCGCCGGTCGAGCTCGAACACATTGGCTCGGCCGGGGTTTCGCTCCTGGTCCGGTAGGAACGTCCGGAGCCCCTGGACCACCTCGTCCTCAGACATGCCGACGCCGAGTGCGGCCGCCGCGGCGGCCATGGCGTTCTGCACGTGATGGCTGGCCACACCGGCCAGGGTGGCCGGCACGTCCTCCAGCGGTACGAGTGCCCGGACGCTCATCCCGCGATCCACGACGACCATCGACCCCTCCAGCACAGTCAGGGCCCGGCCACGTTCGGTGATCGCCCACCGGATCGCGGGGTGGTCCGCGTCCATGGTGAAGAGGAAGGGCCGCCCGGTCATGCCCCGCCGCATCGCCAGGACCCGGGGGTCGTCGGCGTTCAGGACGTCCCAGCCCTCCGGCTTCGTGATCCTGGTGATGGCCGCCTTGACGTCGGCGAGCTGGTCCAGCGTCCTGATCCCGTGGAGACCGATGTGGTCAGCGGAGACGTTGGTGACCACCGCCACGTCGTTGTGGGGCGCCCCGATCCCCCGCAGGAGGATCCCTCCCCGCGCCGTCTCGAGCACCACGAGCTCCACGCCGGGCTGCGAGAGCGCCATCCGGGCCCCCAGGAACCCCGAGTAGTCACCCTCCTCCACGAGCTTCCCTTCCAGGAACACTCCATCCGTCGAGGTGTAGGAGACGGTGCGTCCGGCCGTCTGGCCGATGTGCGCGAGCAACCGGACCGTCGTCGTCTTACCGTTGGTTCCGGTGATCGCCACGATCGGGACGGTGGGCGTCGGGAGGTCGGGGAGATCGCCGGGCTCCACCCGACGCAGCCGTCCGGCAGCCTCCTCCACGAGTCGGTCCAACGCCGTCGGGTCCGCGCCGACCGATCCGGCCAGCTGTGCAACCTCCCGCCCCAGGGATTCCGCATGTGTACGGCGGCGCCAGGGGAAGGCCACCACGACCTGGTCCGGCTCCGGGCCCGGCCGTGCCCGAACGGCCAGGCGCGTGCCCGTTGCCCGCGCCAGGCCCCGGGTGAGATGCGCGCCCACCCGAGCAGCGAACCGCAGGCGCTGTCCCGACCCGGGAAGTCCCGGACGGGGCGAGCCGGGGAGGCCGAGGCCTTCGGCGACCCCGGCGGCCCGTTCCTCCGAGAGATCCATCCAGCCGCCGACAGACAGCGTCAGCTTGATGGCGGGGCGGGGGAAGTAGATGTTCGGCCCCTCGAGAACCCGCAACTCGACCAGCCGGACGGCTTCCTCGGCCACGTCGAACCCGACTATACGACGGGGATACGCCGGTTCACGGTGGCGGTTGGAACGCGGTCCGCACCTTCGCCATCAGATCCGCGAGCAGGCTCACCCGGGGAACCACGCTCTCCACGTCCAGCCATTCCTCGGGGCTGTGCTCCCGGCCGCCAACCGGCCCGAGACCGTCGAGGGTGGGAACCCCCGCCGCGGCGGTCGTGTTGGCGTCGGAGGCGCCCCCCGTCGCCGCGTCGCGCAGGTCGAAGCCGAGGGCATCGGCGGTCTCGCGAGCCATGCGGACCAGCCGCTCGGTGGCCTCCGTCTTCTCCATCGGACGATGCCACGCGGAGAGGGTGAAAGCGGAGGAGGTGCCGTCGAAGGTGGCCTCCTCGGCGATCCGCCGAACCTCCGCCTCGGCTGCGCCCAGGCTGCGTTCGTCCGGACCCCGGATGTCGACGGCGAGCATGCACCGCTCCGCCACGACGTTCGGGCGGGTCCCTCCCTCGACGACGCCGACGTTCACGGTGACCCCGGGCCACCGCCCGTTCAGCGCGTGGAGAGCCAGGATCTTGTGCGCCGCTTCGAGCACCGCGCTCCTCCCCCGTTCGGGCTCCACGCCCGCGTGCGCCGCCCGCCCGACCACCTCGACGCGGGCGTCGGAGACGCCTTTCCGGGCCGATACGATGTCGCCGTTCTCGCGAGCCGCTTCGAGCACGAACGCCACGTCCGCCTCGCCGGCGAGGTCGCGGATGAGCGGACCGGAGAACGGCGAGCCGATCTCCTCGTCGGGGTTACAGACGTAGGTGACCGAGCCGAACGGAAGGGATCCGAGCTCGTGGAGCGCCTCGACGGCGAAGAATCCCGCCAGCAGCCCGCCCTTCATGTCCGAGACCCCGGGCCCGAACGCCTTCCCGTCCTCCACCCGGAACGGCCGCTCGGACGCCGTTCCGTCAGGGAACACCGTGTCGGTGTGGCCGATGATCAGGAGGCGGGGGCCCCCGTCGCCGGCGAGCGTCCCGATGACGATGTCTCCCAGCCTCAGCTCACCCGGCCCGGGCTGGTGGGCCCGCCGCTCCACCTTCCAACCGGTGGAGCGGAACCGTTCCTCGCACATGTCGGCCACCCGGTTCACCCCATCGGGTGTGTAGGTCCCGCAATCGACGTCCACCATGGCCCGGAGCGCCTCGAGGTAGTCGTCGGATCGGCGGCTCACCGCCGCCCGGATCGCCTTCGCATCCATCCGGGCCAGTCTATTGCCTTCGGCAGGAGATCCAGCCGCTACTCGGGCACCGCTCGAAGCGAGAGGACCAGGACCCCGGCGATGGCCGCGGCCGAAGCGATGGTGAGATGGAACCCCGTCCTCGGGCGGCCCCGCCGCACGGAGACGAAGACGCCGGCGATCAGTACCGCCGCTGCGGCGACGACGATCCACAACAGCGGCGAAGGTGTCCGCGGCGCGCCGCTCGCCACGAGAACGAGGCTCAACGCCGCGACCAGGAGCCCGCACGCCGCCAGCAGCGACGCTCCCGGGCCGAGCCGGTGCGGGAGCCCACGCCGTCCGGACGCCCTGTCCGCTTCGAGATCAGGGAGCACGTTCGTCAGGTGGCCGGCCACGCCCAGGATGGCGGCGGCGGCCACGAGCCACGCGGGCGCCCGGGCGCCCGTGGCCATCCACGCGTACACGGGGACCAGTCCGAAGGAGACGGCGTAGGGAAGCCAGCTTCCCGCGGTCCGCTTGAGCCCGAGGTTGTAGGTCCACGCCGAAGCCACCGCCGCCCCCATCATCACGGCCTCGGGAAGACCGAGGGGAACCGACAGCGCCACTGACGCCGCGAACGCCAGCGCCGCCGCTCGTGAGACCACGGAGCCGGAGACGCTCTGGGCCACGAGAGGCTTCTCGCGCCGCCCCACCCGCGCATCCTCGAACCGATCCAGGTAGTCGTTCGACCATCCGACCGATGCCTGGCCGGCCGCCGTGGAAGCGACGACCCAGGCGACGATGGGCGCTCCAGCGCCGCGCGCCGCCACCAGCGTGGCGACCAGCGCCGTCACGCTCAGGGCGGGGATCGGGTGGGTCGCTGCGACCAACCCGGCGATTCGCGTACGGACCATCACCGGCACGGACGGTAGGACACTCGTCCCCGGAACGCTAGGCTTCGGGCGTGGGCCACCCGGCGCTCCCACCGCTCGCTCTCGCACTGGTCCTCGCGTCTGCGTGTACCGCGGAGGAACCGCGGGCGGTGGCCCCCGAGGCCGTCTCGCTCCGCTGGGAGACCCGGTCCCCGGCCCCGACGGCCCGGACGGAGGTGACCGCCGCGGCCGACGAGGTCCGCATCTTCGTGATGGGAGGGTTCGCCGAGGACGGGAACACCGTTGCCACGGTCGAGGTCTACGACGCCCAGGCCGACGAGTGGTCGCAAGGCCCGGATCTCCCGGTTGCCGTGAACCACGCCATGTCGGCGGTCCTCGGAGGGACGGTCCATCTGTTCGGCGGCTACGCGGGGCCCGGACTCTCGAATCCCACCGACCGAGCCTTCGCCCTGCGCGGAAGTCGGTGGATGGAGCTGCCGCCCATGCCGGAGCCGAGAGCGGCTGCCGGAGCCGCCGCCGCGGCAGGCAGGCTCTACGTCGTGGGCGGGGTCGGGCCGAACGGACTGGCCGACCGGACCCTGGTGTTCGATCCTTCCGCCGGCCGATGGGCGACCGCGCCGGGGCTCCCCACGCCTCGCGAGCACCTCGGCGTGGCGTCATTCGGGGACAGCCTCTACGCGGTCGGGGGCCGCACCGGAGGGATCGGCACCAACCTCCCCGCGGCCGAAGCCTTCGACCCGGAGACGGGTGAGTGGCGACGGCTCCCGGAGATGCCGTCGGCGCGCGGGGGGATCGCCGCGGCGACCACCGACAACGGTTTCATCGTCGCCCCCGGAGGGGAGGCCGACCGCGCCATCGATTCGGTGGAGGCGTTCGACGTCGAGTCGGAGCGGTGGCTGGTTCTCCCGTCCATGCCGACGCCCCGTCACGGTCTGGGGGTCGCCGGGATCGGCGACTCGGTTCACGTCCTCGCCGGCGGGCCGAGTCCCGGGCTCGCCTTCTCGGCCGCGAACGAGGCGCTCGACCTCGCCCCCCTCCGGGGAGACGAGTGAGCGCCCCACCGGCGGGAGGGCGCCGGCCTTCCCTCACCCCGGGCCGGCTGGCGGGCGCCGTGGTGGTCGGAGTTCTCGCCGGCGCCCTCTCCGGCCTGTTTGGAGTGGGCGGCGGCATCCTGATCGTCCCCGGCCTCGTGCTCCTCCTGGGAATGGAGCAGCGATTGGCTCACGGAACCTCGCTCGCGGCGATCGTCCCCATCGCGCTGTCGGGCGTCACCGCCTACGCGCTCGACGGAGCCGTCGACTGGACCTCCGCCGGGATCCTCGTCATCGGCGCGGCCGGCGGCGCGGTCATCGGGACCCACGCGCTCAGGCGGATCTCGCAGCGCCTCCTCGGACTCCTGTTCGGCGTGTTCCTGTTGCTCGCCGCGGCTGAGATGCTCATCACGATCCCTCAGGCCGGGGGCCGGCAAGAACTCGACGTCGCGATGGGGTTGGGGCTCGTGGGGGTGGGGATCGCATCGGGAACGCTCGCCGGGCTCCTCGGCGTGGGGGGCGGGATCGTCATCGTGCCGGCCCTGGCGATCCTGTTCTCGGTTCCCGACGCCATCGCCAAGGGAACCTCCCTGGCGGTCATCATCCCCACCGGGGTGGTGGGGACGATGCGAAACCTCCGCAACCACACCGCCGATCTGCTCCACGCCCTCCTGGTCGGGCTGTTCGGTGTGGCCTCCGCCTTCGTCGCTTCGAAGGTGTCGGTCCGTCTCGAGCCTCGCCTCTCCAGCATCCTGTTCGCCGGCCTGCTCGTGGTGGTCGCCGCCCAGCTGCTCATCCGTTCGGCGGCCGGGTCCAGGGCACGAACCGACGGTGGACGAACGGCTCCCGGTACCGCTCCTCCCAGCGCTCGATGACCTCCTCGTGCCGGGGATGGTGCTCCCAGGCTCGTACCTGCTCGACCTCGTCCCACTCGCTCACGACCACGTAGACGGCCTCGCCGGTCACGCTTCGCGTGACCTCGGCCCACCGGTATCCGGGCTGCGACATCGCCAGCCGCAACATGTCGAAGAGGTCCTGCTCGAACGTGGCCCGGTCCGCCTCGTCGGCGAGCACGAACCGCAGGTAGGACAGGATGGGCACGGCCAACTCCTTCCTCTCTCGGCGCGCAGATCATAGGGCCACCCCGCCCGCTCACCTCCCGGGCTCAATCGGCGCCGGCCCCGGACCGATGAAAGCCAGCAAGGAGATGACGTGGATCACGTTCCCCACCACCGTCCGGATCAACACCGCCGAGGACCGGCCGTTCCCCGGTGGTCGGGGGTCGTCCTGGTCGCTGCGGTCATCGCCTCCGCCGTGGGTACCGGCGCCCTCGCGGTCGCCGCGAGCCCCCTGCAGCTAGGGTCGGCGGCCGCGTCGCGCGCGCCCTCCCCTGCCGAGGTCACCCTGAAGATCCGCCACCCGGCCAAGAGATCGGCGGGCACCGTCAGACGGATGGCCGGCCCCGTGGTCGCCTCCACCGGTCCCGCCCCCGCCCGAGCCGAGCTCCGGAAGGCCGGCCCGCGAGACTCCCGAGGAGTAGCTCGCAACATCGCCCGCCACCTGGCCGCCGGGAACACCGAGGTCGCCAGGTACGTGATCCCCTACCAGGTCTATCGGACCACCGGCTGCCGCGTGGGATTCATGACGGCGACCGTCGATCCGGCAGAGGAAGGGGCGGTGGAAGGAGAGAAGCAGAACCGCGGCCCGAGGCTGGCGCGAGCGCGCGGCTCGCTCGGACGCGATGCCGTGGCCCATGCCGCGGAGCCAACCATCGAGGGGCGGAAGGTCCACGTCATCGTGGCCCAGCTCTGCCCAGTTCGGAGAGGGACATGAAGAACGACCGGCTGAGGAACCCGGGACGTGGCCCTCGCTGGCGATGCTCGCCCTGGGAATGGGGATGTGGCTCGGACTGCTGTTGATCCGTACCTACGGATGAATCCGGAACCCAAAGCCGTTTCGGGCCACACCCTCAAGGGTAGACTCGAAACGCCCGAGGTAGGAATGGGATGAAAGGCGTGCTTCTCTCATGATGCTCGGATTGCTGCTCGTCGCCGCACCGCTAGCCCTCATCGTCGCCATCGGGGCGGCCGTATGGCTCGAGGGACACGTCGTCGACCGGCCGGTCGAGACCCTGGTCCCGGCCACCGACGAGAACGACGCCACCACCCCGGCCGGTTCCTGACCGCCGGTCTCACCAAACCTCTCTCCCTGGTCCCGCGTCGAGTACCCTCTGGGTCATGAGGAGACGGGCTGCTCCGGCCGACGGCGCCGCAGAGCCGGCGGTGCCCCAACCCACCGACACGCTCGGGCGTCCCCTCCGCGATCTCCGCTTCTCGATCACCGACAAGTGCAACTTCCGGTGCGTGTACTGCATGCCCAGGGAGGTGTACGGCCGTGAGTTCCACTTCCTCGGCCGGGACCAGCTCCTTACGTTCGAGGAGATCGAGCGGGCGGCGCGCGTCTTCGTCGGGCTCGGGGTACGCAAGATCCGATTGACCGGAGGCGAGCCCCTCCTCCGCCGCGAGGTGGAGCGATTGGTGTCCATGCTCGCCGGGATCCCGGGGATCGATCTGTCGATGACCACGAACGGCTCGCTCCTGGCGGGGAAGGCCGGGGAACTCGCCGACGCGGGCTTGCGCCGCGTCACGGTGAGCCTCGACTCTCTCGACGACAGGGTGTTCATGGCCATGAACGACGTCGCCTTCCCGGTGTCCGTGGTGCTCGAGGGGATCGATGCCGCCGCCGAGGCGGGCCTGGCCCCCGTGAAGGTCAACATGGTGGTGAAGCGCGGCGTGAACGAGGACAGCGTCCTGTCCCTGGCCCGCCACTTCCGCGGGACCGGCCACGTCGTGAGATTCATCGAATACATGGATGTGGGCACCACGAACGGGTGGCGGCTGGAAGACGTGGTACCGGCCGCCGAGATCGTCGCGCGGATCGGCGACGTGTTCCCCCTCGAGCCGTTGGAACCGAACTACGCGGGCGAGGTCGCGAACCGGTACCGGTACCTCGACGGCGCGGGCGAGATCGGCATCATCGCCTCGGTGACAGAGCCGTTCTGCGGAGCGTGCACCCGGGCGAGGGTTACGGCGGACGGAAAGCTGTACACGTGTCTGTTCGCGAGCCATGGCCAGGACATCCGGGCCCTGCTTCGCGGCGGCGCGTCGGACGAGGAGATCGCGGCAACGGTCGCCGGGGTCTGGCTCGCGCGAGAGGACCGGTATTCCGAGATCCGCTCGGCGGACACGCCCGGCCTCCCCAGGCCGGAGATGTCCTACATCGGCGGCTAGGCCGGCCTCAGTCCTCGATCCCGAACCACGGCATCACGCGAAGGGTCCGGCTCCCGCGCTTTCCTCCCAGCCGGATCAGTCGGTCCGCCACCTCATTTCCGAGGGACGAGTCGTACAGGTTCCCGTGAGGGTTCATCTCGAGCCGGACGTAGTACCACCCGTTCGGCACCTTGGTGATGTTGAAGGCCTGGCCCGACACGTACTGGAAATACGTGTCCGCCCATCCCGCCGCCAGGGCTTCCCGGACCCAGATGGAACCGGGGCTGCCACAGCGGCTCGACAGCCGCAGCGACCACGGGACGTAGTCCGCACCCTCAACCGAAAGATCCACTGCGTCGGTCGGCGCGATGCAGAAGGACTGCTTCTTGCTCAGAACCACTTCGGTCAGTGAGGAATCGAGCAGGCTGAACTCCACCAGCTGGAGGAAGTGCCAGTGGTTGTGTCCTCCGCCGCTGTGGAATTCCAGCGTCCCCACGGGGGCCCGGCCGACCACGTTCTCGTCCTCGTCGTAGAAGTATTGATAGGCATCCATGACGTCCTCGCCGGGGCGGCGGAATCCCTCCACCACCAGGGGCGCCGGGCCCGCGTTCCACGGGCTCGCCGCGAAGCTCAGGAAATCGCCCTTGCGCCGGTGGCCGACGCTCATGCTCCAGAGCGGAAGAGCGGCCAGGTCGGGCAGGGTGCTCGGGTCGGGATCGGTGATCGTGGGGACGGCCGTCGTCGGGGTGAGGCTCTCGCCCTCCTCCTTCTGCGGACGGCTGAACACGAACCGGTCTGGAGCGTCGCGGACGGTGACGTCCAGGACCACTCGGGCGTTCTCCGGGGCGATGCCGAACAGCTCCGCGTACTGGCGGTCGATCCTCACGGTCACCTGGTAGCGCCCCTCGGCGACCCGAAGGGAGGGGATACCATAGTCGTCGAACTCCGACCCCCCGAGGGCGCTCACCGCCCAGCCCCCGTCGATCCCCCACACCGTCCCCTTGAGGAACGGGAAGTATGAGGAGCCGCAGGAATCCGGATAGGTCGGAACGTCGGGCCCGGTATCGTCGACCCGCTGGCGCTCGTAGGCGTTCGGGCAGAACGTGAACTTTCCACCTGCCACGTACCTGCCGTTGGGCTTCCGGAACGTCACGCCGATGAAGTCTCTGAGGCCCAGCCACCCGTCGAGGAGATCGGCCGGGAGCTCCTGGATGACCTCTCCATTGCCGTCCGTCTGGACCACGCCCAACGGGCTCTCGTAGTCGGGCCTGGAAACGGCGAGCCTGAAATCACCGCCCGTCGCGGCAGCCCACACCCCGAGATCGAGGTACACCCGCAACCCGTAGCGGTTCACGGTCAGCTTGTTCCGTGCGGCCACGAGTCGGAGGGTGGGTGGGTCCGGTTCCTGGGCGGGGGCCGGCAGCGCGGTCAAGCCGAGGCTGAGGACCGTGGACAGGACGAGGAGGGCTCTGAGGCGGGGGACCGGTCGCATTGGTGCGCTCCTTCTGAAAAGCCAGGGGTCGGAATCCTACCAAGCACGACGGCCCAAAGGAACGATTGGTTCCCGGTTGGCGAGGATTTTTTCGGAGCCTCCTCGGAACGGTGCTGGCACGAGGACTCCAACCGCTCGCTCCGCCGGCGCGTCCCCCGCCCGGCCGATACAGAAACTCGGGCCCTCCCGCCGATACGAGAGCGTGGAAGCTCTCGCAAGCTCACCCGCTCAGGAGGGACGCGATGCCCGTGAAGATCGTCCTCGTCGATGACCAGCCGGTGCCAGGACTCACCCTCCGCCATTGGCTCAAGAAGCAGCGGGAACTGGACGTGGTGGGCGAAGCGGTCCCAGGTTCCCCTGCCCTGGCGCTCATCCAGATCACCGAGCCCGACGTGGTGGTGCTCGACATCCAGACGTCTCCGGAAGCCGGGCTCAACATGGCCCGCCTGATCCGCGACCACTACCCGAACGTCCCGATCGTGGCCATCGCTGAGGCCACGAGCGGGAGCCTGCGCGAGGAAGCGGCCGAGGCCGGAGCGTGGGCCTACTTCCCCAAGAGCCACCCGGAGGAGCTTCCCCCGATCATCCGGTCACTGCTCGATGGGAAGGGCAAGCGCTTCCTCGACCTCACCGACCGGATCTTGGCCCGCCCTCCGGCGGACTCCTTCGTCGCGCTCCCCGATCATTCCGACCGGAGAACGTCCCCGGAGCCTCCGCCGCCGCCCACCGTCGTGGTCGCTCCCCGGAGGCCGGCCAAGCCGGCCCTCCCGGCCCCCCCGCCTCCGGACACCGCCGCGGCACAGAAGGTGCGGCGCCCGGCGGCGCCCAAGGGCGTCGTCGAGGTCAAGCCAGAGGTGCCCCCGAGGAGCTCGAACGACGTGGTCGCGTGGGTGTCTCCGTCATTGCAGCCGGTCACCGAGCAACCGGCCCGGAGGAAGCCGCGTCGACGAGGGAAGGCCAAGGACCAGGCCTCGGAGATCGACCTCCGGGGGCCGACCGGACTGCCTCGCCGTTTCGGTCGCCATCGCTGAAACCTTCGTGGGTGGGCGCGCGAGGATTTGAACCTCGGACCTCTTCCGTGTGAAGGAAGCGCTCTCCCACTGAGCTACGCGCCCTCGGGTCCCCAAGATACCATCGCCCCGGTGGCCCCCCGCCTCGGTACGCTCCGGCCGCCCTCTGCCCGAAAACGGCCGGCACGACTCGGTGGAGGGCGAACGCGGAGCGCGGTCGACAACCGACCGCCCCGGACACCTTTGTGGGGAATGTCTGCCCAAAAGTCCCCTACACCACTTGCGCGACACCGTGCTACAGTTCCGCCGTCGGGCTTTCGGGCTCGGCACGACGGCGGGGCGACGCGGGCACGCCCCGCCGTCGACTTTCCGCACCGGTAGCATCTCTCCCATGACGGGGGGGATCCGAGCCGGCGACGTCACGATCCGCGAGCTGTCCTCGCTCGAGGACGTTCGGGCGATGGCCACCTTGCTGGAACGGATCTGGGCGGAGCCGCGGATCCTCACCGCCGAGCTGCTCAGGGCACTGGCCACTCACGGCAACCCAGTCATCGGTGCGTTCGTGGAGGACCAGCTCGTCGGGGCACAGATGGCCTTCCTCGGCCTGGAGGACGGCCGCCCGATCCTCCACTCCCACGTCACCGGGATCGCCCCGGAGACCCAGCACCACGGCGTCGGGTTCCTCCTGAAGCTGGCACAGCGGGATTGGGCGCTGGCGCACCGCATCGACGTGATCACGTGGACGTTCGACCCGATGATCGCCCGCAACGCCTACTTCAACATCCGCAAGCTGGGCGCGATCGGGAGCCGGTTCCTGCGCGACTTCTACGGGACCATGGACGACGCGTTCAACACAGGCGAGCGGAGCGATCGGATCGAGGCCCGGTGGGAGCTCCGGCACCCACGTGTGGAGGCCGCGCTGCGCGGCGGGAGATCCGGCCCAGACGAGATTGGGGCCGCAGCGATCCTCGACGACGAGGATGGTGAGCCCCGGATGCATCCTGAGCGAGAGGGCGAGCGACTCCTGGTGCGGGTGCCGCCCGACTACCTCGCCCTGCGGGAGAAGGATCGCCAGGCCGCACGGGCCTGGCGCGACGCCGTGGCCGACGCGCTCGAGGAGGCCTTCCGGCGGGGCTTCCGGGCCACCGGGTTCGAGCGTGACGGCGGCTACCTGCTGGAGCGGGCGTGAGCCGGGCGGCCAGGGCGGACCTGCTGCTCGTACCGGACCACCTCGCGGCGGTGGAGCTCCTACGCATCCGGCTGCCCCTCCGCCGCCCCTTCACCACGTCGCAGTGGACCAGCACGGAGAAGGACGCCGTGCTCGTCCGGGCGGTGGGTGAGGACGGCGTCGAGGGGTGGGGGGAGTGCGTGGCCGGGGAGGGCCCCTGGTACTCGTCGGAGTGGACGGACGGCGCGTGGCTGGTGCTCCGGGACTTCCTCGTTCCGGCCGCCCTCGACGGCCGCGGGCACGGCGTGCGCGGGCATCCCATGGCGGCCGCGGCGCTCCAGCTCGCCCTGGTCGACCTGGCGCTCCGGCGGCGAGGCGTGAGCCTGTCGGCCCACCTCGACGGGGTTCGCGACCGCGTCGAATGCGGGGTGAGCCTGGGGCTAGAGGACAGCATCAACGATCTGGTTTCGGAAGTGGAGCGGTTCGTTCGCGCGGGATATCGCCGGGTGAAGCTGAAGATCAAGCCCGGCGCCGACATCGAGCTGGTTCGCGCGGTGCGGGGTTCCTTCCCTGCCGTCCCGCTCACCGTCGATGCAAATACGGCCTACTCCCTCGATGACGCCGACCACCTCGCGGAGCTCGACACGTTCGGCCTCGAGTACATCGAGCAACCCCTCGGCCCCGATCGCCTTCTCGACCACGCCGAGCTCCAACAGAAGGTGTCCACGCCGATCTGCCTGGACGAGACCATCACCTCCGCGGCGGTCGCCGCGGACGCCATCCGGATCGGCGCGTGCCGGGTCATCAACATCAAGCTCGGACGGGTGGGAGGCCTGGCCGAGGCGGTGGGCATCCACGACCTGGCCAAGGAGGCGGGCGTCCCGGTGTGGTGTGGGGGGATGCTCGAGACGGGGATCGGCCGGGCCACGAACCTGGCCCTCGCCTCGCTGGCGAACTTCGTCCTCCCCGGCGACACCAGCGCCTCGGACCGTTACTTCGACCGGGACTTGACCGAGCCGTTCGTGGTCGAACCCGACGGGACCATGGCGGTCCCCCAGGGACCGGGCATCGGCGTCGATCCGCTCCCCGACGCCCTGGCAGCGGCCACGGTGGAACGGCTCATCATCCGGCCCCGCTGACCGGTCCGGGTCCCCCGCCCGGCCGACGGTGAAGTTCACACGGTCGGCCGATACCGGAGATTGCGGGCCGCTGTCACAATCCGCCTTACGCCAGGAGGGTAACCATGGCCGTGAGGATCATCGTGGTGGACGATCAACCGACGGTCCGCCTGCACGTCCGAGCGGCCATCGACGCGGCCCGTGATCTCGAAGTGGTGGGCGAGGCCACGCCGGGATCCGCCGCCATGGCCCTGGTCGCCATGGTCCATCCCGACATCGTGCTGGTCGACGTGCACACCTCTCCCGCCACCGGGCTGGGCATGACCCGGCTGGTACACAGCCGATTCCCCAACGTGCGGGTGGTGGCGGTGGGCGAGCCCGACCGGGCGGTCCATGACGAAGCCGTCCGGGCCGGAGCCTGGGCCTTCGTCCCCACCACGTGGAAGGGCGAGGACGTGGCACAGGTCGTCCGGTCGGTGGCAAGCGGCTCGCGCCGTGGCGTCGTGGACCTCACGGCTGCATCGCAACGCGCCTCGCCCCGTTGATCTCGGGAGCGCGCCGGGCGCGTCGACGCTCGGCCGCTCCCGGCAACCTCGCGACGGGGCCCCTGACCCCCTCCCACCGCCGCGCCGGGGGCCCCGACGCGGTCCTGTGCGCCCGGATCTCCCCTGTAGGATGGCGCCCGAGCGGATGCAGGCCGAACGGACCGTGGTGGTGATGCCCGAGGTCGGTCTGCACGCTCGCGTGGCGGCCAACTTCGTGAAGGTGGCGGCCGGTTTCTCCTCCACGATCCGGGTTCGCCACGGAGATCGAGAGGCCAACGGCAAGAGCATCCTCGAGATCCTCACGTTGGGAGCCGCTCACCGCGCCGAGGTCACCATCCGCGCGGACGGAGAGGATGCCGAGAAGGCCCTCGACTCCCTCGAGGCCCTCTTGTCCAAGGAAGAAGCCTCCCCCTAGTCCGGTTCTCCCCGCGCTGCGAGCAGTGATTCGGCCACCGAGAGATCCTCCGGGAAGGTGATCTTGATGTTGTCGGGTTCACCGAGGACGACGCGCACGCTCACCCCGGAGCGCTCCACGGTCGACGAGGTGTCGGAGCCCTCGCGTCCTTCCTTCTCCGCCTGGAGGAACGCCTCCAACAGGACCTCGCCTCTGAACGCTTGGGGCGTCTGGGCCCGCCACAGGCCCTCCGTCGGCACCGGCGTGGGGGGGCCCCGATCCTCGATCCGAGCGAGGTGGTCTGCCGGATCGACGGGAAGCGCCAGGATGGCCCCGCCGGTGTCGCGGGCAGCAGCCAGGAGCTCTTCGAGCCGTTCGCCCCGATACAGGGGACGGGCTGCGTCGTGGATCGCGATCAGCTCGATCTCGTCGCGCTCGATCCGGGGAGCCAAGCCGCCGACGGCCAGCGACTCGGAAGCGTGGCGAGTCGCGCCGCCCGGGATGACCATCACATCGCCCATCCTCGCCCGCCGGAGCTCCTCGGCACAGGAACCCATCTCCTCCGCCGCGGCCACCACGATCACCTCGTCGATCGCGGAGTGCTCGGCGAACGGACGGGTCGCGCGCACCAGGATGGACTCGCCGGCGAGCGGCAGCAGGACCTTGCTGGGAACGCCACCGCCGAGGCGCACCCCCCGACCGGCTGCAAGGATCACGGCGACGGTGCGACCCACGGCCATCTTCTTCACGAAACGAGGCTCCGCATCCGGTTCGCGGAGCCCCCTACCGTGGGCGCTGGAGGATTTGAACCTCCGACCTCTTCCGTGTCAAGGAAAACCGGCCCGAATAGTTGACCTGCGGAAAGTGACAAAACCCCTGTTCGCCCTTCTGACGGTGCATGACCACTCTGTCAGGCTCTGACGCACTCTGCCGAGTCTTCTGCGGCCTTTTTGCGGCCTCGTGGAGACAAGACTACAGGGGGGCGGCGGGCCGAGAGCCGGGCGACAATCTACGGCTAATCCGTGTCCTCGGGCCTGGGTCTCATGCACCACTCATCCCAGGTGTTGCGGGCCTCGTCCGGGGTCATTGCGCCAATTTCTCTTTCGGGAAGCCCCACCAACTCCCGAAGATTCTTCACCAGCCACAGGGGCTTGGGTTCCCCTGGGGGTGGTTGTATCTCTTGTACTCCTCGGTTGGGCGCGATTCCCTGATCCACGGCCGCCCAAAACTCTTCCTCTGTCACTTCCAGCTGGTCGCGGAGGATATGACCCCACGTATCCCTTGACCGATACTCGCCCGACCCATGGGAAATTCGGGTGTAGAGCACCCTGCCGTCTGGGAGGCGCTTGGTGTACCTGCGGTGGTTCCCCAGCTTCTTTCCAGGCTTAGCGGCCGCTTCTTGCCAGCTGTCCACCTCGCAGAACCGGCGGTGCTGCTTGAAGGTCGGAAGCTTCATCCTGGTCGATGAGCAATTGTCGGATGGCTTCGGGCCTGTCGGCCAGCTGAATCCGATGGACCCAGCCCGAGCGGGCCTCGTGGTTTGGCGCTCGGTTCAGCTCCTCCTCCTGCCACGCCTCAACATAGTCGATCACCGCCAATACGAGATCGTCCATAGCTTCGTCGAGGTCGGATCCCTGACCAAAAACGGCCAGCTCGGGGAGCCAGATCGAGGTTCCGGCTTCCTCGAAGTAGACCTGGGGGCTGAAGGGAAAGGCCCTCGCAAGGAGCCGATCATGCTCTCGGGCGTCCACAAGGGCCACGCCCTTCTCGCCCCGACGCTCGATCACGGCAATGTTGCCCGAGAGGACCCTATCCAGCAGGTCAGCCAGCATCTGGCGCGCAGCAGCGACCCCAAAATGCGTATTTAGTCCGAGCTCAGCTCCCATCGGCGCGGCCTCCTCTCGCAAGAGAGTTTACCCCTTCCAGCTGATTCTGTACAGGGAGTACATCCTGTCCACGGTGTACACTTCGGCCGCCTTACCTTAAGTCTTGAGGGAACCCAAGACAGATTCGCCATCTAATTCGCTTCCAAGGTCACCTGCCGCCGTTGCCGTCCGATTCGGTCCACGGGAGTCCGGGGGCAGGGCCTCTGGTCTTATCTAAATCACTACTGGACCGCCGAACGGCCTCCCGTGACGCAGTTGCGGAACGTTTCGGCAACGCGCGAGTCTCGCGCCACGCTGGGGCAATCCCTCTGCCAGCCAGGCCCCCCATCCTCCCTGGGCGGGGATCAGTAGGTGAGGAAGCTCTCCTCAACTCTGATCGTCATCCAATGATGAAGCCCCCTTCTTGGGTAGCAGGCAACGGTGTATCCTGAGGTTCCACTCGATGCCGGACAGTGGCCTTGCGGATCAGCCGCTCACGGCGTCGTCGGTGCTGGATCAGGTCGGAAATCGAGATGATCCTGACCCCGCGTTCCCGGGCCACCCGGACGAGATCGGGGAGCCGGGCCATGGTGCCATCGGGGTGCATGATCTCGCAGATCACCCCCGCGGGGAACAGCCCCGCGAGCCTCGCCAGGTCCACACCGGCCTCGGTATGCCCGGCCCGCCGGAGCACCCCGCCCTCGGCGGCCCGGAGGGGGAATATGTGGCCCGGCATCTGGACGTCCTCAGGCCTAGTGTCCGGATCGCACACCGTGCGGATCGTGGCCGCCCGATCGTAGGCGCTGGTACCCGTGGTGATCCCCAGCCGGGCGTCGATGGATACAGTGAAGGCCGTCTTTCTTTCATCAAATGGGCCGACCATCAGCGGGATTCGGAGCTCGTCCAGGCGCCGGCCTTCCACCGGCATGCAGATGATCCCCCGGCCGTGGGTAGCCATGAAGTTGATAGCGTCCGGGGTCGCCTTCTCCGCAGCCATGATGAAGTCGCCCTCGTTCTCTCGGTCCGCGTCGTCGACCACGATGACTATGCGGCCCTGTCGGATGTCCTCGATGGCCTCTTCGATCCGGGCGAAGACGCCATCTGGACGAACCGTCGCCCGACCCGCCTTCTCCACGATGTCCTCCGTCACACGTCGTTCCCAAACAGTCCCTCGACGTAGTTCGCTAGCATGTCGACCTCGATGTTCACGGGTCTCCCGATCTCCGCTCGCTGAGAGTGGTCAGGGCGAGCGCCTGCGGCACCAGAGCGACGGTGAAAGCCTGAGCGTCAACGGACTCCACGGAGAGGCTCACCGCGTCGACCGAGACAGATCCCTGCTCCACGACGTACCAACGGAGGCCGTCCGACAAGCGGCTCGGCATCACACCGCCGCCCTCGCTCGCCTCCACCGGTTCGACGATCCCCCGGCTGTCCGTGTGGCCCTGCACCAGGTGCCCACCGCCTCGGCCATTCCTTTGGACTCCTCCCTCGTAGCGTAAACGAAGCACCAAGAACACTTCACGCGAGAGGCCAGCGACTCCACCCGAACGAGATCTCGTCTAAGAGTCGGCACGCGAGCCAGCGTCTATCTTCCGAGCATCGGGTCGCGTCGTTCAGCGTGAGGGTGGAACCCGCCGGGAGGAGGCAAACGGCGAGCTGACGACGGTTGGCTGATGCTCACCTGCGGAATGGAGAAGCAGAATCCTAGCACCAATTGGGGGGCGAAGGCGACTTGGCCTCCTTACCCAGGAGGGTTGGCTGAACCCAGGATTCCGGAGAGCTGCAACAGGTAGCTGGAATCATAATAGCTCCAGCGCTCCGTGATCTTTCCCCCTCAATGCGCAGAATCGTTACGCCCGAGATCGCAATCCGCTTCCCTGTGGGTGCGATTCCTCTCCACTTCCCCTGGTGGGTTCCTTCCGCGGTCCACCGTATAGCCACCTTGTTGTCCTCGGAAACAAGATCCTCGACTCTGTTAAAGAGATCAGGAAACGCAGAACGCGTCATCCGAATTAGATCCTTGTGCTCCTCCAAGGAGGACGTCTCTCCGGCCGAGGCCCCATGGTCAACGAAGTCTGGAGTCATGAGATCGTCTAGAACATCTAGGTTTCCCCTGTTCCAAGCATTATCGACATAACGAATCGCCATCTCTTTGAAATCCCGAGTCATCGTTTCTTATCATCTCTCGGAGATGGCTCGAGGTCAAGGCATCGCCCTGACTCATATCGATCCTGCTGTCTGTGTTCCTGCTAAGGGCGAAACAGGACCAGTCCTCTGTTGGGAACAATCAATGGAACTCTTAGAAGCGACCCGGCCAACTCATCTAGCTCTCGGTTCAGGGCACCGACGGATGTTCTGCTGCTCACCCACGGCAACCGGTATGGCTCGTGGTTGCTATGTTCCCCCACTCGGGAGACCTCTGGCCCCCACGCCTCCGGATCACGTCTAAGCAAGAGTGCGATGGACTGAGGAGCTGATGCCGCTGCGCCAACCATCCCAACTCGTTGGGTAGCTCGGCGTGGCAACTTTTCGGCAACTTTTTCGCAGAGCAAGCAGAGTTCTACGCGCCTGTGAAAACGAGAAAAGACCCTATGACCAGGGCCTTTACTGGTGGGCGCTGGAGGATTTGAACCTCCGACCTCTTCCGTGTCAAGGAAGCGCTCTCCCCCTGAGCTAAGCGCCCGAGATCGTGGGGATGATACCGAGAGGCGGGGAGCGGAATCGAACCGCTGTGCGGGGCTTTGCAGGCCCCTGCCTAACCACTCGGCCACCCCGCCGTGCCGGCACCAGTCTACGACCACAGGAAAGACGCCGAAACCGGGCCCAGGGAAGCGAACCACCGGGTCCGAAGCCGCCACCCTCACCTTGGCGAAGGCCGCCGACGTCCCTCCACCGTCGTTCGCCTCAGCGCAGCCTAGCAGGTGAGGGCACGGTTCCCTCCAGCGATGGCACACTGGGATCATGCGAGCCCGGACTCCATGGGGTCATCTGGGTGCCGGTTTGCTGCTCCTCGCCGTGGCCTGCGCCTCGCCGTTCCCGGCGGGTCCCTCGCCGGCGGCGCGGCCGCCGACCGCCGAGGAGACGACCACCGCGGCCTCGCCGGCCCCGCGGCCCCCACCAAGGTTCACCGAGTACCCCGTTCCGGCGGGGAGCCACCCGCACGACGTCGCCCCCGCGCCGGATGGCACAGTCTGGTACACGGCGCAGGGCTCCGGAGGGGTGGGGCTCCTCGATCCCGCCACCGGCCGGACCCGCCACATCCCGCTCGGCGAGGGGTCGGCGCCGCACGGAGTCATCGTGGGGCCGGACGGGGCTCCGTGGATCACGGACGGGGGGCTCAACGCCATCGTCCGAGTCGATCCGAAGAGCCACAAGGTCTCTCGGTTTCCCCTTCCCCGGCCCGAATACGCCAACCTGAACACCGCGACCTTCGACGGAGAAGGGATGTTGTGGTTCACGGGCCAGAGCGGCGTCTACGGGAGCGTGGATCCCCGGACGGGGAACGTGCGGGTCTTCGATGCACCGCGCGGGACGGGCCCGTACGGGATGGCGACGACGCCCGATGGGACGGTATGGCTCGCCTCGCTCGCCGGCAGCTACATCGGCCGTATCGATCCCCGAGGAGGCGGCCTGACTGCGGTCGACGTTCCGACGCCGGGAGGCGGCGCGCGGCGGATCTGGAGCGATTCGCGCGGCCTGCTGTGGGTCACCGAGTGGAACGCCGGGACGCTCGGTCGCTACGACCCGTCGCGTGGGTCTTGGAGCGAGTGGCGCCTTCCGGGCGGGGCTCCCCAGCCGTACGCGGTCTACGTCGACGAGCGGGACGTGGTGTGGATCACGGACTTCGGCGCCAACGCCCTGGTGCGATTCGTCCCCCGATCCGAGCGCTTCCGGGCGTTTCCGTTCCCGAGCGTCGGCGCCGAGGTGCGGCAGCTGCTGGGACGGCCGGGCGAGGTGTGGGGCGCGGAGTCCGGAACCGACAAGCTGGTCGTGCTGCGAACGCATTGAACGGCCGGGGAACTATCTCGCCCGATAGACGAGTCCGCGACCGCCACGAGCGCTGAAGATCGTGAGCTTCCGGCCTTCCACAACTGCCGTGAAGCCGTCACCGAGGACCTCGACGACGTGGGCATCTTGAGCAACTCTGTCTTCTGAGCACTGACCAGACGCCGACAGCTCGGGAACCACGATCTGCTCGCCCCTCTCGATCCATTCACCGCGGAGACTCCGGCAGCCTGTCGAACCTCTCAGGGCACCGTCGGCCCCGAGTACCAACGTGGCCGGATCGGCGCTCATCGCAGTGCCCG
Source organism: Actinomycetota bacterium (assembly GCA_050693035.1). Classification (GTDB taxonomy): domain Bacteria; phylum Actinomycetota; class UBA4738; order UBA4738; family CALAEC01; genus DASYVD01. The sequence continues at coordinate 57,607 of JBOGWB010000009.1, forward strand.
TCGGCCCCCGTCCCTCGATCAACGACTCGAGCCGCCACGTCACATCGACGAGGAGTGCGGCGGGGAGCGGGGGGAGCAATTCGAAGCTGAGCTCGATGTGTCGTCCCGTCAGGGTCAAGGTGTCCTCGTCCCGGGCGACCGAATCCACCTGCGAGAGGGAGGAGAGATAGGCGGCCTCTGATCGCATCACCGGAGGGGCGCAACCCATCTCGGTCATCGAGAGATCGCCGATGGCGAAGGTGGATCCGTCCACCGTCACGTCGGCGCCGTAATGATTGCAGGCCGCGGTTCCGCCGATCGTCCCGGCGGCGATGGTGAGCGTGATCGGGTAGTTCTCGATCAGGGGCACCTGTCCGTCGGACTCCCGGCGCGACGTCAGCTTCCACGCGCCCTCGTAGGGCGCGATGGATCCGGCGTCGCTCCCCTGCCGCGGAAGTCCGTCATCGGCGGTTCTTCCGCAGGCCGCGAGGAGAAGGACTATGGATACGATCAGCCGTCTCACGCCGACTTGGACGTAGGGGACCTGCCGATTGGTTCCCTCCTCGGATGCGGACGACCAAGTCCAGAGGGCCCGTGTAGATACTCGATGCACAGATCCCGGTTTCCCGCGGTGCCTTCCCAGCCGTTGGGAAGGTCGGTGCTCTCCTGTCAGTCGTCGATCTCGATCTCGTATGCGTACCACGTGGAACGCCTTGCGCCGGGAAGCGAATCGTAGAGTCGCTGCGCCGCCACATTGTCAGGTCCCGCGTACCACTCGAGATGGGCGGCTCCGCGCTGGCGGGCCTCGTCGAGAGCGGCTCGAAGGAGCGCCCGCCCGACGCCCCCGCCGCGCACATCCCCCCGCACGAAGAGGTCGTTCATCAACACGGTGTTTGCTGCCTTCGTGGAGCTTTGGAACCAGTAGAGGGTGGCGAACCCCACGAGGTCCCCCTCCGCCCACGCGCCCAGCAGGAGCCCCTCGTCGCTGGGATGGAGGAATCGGGCGAAGAATCGCCGGTTGCGCTCGGCATCCGGCTCTGCCCCATAGAAGCGCTGGTACGCGTGGACCAGGGGCAAGAGATCTTCAAGCTCCTCCTGACGGACGGGGTGGACCTCCGTCTCGGTCATGGCGGTCAGTATGCAACCGGTCATCATCCATTGCCCGCGGTTTCGTGCCAGAGGCTGGGAAAGAGGGGTAGAAAGCTCGATCACCATCGGCACGGGCCTCACGGACGCGGCCCCGGGCTCCTATCGGGGCACGCACCTGATCGTTTCAGACATCGAGGCAGCGCGCGCCGAGCTGGTCGGACGCGGGGTGGGCGTCGGCGATATCCGGCATATGGGGTCGGGCGGGTGGACGCCTGGACCGCATCCCGACCGCGCCGACTACGGCTCGTTCGCCGACTTCAGCGACCCCGACGGCAACACCTGGGTCCTGCAGGAGGTTGGACAAAGCCAGTCGGGTGGGCCGCCGAGCGAGGGCTAGGGGCGAGCAATCGAGTGTTGACGAAACAGGTGGGTTGGCTTGCCTAGCTACGGCTGGCAGAATACGGTCCCTGTGGCTCGCCATTCTTGAACGTGGGGGCGGCGGAGAATCAAGAAGCGGATGCCCTCTTCAAGGACCCCAGTCTCCCGTATGCGGCGGATGGCGTTCGCCACGTGGGCGGGCGTGCTGTCCGCCGCTGTGGGGATCGGCTTCTTCGGAGCGACCTCCCTCGTGCTGGCGTGGTTCGGGGGGGATGACCCGGCCATCCCGGTGACCGAACTTGGCTACGGCGCGCTCCTCGGCATCATCATCACGACCGGGATCCTGGTGCAGGTCCGGGCTCCAGAGCGGAGGATCGCGGGGGTGCAGCAGGCCGTGCTGGGGGCGCTGGCCCTCCTCATCTCGGCTCCCCTTGCTTCAGATCTACAGAACCTCACGCCCGGGCTGGTGTTGCTGGCTGCATTGGCCATCCTGATCGGGCTCCACCCGGCGCGCCGGGAGCTCATCAGGCCCGGCTCCCGATTCAGCCCGCTGCCGGCCTCGATCGCTGGCTTGGGAGCGGTCCCATTGGTCGGCTACTCCCTGGCCATGGCCGCTCAGGCCCGGGAGCTGGTCGGCCCCCCGCATCACGTCCAACGGCTGTCGACGATGGCTGCCCTGGCGATCAGCATCATCCTGGTTGCCCTCCTCGCGGCGTTCCGCACGACCGGATGGCGAATCCCTGCGTGGAGCGCCGGTGCCGCGACCGCTGTGTTCGGCCTCGCTTCACTCGCGTTCCCGACTCACATGGGATCCGCGGGGCGTGGATGGGGAGCCGTGGCCGTTAGGGGCGGAGTTCTCTTCATCGTCGTGGCGCAATTGGAGGCCGGACGGTGGCATCGACGTTCCGCCGCGCACCCGAGAGCATCCTCCAAGGAAGGGTGATGGCAATCGACGTGACGAATCGGTGGTGAGTCGCTGGATCTACGGCACGAGCACCGTACGCTGCTGCTGCTTGCGCCACCCGTAGCGGGTCATGCCCTGCGGCTTGTACACATTCAGCACCAAGATCACGAGCAACACGACCGTGCCGCCAACGGAGTGGACGAGTGTGCTCCCCAGCGCGCGGAGATCCTCAATGGAGGTTGTCGGATCGCCTGCTATTTCTGCGAAGTAGCGGATCGTGCTCGTCTCCGCCAGCAACGCGAGAGTCGCAATTACGGTCAGCAGAAATGAGATCAGGACCCAATAGTGCCGGAACAAGCCCCACTTGGTCCCCAGGGAAACGACAAGCCCGGTGAGCAGCGCGGCGAAGGCCAACGGGACGATGACGTACCGTGCGATCAGCTCCATCGCGAGATAGGCGACACGCAACGTCTGAGCGTCCTGGCTGGTCGCAGCGGTAACGTCGAAGACCATGTAGGCAGCGACCGCGCCAATCCAGCCGACGGAGAGAGTGAGATGCATGGCGAGGGCGAACTTGCGGAGGGCGGGTGACATGATCACAGCTGTTGCACCCCGTGTTCTATGGTCCGTGTTGCCCAGGTCCGTGTTGGCCCGGGAGGACGCCGGTGAGCGCCAGGATGACAACCAGCACGACCAGTACGGCGACGATGATCAAGGACACCTTCACCCAACGTGGCATCCCGACCTTGGGGTAGGCGGGCGGTTCAGCCATCTGCGTCTCCTCGCTCTCTCGGGGAGGAGGTTCTTCGTCCACGACGCCAACATATCGAGACGGTTTGTCTATGTCAAATCACTGTGTCGTACTATCGTCGACACGTATACTACGGTGATGCCGAGACGGTGGAAGGAGACGATCGAGGCGCACCGCCGCGAGGTGCGCGAGGCGATCCTGGACACCACTGCGGCGCTGGTGGCCGAGCACGGGCTGCTAACGGTGACGATGTCACGGATCGCCGAGGAGACCGGCATCGGACGGGCGACGTTATACAAGTACTTCCCAGACGTTGAAGCGATCCTCTTCGCTTGGCACGAACGTCAGATCACTGGCCACCTCGAACATCTCGCCGGAGTCCGGGACCAGGCTGGTGACGCTGGCGAGCGACTCCAAGCTGTGCTGGAGGCCTACGCCCTCATCTCCCACGAGTCCCACGGGCACCACGACACCGAACTCGCCGCGTTCCTGCATCGAGACAATCAGGTCCCCCGAGCGCAGCAGCAGGTCCGCGACATGATCCGAGGCCTGCTGAGCGAGGGGGCACAGACCGGCGAGCTCCGGAACGATGTCGCGCCTGACGAGCTTGCGAGCTACTGCCTCCACGCTCTCGCAGCAGCCAGCAGCGTGCCATCCAAGGCCGCGGTCCGCCGGCTGGTCACGGTCACATTGGATGGGTTGCGTTCTCCGCGCTGACTCGTTCGCCGGGACAGGTCCCAGGCCGGAGGTCGAACGTCACGTGTTCGGTCCCATCACTGTCCTCGACCGCGCGAGGACTCTGCCGGGCGGCCACCTCCTCCCCGCCCGGCGGCGTTTGGTGCAAGGCTTAGTGCAAGATTCCGGGCGTGGTCAGTCCAGCGCGAACGATCCTGTGACGATCTCGCCTGCTGGCTCGTACGTACCGATCACGACTCCAGTAGTGGAGACCTTGCTGTCGACGAGCTTCAGCGCGGAGGGGATAGCGCCTTCCGAGAACAGGCGTTTGCCCGACCCGATGACCACGGGGAAGACCCACAGGCGGAACTGGTCGACGAGGTTGTGGCGCAACAGCGTCTGGATCAGGTTCCCGCTTCCATGCACCTGCAGCTCTGGCCCATCTTCCTTCTTGAGCTCCGCGATGCCTTCGGCCGCGTCCCCCTCGATCAGGACCGAGTTGCTCCACTCCAGCGTGGGATGACTCCGCGACGCGACGTATTTGGTGGCGTCGTTGAGCGGCTTGGCGCCGGCCTCCTCCGGGGCGTGCGGCCAGTGTGCAGCCATGATGTCGTAGGTCTTGCGGCCGAGAACCATGGCGAACGGCCTGCTCAGCGCCTCATCCATGACCTGCCCCATCTGCTCGTCCCAATAGTTCACCGACCAGCCACCGTGCGCGAACCCGCCGCTGTCGTCCTCTCCGGGCCCGCCCGGTGCCTGCATGACCCCGTCGAGGGTCAAGAACGTGCTCACGATCAGCTTTCTCATCTCTCGTATCCTTTCGATCGCACCCCGGCTTGAGTCAAGCACACTGCTTATGAGACGGCTTGGCGGAGCAAACCTCATCGCGAGCGTGGGCAGGCCCATGGCAACTCATGGGCGAAGGGCGGGCGGGAGATCAGGCCGCGGGCAACCAAATGCGGTCTCACTTGTCGGGTCGGGAGCCTAGAACGATTGGCTGGACGCTGGTACGCTCTGCTCCACTCAAAGGGCGGGCCTGGCGACGTCAGACGCCGATGAACCAATCGAGAGGGCACACATGACCGCCGAAACGAAGTTCGAACCGTCCAACGTGAACGTGAGGATCAAGATCTCGGCACTCTGGACGTCAATGCTGTTCGTCTTCGCCTACGTCGACCTCTTCAGCCTCTACCGACCCGACTTCCGGGCCGACCTCGAGGCTGGCGAAGTCGGCGGGTTCACCGTCAACCAGACGTTCCTCTTGGGGACCACCGTTTATGTCGTCATCCCCAGTCTGATGGTGTTCTTCACACTCATCCTGCGACCACGAGTCAACCGAATCGCCAACATCGCGCTGGGCATCGCGTATGCGCTCACCATCATCGCCGGCGCGATCGGCGAGTGGAACTACTACATCCTCGGCAGCGCCATCGAGGTCGCACTGCTCGCGGCCATCGTCTACTACGCCTGGACCTGGCCGAAAGAAGAAGTCTCGGAGGCGCCTTCGCCGGGGGCGAGGTCGAGACTGACACCTTGAATGGGGCGGCTGTCCACGGCAGACTTGGACAGGAACAACGGCGCTCTACGATGTTACGAAGCGTCCGCTCTGGCCTCAGGAGGACGCGCGCCGGCGGGAACCTCGTCCGGCGGGAGTCCCGAAGCCGCCTCGAGGCGGCCGCTGAAGTTGAAGAACGAGGCGAGCGCGGTCGCGTCGTAGATCCCGTCCTCGTCCCACCCGGCTCGGCGCAGCGCTTCGATGTCAGCATCGTCGACTGTCGACGGGGCCTTCGTCAGCTTCTCGGCATAGTCGAGGAGGGCGCGCGTCTTCTCGTCGAGGTCGTACGTGCGCCAGGTGGTGGCGAACTCCAGGTTCAGGTGCTCCTCTCCGGTCAGGCGGCGCACGGCCGCTGTATGGAGACCGAGTCAGGGAGCCCCGTTGACGTGACCGTTGACAACGACGGCGAGCATCTCGCGCTGGAGGCGGGTCAGCGGCGAAGACTTGCGGAGATGCAGATGGTTGTAGATCCCCACTACGCGGCGCCCAACTGCGAGGTCGACGAGCAGGACCTTGGCGAGGCCGGGGACGTATCCGTACTGCCGCTTCGTCAGCCGCAGCGCCAACTTCCGAATCCCGCGCGCCTCTTCCTCTGAGACGGTCTTGATGCGAGCCATGGGATCCTCCTTTGGCGGATTCGAGGCAGCTTCCGACTCGGTGCGGACGCTGTCAAGGCGCCCGCTCTTCCGGCCTGTTGGTACGATCGGGTTGGCCGAGAGGAGCAGTTGGCGATGCGAACGAATGCGAGCAGCGTGCTCGTGATCGGTTCCGGTGCATCAGGACAGCGGGCAGCGATCGCCGCCCACCAGGCCGGGGCGGATGTCCGGATGATCGCCAAGCGGCCCCGTCTGGACGCGCACACCGTGCTCGCTTCTGGGGGCATCAACGCGGCACTTGGAACGCGGGATCCCCAGGACAGCTGGGAGCAGCACTTCGTGGACACAATGAAGGAAGGCTACTTCCTGGGCGACCCACGCATGGTCGAGGTCATGGCCCGCGAGGCTCCGTCGGCGGTGAAGGAGCTGGAGGAGTGGGGCACCGGGTTCGCCCGGACCGAAGATGGCCGGCTCGATCAAAGATACTTCGGCGCTCACGTGTACCGGCGGACGTGCTACGCGGGCGACTACACGGGGCGAGCGATCCTCATCGCGCTGGCAAACAAGGCTCAGGAACTCGGAATCCCGGTCGTGGAGGACCAGTACGTTTCCAGTCTGCTGGTGGCCGATGGAGCCTGCTTTGGGGCACTCGCCTTCGACCTCCACACGGGTGAGCGAACCGCGTTCCTCGCCGACGCCGTCATCCTCTGCACCGGCGGACACACCAGGACCTGGCGCCGCAGTACCTCCCGGCGAGATGAGAACTACGGCGAGGGCATGGCGCTGGCCCTTGAAGCCGGATGCCGGCTGCGCGACATGGAGCTGGTGCAGTTCCATCCGACGGGCCTGGTGTCCCCGGAGGAGGTGGCCGGAAGCCTCGTCACCGAGGCCGTTCGCGGGGAGGGAGGGCGGCTGTTCAACGCTGCCGGCGAACGGTTCATGGCCCGCTACGACCCCCAGCGCCTGGAGCTCAGCACCAGAGACCGGGTGGCCCTGGCCAACTACACCGAGATCATGGAGGGACGCGGAGGTCCGAACGGCGGCGTGCACCTCGATGTCACCCACCTCGGCAAGGACCTGATCCTCGAGAAGCTCCCCCGGATGTATCGACAGTTCATCGAGTACCAGATGCTCGACATCTCGAAGGAGCCGATGGAGGTGGCGCCGACGGCTCACTACTCCATGGGAGGGATCGCGGTCGAACCCGAGACGCATGCCACGGAGGTCTATGGCCTGTACGCCGTCGGGGAATGCGCGGGAGGGCTGCACGGCGCCAATCGACTCGGGGGGAACTCGCTGGCGGAGACGGTGGTGTTCGGACGGCGAGCCGGGGAAGCGGCAGCCGCGTTCGCCGAGTCCCTCGAGGTGCAGATCCGCTCGAGACGAGTCATCGCAGAGACGAATGACGCCCTCGAGGCCATGATCAGGAAGGGACGCGAGCTCGCCCGGCCTCTCCAGCGCGCCGTTCGGAATCTCATGTGGGAACATTGCGGGGTCGTTCGAGACGAGGCCGGCCTCACCTCTGGTCTGGCAGCATTGGAGCAGATCAGAGCCGCTGCCACTGAGGTGGATGTGCGGCCCAGCGCAGAGGGGTGGGGAGACCTCGCGCATGCTCTGGACCTGCGTGCCGCGATGGTCACGGGCGAGGCGACCCTTCGCCTTGCCCTCGAACGACGTGAGACTCGGGGAGCCCACAACCGCTCGGACTACCCGGATCTGGACCCGAGCCTCGAGCTGAGTCTGCACGTTCGTCGGGATGCGTCTACAGGGGAGATGCTGGTTTCCCGCGAACCTCTGCCGCCCGTACCCGGGCGGCTGATGCCCTTATTTGAGGAGGCGGGGGAAATGACCGTGAAGACTCGTCTCCTGGAGTGACCCCGGCCGCTCCTCACCACTCGACCAGCTTCCAAATCACGGGCTGGACCTCCCCGGCCTCCTGACCGACCTCCGAGAAGATCGTCACCGCCTGCTTCAGGTGGGACATCGCCTCCTCGGACCGGCCCGCGGCGTGCAGGAGGTCGGCGAGGTTGTTGTGCAGAGCCGCCTCTCGGTGCCGGTCTCCTTGCCCCGCGCAGAGCACCAGGGCCTGCTCCGCGAGCTCCTGCGCCCGGTCCACCTCACCTGCGGAACCGTGGACCAGGGCCAGGTTGTTGAGGGCGGCCACCCGGGCGCTCGGATCGGGGAGGGTCTCGGCGATGGCCAGGCTTTGCTCGAGGTGCCGGAGGGCTTCGGCTCGGTCCCCTGACCGGCCGGCCAGGATCCCGAGGATGTTGTGGGCCTGGGCCAGGGCTTCCGGGTCGTCCGCGGCCTCCGCCAGCTTCAGCGCCCGTTGGGCAAGCTCGAGCGCCTCGTCGCTGCGTCCCCCGTCGTGAGCGTTGAGGCTTCGGTCGGCGAGGATGCGGGCCGTCCGGGCGCCATTGGAGCCGGCCTCGTCCACCGCCTGATGGGCGGCCTCGAAGTGGCGCTCGGCTCGGTCCCAGTGGCCCAGGCGGTGGTGCACGGCCCCGAGCCGGTGCTCGATCCCAGCAAGCCGGGCCGGCTCGGCGACAGCGGCGGCGGTCTCGTAGCTCGCCAGAGCGGCCGCGTAGCGCCCCAAGAGGGTGTGCACCTCCCCGATGGACTCGTTCAGCCCGGCGGGATCTGGGTGGCCGAGGGCCAACGCCGCCTGGAAGTGCTCGAGGGCCTCCGTGTTGGCGAATAGCCGACGAGCGTGCTCCCCGGCCAGCCGAAAGTGCTCCGCCGCGTCCCGCTCGAGGCCCGCCATCCGGTAGTGGCGAGCGATCACGGCGGCGGCCGCGCCAGGGTGCCGGGGGCTGCGAGCCAGGGACCGGGCCACTCGCCGATGCAGGAGGCGCCTGCGAGTGAAGGTGGCCTCCTCGTAGGCCAGGGCTCGCAGCTTGTCGTGGCTGAAGTCGTAGGAGGGCCCCGCTTCTGTCTGTCCTTCCCCGGACTCCATGACGAGGCCCCGGCCGATCAGCTCCTCCAGGGCCACCACCGTCTCCTCCTCGCTCCGCCCGCCGGCTTCCCGGACGGTCTCGAAGTCGAAGGAGCGGCCGATGACGGCCGCGGCGGCCAGCACCTGTTGGGCCACCTCGCTGGCCGAGCCGATCCGGGATAAGAGGAGCTCCCGGGCCTCGCCCGGCAGGGGCCACTCCCTCGCTTCCTCCGTCGTCCCGGCCCGCTGGACGATCGCCGCCAGGTACTGCGCCAGGAGGAACGGAAGTCCTTCCGTCTCCTCGAAGAGGCGCCGGGCGAGCCCCTCCCCCGGCTCAGACCCTACCGATGCCCGGACGAGTTCCTCGACCTCCTCCCGGCCAAGTCTCGACAGGACGATGGCTCTCCCCTGGCCCGCTCGCTCCGTGCGGCTGAGCAAGTGCCGCAGCGGGTGCCCACGGGGGACCAGCTCCTCCCGCCAGCAGGCCAGCAGAAGAAGGGGGCGTCCGGAGAGCCGCCCAACCACGTAGGCGAGCGCATCGAGGGAAGCCTCGTCGGCCCAGTGGAGATCGTCCAAGAACAGCACTCCGGGCACCACCCCCTCGCAGGCTGTCTGGAGGACCTGGCCTACGGACTCGAAGAGGCGGCTCTGGGCTCCCGGACGATCCAGGGGCAGAGGCGGCGGGAGACCCGGGCGAAGCTCGGCCAACTCTGGAAGCAGCCGAGTGATCTCGCTGAGGTCGCGCTCCGGCATCCGGTCCAGCAGCGGGATGTCCCGGCCCACCACCGCGGACCGGAGGGCTTCGATCACCGTCCCGAAGGCCAGCCGCGTTTCGTCTTCGTAGCCCCGCGCAGCGATGACCGGGCCTCCCCGAGCGGCCACCCCCCGGAGGAACTCCTCCGCCAGGCGAGTCTTGCCCACGCCCGCCTCCCCCTCGAGGACAACGAGCCGGCCGTCGGGGCCGACCGAGTCGTAGGACTCCAGGAGGGCGGCCGACTGGGCGGCCCGGCCGACGAATGGAAGGAGGGGACCTGGGACCGGCGCCGGGGCGTCCGCCGGCGCGGTTCGCCGAGGAACCCAGTCCTCCTCGATGGCGTGGTAAAGCTCGGTGGTCTCCTCAAGCGGGGGAACGCCGAGTTCCTGGTCCAGGACCCTGACGCAGTCCCGGTACTGCCGGATCGCCCCCGCCCTCTCCCCGGTGCCCGCGTACAGCAGCATGAGCTGGCGGTGGGCGGGCTCGTGGAGGGGATCGAGCTGGAGCCACCGCCGGGCGTGGCCGATCGCGGCCTCGACGTCCTCCGCCTCGGCCTCCGCCTGCGCCAGCCGCTCCAGAGCCCAGGCCAGGTCCCGCCTCAGGCCTTCCGATTGGAAGAGCTGCCACTCGTCGAACCCCAGGCTGTCCCGAAGGGCGAACCCGGCCAGGAAGTCCCCCCGGTGGAGATCCACGGCCTCCGACAGCGGCCGGATGCACCGAGGACATGTGTCGTCGCGGTCGTGGCCGTGGGTGCGAGTGTCGGCCAGAAAGTCGTGGAACCTCTGCACGTCCAGCCAGAGGTCTGCCCGGTCGAGCTCGACCATGTCACCCCGCACCACGAGCCAGCTGCCCCCCAGAGCCTTCTTCAGGGTGGACAGGGTGCGCCGGAGAGCAGCGCGAGCCCTGGCCTGCTGGTACTCCGGCCACAGGAGCCCGGCGAGGGTGTCCCGGTTCTGGCCCCGGGCAGTCACGGCGAGGTAGGCGAGCAGGGCAATGGCTTTGCGCGTGTCGACCTCCACCGGAACGCCGTCTCGCTCGACCTGGGGAGGACCGAGAAGGGAGACCGTCAGTTCCGGCATCAGCTCACCTGGGCCATTCATACGCCCGAGGACCATAACGCGCAACGGAATGCGAGGAGCGGCGGAATCCGTAACGTAACCGGGAAATGGCCGTCCGGCGAAGCCTCCACGAGCCGTCCCGTAACGATTCCAGGACGCCCTCCGGACACCATGTCCCGATCGCGACGAACTTATGGAGTCCCCGGGGTCAGGAGGGCCACAATGCGGAGGCGCTCGGACGGTTCCAGGAGGAGGGTGAAGGCGTGAAGATTCGCCCGGCGGCTGTGGCCGCTTGGGGGCTGTGGGCCTTCGCTGCTGCGGGGAGCGGGCTCGGGGTGGCGCTGCAGTTGCTGGGCGGCCGCGCCGCCGACTTCCAGGGACTCTTCTTCGTGTTGGCCTTTAGCGCCTATGCCACGGTGGGGGCGGTGGTGGCATCCCGACGACCCCGGAACCCCATCGGCTGGGTCTTCCTCGGGGTCGGGGTCCTTACGGCCATCGGCAGTCTCGGAGAGTCGTACGCCAGAGCAGCCTTCAGCAGGCCGGGGCCTCTGTCCGCCGCTGCGCTCCTCGCCGCTTGGACCCAGAACTGGTACTGGTACCCGCTGCTTGCCACGGCCACCTTCGTCCCCCTGCTCCTGTTCCCCTCGGGTCTTCCGTCACGCAGGTGGCGTCCGGTGCTGTGGCTCCTCGTGTTGGCGGTGGCATCGGTCACCGTCCTGTCGGCGCTGTCTTCGACGCTGGAGGCGGAAGGGCGCACGGTGCCCAATCCGATCGGCATCACCGGGGCCACCCTGAGCGACATCGAGGACTCCTTCCTCTTTTCGGTCTTCGGGATCCTCCTCACAGCCCTCATGGGCGCTGCCGTGGTCTCCCTCGTCCTCCGCTTCCGCCGGTCCCGCGGGGCGGAGCGACAGCAGCTCAAGTGGTTCGCCTACTCGGCGGTCCTCGTCGGTCTCTCTCTGATCGCATCGATCACGATCCCCGCCTACGAGCGGTCGCCCATGTCCGGCCTCGTGTTCGGCTTCGCGATCTGGCTGATCCCCATCTCGTGTGGGATCGCCATAATGAAGTACCGCCTGTACGACATCGACCGGATCATCAACCGAACCCTGGTCTACGGGCTCCTGACGTTGATCCTGGCCGGCGTGTATGTGGCGGTCGTGGTTGGGTTGGGTACCCTGGTCGGCGAAAGCGCAATTCTGGTGGCGGCCTCGACGCTCCTGGTGGCGGCCCTGTTCCGCCCGGCCCGCGGGTGGGTCCAGGGCCTCATCGACCGCCGGTTCTACCGACAGAAGTACGACGCGGCCCGCACCCTCGAGGCGTTCAGCGTTCGGCTCCGCGACGAGGTCGACCTGACCGATCTGTCGGCGGAGCTCCTCGGCGTGGTGCACGCGACGATGCAGCCTTCTAGCGCCTCGCTGTGGCTCCCGGGGCGCCAGCGATGACTGGTCGCCGCGCCACCATCCTGGCCTGGGGGCTGGTCGCTATCTCGGTCGTCGTCTTGGGCGTGAGCTTCGCTCTGACCATTGGCAGGGGGTCGCTCCTCATTGAGGCGGAAGACCCAGCCTTCATCGTCGCGGGATTGGGCCTCGTCCTGGGCTATGGAGTGGTCGGCGCCCTGGTTGCCTCTCGACGGCCGGGGAACCCTATCGGCTGGCTGCTTCTTACGGCGGGGCTCTCCTTCGTCGTAGGGGTGTTCACGGAGGAGTACGTGGCCGTCGACCTCGTATCACCCGGCTCCTTTCCAGCCACCGTGTTCGTGTCCTGGCTGGGCAACCTGACTTTCGTGCCTGGGGTCGCCGCGGTCCCCGTGACCGTCCTGCTCTTCCCCTCAGGCAGGCCGCCGTCTCCCAGGTGGCGGCCCGTGGTGTGGGTCCTAGTTGGCGGGGCCATCGTGCTCATGGCGGCGTACGCCGTCCGGCCAGGGGGACTCCCCGTTCCGGGGGGCCTGCAGGGCAAGGTCCAGGGGTTCGAGAACCCAGTCGGGATCGGACCTCTCAAGGACACGCTGAACATGGTCATCCGCGTCAGTGCCATGGCCATTCTCGCCGCCGCGATGGCATCCGTGGTCGCCTTGATCGTTCGGTTCCGTCGCGCCAGGGCGGAGGAGCGACTCCAGATCAAATGGCTGGCATACGTCGTTGCCACGACGGGGATGTTCCTCGTGGTCAGCGTTGCCTCGCTGCTCTTCGAGGGAGGAGACTCCGCACCGATCAACGAGGTCTTCTACACTCTCAGTTTCCTCGGCATTGCATTTGGAGTTCCGGCCGCGATCGGGATAGCCATCCTCCGCTACCGCCTCTACGACATCGACCGGATCATCAACCGGACCCTGGTTTACGGCCTCCTCACGGTGCTCCTCGCCGGGGTATACGTCGGTGCGGTGGTGGGGCTCGGGGCCCTGGTCGGCCAGAGCACGCTTCTCGTCGCAGCCTCGACGCTCCTGGTGGCGGCCCTGTTCCGCCCGGCCCGCGAGCGGGTCCAGGGCCTCATCGACCGCCGCTTCTACCGCCGCAAGTATGACGCCGCCCGCACTCTCGAGGCGTTCACCGGCCGGCTGCGCGAGCAGGTGGACCTCGATTCCCTCACCGGGGACCTGGTGGGGGTGGTTCGCGACACCATGCAGCCGTCCCACGCTTGGCTGTGGCTCCGCGAGATTGAGGCCACCCGATGAGGCTAGGATCCGCGGCCCGGCTGGCCTGGTCCCTGTGGACGACGAGCCTGGGGCTCTCCGTCCTGGCCCTGATCGTCGGGGTTCTGGCGGGCTTCGGATGGGAGGATCTGTACTACGGGATCGTGGGTTCCTTCGTGATCCTCCTATTTGCCACGGTTGGCGCACTAGTGGGGTCTCGTCAGCCGGGCAACGCCATCGGCTGGCTCTTCATGTCCTTCGCTCTGCTTCAGGCCCTGAATGTCTCCGGTACCGCGTACGCAGAGTACGCGCTGGTCGCCCGGCCCGGCTCCCTTCCGGCGGGGGAGATCGTGGCGTGGTTCTCCGAGTGGAACTGGGTGCCGAGCATTGCCCTTCTGATCACGTTTCTCCTGCTCCTGTTCCCGGACGGCAGGCTTCCTTCGAGGAAGTGGCGGTGGATCGGATGGGCCTCAGCCGCCGGGATCGCGATCGCCGTGGTTGTAAGCGCTGTCTCGCTTTGGCCGCTCAGGCACCGGATCGTGTCGGAGACCTTTCAGGAGCCAGAGGCGACCCCGCTGGGAGTCATCCTGATCTTGACAGGGCTCGCACTGATCGTGATCGGAGCGCTGGGCTCGGTCGCGTCGCTGGTCGCGAGGTTCCGACGCTCCCATGGCGAGCAGCGCCAGCAGCTCAAGTGGTTCACCTACGCCGGCGTCCTTGCGTTCATCGGGGTCATGAGCAGCTTCCTGCGAACGGACCTCACGGAGGCCCCACTGGTACTCGGGATCACGGCCGTCCCGGTGGCGGCCGGCATCGCCATCCTCAAATTCCGTCTGTACGACATCGACCGGATCATCAACCGGACCCTGGTCTACGGGATCCTCACGGTCTTCCTGGCCGGCGTGTACGTCGGAGCCGTGGTCGGGCTTGGGACACTGGTCGGCGACAGCACGATCCTCGTGGCGGCGTCGACCCTCCTCGTGGCCGCTCTCTTCCGGCCGGCTCGCCATCGGGTCCAGAGTCTGATCGACCGGCGGTTCTACCGCAGCAAGTACGACGCCGCTCGCACCCTGGAGGCCTTCACCGCCCGGCTGCGTGAGGAGGTGGACCTCGATTCGCTCGCCGGGGACCTGGTGGGGGTGGTCCGGGACACCATCCAGCCCGCCCACGCCTCGCTATGGCTGCGCGGGATCGAGGCGCCCCGATGAAGCCCCGGTCGGCGGCGCGCCTCGCTTGGTCCTTGTGGGCGCTGGCGGTGCTCGGACTCGCGTCCGGCGGCGTCTGGGGCTTCATCAACCGCCAGACCCCCCGAGAGGAATCCGCGCTCGTGGGCGTGGTCTTCGGGCTCGTCGCGCTGGCGCTTGCCACGGTGGGGGCCCTGGTCGCCTCCCGCCGGGCCGAGAACCCCATCGGATGGGTGTTCCTCGGTCAGGGGGTCGCCTTCGCCGTCGGCGCGGGCCTGGCGGGCGAATACGCCGCCTACGGCCTTCTGACCGATCCGGGAACCCTCCCCGCCGCCCGGCACCTCGCTTGGCTCGCCAACTTCGTAATCGAGGGCAGCGGCCTCCTCCTCGGCTCGTTCATCTTCGTCCTCCTGCTCTTCCCCGATGGACGGCTCCCATCGAAGCTGTGGCGGATCGTCGCCTGGCCGACCGCGCTCGTCGCTGCGCTCTCGCAGCTCGGCACGGCGTTCGGACCGGAGCAGCTCCCTTCGTTCCCCGGCGTCCGGAATCCCCTCAGGATCGGTGTCCTGGGAACCCTGCTCGAGGTCGCCGGAGATTGGCTGATCCTCGCGCTCCTGGTGGCTTCGCTCGCTGCGGCCGCCTCTCTGGTTGTCCGGTTCCGTCGATCCAGAGGGACCGAGCGCCAGCAGCTCAAGTGGATCGTGGGGGCGGGCGCCTTCCTGGCGTTGGCGACCACCACGGGTCCCTTCTGGTGGCTGGTGGTCCCAACGGTGGGCGAGGTCGTGTGGCCCCTCCTCTTCGCCGCGGGGCTGGCGGCCATCCCCGTGGCCGTGGGGATCGCCATCCTCCGGTACCGCCTCTACGACATCGACCGGATCATCAACCGCACCGTGGTCTACGGCATCCTCACGGCCGCCCTGGGCGGCGTCTACGCGGGGGTGGTCGTCGGCATGGGAACGGTCGTCGGGCGGAGTTCCGTGGTGGTAGCGGTCTCGACGTTGCTGGTGGCGGCGCTGTTCCGCCCGGCCCGGCGGTGGGTCCAGGGCCTCATCGACCGACGGTTCTACCGTCAGAAGGTCGACGCAGCCCGGGCCCTTGAGGTCTTCACCACCCGGCTCCGCGAAGAGGTGGACCTGGATTCCCTCACCTCGGACCTGATGGGAGTGGTCCGGAGCACCATGCAGCCGGCCCATGCCTCGTTGTGGCTCGCGGAGACACAAAGTTCCGTTCCGAGCTTCATCCGTAACGATTCCCGGACGCTGGGCCGGTAAGAAGGAGTCGACATGCTGGTACGAGTCAGAACCAGACGAGAGGACCGAAGGGCCCGCCGCCTCGAGCGCCAGGCGCAGGATGCGGCTCCCCGGCCAGAGTCGCCTGCGGAGACGGCCGGGGCACCCGTGGTCGACTTCGCTCCCAACGATCCAGCGGTGGCCTACTTCCAGAGCGCCTCGGGCCCGGTTGATCTGGAGAAGGTCGATCTCGACTCCCCGGGGATCCGGGCGCTCAAGGACGCGGGGGTCAAGCTGGCCATCCCCCTGGTCAGCCAGGGGGAGCTCATCGGCCTCCTGAACCTCGGTCCCCGTCTGTCTGAGCAGGACTACTCGACGGACGACCGGAAGCTCCTGGCGAACCTGGCGGCCCAGGCCGCGCCGGCGGTCCGGGTGGCCCAGTTGGTCCGGCAGCAGGAGGTTGAGGCCCGCGAGCGGCAGCGGATGGAGCAGGAGCTCGAGGTGGCCCGGCTGATCCAGCAGAACTTCCTGCCCAAGGAACTGCCCCGGCTTCCAGACTGGCAGGTCGGGGCGTACTACCGGCCAGCCCGGGAGGTGGGTGGAGACTTCTACGACTTCATCGAGCTCCCCGAGGGCCGGCTGGGCATCGTGGTCGGGGACGTCACCGACAAGGGAGTCCCGGCGGCCATGGTGATGGCCGCCACCAGAGGCGTCCTTCGGGCCGCGGCCACCAGGCTGGTCGCCCCCGGGGCCGTGCTCGAGCGGGTCAACGAGCTTCTGGAGCCGGACATGCCCCCCAACATGTTCGTAACCTGCCTGTACGGGGTCCTCGACCCAGTATCGGGACGGCTCCGGTTCGCCAACGCGGGCCACAAC
>JBOGWB010000010.1:0-1715 GCA_050693035.1 Actinomycetota bacterium
GACCACGCCCTACCCGGCGCCACGGGCAGATCAGACCCATGTGGAACTGGGGCGGGCGGGGAGCGTCGAGGTGGACCACGTGGGCCCCGGGTGGCTCACCTGCTCGGTGAACCTTGCCGGTCTTCCCGCGATCAACCTTCCGGCCGGACGGTCGTCGGAGAACTTGCCGATCGGCGTGTCCCTGGTGGCGAAGGCTGGAGGAGAGGAAACTCTGTTTCGGTTGGCCGCGTTGTGGGCATCGGCCATCGAGTACCGTCCCGAACTGCCACCCCTTCGGCCCTTCCCTCCGGGGGTCTGATCACCGGATGGGGGCCAAGGCGGACGAGACTCCCCTTCGCCCTGCACGAGGCATCGACCTGGTTGGGGTGGGCTTTGTCCTCGCGGCCTCGACCCAGTTCGGCGCGGTGGTGGTCCTGGGGAAGATCGCGACCCGTCCAGGCGGGCTCCCCGTCCCCTCGCTGCTGTCGGTTCGCTTCGCCGTCTCTGCTCTCCTGCTCGTGGCTGCGCTGGCGGCGCTCCGCCAGCCGCTCCGAGCGGCGAAGGGTGAGGGCTGGCGGCTGGCTGGGCTCGGGGTGGGTGGCTACGCCGTCGAGGCTGCATTCTTCTTTTCCGGGCTCAAGCACGGGACGGCCGCCGCAGCCACCGTGCTGTTCTTCACTTACCCGGTCGCGGTCTCGTTGATCGCATTCCTGCTGGGCAGAGGGCTTCCGGGGTGGCTCCTGGGCGGAGCCCTCGTAGCCGCGGTGGGCGGGGCGGCCATCGTCGGCATGTCCGGCGGCGGGGCCGACATCGACGGGCTCGGCGTGGTGTTCGAGTTGACCTCTTCGGTGGTCTACGCCGGCTATCTCGTCGGCATCGAGGCCGTCTTGAAGCGGACGAACTCACTGACTGGAGCTGTGTGGGTGGCCACCGCCGCGGCCGCCGGGCTGGCCTTGTACGCGTTGCTCACGGGTGCGGCCGAGTTGCCTATCGGGTGGCGACATTGGGGACCCATCCTCGGCATGGGCGGGTTCACCGCCGGAGCCTTCGTCACACTGCTTGCGGGCCTCCGGAGGGTGGGAGCCGTTCGAACCGCTATCCTGTCAGCGTCCGAACCGCTCACCGCGGCGGCAATGGCGGCCGTCTTCCTGGGCGAGCGGATCCGAATGGGGACGCTCGTGGGAGGCATATTCATCTTGACCGCAGCGGTGGCGGCGTCTGTGGCCAGGGGACGAAGTACCGCCGCCCCGCCGGTTCCCTAGGACGAACGAGCGGCCCCCTGGCTTTGACCGTTTAGTGTCTCCGGCGTGAAAGCGTTCGTGACGGGGGCGACCGGGTTCATCGGTGGCTACCTCGCCCGGAGGTTGCGCGAACGAGGCGACGAGGTGGTGGCGCTGGTCCGCTCGCCGGAGAAAGCGGCCACGCTCACGGAGCTCGGATGCCGGCTGGTTGCGGGAGACCTGGGAGACGAAGCCTCCATCCGGGTGGGTGTCCGGGGATGCGACTCTGCCTTTCATGTCGCCGCGATGTACAAGATCGGGGTTCCCGCGTCGCAGCGACCCGAGATGCATGAGGCGAACGTGCGCGGGACCGACCGCGTCCTCCGAGCAGCGGTCGACGCGGGCGTGGAGCGGATCGTTTACGTCTCCACGATCGGCGCGTTCGGAAATACGAAGGGGAACGTGGTCGACGAGACGTATCGGCGGCCGGTCGACGACTTTCTCTCCGGCTACGAC
>JBOGWB010000011.1:0-51425 GCA_050693035.1 Actinomycetota bacterium
CGGTGGGCCTGCTCCAGGTGGTAGCCCACCACCTCCTCGAACTCGGTGAGCCGGTCGGCGGCTCGGCGCTCCAGCCAGCCGGCGAACCGCTCGTGGAGGTGGGCCCGGGCCTCCTTGGTGGTCTCGGCGTACGCGGCGTCCCGGATGAGGATGTGGCTGAACCGGAAGGCGTCCTCGCCGGTGAACCGGGACCGGTCGGGGCGGACCAGCTCCCGGCGGACCAGGGCCTGGAGGTGCCCGCCCAGGGCGGCCTGCTCGGTGGCGGGGGAGAGCTCGGCCACGGCGCCCCACCAGAACACCTTCCCCACCACCGAGGCGCGCTGGATCACCGCCCGCTCCTCCCGCGGCAGGCGCTCAAGCCGGGCCGACAGGAGGGCGTTGATGGTCGGGGGGATGGCGATCTGCGAGAGGTCGCCCCCGCCGGTCCACCGGCCGTCGTCCCGCCGGAGGACCCCGTCGTCGACCAGCATCCGGAGGATCTCCTCCACGAACAGGGGATTGCCCTCAGCGACGTGGCGGATCCGGGCCCGGACCTTCTCCTCAAGGGGCGCCCGGCCCAGGAGGTTGTCGATCAGCCGTTCGCTGTCCTCCTCGGTCAGAGGTTCGAGGCGGATCGTGGCGGCCTTGGGGATGGCCGAGGCCCAGGCGGGCCGGGTCTCGAGGAGGTCCCGCCGGGCCAGGCACAGGAGGAGGATAGGCGCCCCGGCGCTCCACCCCGCCAGGTACTCGACCATGTCCAGGAAGGTGGCCTCGCCCCAGTGGATGTCGTCGAACAAAAGAGCAATGGGCTCGCGCTGCGCCATGGTCTCGAGGAACCGGCGCACCGCCCAGAAAGTCTCCTGTGCGGGGGCCATGGTCTCGGTCAGGCCGAGGACCGAGCCGACCCATTGGGCGATGGTGGAGGCTTCCTCGTGGGCGCCGAGGAGCGCGGTGATCTTGGCGGTGGCCTGGTTCGGCGCGTCCTCGTGGGCGATGGACGCGGCCTCCCGTAGGACCTCGGCCACCGGCCAGTAGGTGTTCCCGTCGCCGTAGGGGAGGCACCGGCCTCGGAGGACCGTGGCCCGGCCCTCCAGCCAGGCGATGAACTCGGTAGCGAGGCGGGTCTTGCCCAACCCGGGGGTGCCGATCACGGTGACCAGGCGGCAGGCGGGCTCGCCGGTGGCTGTCTCGAAGGCCTGGCGGAGGAGGGCGAGGTCGTCGTCACGGCCGACGATGGGGGAGTCCAGGCGCCGGGCGATGCCCGGGCCCCGGGGAGAGACCTCGAGGAGTCGCCAGGCCTGCTGAGGCTCGGCCTTGCCCTTGAGCGCGAGGGGCCCGGCGGGCTCGACCGTGACAGCGTCCCGGACCAGGCGGTAGGTGGGGTCGCCGAGGAGGATCTCCCCGGGCGCGGCGGCCTGCTCCAGCCGGGCCGCGAGGTTAGCTGCGTCCGCGGTGAGGGGGGCGTCCGGCCGGGCGTCCTCGGCGAGGACCTCGCCCGTGTTGACCCCGGTCCGGGCCTCGATCCGGACGCCGTGCCGGTCCTCGAGCTCGCGGTTGAGCTCGTCAAGAGCGGCGCGCATCTCTTGGGAGGCCCGGATGGCCCGGAGGGCGTCGTCCTCATGGATCTGGGGGATCCCGAACACTGCCACGATGGCATCCCCGATGTACTTCTCGACGGTCCCGCCGTGGCCTTCCAGCACGGCCCGCATGCGGTCGAAGTAGGTGGTCATCAGTCGACGGAGAACCTCGGGATCTAGCCCCTCTCCCAACGTGGTCGACCCGACCACGTCCGTGAACACGATCGTGACGGTCTTCCTCGTTCGCACGTCAGCAGGCTATCCCGTTCAGCGCTCCGTGGGATCGAGCACGCTCAGCCGCCTGAAGGCTGTTCCAGCCCTTCAAGCCCTCCTCCAACGGCATTAGCTACGAGCATGCAGGGTCCACTGTTCCAATCTCCATTCCGGGTTCGACTGGTCGTTTATGAGTCTCGGCCCTCCGACACCAGGTCAACTGCCACCTCCTCCCGATCACCTCCTCGGGGGCCAACCGGCCGTCTGGGTGAGCCGAGAGTTGGAGGCCTGGAACCATGCTGGGGTCGAGTCGAAGCGTCGGGGGATTGAATCTGCTTGTTTTGACAACCGCCGGACAATCGACTCCCGAGCAGCGTCACAAGAGATGCGCCTCACGGCATATAGCTGGGTGGAAGGACGTGGAACCGAGCGACGATGAGCTGTTGCTGAGGTCGGTGGAGGATCCAGAATCCTTCACCGGCTTCTATCGGCGACATGCGGAGGGGATGTTGCGGTACTTCCTCCATCGGACTTTCGACCCAGAGACAGCGGCCGACCTGACCGCCGAGACCTTCGCGGAAGCGTTCGCGTCGCGCCACCGGTTCAGGCCCTGGGGAGCGGGGGCGGCCCCGTGGCTGTACACGATCGCGCGCCGACAGCTCATCCGGTTCCTCCGCAGGGGCCGGGTCGAGGACCGGACCCGTCGCCGCCTCGGTATCCCGAGGCGCTCCCTCCCCGAGGGTGATTACGAGCGCATCGAGGAGCTCATCGACTTCGAGAGGGTCGGGCGCGCCGTGGCCCAGGCCTTCTCGCTCCTGTCGAGGGAGCAGCGGGAAGCCCTGACCCTTCGGGTGATTGATGGGCGCCCCTACGAGGAGGTGGCCCGACTCCTCGACTGCACCGAGGATGCGGCCCGGGCCCGGGTGAGCCGGGGCCTCCATCGCCTCGCGACGATCGTGGATCTCTAGGGACAGGTGGGCTAATGGCCGACGACATCGAATTCCTGCGGCGACTGGAGGAGGATCTGAGGGAGGCGGCCCGCGGCGAGATGTCCGGAAGGCGCAGGCCCGGGCTTCTCCCAGGCCGTTGGGGGCTCACCCGTGCGATGATGGCGTTCGCAGCCGGCGTCGTTACCGTCTCAATCGTCGCCCTCCTGACCTTGACTTTGGTCGACCGCAGCCGGCCCGATCGGGCGCAGCGTCCCGAGGCGCCCGGCGAACGGGTAGCTCCTGTCCCAGCGCGGCTGCTCGTACCAGGCCCCACGGGAAGTCAGCTGTTCGCAGTGGACGCCAGCTCAGCCAGCGATGTCTGGGCGGTCGGAGGTCGCTTCACCGCCAAGCCTGTAGTGGAGAAGTCTCTAGTCCTTCACTGGGACGGCGGCCGGTGGGCGGAGGTCGACGGGCCAGACGCCGTGCTGTGGGACGTCGTCGCAGTGTCCCCAAAGGACGTATGGGCCATCAGCGGCGCGAAGATCTTCCACTGGGACGGGGACGATTGGAAAGTAGCGCGGCACCCCAACCCCCCGGGCGTCTATTTCGCGGCTATCGACGCGGCCGCACCCGACGATGTCTGGGTCGTGGGGTTGAGGCTCGGGGCGAAGTGGATCGACCAGTACGGCGAGCGGAACGTGGGCTACGACACACTGATCCAACATTGGGACGGCACCCGATGGACGGTTGTCCCCTCCCCGAACCCGACGCGGCGACACAACTCTTTGAACGGGATTGTGGCTCTCTCGCCGACCGACGCGTGGGCCGTTGGCTACGCTGAGGGCGCCACCGGGGGGCCGAAGACCATGACCCTCCACTGGGACGGTGCGGCCTGGAGTAGCGTTCCCAGCCCCGATCCCGGTGAAGAGTTCAACGTCCTGTGGGGAATGGGCACCGACGGTGCGGGCGGGGTGTGGGCTGTCGGACACTTTGGGGACCCCGAACCGTCCAGATTCGAGGCCCTTTACCTCCGCTGGACCGGGGAAGCGTGGGAAGTTGTCCCTGGTCCAACTGGAGAGGCCGGCCACCAAACCCCTACCGCCCTGGGCGGGAGTTCCTTCAGCGACGTCTGGGCCGTGGGGAGCGAGCCCACGAGCTCTCTTCTGGTTGCCCACTGGGAGGGTTCGGAGTGGATCGCCACGCAGGTTGAACCCCCCATCTTGGGCGAGAACACAAATCCGTCCTTCGAGGATGTCGTCGTGGTCTCGCCGAGGGCTGCCTGGGCAGTCGGACACTACCAGCGACCCGATGGACGGCGGCTATACCCCTGGGTGGAGTACTGGGATGGCAGCCGGTGGGTGCTTGCAGAGACGCCCAAGGTCGAGGGCTGAGCTGACTACTTCTCAGTCCGCCATGGCCTTAGCCGCCAGTCCGCCTGGCACCTTGTGCTGGTCGGTCCTCCGACACCATCTTGCACATGCCGAGCTGGGCTTCGAACGTCACCGCCGATTCTCAGGACGAAGGCTGAGGCCCCGCAGGTGACGGCGTTGTCGAAGTCTCGGAGGAGCGACTAGACGCCCACGGCGAAATAGTCTGGGGCCCGCTCTTCCCGGAGCTGCAGCCCCCTGCTGCTCTGTCACCCCGGGGATCCATTCACCCCCTGAGAGATCGGCCACATAGATGTCGATCCCTCAAAGGCCGTAAGACGCCTAATTCGGCCCTTGGTGTCCCGAGGTTTCTCCGGCGCCGAGCGATCGAGCGCGTGATTTCGGCTCTCACAGGGTAAAGACCAGTGCAAGCGCGGTCGGGGCCTTCCCCAAAGGCAAGCAGCACACGCCGGCGACGTCCGCGCCCACTGAGGGCCTCGAGGGGGTGAGGAGCGAGCGGTCCCACGAACGAACCGCCATGCCCGCCCGTGAGCGATGCCCGCCCGTGAAGGAGGTTCGGGATGCAACGAAGCCCACGGCAGGTCGGCCTGGCGACTGTAACCGCCTTGACCCTGACCACCGCACTCACCATCGTGCCGGCGTCCGCCGCCGGTGCTCATCACCGTCCGGATCTCTCCACCACCGCGGCCATCGAGAGCTACCTCGTCTCTATCGGGGTCGACCCCGCGGAGGCGGTGTGGCAGCAAGGGCTCCGCAACTACGCCGGCCCGAGCTGCCCCGGCGCCGGTTGGACCTGCGTAGCGGCTGACGCGCCGATCGTGCAGATCGCGCCATCTGGAGGCGCCAACGTGTTCGAATGTTCGGGCTTGCGGTGCGTCGCCGTGCAGGTCGTCCCTCTCGGCGCCGGCCAGAACGAGGCAGAGTGCGAGCGAGGCGACAAGCACGCCGACACCGCGCTCCAGGTCTGCGACATCACGCAGGACAACGAGACCGGTAACAACGTGGCCGTCATCAACCAGAGCATCGAGCAGAAGGGCGCCGTGGTGACCGCCCGCCAGGTCGCTCGCATCACGCAGACCGAAGATAGTGGGAACAACATCGCGGGAGTCCGCCAGGTCATCGGTCAGTCCTCGCAGGTCAAAGGCACCGACCAGTCCCAGGATGCTCATCAGGCGGCCACCGTGGACCAGGTGACCGAGAGCGGGGACAACAGCTCCAACATCGACCAGAGCCAGAAGCAGACCCAGCACGCGTCCGGCTCGACCACGATCACCCAGGATCAGAACACCACGGTGGGGACCGATGTTACCGATGTCTGTGACCAGCCCGGGGTCCCGCCGTTCGACCAAGCGAAGAACCAGTGCGCCCACACGACCCAGGCATCGAGCATCCTGCTCGGGGTGGGCGGGGACAACCGGTCCAACCTGAACCAGGACATCAAGGAGACCCAGACGGCGTCGAGCGCAGAGAACGCCGACCAGCAGCAAGGGACCGAGTTGGGCGGCCAGGTGGGAACGAAGACGCAGACGAGCTCGGGGGTTTCGCTGAGCGAGGCCGATCAGGACACGGACCAGGTCCAGACGGCCACCGGGGTGACCAACGTCAATCAGTCCCAGGATGCCGGTGACCCCCGGTGCTGTCAGGTCCAGGCGACGAACCCGGCCAACCAGGCCGACATATTGCAGACCACCGACCAGTCAGCGTCGGACGAGGACGCGGACCAGGACGCCACGCTGATCGGGCACTGCCTCTCCAGCGGAAACTGCCACGTGCTGCAGACTGCAACCACCGACGACGACAGCGAGACGACCGAGTGCACGGGCGAATGTGGCTTCGTGTTCACGGAGTGCACCACTGTCGAGGGCCCGACCATGTGCTCAGGGGGCGTGGACTAGGCAGCCACCCGAACGCTGGGAGGCAGGGACCGCTCAGCCCACGGGCGAGGGAGCCGGCCTGGCCGGCCCCTCGCCCAGCTCCGCCATCATGTGATCCGCGATGGTGATGAGCAGCCTGGCCTCGGTGCCTTCCGCTGCCGCCCGAACGCGGGCGAGCAGCCGTCTGGCCTCCTCTTCCTCGCCCCGCACGGCCAGGGCGCGGGCGCAGGAGAACTGGGCCTCCGCAAGCTCGATGGGGACGGCCTGCTCCTCGAGCAGCCCCAGCGCCCCCTCCATCCGCGCCGCCACCCCGGTATCGCCTTCCGCCGCCGCCACCAGGCAGTCGGCCAATAGCGCTGCCGCTCGAGCGAACGGATCCTCCTTCGGTACCAGCTCGTGCGCGCTTTCGGCGATCTCCCGCGCCTCACCGGCGCGGTTCTGAAGCACCAGCACCTCGACGAGGTACCGGCTGGTCTCGACGAGCAACCATCCTCCAAGCGTCCGAGCCGGAGGCAGCGCCTGGCGGATCCAGCCCTCCGCTCGATCGAGGTCACCGTCTGTCAGAGCGAATCGGCTGAGGGCCATCAGGTTCTGGATCTGGAAGTATCGGTCGGCCGTTCGCTCGAGCCACTCGGCCGCCCGGTCAGCCAGCTGCCGGGCTTCGTCGGTCCGTCCCAGGTAGTGCGACACGTATGCCAAGAGGTACCCCGCCCGGGCATCGTCCCGATAGCTGCCCATCTGCTGGGCGAGGGCGGCGCACCGTTCCAGGTGAATCGCCGCCTCAGCGAGCCTCCCGGCCGTGGCCAAAACGGTCCCCATGCGGAGGTGACCCTCGATCCGAAGGTTGAGGTCGTCGATCCCCTCGGCCATGGTCAAGCCCAGCCACAAGTCGTCCACTGCCCCATCGACCCGCCCCTCGAAGTCCGCCCGGATCTCTGCCGATTCGTACGCGGTACGGATCTGGAGCCGACGATCACCTGCTTCGAGGGCGATGGTACCGGCCTCGGTCAAGTGGTCCCGAGCCTCGGAGGCCGCGCCGAGCTTCTGGGCCACATTGGCCAGGCCGACCATCGCCTGGCCTCGCAGGTCAAGACGACCGAGCACGATGGCCTCATCGGCCACCCGCCGAAGGATCTCGGTCGCTTCCTTTGATTGACCGAGCGCGATCAACGTGCGAGAGCGGCGCAGACGGAGCTCCGTAACCTCCTCTCGCTGGTCATGGCCGACGAGTGCCAGTGCGCGAGCGTAGAAGCGATCGGCCTCGGCGGATCCCTCTCGTCGCTCCGCCTTCTCCGCCGCCCGAGCGAGCGCTTGGGCCGCGGGCCACAAGGGGGCTGTCGGGCCCAGGGGACCAAGCTCCCGGGCGAGCGTGCACGCCGACTCGAGGTGGTACGCCACGATCTCGATGAGGTCGTCCTCCGAACCTGGGAGCCGAGAGACCCAGCCGGCACACCGTTCATGTAGGTCGGACCGGGTTCGCTTGGGAAGGCGGCGGTAGGCGACGTCGCGGATCAGGGCGTGCTTGAAAGCGAACTCTCTTTCGTCGGCGATGCCGGAGGTGGGGAGGGCGCGGATCAGGTCGCGGACCTCCAGCCGCTCCAGGGCCTCTCCCACGCCGTCCGCGCCACGAAGGTGGCTCACCAGTCCCGACCAGAAGACAAGCCCGACGACGGATGCCAACTGAGTCAGCCAGCGATCCTCTGGGGGAAGGAGGTCGAGCCGCGAGTCGATTAGCCCTTGGATGCTGGTGGGCACGGGGATGCCCGCAGCATCATCGAGATCGGCACTGCCGGGCTCGAGCATCCCGGCGTCGCTCAGCATCCTGACGGTCTCCTCGAGGAACAACGGATTGCCAGCAGCCGATCGCAGAACGCCTTCGAGGGACCGCCTCCCCAGCGTGTGGCCCGGGACCATCGTGGCGATGATCGACTCGCTCTCTTCCGAGCTCAGGGCCTGGAGCGAAATACTGTGGCCGCCGCCACCCTCGGCGGCCCGGGCCCACGAGTCGGCGATCTCGGGCCGGGACGAGCCGAGGAGCAAGAGGGGGCCAACCGCGTTCTCGGCCAGGTAATCGAGCAGATCGAGGAGCGTGGGCTCTCCCCAGTGGAGATCTTCGAACACCAGCACCAAGGGCTTCCCCTCGGCCATGAGCTCGAAGAGCCGCCTGATCCCCCAGTGAAGCTCGCCTTGGGTGATCGAGGTGGCGCGGTACGTACCCAAGGGCGTGCTCGGAACCGCTACCAGAGTGGCCAGGGCCGTGGCGATGGTTCTCAGTCCAGTCTGGTCCTCAGTGCGCAGGCCCTCGATGAGAGAACCGAGCCGCTGCGATGTGGTCGATGGGTCGTCGTCGTGGCGGATCCCGGCGGATCCCTTCACCATCTCGATGACCGGCCAGTAGGTGATGCCCTCACCGTACGGAAGGCACCGGCCGCGGAGAACGGTCGCGGTCTCACTGACGCCTTGCATGAACTCGACGAGCAGGCGCGTCTTCCCGATCCCGGGCGGACCGAGGACGACGGCAAGGGCGGGCCGGCTCTCCTGTCGAACGACCGACCAGACATCGTGAATCTCCTGTAGTTCTGCAGATCGGCCCACCAGGGGCGCGGTTCCCACCGGGCGAGCCTCGGGGAGGGGAGGTACCTCGATCACCTCCCAGACAGGTACTGGTTCCGCCTTCCCTTTGGCGACCACTGGCTCTCTCGCCTGGCATTCGACGGTCCTTCGGATCGCCCGATACGTCTTCTCGCCGACGAAGATGGCCCCTCCCGGTGCCGCTCCCATGAGCCGGGCTGCGGTATTCGTCGTATCTCCCATCGCCGTATAGTCACGAGCCTCGTCTGGACCGATCATCCCGGCCATGGCCTCTCCGGTATTGATCCCCACGTGGAGCTGGAGCGGCTTGGGCGCTCCCTCCACGGACGCGACGCGTTGTCTCATGGCGGCCGCGGCCCGCACCGCGCGGTCGGGATCGTCTTCGTGGCTGACGGGGGCACCGAAGATGGCCATGATGGCGTCCCCCATTACCGAGGAGACCCTGCCGCCGAATCGCCTGACTTCATCGCTCATCAGTCGGGCGCAGTGAGTCGCGAGGGCCTTCACGGCCTCCGGATCCATCCCCTCCGATATCGAGGTGAAGCCCGCGAGGTCGGCGAATAAGACCGTAACGAGTCGCCGCTCTTCCTCGGGTGGGGATGGTGTCGCGGCGACGGCGACGGCCGGCGCAGCGGCCTTCGGGGCGTTCAGGCCGGCCCCGCACTCCCCGCAGAACCGTTCAGTGGGCTCGTTCGCGGATCCACAAACCGGACACGTGACGGCCAAGGGTAGCCCGCAGGTCGAGCAATATCTTCGACCTTCCCGGTTGTCGGTTCCGCAACTAGAGCATCGCACCCCGAATCCCCCGATGAAGAAGGATACCTTCACGACGCCAGCTGGTCCCCGAGTGCTGGTAGGGCGTGGGCGACAGCATCCAACGAAGCCGAACGATCCCGGATCGGGGCCGTTTCCCTCGTCCCCGAACCTCCCTCCTTACCGGCCGCGAGGATCGCTATGCTTTCATCCGTGACCCCCCGCACCCATGGCGCTCGGTCGATACTGGCGGCCTGGGTGGGATTCGCCCTCCTATTCGCTCCTGGCAGGACCGACGGGCGAGCTGACCCGACGGGCGCCCGAGAACCCATCGAGGCCCGCATCCTCGCGCCCACCGTGCGCGAGGCTTTCGTCGGACTGGCCCGGAAGCCGTCCGCTCCCGACCTTCCATCCGGGGCGCATCACCGGTTGCCCCCGGTCGCCGTCCTCTTCGGGGTGATCTCTGCGCTTGGAGCGATCGCTTGCATCTGGGCCGCGTTCCCACCACGCCGGCCCAGAATCGGCCCGCTGCTCATCGCGCTCCCGGCCTGCGTCCCCCGCGGGCCTCCCGCCTTCCGGTCCATCTAGCGCATCCACAGCCGCGGCATGGCTACGGCTCATCTTCCTGCTCCGTGACCAGGATGGACGGGAAGAAGACTTGGGAGGCAAGCAATGACCACTACGGACTCAGTGAAGGAGAAGGCGCTGGCTCTCGCCGAAGCCGGTTCCCCAACCGACGAGGCCGTTCGCGAGCTCTTGGCCTCCTGCAAGGAGAAGCGGGTCCCTGTCGTCCTGGCTCGACAACAGTTCCTCCAGCAACAGGAGGAGCACCCGGATAACCTCGTGTTCAATCGGGCTGTGGAATTGCTCGACAACGTCCTGGCCCGTCTGCCGCCGGATTGAATGCCCCGCCGTCGCTCCCATCGTGGGTGGGCCGTTCACGTCGACTCCAGGCAGTCAGACTGACTTCCCCTCGCAGAAGGAGTGCGCGAGGAGGCCGCCTCAGAGGTTTCCGGCATCGGCAGCGCGGTCCCGGGTCCCCGAGGTCACGGCATCGATCAGTCTCCGGGACGACGCGGCCACCTCCTCGATGGCCGCCTCGAAGGCCTCCGCGTTCCGGCGGGATGGCTCACGGAACCCGCTCACCTTGCGAACGTACTGGAGGGCGGCCTCCCGGATCTCCTCGGAGGTGGCCGGGCCGTCGGGCCCGCGCAGTCGCTTGATGCTTCGGCACATGGAGAGAGGATAGCGCCCCCGCGTCCAACGCTCCCGCGACCGGCGCGAGCCGGATGCCTCTCTAGCTTGTGGTCCTCGAGGATCGTCTGCCACCCGGCGCCCAGGGCCTGGAGCTTCCGGGTGGAGCTCTCGATGTCCGTGAAGAGAAAGGTGACCGTTCCGGTCGGCAGCTCGCCCATGTCGCGGGGGCCTAAGACACCTGCTGCTCAGACAGCGACATCCCCGGCGTCGCGAGCGTGAGATTCCCTGAGCCGCTCGCACAGGACCCGCATCACGGCCAGGCTGGCCTCGGGGCGCTCTCTGAGGATCCGCTGGAATCGGGCGCGGTCGATGCTGAGGGTGCGGACATCTCCTCCCGCGACGAGCGAGGCCATCCGGGGCTCCTCGCTGACGATCGCCATCTCGCCGACGTAGTCGCCCGGCCGACGCCGCGCCACTTCCGACTGAGGGTTCCGCTCCATCCCGAGAACCACACGGATCTCTCCAGAGACCACGATGTGCATCTCGTCTCCGTACTCTCCCTGCTCGGCGATCACGTCACCGTCCGGGAACAGATGCTCGGTCGCGCTGGCTGCAACGTGCTTGAGGTCCATCGGCGTCAACTCGCTGAAGAGTCGGACCTTCCGAAGGAAGAGAACGCGCTCCATCAATGGAAGCTTGGACATGGTTTCCACGGCACGGTCTCCTTTCAACGCTGAGCTCGCCGCCTGACGGGCGGTGGGGTCCGGATCCCTTCGTGCCATTCCGTCGAGCACCAGCCGGAGCTGTCCGTCGCGAGCAGGCGCTGCGGCGAGGGCGGCGCAGGCTCGAACCCACGGATCGTCATCCGCCAACAGCTCGAGCAACACCGAGCTCGGATCGGCCGATGGCTGGGGCGACGCCTCCCACACCGCGAGCAGCGGACGCACGATCTCAGGTTCGCCTAGCGCCTCCAGTGTTTCCAGCGCATTCGCGCGCTGCATGGGATCGGGGGATCCGAGGTTCTCGATGGCCAGCTCGACGTTCGCAGGATCTCGGAGCATGGCTCGAAAGGCATTCACCCCGTGCTGAAAGGCCCTCTGCTGCAGCGAATGACACACCAGGGCCAGTCGATCGTCTCCGTCCGGATCCAGCCTTCGCCATAGGTCGTGGTAGTGGACGGCTCGAGTTACCTGACTTCGGGCATAGCCACGGAGCGAGGTGGCGGGATCCACGCCCGGCAGGCGAACCAGCGCCAGCAGGACGCCGGCTTCGCGGGAGGGGACGGCCAGGGACTGGAGGAGCGGGCCCGTGAGCGGGGCACCGAACCGCACGACGGTCTCCACTGCCGCGTCCCGCACGGTGGGGTCGGGATCCCCGAGAGCCTCGAGGAGCGGGCCGGTCGCGCTCTGCGGGTCGAACCCCCGCAGTGCCGCGGCGGCCGCCCGACGGACGGATGCGTCCCGATCGGCGAGCCCGCTCACCACCGTGTCGAGCTCCTCCCCGAGCTCGCCGAGAGCCGAGACCGCGGCCCCGCGCCACTGGGGATCCGGGGAAGCGGCCATCTCGCCGAGGACGTCCCGCCCGTCCGCACTGTGGGAGCGACGAAACAGCGTCCCTGCCGACTCCGCCCTCACGTGCGGGTCCGGATCGGAGAGCAACGGCTCCAGCTCGGGGCTCAGATCGCGGCCCTCTGGGGAGCAGTCGGCGATGGCGGCCACCGCCACGGCGCGCACGCCAGGCTCCGGATCGCCGAGCAGTCGAACGACATCCGGGCGAAGGGATGCCTGCCTCGCGCGTCCGACCCCACGGAGGGCGGCCATCCGCACCCCAGGGTCGAGGTCACCAAGGCCGCGCGCCAGCGGATCACCAGCCGCGCCCCCCGGGGTCTCGGCGAGGATCTCCATGGAGATGCGGCGGATGGCCGGGTCCGGGTCGGCGGTTCCTTCGACGAGGACGGCCACAGCAGCCGCGTCCCGCAGGTGGCCGCCGAAGGGTTCCTCCTCCACGAAGAACACCTCCGGGTTCCCCGCCCGGAGGGCCTCCACCACGGCACCCCGGTACGCGGCCCGGGCCCGCCACATCGCCACGGTCGCCAGCGCCGCGGCGCCCGCCCCGATGAGGGCAACCTGCCGGGGGGTGAGAGCCCGCTCGGAAACGATCAGGAGGACGCCGGCCGCCGCGATTCCCGCCTGGAGGGGGACCCCGTCCATGAACGTCCTGATCCTGTGACGGCGCTCGGGCGGCACGACGTTGAACAGGCCCTGCCATGCGCTGGTCCAGATCCCGTTGACCCACACGATCTGGATGAATCGAAGCGCCACCACAGGGAGGAACGTGGCCCCCAAACTGACCACAGCGAAACCAGCCAGATAGATCAGCGGCAGCGTGAGCACCATGCTGGCGAGGCCGAACCGCGCGAACAGGCGGTTGGCGAGGAACAGGGCCGTCAGCAAGGCCATGCCGCTGCTCACCCCCATGAAGACGCCGAGGAAACCGGCCAGGTGGTCGGCGTCCGGGAACCGAGCCGTGGCCGTCTCGGCGAACAGGAGCGTGAGCACGAAGTAGAGGAGGGCAAAGAGCGCCAAGGAGACCGCCATCCAGATCAGCAACGGTGATCTCCGGACCACGCGGAAGGTCTCCCGTAGCTCCTCGAGCGATCTCGCCCGGTGAGAGGCCGCCCCGCGGCTCGGACGAGTCCGCCCGTGGCGGACGACCCGGGAGCCGATGAGCGTCCGGATGATGAAGAAACCCGCCACCAGCGACATCGCCCACACGAGAAGCAGGTTTTCGGCGTGGATCAACAGGGCGAGGGGCCGAGTGGCCAGGCCACCGACGACGCTTCCCACGATCCAACCGGCGCCGTACAGGGGAAAGAGACGCTTGGCTTGCCGGGTGTCGTGCAGAGTGCTGGCGAGCCCCCAGGACGCCAGGCCCTGGGTGGTCCACATCACCATCATCACCAGCCAGAGCACCGGGTACGCCGAGTTCACGCCCGGCTCCACAAGGAGGCGCAGGATCAGCACGACGGCCGCGAAGGCCAGCGGCAGGTACATGAGGAACCGCTCGGGATCCCTCCGTCGGAGGAGCATGCTCATGCCTGCCATCGCCAGGAAGGTGAAGACGCCGAGCGCGATGTAGAGATACGGAAGCGCCTGGGGACCGAACCGGGCAAAGAGCAGGGACTCCACACCGGCGCCGCCGACGGCGAAGCCCGTCCACACCACCACCATGAACGCGAGGAAGCGGGTCGCCACCCGCGCCTCACCCGGCTGGATCCTCAGGACCCGGTAGAGCCGATCCATGGGGGAGGGGGTCCCGTTGCCGCTGCGTGTCGGGCCGGCGGTGAGCTCACGTGGGAATGGTAGCCCCCCGCCCCCACGGTCAGCGGACACGTCGTACCATCCTCTTGTGAGCCGCCCATCGGATGAGCTCGTCCAGGCCGGACGGGAGGCTCTCCAGCGGTACGCGTGGCAAGAGGCCTACGACGCGCTGAGGGAGGCCGACCGGCAGGGTTCCTTGACCGGCGAGGGCCTGCAGCTTCTGGCCTGGGCGGCCTGGTGGACGGCTCACCCGGACGAGACCATCGAGCATCTGGAACGCGCGTACGGGGCGTACCTGGAAGAGGGGGACCGCTCCGCGGCAGCCATGATGGCCTTCCGGCTGGCCGAACAGCATGGGATGCGCATGGCCATCCCGTCGGCGCAGGGCTGGATGGGCCAGGCGGAGCGGCTCGGAGCCGAGGCTCCGGAGTCCCCGGTGCACGGGTGGCTCGCGTGGATGCGAGGGCTCCTGACCACGGTGATGCAGGGAGACCTCGACGGAGCCGTCGCCCATTACGACGAGGCCCTGGAGATCGCCGCCCGGACAGGGGATCCCAATCTCCGGGGGATGAGCCTCCAGGACAAGGGGCACATCTTCTGCCTCCAGGGGAGGGTCGCCGAGGGGCTGGCCCTCGTCGACGAGGCCATGGTGGCGGCGGTGGGGGGAGAGCTGGATCCGGAGCCGGCGGGCTATGTGTATTGCGGCATGATCGGTCTCTGTTCGCGTCTGGGGGACTACGGGCGCGCGGCGGAGTGGACCGAGGCCACCACCCGGTGGTGCGAGCGACACTCCATCCCCGGATTCCCTGGGATCTGCCGGGTCCACCGGGCGGAGCTCCTCCGCCTCCGCGGCTCCTGGCCGAAGGCCGAGGAGGAGGCCAGGCTGGCGTGCGAGGAGCTTCCCCGGTTCAACTTCTACATGGGCCTGGGGTACGCGTTCTACGAGATCGGCGAGGTGCGGCGTCGGATGGGCGACTTCGCTGCAGCGGACGACGCTTTTGGTCGCGCGCACGAGTTCGGCCGGGATCCCGAGCCCGGGCTCTCGCTCGTCCGGCTGGCCCAGGGGAAGACGAAGGCCGCTGCCGCCGGGATTCGCCGTGTACTGGCCGACGAGTCGAATGACCGCCTCTCCAGGGTGAGACCGCTGGCAGCCCAGGCTGAGATCGCTCTGGCCGCGAACGATCTGGAGACCGCGGCTTCGGCGGCCGATGAGCTCGAGTCGATCGTGAGCGAATACGAGGCCACCGCGCTGCATGCGCTGGCGGCTTGTGTGCGCGGCGCGGTCCACCTGGCGCGGGGAGATGCAGAAGGGGCGCTCCCGGAGCTCCGGCGGGCCCGGAAGGGCTGGCAGGAAGTCGAGGCGCCCTATGAGGTAGCCGAGGTGCGCGTGCTCCTGGGAAGGGCCTTTCGAGCGATGGGGGATGACGAGGCCGCAGCCCTCGAGCTGAAGGCGGCGCGCGCCGCGTTCGAGCGTCTGGGAGCCCGGACGGCGGCAGAGTCTACGGGGAAGCTCCTCGGAGAGCTGGCTGCCGCGGCGGAAGCTCCCGAGCGAGTGAGCCGTGCCTTCATGTTCACCGACATCGTGAAGTCCACCGACCTGGTCGGGGTGATCGGCGACGAGGCCTGGGAGGACCTCCTCGCGTGGCACGATCAGACGCTCCGCTCCCTGTTCGCCTCACACAGCGGCGATGTCGCCCACCACACCGGCGACGGCTTCTTCGTCGCCTTCGAGGACGCGCGATCCGCGGTGGCATGCGCGGTAGCCGTTCAGCGCGCCCTCGTGGAGCATCGCCGGGCGCATGGGTTCGCTCCCCTCGTGCGCATCGGGGTGCATTCGGCGGAGGCGACCCGCCGGGGGCAGGACTACAGCGGCGGGGAGGTGCACAAGGCGGCCAGGATCTCGGCGCTCGCCGAGGGAGGAGAGATCCTTGCCAGCGTCGACACCCTGGCCGTCGCGGGCGGGGAGTTCAGGTTGTCGGAGCCTCGCGAGGTCACCGTAAAGGGCGTGGCCGAGCCCGTCGAGGTAGCCCGGATCGAGTGGCGCTGATGGGGACGTCTCACAGGTCGACGGATACCAGCAGGGCATGGGGGACGCCCGGAGAGGTCGGCGCCCGGGAGGCCGTGTTCACGTGGACGCCCTCCGGCCCGGGAACGGGTGGAGGAAGAACCCTCGACCGCCTGCGGTTCGGGACCTATCTGGCACCGAGTCTGCTTCCCGTGTACGAGGCCGTGACCGAGCAGGTGGGACGCCGGCTGGGGATGGCAACCGAGCTCGTCGTGGAGACCTCGTACGAGAGCTGTGCGAAGGACGAGAACGAAGTCTGCTTCGTGTGCAGCCTTCCGTACGTGACGTTCGAACGACGGGGTCTGGACGTCGCCGTCCCCGTTGCCGCGCCGGTGCTCGAGGGAGCGCGGTACCGCGCGCGCCCCATCTATTTCTCCGACGTCATCGTCCACCGAGACAGCTCGTTCCGATCCTTCCTCGACCTGCGAGGCAGGTCGTGGGCGTACAACGAGTCCCTGTCCCACTCCGGTTACGGGATCACCCGATACCACCTGGTCACCCTGGGGGAGACGAACGGGTTCTTCGGCCGGGTGGTGGAAGCCGGCTTCCACCAGGAGGCCATCCGCATGGTGGCCCGAGGAGAGGTGGACGGCTCGGCGATCGATTCTCAGGTCCTGGCGATCGAGCTCCGGGACCACCCCGAGCTCGCGGAGCACCTGCGGGTCGTGGAGGCGCTCGGCCCGTCCACGATCCAGCCGGTGGCGGTGTCCAGGCGGGTGCCGGAGGACCTGCGCGAGACGATCCGGGACGTCCTGGTGACGATGCCCGAGGATGCCGGGATGCGCGAGCGGCTCGGCGCCGGCCTCATCGAGCGCTTCGCGGCCGTGGACGCAGATTCCTACGACGACATCCGGATGATGCTGGACGCTTGCGAGCGGGCCAGGTTCCTCGAGCTGACGTAGCCTTCACATCTTCACGCGCGGAACCTGAACCGGGTACGAGTCTGGATCGAACACCCAAGTAGAGCGAACGAGAGGATTCGAAATGAGACGCGTCCTGGTCATCCTGTCCTTGGCGATGGTGGCGGCCGCATG
The DNA here is from genome assembly GCA_050693035.1 of Actinomycetota bacterium. GTDB lineage: Bacteria > Actinomycetota > UBA4738 > UBA4738 > CALAEC01 > DASYVD01. The sequence continues at coordinate 16,922 of JBOGWB010000011.1, forward strand.
CCAGCAGGAGAGCGCCCCGGAGAACGGGGCTCCGAGACCGACGCCGGAGAACGCGGCTACGGGTGTGACCGTGGCCACCGGGATGTCCGACCTGGGCACGATCCTGTCCGACGCGGACGGGCGAACCCTGTACCTGTTCCTCAACGACTCGGGCGGCGAGAGCACCTGCTACGACGACTGCGCCGCCAATTGGCCTGCTCTGGTCACCGAAGGCGACCCGCTGGCCGAGGGCGAAGCGGACGTGACCCTGCTGGGGACCACGGAGCGGACGGACGGTGGACTCCAGGTTACGTATAACGGGAACCCGCTGTACTACTTCGCCGGGGATGAGGCGCCCGGGGACACGAACGGCCAGGGCCTCATCGACGCGTGGTACGTCGTATCTCCGGAGGGCGAACCTATCCGGGGCTAGGCTGCTCCACCGCTTCCTTCGGGCCCGGTGCTCCGACTCGGAAGGAAATAGACTCAGGCCATCGGAGCACGCGTCGGTTGGCGAAGGAGGAGCCATGCCGGAGGGCCACGATCACGACGCGGTGGTGCATGGACACGAGCACATCCACGTGACCCATTACCACCGGCCGGAGGAAGACGTCAGCCATCTCGTTGCCACCCACGGGCACGAGCACAATCATCCCGCGCTCTCCCACGAACACGACCCCCACGAAGACGAGGACAAGGAGCACCTCCGGGAGGGCCACATCCACGACCACGCCCGGCCGGACGCCTCGCCGGGGTAGTGCCGGCCCGTCCGCCGGGACCGATGGCATGATCCGCCCGCCCGGCGCCATCCTGCTCCGCGACGACCCCGTGTCCTCCATCGATGACTATGTGGCGATGGGCGGGGGCCAAGCGATCGCCGCGGCGCTCGAGCGGCCACCCGACGAGATCATCGAAGAGGTCCGCCGCTCGGGACTCCGAGGCCGGGGCGGCGCCGGGTTCCCCACCGGGATCAAGTGGCGCACCGTCCGTGAGGATCCTTGCCCGACGAAGTACGTCGTGTGCAATGCGGCCGAGGGGGAGCCGGGAACGTTCAAGGATCGCTGGCTCTTGCGAATGAACCCCTACCAGATCCTGGAAGGCCTGGGGATCGCCGCACACGCCGTGGGTGCGGAGCGGGCCTTCATCGGGATCAAGGGCGGTTTCGATCAGGAGATCGGGCGCCTCCAACGGGCGATGGAAGAGATGGGGGAGGGCGGCCTCATCGGCCCGGCGCCCGTGGAGCTGGTGGGAGGACCCGACGAGTACCTGTTCGGGGAGGAGAAGGCGCTGCTCGAAGTGATCGAGGAGAACGACCCGCTGCCCCGGGTGGTGCCCCCGTGGATGGAGGGCCTGTTCCGGAAACCCGGCTCGCCGAACCCGACGGTCGTGAACAACGTGGAGACATTGGCCAACGTGCCCCACGTCCTCCGGGAAGGCGCCGAGTGGTTCCGCTCGTTCGGTACCCAGGACTCTCCGGGAACCATGCTCTTCACTCTGTGCGGTGATGTCCAACACCCCGGCGTCTACGAGCTCCCCATGGGCTTCTCCCTGAGCGAGCTCATCTACGGGGTGGGGGGCGGACCGCATCAGGGCCGAGAGTTGAAGGCCGTGTTCCCCGGGGCCTCCGGCACCGTGATCTCCCCAGAGCAGCTCGACACTCCGCTCGCCTTCGACTCCATGCGCGCCGTGGGAACCGCCCTCGGCAGCGGAGGCTTCGTCGTCTACGACGAGACCGCGTGCATCGTCCGGGCCACGCTGGCCTTCTCTCGGTTCCTCTACGTGGAATCGTGTGCACAATGCCCGGCATGCAAGCACGGGACGGGAGCGATCACGGACCTGCTCGAGCGGATCGACCGGGGAGAGGGCTCCGAGACCGACGTCGAGACCATCCTGGCCCGGGCGCTGACCGTGACCGACGCCCAGCGGTGCGCCCTCCCCACCGGCGAGAGCCTCATCGCCCAGAGCGCCGTCCAGGTGTTCGGCCCCGAGTTCGGCGAGCACTTCGGCCGAGGATGCCCGCGGCCGCGAGACCTGCCCGTTCCCAAGATCGTCGACTTCGACGAAGAGGCCGGCGAGTTCCTCTACGACGAGCGGTACCGCCTCAAGCGACCCGACTGGACCTACGCCGACGAGGGTGAGAGCTAGCCCAGGCCCTCTTCACGATCGCCCGAGGCTTCGGAGCACGAGCCCGTTCCCCGGACCGAACGTCGCCCTCAACACCCGGGCCTCCGTGGGCGATGCCACGGTGACCACACGCGGTTCGGCCTCGGGCGGCAGGATGGCCATCGACTCGGGCCGGAGCTCCCGGTCGTCCCAAACGACGATCCCCTCCACCGGGAAGATGAGGGCCCCCTCCTCGGCATCGAGCTCCAACCGGAGCTCGGCGCCCGGTTCCATCTCGCTGTCCGTGAACAGACGGACGTCGCCGTGGAGCGGAAATCTGGCCCTCGGCCCGACGATCTCCTTGGTCCGCACGCCCGGAGCCTCCTCGTAGCGCGTGGCCTCCGAGTCGCGCAGCGCGGCGAACGACGCCGATGGCGGCACGGGGTCGGTCTGGTAGACAAGGATGAACGCTCGGGCCCGGCCGTCGGTGTTGTTCCACTCCTTGTGGAGCATCCCCCGCATCCCTTCAGTGAGCCGCCCGAGGTCGCCGGTGCCCATGTGCCCCGTGATGCCGTTCAGCGCGTCGTCGTGGTCGACGGCGCCCTCCAGGATGTAGAAGAGGCGCTCGTTGTAGCGATGCGGGTGATGGCCGATCCCCATCTGCGGGTCGAAGATGCCGTCGTGAACCATGATCAGCGGGCCGACCGCCTGCACCTCGACGAAGGGCCCCACCCACTCGTGCGCCACGAGACCCGGGACCCCGAAGTCGTCCTCGTCGAGAACCGCGTAGTCGGACTCTCCGAGCACGATGGTCCGGACGGTGCGGCCCGTCATCTCCATGGCGCCTCCGGTTCTCCGCTCAGGTGACCTGGGCCTGGAGCATCCAGGTCGTCTCGAGGAGAGATTACCGCCGGTTCCGGGAGACGCGCGGATTGGTGGCTGACCTGCGAGGACCCGGAGAGCCGGTCGCGGCTGCCGGTTTCGCTCAGTCGTGGAGGAAGTCGACGACCACGCGAACAGGGTCTTGAAGCTGGAACACACGCCAGCAGGACGTCCGGTTCAGGCCGAACGCCCACGACAGCGTGGCCTCGAAGTCTCCCGTCTGCTCCGCCTCGGCCAGAACCCGGAACCCCGGCTTGATCTCGCGGGGCCCGTGTAGGTAACCTTGTAGCCCTTCGGGTCCGAGGTGGTGAGGTCCACCCCGGTCCCACCGTGAAACACGATGCCCGCGTGGTACGTACCGTCCACCGCAACGGGGCGGCCGGAGCCGTCTTCAGTAATGGGCGGGCTCATCCGGATCACCTGGTACCGGGGCACCCCGAACGCCCGCGGTCCGTTCTCTGGGGGAGCGAACTCGAAGGCCACACGGTCACAGCCTGGGTGCGTCCCCACCCGGACCGCGGTGAGCTGCGCCAGGTGGTCCCCGCCACCCGTGGCCGGAGAGCACTCCGTCGCCTGCTGAGATTCCCCGGTCGCGATCGGCGCCGGGACCTTCGTGCCCTTCTTGCCCGCGTTCCGGGCCTTCGGGGAGGCCTTCTTCTGCGACTTGCCGGAGTCGGGTTTCTCGGCGACTCCTTCCGATCCAAGCGACACCGATGCACCCAGACCGGATTCGCGCTGGGCGCACGCAGTGAGAGCCAGCGCTCCCACCACCATCGCCACGAGCAAACGCTTCATGACTCCACCTCCTTGGTCGACTGGGGCGATGGTCCCTCTGCCGCGTAACACCCCCTTCTCATGGGAGTAACGGTTTCGCAACGCGGGAGCCGAGGTGGGGCCGTCGGGCGGCCCGGGTCGTCACGTCACGGTCACGGCGAACGCGGCCAACGCCACGAGCATGCCCAGAGCGACCGTCCCCGCCCTCCGTTCGGGCGGCTCCGACCGCCGGGTCAGGATCCACGCTCCGGCGACGTGGCCCACAAGCAGGATGCCGATCTGGAGCAGCGGAAGCCCGACGTGGCCGAGGGGATCCGGGTTCAGGGTCCAGTCGGCCGTGCCGAACAGGTCCCAGCCGAGGCCGAAGGGGTCGCTGGCCCGCGCCGGCAGCAGCTGGACGCTGGTGAACAGGCGGTTCCGAGCCAGTCCGAACGCCACGACCAGCGAGGCCACCGCGGGGACGCTCGCGGCCGTGACGGTCCCCGCCGCCCCCAGCCTGTCCGACCACCGCTCCAGCGCCGACAGCCCCCCGGCGACCAGTGCGCACGACGCCACCAGCCCCGCCGTGGCGTACGCCAGGGCCAGTGGGGCGACGTTCAGGGCCCCCCACAGGGAGGTCCGGCGAAGGGCTCCGAACAGGAGACCTCCGGCCAGGACCCCCAGCACAACCTGTGCCCCCGGGGGAGGACGCCACGTCGGGAGGACACCCCGGGCGACCCGGGCGATCCAGCCGAAGAGGAGCCCGAAGACCTCCACCCGGGACAGCCACCGCTTCCGTCCGAACGCCAGGCAGCCGGCCACCGTGACCACGGTGTAGATGGCCAGCGCGGCCCCGACGGATGGGGGATCGAGGCTCCCCGCGAAGACGCTCAGGTACCAGACCCACAGGAGGGCGGGGAGGAAGGCCGGCCACACGTTCTCCGGGCCGCTCTCGCTCTCAGCCGCCGGGTCGTGGCTCTCCCCGCGGGCACCGAACCGAGCCAGGCCGTCCCAGGGATCGACCCAGCGCCACACCGGGCCCAGCAGCGCGCTGCCCAGCACCAGGAGGGGCCAGGCCGCCCCGATGACCAGGGCAGGAGCGATGTTCCGCAGCTGGTCCGGTGAGCCGAACCGTCCGGCCACCACCGCCAGCAGGAGGACCGCCACGGCCACCGACCGCGTCACCACCTGGGCGATCGACAGCGATCCGGCCCAGGAGTCCAGGGGAGCCGGGGACCGTTCCCCGGCTGCCTCCGAGGAGCCCCGGGCCGGGGATCGGCGAGTGGCCACGGTCAGGACGACCGCCAGGACCAGCACCGTCACCAGCAGCGGGGAGAACCCGTCCGAATGCTCGAGCAGTGGGTGCGCCACCAGGCCCCCGGGGTCGAACTCGATGGCCCGCTGCTGGAGTGGCATATGACTAGTCAATTCGGGCTATAGTGCGACTGGCCCGGAGCGGGACCGGGCAGGAAACCCCGACACGGGCAGAGAAACAGGAAGAGGGAGGTACTAGCGCCATGCGTCGATCCCCTGCCTTGCTGACCCTGACCTTGATCCTGATGGTCCTGCCCCTGGCCACCGTCGCCCTCGCCGACCATACCAACCCCCGAACCCCTCTCTCCCCGACCACAGGGATCTCACCCGTCGCCCCGATCATCAGGGGCACCGGGACGTGGACCTTCATCAAGAACTTCCAGGCGAACCCGGGCACCGACCTCAAGTTCTTCACCAAGGGGAAGGACATCTACGCCTCCTCAGGGACGCTCGGACAGGGGGAGGAGGCCCACGTCGGCCAGCGGATCATCCGGCTCACGGTGGGGGGCGAGGTGAACCCGCAGTGGGTGGCCGACCACGGATCCGCGAACTGCCTCACCGAGAACCCTGCCGGCACCACGGGCCTCCAGCACGACGCCGCGGTCACCGGGACCAAGGATCCGAAGCTCCTCATCGACACCACCGACGCCGGCGGGCGGTGCCACGACGGCGACGGGGGAGGGCTCGAGCTCATCGACATCAGCGGGATCGCCACCGCCTCGTTCGAGCCTCGGGAGGTCCACCTCACCCATCATGCGGGGTTCTCCCACACGGTCACCGTCGATGCCACCCGGCCGTGGATCGTGTACAACAGCAGCTCCGACTTCTCCGGGCGGCCCTGGATCGACGTCGTGAACGTCCGGTCCTGTCTGACCTCCGACAAGTGGTCCTTGGCCCGGAAGCGGGATGCGTGCCGGCCCGTCGTGCACCGGATCGCGTTCCAGGACCAGTGGAGCCAGGCTCTCGACGTCCACACCGACTCGCTCAACACCGGCTCCGCCGCGTGTCACGACATCACCGCGCGGCCCGGCCGCATCTACTGCGCGGCCCTGAACGCCACGCTGATCTTCGACGTGTCCAACCTGACCGACAAGAAGGGCAACGTCCGGGGGACCCCGCTCACGTGCACCGTCAGGAACGGCGAGTCCACGACGGGAGCCAAGGTGACCGACTGCAGCGCGGCGGGTCCCGGGTCTCCCTCCGCGCAGGGGTGGACCTTCCTCGGAACCTTCAACCACCCCGGCCGGGATTGCGTGTTCCCCCATCCGACCGGCGCTCCCGTCACCAACTGCAACAGCAACAACTTCGTCCGGTCGGACGAGGGCGTGTCCGTGTCCCATGAATCCGACCCCGACCAGACCGGCGACTTCATGTTCGTGACGGACGAGCGAGGCGGCGGGGTGGTAGCGCCGGGATCCTCCTGCCAGCCCGGCATCGACAACCCCTTCGGGAACGGCGGGGCGCACGTGTTCGACATCAGCGATCCATCGAATATCCAGTACGCGCTGCAGCCGGACGGCTCGAAGGCCGTGTACATCAGCGACGCGGTCGTCCCGGCCGCCACGTTCTGCGACATCCACGTCATGGAGCCGATCGCCGGTGAGCAGCGGTTCGTCACTGCCTACTACTCACAGGGAACGAAGATCGTCGACTACCAGATCGACGAGAGCGGGCGCTGGACCTTCGACGAGGTCGCCTCGTTCACCCCTGACGGCGCGAACACGTGGGTCGTGCAGAACTTCAAGACGGTCCGCCAGGGCAACACGGTCACGTACTTCTTCATGGCCTCGGACATCCAGCGGGGGATCGACGTCTTCTCCTGGACCGGGCCGGCCGGCCCGTCCGTGGGGAATACCACCAGGAGCACGGGCGGGTCCCCGACCCGCTCGGGGAACGTTGCCCTGGGGGCAATGGCGGGCATCCTCCTACCCGTGGCCGCCGGGTTCGGCCGCCGGCGCTCGAACCGAGCTGACAAGGCTCGCAGGTCTGGCAAGTCTCGAGGCTGAGGCCCAGCTACGCCGAGGCCCCGGCGTCTGCCGGGGCCTCGTCGTACCGCTCGCCTCGGGTGTGACTAGGCGAACGCCTTGATCATCTCCCGGACGAACGCGGGGAGGTCGTCCGGCTTCCGGCTGCTCACCAGGTTGCCGTCCACGTGGACCTCCTCGTCCACCCAGGTCCCGCCGGCGTTGCGGATGTCGGTCTGGAGGCTCGGCCACGACGTCATGGTCCGGCCTCGCACCACGTCCGCCTCAACCAGGATCCACGGGCCGTGACAGATCACGGCCACCGGCTTGTCCTGGTCGAAGAAGGTCCGCACGAACTTCACGGCGTCGGACTCCATCCGCAGGTCGTCGGCGTTGACCACGCCGCCGGGAAGGATCAGGCCGTCGTATTCGTACGGGTCTGCCTCGGAAAATGTCCGAGTGATCTCGAACCTGTCGGCCTTCTCCCTGTGGCGTTCCGCCTGGACGTAGCCGGGCTTGGGGGCGATCAGGTCCACCTGCGCTCCCTCGTCGCGCCCGGCCTCCCACGGCTTGCTCAGCTCGTCCTGCTGCACCCCATCGGTGCACAGGATGGCGATCCTCTTGCCTCTGAGCTTGTCGCCCATGAGGAGACACCTCCTCTTGGTTGGGGCTCTTCCCTTCCATCTCACCCTATCAATCGAGCCTGGAGCTGAAAACGTGCAGGTCAGAGGGGATGAGAGGGAGCCTCTCGGAGGGAATACGGGTCGGGCGGGAACCGTTGTACCTCTCGGTGAAGACTGTATGACGACCGACGAGATGCAGACTGAACGCAACCAGACGCGCCCCCGGCGTGGGGAACCCGTGCTGGGCGACGAGCTCCGCCAGTACCTGGAATGGGCCGCCGAGGAGCCCCTCCTCACCAAGGAAGAGGAGGTCACCCTGGCTCAGGCCATCGAGCGGGGCGCGGACGCGCAGCGCCGGCTGGCCTCCGGCCGGATCCGGGCGGAGCGGACCCGAGGCCGGCTCGAGGACGACATCCGCGAGGGGGAGGAGGCCCGGCAGCGGTTCATCCTGGCCAACCTCCGGCTCGTGGTCTCGGTGGCCAAGAAATACCAGGGCCAGGGGCTGCCCCTGCTCGACCTGATCCAGGAGGGCAACATCGGCCTGATGCGGGCCGTTCAGCTCTTCGACTGGAGGCGCGGGTTCAAGTTCTCGACCTACGCGACCTGGTGGATCCGCCAGGCCGTCACTCGGGCCGTGGCCGATCGGGCCCGGACGATCCGGCTGCCCGTACACGTCCACGACCGTATCCGGAAGATGCGGATGGCCAGCCGGGACCTGGCCCAGCGATCCGGCCGCGATCCGAGCCTGGAAGAGGTGGCCGAAGCGATCGGAGCCACCCCCGAGGACGTGGCGGAGCTCATGGAGGTGGACGGGCGGGAGCCCGTGTCCCTTCACCTTCCGGTGGGGCACGAATCGGACACGGAGCTGGGGGACCTGATCCAGGAGAGCGAGCTCGAGGGACCCGAGGCCGAGGTGGAGGAGACGCTCACCCGGGAGCGGGTCCAGGAAGCCCTCCACGACATCCTCAGCGACCAGGAGCGGACGATCATCGCCCTGCGGTTCGGGTTCGACGGGCGCGGCTCGAGGTCCCTCCGAGAGGCCGGCCGCGAGCTGGGCATGTCCGCGGAGCGGGTGCGGACGATCGAGCGCGACGCGCTCGAGAAGCTGCGCCGATCCGACGCCGTTCGCACGGCCGCCTGACCCCAAGCTGGAGTCACCGGGGCCGATTCACTCGAGGAGCGCCGGCGCCAGCTCGCGCAGCTCTCGCACGGGGATCACGGTGGGATCGTCGGTGAGGGGCTGCACCGAGACGTGGTCGGCGCCGGCGTCGAGGTGCTCGTGGACGCGCGTCCGGATGGCCTCGACGTCGCCCCAGCACACGATGGCGTCCACCAGCCGGTCGCTGGGAGCGGAGATGTCCTCTTCGGTCCAACCCAGACGCAGCAGGTTGCGAGCGTAGTTCTCCAACTTCACGTAATACCCCATGTACTCGCGAGCGATGTTCCGCGCCACTTCGGGATCCGTTTCCAGGATCACGGCCTGCTCCGGCGTGAGGAAGGGGCCGGGGCCGAGCTCCTCCCGCGCCGTCGACGTGTGCTCGACCGGTACGAAGTACGGGTGGGCGCCAGCGGCGCGATCGGCCGCCAGCCGGAGCATCCGGGGACCCAGTGCTGCGAGCACTCGCGGCGGCTCGGTAGGGCCGTTCCGCACGGGGTAACGGGCTGCATCCATGGCATCGAGGTAGCCGCGCATCCGCGAGTACGGCCGCCCGTAGGTGAACGCTCCCCGGCGGTCCACCGAGGTTCGATGGCTCACCCCCAGGCCCAGGACGAACCGGCCCGGGTAGGCCTCACCGAGGGCCCTGGCGCCGTTCGCCATGGCCACGGGGTCGCGGGCCCAGATGCTGGCGATCCCGGTGGCCACCACGATCCGCCGTCCACCCGCCAGCAGGAGAGAGGCGTGGGCGAGGGCGTCCTTGCTCCCCAGGCCCTCGGGGATCCACAGGGCGGGGAAGCCGAGCTCTTCGATCTCCGCCACGGCTTCCTGCTCGACGGGGACAGGATTGCGGTCGAAGGCGAAGCTCCACACACCCACTCGCCCGATTTCCGCAGCGAGCCGTCTCCCTGGATGCTCTCCGCTCGCCTGCATGCACCCAGAAGATACCCGGTCGGCCACGTCCGACGAACGAACCCGGTGACCCTCAGGGTCGAACTACGGTAGACGCCCGACAGCCGAGGGGAAACCCATGCGGAGAGCACTCGTCGCAACGACCGTGGTGGTCTTGGTCGGGCTGACCTCACCGGGTGCCCCAGCCCAGAGCCTCCATCGCGTCGACATCCAGGAGGACGCCTTCGTGCCCGACCGACTGGAGGTGCAGGCGGGGGACACGGTCGGATGGGTGAACCGGGATGACGAGCCGCAGTCGATCACATCTGAAGACGGATCCTTCGATTCCGGTGCTCTCGATCCGGGCGACGGCTTCGAGATCCGCTTCGAGAACCCCGGAACCTACAAGTATCACTCGGCTGCCGAAGCAGACGGCGGGAACCTGACCGGCGTCGTGGTCGTCGTGCCCGTGGACGACAACGACGGCTCCGCCGATCCTGGTTCGGGATCCGGCTCGGACTCGGAGGTGGCCGCCGGAGAGCCCGGAGCCGCAGCGGCTCCGGGCTCGGACACCGGGTCGTCAGCGGGCCAGGTGACGCTGAGACAGGCCGCGGCGGTCTCGATACAGGACGACGTGTTCGTCCCTCGCCGGGTCGAGGTCGAGGCGGGCGGAACCGTCGTCTGGCAGCACGTCGGGCAGCGTCCCCACACCGTTACCGCCTCCGATGGTTCGTTCGACTCGGGGAACATGGAATCTGGCGAATCCTTCTCCCGGGCGTTCTCCCAGCCGGGGACGTACTCCTACTACTGCCGGTTCCACGGGAGCGCCAGCGGTTCCGGGATGGCCGGCGTGGTCGTCGTCCGGGGCGGGGCGACCGGTGAGGAACCGCCGGGGGAGACCGATGGGACCATCGACGAGAACGGCGGCCTCGCGGCTACCGGGAGTTCGCTGCTCTGGGCGCTCGCTGGCGCGGTTGCCCTGCTCGCGACGGGCGCCGGGACCCTGGCGGCCGCTGCCCGGACGCGGAGACAACCTCGGTAGATCGCGGTTCCTTGCCCGGTCCCCGGTGTGGTAGGTTCCGGCCCACCGTCGGGACGCCTGGGGGGTCGATCGTATGAAGCGTTTCCGTTCTCGGGCAGCACGCCCGGCTCGGCTCACACTGGCATTCTCCGCAGTCATGGCCATGGTTGCCGGGCTCCCGTCGCCCGCTCGGGCCGCTCCCACCGAGCTCTTCCTCTCCGAGTACATCGAGGGCACGAGCAACAACAAGGCCCTGGAGATCTTCAACGGGACCGGGGCAACGGTCGACCTCGTCGCGGGCGGCTACAACGTTCAGTTCTTCTTCAACGGCAGCGCATCCGCCGGTCTCACGATCTTCCTGAGCGGTCCAGGCAGCATGGTTGCTTCCGGAGATGTCTTCGTCCTGGCGCAGTCCTTCGCGAGCGCTCCGATCCTGGCGCAGGCGGACCAGACGAATGGCGCCGGGTGGTTCAACGGCGACGACGCCGTCCTCCTACGGAAGAACGGCGTGGTTATCGACTCGATCGGACAGGTCGGATTCGACCCGGGGACAGAGTGGGGGACGGGGCTGACCTCCACGATGGACAACACCCTGCGCCGGAAGGACTCCATCCAGGCCGGAGACATCAACCCGTTCGATGCCTTCGACCCCGCGGTCGAGTGGGACGGCTTCGCCACCGACACGTTTGACGGCCTCGGTTCGCACGGAGGCAATCCCGTGGTGGCCGATTGCGGAGGGCCACTTGCCACCGATGAAGGAACGGCCGCCACACGCACCGTTACCGCCTCGGACGAGGACGGGCGGGTCACGGACATCGCCATCACCGACGTGACGCCGTCCCCCGCCCCAGGGACCATCACCCTCGGGAACCTCCAGCCGGCTCCCGCGGTGGGGGGAACGGCCTCGGCGGACGTGACGGTCGATGCGAATACCCCGGCAGGCACGTACACCGTCACGATCAGGGCGACGAACGACGACCCCACGCCCCAGAGTGGCTCGTGCACCCTCACCGTCCAGGTCCGGCCGCCGCCCACCCCGATCTACGAGATCCAGGGGGACGGTGCAGCTTCTCCGTTCGCCGGGATGCAGAAGCGGACCACCGGCGTGGTTACCGTCGTCCTGGGCGGCGGGTTCTTCATGCAGGACCCTGACGGCGACGACGACCCCGACACCTCCGACGGCATCTTCGCGTTCACGGGGAACGCGACCGCCCGGACGCTGGCCCCCGGGGACCTCGTCGACGTGACCGGTACCGTGGTCGAGTTCCGGCCGAGTAGCCGCCCGCGCGATCTGACACTCACCGAGTTCTCTCCAGCGACGGTGACGAAGACCGGGACCGGCTCGCCGCTCCCGGCGGCCGTGGCCATCACCGACCGCCCGGACGAGGTGATCGATCCGGACGGCATCGACACGTTCGAGCAGCTCGAGGGCATGCTGGTCTCGATCGGCACGCCGAGGGTCTCCGGCCCGACCAACGACTTCGGTGAGTTGGTCGTGGCAGCCTCGGGTGACCAGCCGAACACGACGGCGGGAGGGAACTTCCTGGTTCGACCGCTCGGCGGCGAGATGGTCGACTACAACCCCGAGCGGATCATGGTGGACGACGAGGCTCGGGTCCCCGGGGGAACCGGCAGCGGGACCCGGATCAACGACCCCATGGTCCCGGCCACGGTGGGAGACACCGCCACCGGGGACATCGTGGGCGCCCTCGACTACCAGTTCAGCAACTACCGCGTGCAGGCCAGCCACCTGGTCGGCTCCGTCCTCACCGGCTCTCCGCCGGCGTCGCCCGTGGGCGAGCTTCGGTCGCTTGAGCCGTTCGAGGGGCGCATCGCCACCTTCAACGTCGAGAACCTGTTCGACTGCGTGAACGCCCCGGACAAGGACGACCGGGCCTCGTGCAACGCCGCCGCGCTGGCGGCGCTGGAGACACAGGTGTCCAAACTGGCCATGGGCTTCGAGCAGGAGCTCGGGAGCCCAGAGATCGTGATCGTCGAGGAGACGGAGAACTCCCTGGTCCTCACGGGAGACGCCAACGGCTTCGTGCCGGGCACGACGATCGAGGCGCTCCTGCCGCGCCTGGAGGGGAACTGGGATGCCGTCTCCTTCGACGCCAGCGACGAGCGGGGGATCGAGGTGGCGTTCGCGTTCAACACCGACCGGGTCACGCTGGACGACGCATTCCTCGCCACGGACATCCTGGACGACGGCGGGCTGTTCAGCGGAAGCGACACGATCCGACCCGGTAGGGAGCCACTCGTGGGCTTGTTCACCCTCGACGACATCGACCTGATCCTCGTGGGGAACCACCTGAAGTCGAAGGGCGGCCCGCAGTTCGGCGTGGACCCGGTGGAAGCCGGGGATGATCCGCTGTACGGAGCGTTCCAGCCACCTCAGCGGTGGACGGAGACACAGCTCCGTCACCAGCAAGCCGACTACGTCCGGGATGTGGTGGATCTGCTGCTCGCCGACCCGGAGAACCCTCGCAGCATCCTGGTAGGCGGAGACCTCAACGACTTCGCCTTCCCCGAGCCCGGTGAGGGCAACGACACGGTGGCCCGGATCGCGACGTCACCGACCGATCCCCTCACCAACATCATCCCGCTCGTTCCCGAGGAGCGGCGGTATACCTTCATCTTCGAGGGCAACTCTCAGGTGCTCGACCACATGCTCCTCAACGAAGAGCTGTTCGGGCTGCTCCGCGACCAGGACATCGCCCACTTCAACACCGATTTCCCCAGCGCCTTCGGCTCGAACCCCGCGGTAACGCTGCGGTCGTCGGACCACGACCCGATGGTCGCGTACCTCTGCACCGACGCCACGGCACCCACGCTGTCGGTGTCCGTTTCTCCAGATCGCCTGTGGCCCCCGAACCACAAGTACGTCACGGTCGAGGCCACGACCGCCGTGTCGGATGACCGAGATCCCGCCCCTTCCGTGGCGCTCGACTCGGTGACGTCCAACGAGCCGGATGACGCCCCAGGGGACGCGGACGGGAACACGCAGGACGACGTGGTGATCGTGGACGACGACACCTTCAGGCTTCGTGCGGAGCGCTCCGAGGAAGGAACGGGACGCGTCTACACCGTCACCTATTCGGCCACCGACGCTTGCGGGAACGTGACGGTGGCCACGGCTACGGTCACGGTTCCGCTCTCCTTCAAGGGATAGGCCACCGGTCCGAGGAGTCGGCTCTCTCGGCGGGGCCGGACGCCCGACCTCTTTTGGCTCGCCCGGGTCACGCGTGTACTAGCCCGCGGGGACTAAGGCTCCTCCAGCGAACGGCCGATATCAACCACAGGAGCTTCCAAGGAGCCTGCCCGAGATGGCGGAGGGATAGAGTGGCCCGCATCGCATGGACGCCGCGGAGTTGGGCCGGAGCGTTCCTCGCTCTGGTCACCGCCGCCGTCCTGCTGCCCGGGCCCGCGGAGGCCGCTCCGGGCGAGCTCTTCCTGTCGGAGTACGTCGAGGGAACCTCCAACAACCGGGCCCTGGAGGTCTTCAACGGGACCGGCGAGGCGGTCGACCTCTCCGCCGGGGGCTACAACGTCCAGATCTACACCAACGGCGGGGTCTCACCGGCGTTCTTGGTCTTCCTCGCCGGGACCGTCCCCGCGGGAGACGTCTTCGTCCTGGCCTCCGCGTTCGCCGACATGGCCATCATCTCCCGAGCCAACCAGCTCACCACGGCGTTCCCGTTCGGCGGCGACGACGCGGTGGTGCTTCGGAAGAGCGGTCAGGTCATCGACTCGATCGGACAGGTGGGCTTCGACCCGGGGACCGAATGGGGGGACGGCCTGACCTCCACCGCCGACAACACCCTCCGTCGGAGGGGGAGCGTCGAGTGGGGTGACCAGAATCCCTGGGATGCCTTCGATCCCGCCCTGGAGTGGGAGGGGTACCCGACCGACACGTTCGACGGGCTCGGCTGGCACTCCGCGTGCGAGACCAATCCGCCGGACCTGACGGTCACTCTGACCCCGGGAAGGCTGTGGCCGGCCAACCACAAGATGGTCCGGGTTGACGCGAGCGTATCGGCCACGGACGACACGGACCCTTCACCGGCCATCGAGCTCGTGTCCGTGGTATCGAGCGAGCCGGGTGACGCGGACGACATCGTCGTCCTCGGCCGGGATCAGTTCGAGCTCCGGGCGGAGCGATCGGGCAGCGGGGCAGGGCGCGTCTACACCGTCACCTACCGCGCCACCGACGCCTGCGGGAACTCGGCCCAGGAATGGGCCATCGTGTTCGTTCCTCACGACTTCGGGGGCTGACGCTCCCGCAGCTCCCAAGGGCAACGTCACCTCCTCGCCGCGCTCAGTGCATACTGTTAGCCGGCATACCCAAGGGAGGAGATCGCCATGAAGGCCCTCGTCGTGATCGACATGCTGAACGACTTCGTCACCGGGAAGATCGCCAATCCCCGGGCCAAACGGATCATCCCGAACATCCGGGACCTCGTTGAGAAAGCTCGCTCCGACCGGAGCGACTGGCTCGTCGTGTACGCGAACGACGCCCACCTCCCCGGGGACTTCGAGCTCGAGGTGTGGGGCGAGCACGCCATGGCCGGGACCCCCGGCGCGGAGATCATCCCCGAGCTGGAGGCGGCCCGCGAGGACTTCGTCCTCCCGAAGAGGACCTACTCCTCTTTCTACGAGACCGGCCTGGATCCGCTGCTCCGGCAGTTCGACGTGGACACCCTGGTGCTCACCGGCCAACACACGAACATCTGCCTCCGGCATACGACCGCCGAGGCCTTCTTCCGCGGCTACAAGGTCATGGTCCCCAAGGACGCGGTCGAGGCTCCCTCTGAGGAGGATCATCAAGCCGGTCTGGCCTACCTCGAGGCGATCTACAAGGCGGACCTCCCCTACACGAAGGAAGTCCTGGAGGGCTAGGCTCGTCCGCCCGGGCGAGCTGAGGCTACCGGGCCCGCTCCGCCAGGATCCGAACCACGGCGTCCTCGATGCGGACCGCCGTTGACTTCGACGTCCCCGAGACGAGGATGGAGAACTCCGCCCATGTGGCCCGGCGGTCCAGCCAGACGTAGCCTGACAGCGCCGACACGCCGACCAGCGTCCCCGTCTTGGCCCGGACCGGCACGCCACCGAGCCGGTTCCCGAGCGTCCCCCAGCCGCCCCCGGGGAGCGAGCTCCGCAGGGCTCCGCCCCAGGGAAGCCCCTCGGCCGTCCCCAGGAGCCTCGCCAGGCCGGCGGCGGTGACTCGGTTGCCGTAGGAGAGACCCGAGCCGTCGTACGACGTCACCGAGACCCGATGGTCCGCCGCCCACCGCGCCGTAGCCCCGGCCCCCGAGGCGATGGTCCCGGGTGTCCCGGAGGCCGCCACGCCGAGCCTCTTGCCGAGCACCTCGGCGTGGAAGTTCGAGGACCACACGTTCATCCGGCGGACGATGTCGCCGAGGCGGGGCGAGCGGATGGCGGCGAGCTGGTCCAGGCCACGGGGCGCTCGGCCCGCCCCGGGGTCGCCGGCCACCCGGATCCCCCGGGCCTTCAGCCGGCTCGTGAGGTACGTCGCGGCCCTTCGCTCCGGATCCCGCACGTGCCGCCCGCTCTTGGACCGGTTCCCCCGGAACGTCAGCGCAGTGGGGAGAGGAACGTGGTAGGTCGGGAAGTACCACCGCCACCCCGGAGCCCACCAGTCACGGGCAAAGTACGTCGTGCTGCCCATCACCGAGCCCCGGATCCTGCGTACCCCGGCGTCGGCCAGCTTCCTCGCTAGCCGGCGGAGCTGAGGGCGGCCGATGCCGGGGTCGCCCCGGCCCAGGATCCACAGGTCACCGCGGATGACACCCTTGGAAAGCGACGGCCCCACCACCCTGGTCTCGAACCGGAAACCGGGCCCCAGCGAGTCGAGGATGGCCATCGACAGAAGGAGCTTCTGGTTGGACGCTGGGATCCGCGGGTCGCGGTCACGGCGCCGATACAGGAACTCCCCGGCCTCACGCACGGACACGCTGACGCTCCGGCCCGCGGTGAGGCGGTCGATGCGCCGCATCCACGCCGCCTTGACCACTTCGAGGGACAGCACCGGTCCGGAGGCCGCAACGTTCAGGGGATCCTGGGCCGGCCACCGCGCCCGAAGCCGCATGGTCCCGATGTCGTCCCATCCGAAACAGAGCGAGGCCACCACGGCCGACCCCTCTCCCAGGGTGGCCGTGTCGATCGTCTGCCAGCCCCACGGCCGCTCCCGTTGGATCCGCACCACCTGACCGGTCTTGTCCGGGGAGATCGTGGCCGAGAGATCCACGCAGTTCCCCGCACCCAGAACGGTCGCAGCGAGCAGGCTCTCCACCAGCGGGGCCACGGTCACCAGCGCCTCTGGCGAGACGACCTCCGCGCACTCCTCCGTGGCCGGGGCAAGGGCCCGGTACACCGCGGTGTGCTCGGGTGCCACGGAGAAGGAGAACGCTCCGTCGGGCCCGGTGGTCCCGGCCTCGAGGAGCTCCCACGATGCCCCGGGCGGGAAACGCTGGAGCTCGATCCCCCGGCCGGCGGAGCACTCCTCGGGCGCTTCGACCAGTCCGGTCAGACCCAGGGTCTGTCCGGCCGTTACGCTCTCCGCGGAGGAGAGCAGGGTGGCCCTTCCCGGCTCCTGGGCGGCGGCCGGGCCCGGGAATGACAGCCCGGCGAGCCCCACCGCCACGGCGGTGAGGGCGCGGACACGGGCAGGGGGCCGGCGCATGGTCGCGCCATTGTGGGGCCTGGTCCCACCGCGCTCAATAGCTCGCGCGGGGGATTCGGGCACGCCAAGCGGGGGACGATGGGACTGGCGCTTTTCGCGCCGATGGGAGAGGCTGATGCGGATGGCCGAGCCTGTGCGCACCGAGGTTCCGCGAGAATTCGAGTGGAAGGGCCCGACTGGCCCCTTCTCGCTCGCCCTCGCGCCCGGAGTCTTCGCCCCCACTCACACGAGCCGCACCCTCGCCGAGGCCCTGGAGATCCGGCCCGGAGAGACCGTGATCGACGTGGGATGCGGGAGCGGGATCCTGTCGTTCGTGGCCGCTCGGATGGGAGCCCGCCGCGTCTACGGGGTCGACATCGTGCCGGCGGCCATCTCCGTGGCCCGGGACAACGCCGAGCGGCTGGGTTTGGCGCACCGGACGGAGTTCCGGGCCGGCAACCTCTTCGACCCATTCCCGGACGTGGTGGCCGACGTGATCATCGGTGACGTCTCCGGCATACCCGACGAGCTTGCGGCGGAGTCGGGTTGGTTCCCCGGCGGATACGGGGGAGGACCCACCGGCTCCGAGGTTCCGGTGGCCATGATCGAAGCCTCCGCCGAACGCCTGGTCCCGGGGGGGCGGATGTATCTGCCCACCGGGACGATCCAGTTCGAGGACCGGGTCCTCGAAGCCGCCCGCCGGGTGTTCGGCGCAGCGAACCTGGAGGCCATCCTTCAGCGGGAGTTCCCCCTCCCCGGGCTCCTGGCGAAGTCGAAGGCCCTGGCCCGTCTCATGGCCGAGGGGCTCGTCACCCTCCGGCAACGGGGGAGCCGGCTCCTCTGGCGATTGGCGATCTGGCGCTGCGTCCGTCCGTAGGCCGGTGCTCCTCGATGACAAGAAGCTCCTCGTCACGGGAGTCCTGACCCCCCAGAGCATCGCGTTCGCCGTAGCCCGGGCAGCTCAGGAGGAAGGCGCCGAGCTGGTCCTGACGGGGTTCGGGCGCGGGATGTCCTTGACCGAACGTTCTGCCAAGCGGCTCCCCGACCGCCCCGACGTCCTGGAGCTCGACGTCAATGACCCCTCCCACGTCCAGCGAGCCGCCCGGGACCTGGAAGCCCGGTGGGGGAGGCTCGACGGCGCGCTCCACGCCATCGCCTTCGCCCCCGAGGATGCCCTCGGAGGGAACTTCCTCCGGACCCCCTGGGAGAGCGCCGCCGCCGCCCTCCGGACCAGCGCGTACTCGCTCAAGGAGCTGGTCGTCGGGCTCCTGCCGCTCCTCTCCGTCAACGGCGCCGGGGTGGTTGCCCTCGACTTCGACGCCTCCGTGGCGTGGCCCGCCTACGACTGGATGGGAGTCTCGAAGGCCGCCCTGGAGTCGGTGACCCGGTACCTGGCCCGCGACGTCGGCCGTCACGGGATCAGGGTGAACTGCGTGGCGGCGGGCCCGGTGCGGACGGTGGCGGCCAAGGGCATCCCTGGATTCGACCGGTTCATCGACGTGTGGCACCGCCGGGCTCCGGCGGGATGGGACGTGACGGATCCGGCGCCGATCGCCGATGCGTGCGTGTTCCTCCTCTCCGACCGAGCCCGCCGGATCACCGGAGAGATCCTTCACGTCGACGGGGGCTTCCACGCCATGGGCACCGATCTTCCGGAAGAGGACCCGCCGCCGGGTTGAGGCCGGGAGGTGCCCGGGAAGCCAGGCTCAGGCCGAATTAGTCATAAGTGACTATGAAGGTCCCTCGGCCGGAATGCCGATACAACCCGCGAAGGAAGCCTGCCCGGCCGCCGGGACCCCCCTTCGTGGCCAGGTCCAGCCCGCGAAGATGCCTCCGGAAACGCTCCGGTGGCCGGGTCAGGCTCCTTCGATCCCCCTTGGTATCCTCGCCGTGTGACCACTCCGCGCCGATCTCCTCTCCGCTCGGCGCTGGCGACCTTCCTTCCCGGAGCGTTGGCCCTCGCCATGCTGGCGGGGTGCACCTCGGGGAGAAACGTCTCCGTGTTGCCCGAGGCGGGGCCGGTCTCGCCGCTCCCCACGGTGGACTCGGGAGCGGACCCGATCGTCCGGGTGGTCCAAGCCGTCCGGCCGGGTGTGGTCAGCGTGACCACCAACGTGGCCAGGCCGGACCTGGGTGGCACGGGCCAGGGGACGGGCACCGGGTTCGTGGTCCGAGCCGATGGATTCGTGGTGACGAACTTCCACGTGGTCGAGGGTGCTCTGAACATCCGGGTGGTGACCGAGGACGGCAGGCGGTTCGAGGCCCGGGTGGTAGGGGGCGACCTCAATGCCGATCTGGCCGTGCTCAAGGTGCCGGCCCGTGGCCTTCCCACCGTCCCCCTCGGTGACTCCGAGCAACTTCAGCTCGGGGAGCAGGTGGTGGCGATCGGCTTCGCCCTGGCCCTCCAGGGAGGGCCCTCCGTGACCTCGGGCATCGTCTCCGCCATGGGAAGAACGATCGAGGCCGCCGACCCGAACGCCCCGGGTGGCGAACGCATCTACGAGGACCTGATCCAGACCGACGCCGCCATCAATCCCGGGAACTCCGGCGGGCCGCTGGTGGACCTGGCGGGCCGAGTCGTGGGAATCAACACCGCCGGGGTCCGGGCCGCCGAGGCGGAGAACATCGGGTTCGCCATCGCCATCAACCGGGCCCGGCCCGTCATCGAGGCCGCCATCCGGGATCCGGAGGGCCCCGTGGCGTACCTGGGGGTGTCGACGCAGACCATGACGGCCGCACTTGCCTTCCAGCTCGATCTGCCCGTGGATCAGGGCGCCCTGGTGGTCGGAACGGCCCCCGGCGGTCCCGCCGACCGGGCCGGGATCGAAGAGAGGGACATCATCGTCTCGTTCGACGGCCGCGCCGTACGGAGCAACGAGGAGGTCGGGACCCTGGTCACCGGCCGCGACCCCGGCGACGTCGTCGAGGTCGGCGTGGTGCACCCCGACGGCGACGAGGAGACGTTCAGGGTGCTGCTGGGGGTGCGCCCCCTTCCCGTCGCCGGCTAGCGGGACCAGGGCCGCCGGCGCGCTCCACGGCTGGGGTAGCCTGTCCGCGGTGAAGCTCCGCGATCTGCTGTCTGAGCTGCCCGTCGACCCCGACACGGTGATCTCGGGCGGGGCCCGGTGACCGAGGGCGTCCCCTTCGAAGCGGGGGAGCGCACGGTCCTCCTCGATGACCGGGGCCGGCGCTACCTGGTGCGTCTGGAGGCCGGAGGAACCTTCCACTTCCACGGAGGGGCCGTCCCCCACGACCTCGTCATCGGCTCGGAGGAGGGGACCACGGTTCACTCGACCACCGGCACCGGGCTGGTCTGCTTCCGACCCCGACTGGCCGATTTCGTGCTGAAGATGACCCGGGGGGCCCAGGTGATCTACCCGAAGGACCTGGGAGCGATCCTGGTCTACGGGGACGTCTTCCCCGGCGCCCGCGTGCTCGAGGCGGGGACGGGTTCGGGGGGGCTGACCCTTGCCCTCTGCCGCGCCGTCGGACCCGAGGGGCAGGTGGTCTCCTACGAGAGCCGGAAGGACTTCCAGCAGGTGGCGCGGTCCAACGTCGAAGGGTTCTTCGGGAAGGTCCCGTCGTGGTTGGAGCTCCGCCTGGGCGACGTGCGCGGGGTTGCCGCGACGGGCGAGAGGTTCCAGCGAGTCCTCCTGGACCTTCCCGAGCCGGAGGCCGTTCTCGGGGAGGTCGCGGCGGCTCTCCTCCCGGGCGGGATCCTTTGCGGCTACCTTCCGACCACTGGACAGGTGCAGCAGCTCGTCCTGGAACTGAAGGAGAGGGAGTTCACCGAGATCGAGACGTTCGAGCTCCTTCTGCGAACGTGGCACGTCGCCCATCGCAGCGTCCGACCCGATCACCGGATGATCGCCCACACCGGCTTCGTCACCGTGGCCCGGAAGACCGGAGCCGTTGAGGAAACGTGGGACCAGAGTTAAAGCCGGGGCCCCTGAGGCCGACGTAAACAAGAGGGAAGGTGAGGGCTGGGCTTCCCGGGACTTTCGGGGCCCGGGAGTATACTCGGCCAGGGGAGAGGTGGGATCCGGATGCCCGAGAGCGACCCGCGCGAGCAGATCGAGCGGTACGAGAAAGACATCGACGAGCTCCAGACTCAGGTCAAATTCCTCGAGGACGAGCTCGCTGTGGTCCGACGGAGGCTCCACTCGACCCCGCGACAGGTGAAGGTGCTCGAGGAACGGCTCCTCGAGGCCAAGTCCGAAGTGTCCCGCGCCGCGGGACAGAACGAGAAGCTCGCCTCGGCGCTGCGGGCAGAGCGCGAGAAGATCGAGGCGCTGAAGGAGGAGGTCGAGAAGCTCACTCGGCCCCCGGCCTCGTTCGGAGTCTTCCTCTCGGAGAACGAGGACGAGAGCGCCGACGTGTTCACCTCCGGTCGCAAGATGCGCGTCAACGTGGACCCCGAGCTCGACCGGTCTCGGCTGGTCCGCGGGGCGGAAGTGATCCTGAACGAAGCCCTCAACGTGATCGAGGTTCTCGACCAGGACCGCCAGGGCGAGGTCGTCACGGTGAAGGAACGTCTCGACGAGGAGCGCGTCGTGGTCATCGGCCACGGGGACGAGGAAGTGGTCGCCCTGGTCACCGCGGCGCTCAAGGCCGAGCACTTCCGGGCCGGCGACCCGCTCCTGTACGACCGTCGCTCCGGCCACGTGATGGAGAAGCTCCCCAAGGAGGAGGTCGAGGAGCTCGTCCTAGAGGAGATCCCCGACGTGTCCTACGAGGACATCGGGGGCCTGGGACGCCAGATCGAGGAGATCCGGGACGCCGTGGAGCTTCCCTTCCTGTACGCGGAGCTGTTCAAGGAGCACGAGCTCCGCCCGCCCAAGGGCGTCCTGCTCTACGGCCCGCCGGGTTGCGGGAAGACGCTCATCGCCAAGGCCGTGGCGAAGTCCCTGGCCGAGCAGGTCGCCCGGAAGACGGGCCGGCAGGGCACGCACTCCTACTTCCTGAACGTGAAGGGCCCCGAGCTCCTCAACAAGTACGTGGGGGAGACCGAGCGCCAGATCCGCCTGATCTTCCAGCGGGCCAAGGAGCGCTCCCAGGAGGGCTTCCCGGTGATCGTGTTCTTCGACGAGATGGACTCGATCTTCCGGACCCGAGGCTCCGGGATCTCCAGCGACGTGGAGAACACCATCGTCCCGCAGCTCCTGTCCGAGATCGACGGTGTCGAGACGCTGAAGAACGTCATCGTGATCGGTGCCTCGAACCGGGAGGATCTCATCGACCCGGCGATCCTGCGTCCCGGCCGCCTTGACGTGAAGATCAAGATCGAACGGCCCGACGGCGACTCCGCGCGAGACATCATGTCCAAGTACATGACCCCGAACATCCCCATCCACCCCGAGGAGGTCAAGGACGGAGAGGATCTCCCTCGGGCGGTCCGGCGGATGATCGAGCGAACGATCGAGCAGATGTATTCGGCTGGCGACGACAACCGCTTCTTGGAGGTCACCTACCAGAGCGGCGAGAAGGAGGTCCTGTACTTCAAGGACTTCAACTCGGGGGCCATGATCGAGAACATCGTGGCCCGGGCGAAGAAGATGGCCATCAAGCGGTTCCTCCAGACCGGCCAGAAGGGACTGAAGCTGGAGGATCTCCTCACCGCCATCCGGGCCGAGTTCAAGGAGAACGAGGACCTCCCGAACACCACCAACCCCGACGACTGGGCCCGGATCTCCGGCAAGAAGGGCGAGCGGATCGTGTACGTCCGGACCCTCCTCGGCGAACGCAAGGGCGAGGCCGGGCGCCAGGTGGAGCGGATCGCCCCGGGGCAGTACCTGTAGCGGTTCCTGCCGCGGCGGGCCTCCGACCCGTATCCTAGGAGCCTCATGGCGATCCCCAAGGCGATGGGCATCGAGACCGAATACGGGATCTCGGGGCCCGGCACGCCGGACTTCAATCCCGTCCTGGCCTCCTCCCTGCTGATCAACACCTACGCCGGGAGCCTCCGGCGGATCCGGTGGGACTACGAGCAGGAGAGCCCGCTGCGTGACGCCCGGGGGTTCGAGCCGGTGCAGGAGCGCGAGCCCGTGGAGGAAGACCTCGGCTTGGCCAACGTCATCCTCCCCAACGGCGCCCGGTACTACGTCGACCACGCCCACCCGGAGTACTCCACGCCGGAATGCGCCACGGCCCGAGACCTGGTGGTGCACGACAAGGCGGGGGAGCGCGCGCTGGAGCGGGCGCTGGCACTCGTGCAGCAGATGCTCCCTCCCGGGGAACGGATCGCCGTGTACAAGAACAACACCGACGGCAAGGGGAACTCCTACGGGTGCCACGAGAACTACCTCGTGGACCGGCAGACCCCGTTCGCCCGCCTGGTCCGCGACCTCATCCCCTTCTTCGTCACGAGGCAGATCTTCACCGGCGCCGGGAAGGTCGGCTCCGAGAGCGGGCGCGGCGACGCCGAAGGGGTCACCTATCAGCTCAGCCAGCGCACCGACTTCTTCGAGGCCGAGGTGGGCCTGGAGACCACCCTCAAGAGGCCCATCATCAACACGCGCGACGAGCCGCACGCCGATCCGGAGAAGTACCGCCGCCTCCACGTCATCATCGGCGACGCGAACATGTGCGAGGTGGCCACGTTCCTGAAGGTCGGGACGACCGCCCTCGTGCTGAAGATGATCGAGGACGAGTTCCTTCCGGACCTCAGCCTGGCCAATCCCGTGCTCGCCCTCCACACCATCTCGTGGGACACGACCCTCAAGTCCACGGTCGAGATGGCGGACGGGCGCAGCGCCACCGCCATCGAGATCCAGTGGGAGCTCCTCGACCACGCCAAGAAGTACGCCAAGGAGAACGACCCGACCGCCGAGAACGCCGAGCTGCTCCAGCGGTGGGAGTCGGTTCTGGGACGCCTGGAAGACGACCCCGACGGTCTCTCCGGCGAGCTCGACTGGGTGGCCAAGCGCCGGCTGGTGGAGGCCTATCGGGAGCGCGACGGGCTCTCCTGGGGCGATTCCAAGCTGGCGCTGATCGACCTCCAGTACCACGACGTCCGCCGGGACAAGGGCCTCTACTACAAGCTCGTCGCGGGATCGAAGGTGGAGCGCCTGGTGTCCGACAAGGAAGTGGAACAGGCGATCGATCACCCCCCCGAGGACACCCGGGCGTTTTTCCGCGGCGGCTGCATCCAGCGCTATCCCGAGGCCATCGTGGCAGCCTCGTGGGACTCGGTGATCTTCGACACCGGAAGAGACGCCCTCCAGCGCGTCCCCATGCGCGAGCCGCTCCGCGGAACCAAGGAACACGTGGAGGAGCTCTTCGACCGGGCCCCCGACGCCACCACCCTCGTCGACCTCCTCCAGGGCTAGAGCCTCACGGCGGCGCCTGCAACGGCGCGGGTGCCCACCCTCTCCTCGCGGGGTTACCGGGGGCCCGTCTCGGGGCTCAAGTCTTCGGCGACACAGCCACCATCGCCCGCCGTCCCCATCCCGGACCTCGGAGAGGGTCCCCCCGCGCCTGCGCGGCGCCGCCCCACGGAACTCCGACGGCGCTAGAGTTCGCGCGAGGAGTAGCCGCGTGAAACTGAAGGAGGAAATAGCCTCGCGCGCTGGGTTGCCAGCATCAAGGATGGAACCTAGCGTCCGTCCCCCGGACCACCCATCCGCAGAAGCTCACCGCTAGGGGGGTAATCGATGGCGATCCGCGAGGCGTTGGCGAACTGCGCAGACTGGGAAGACCCCCGCTCGTTCGAAGGGAATTCCCTTCGACTTGCGTGCCGGTTGGCCAAGCCTGCAGACGCTGACGAAATCGCGGAGGCATGGAGCGACCAGGAGCTTCCCCCCGGTGCCGAGGATCTGTGGCTGACATGCCGCGATGCGGACCTCTTTGTCGATGTTGACTACGGCCAGTGGGGACTCAAGCTCCTTTCCCCGACCGCCAGCGCCGCGCGTAGCGCTCGCGAGCGTGATGCACGGCGTGCCGATTTCCGCGAGGGGGACGTAATCATCGGGGAGTTTCTCGGAGATCAAGATCTAGTCGTAATCGACGACTCCGGGCGTGTGCTCGTCGCTTTACCGCTCGACGGTCGCGCCGATTGGCCCCGCCCGGCGGTGAGCCTTGCCGAGTTCCTATCGGACTACGTAAGCGCGAACGGCGCCAAGTACTGGGAAACCAGTAGCTCATGACTGCATCGGCCTTCGTGATCTTTGGTGCTTGCGCTGCCGATGGCCGCGGGGTGGCGCGGAGCGGGTGGTACGAGGCGAGCCGTCCCCGCTGGGAGAGAGGGCGGCCGAAGGACTGTCGCTAATGGCTCCCGTAAGGCGATGCCGTGAGGCATGCTGTGCCCGAGCCCCTGCGAGGGGGAGGGTGGGCACCCGCGGCGTCTACAGGCGCCGCCGTGAGGCTTCCTCAGGGGCCCGTACCACCGTGCCGACATCCCAGGTAGCGGCTCCGCGGCAAGGCGGCCGGCCGCAATACAATAGGGGTCGAGGGGATCCCCTGATCGGAGGGAGGGAGCGTCGTTGCCCGAGCAGGAGCAGAAGAAGGTCACCAAGAAGACCGGTGGCGCGGGCGGTGAGCCCGAGGCCGGCGGCCAGGCCACCACGGGGGCCAGGGGACAGAAGCTCAAAGAAGAGATGGACGAGATCCTGGACGAGATCGACCAGGTCCTCGAGGAGAACGCCGAGGAGTTCATCAAGAGCTACGTCCAGAAAGGCGGCGAATGACGGACGACTCGGGGATCGGGTCGAACCCCAGTTTCTTCGACCTGGTCAAGGGTCAGCCGGCTGAGCCAACCTTCTTGCGGCAGCCGGCGGCGGGCCCGCCTGCCGACCTCCCCGCACTTCCTCACGGCACCACGGTCATCGCCCTGAAGTTCGGCGACGGCGTGGTGATGGCCGGCGACCGGCGTGCGGTCGAGGGCTTCTCCATCGCCGGCAACGAGATGCAGAAAGTGTTCCCGGCAGACGAGCACTCGGTGGTCGGCATCGCCGGGGTGGCCGGACAGGCCATCGAGATCGTCCGGCTGTTCCAGACAGAGCTCGAGCACTACGAGAAGGTCGAGGGGGAGACCCTCTCCCTCGAAGGCAAGGCCAACCGGCTCGCCCAGATGCTCCGACAGTCGTGGCCCCTGGTGCTCCAGGGCCTCGTGGTGGTCCCCCTGTACGCCGGTTTCGACCGGCGCCGCCGCGAGGGCCGGATCTTTCGCTACGACGTGATCGGGGGGCGCTACGAGGAGGCCGACTTCCAGGGCGCGGGCTCTGGCTCTCGCGACGCCAAGGGAAGCCTCAAGAAGCGGTGGCGGCCGGGCATGTCTCGCGAGCAAGCCATCGAGACCGCGATCGAAGCCCTGATCGACGCGGGCGAAGAGGACGCCGCGACCGCCGGGCCCGACATCATCCGGGGCATCTACCCGAACGTGTTCGTGGTCACCGCCGACGGAGTGACCGAGGTCCCGGAGGACGACATCCGACAGGCCGCCGACCGCGTCCTGGGGCGGCGGCGGAGCGAGCAGAGCGGGGAGGCGAGCGGCTGATGCCGATGCCCTTCTACGTCCCGCCCGAACAGCTCATGAAGGACCGGTCCGACTACGCCCGCAAGGGCATCGCCCGGGGGAAGCCGGTCATGGCCCTGGTATACGCAGACGGCGTCCTGTTCATCGCGGACAACCCCTCCGCCACCCTCCACAAGGTCGCCGAGATCTACGACCGCATCGCGTTCGCCGCGGTGGGGAAGTTCAGCGAGTTCGAGAACCTCCGCATCGCCGGGGTGCGGCTGGCCGACATCCGTGGCTACTCCTACGGACGCGAGGACGTCACCGCCAGGGCGCTGGCCAACGCGTACTCCCAGGTGCTCTCGAACATCTTCACCCAGGAGATGAAGCCCTACGAGGTGGAGATCATCGTGGCCCAGGTGGGGGAGCGTCCCGAGGAGAACGAGATCTACCACATCCTGTTCGATGGGAGCGTCAACGACGAGGACGGCTTCGTCACCATGGGGGGCGAGGTCGAGGCCCTGTCCACTCGACTGAGCGAGGCCTACCGTCCAGGGATGAGCCTCGAGGATGCGGTCCAGGTCGGCGTGGGGGTCCTCGGAAGCACGAACGGTGAGCCCCTTCCTCCGGAGCGGGTCGAAGCCGCGGTCCTGGATCGCGCCCGCGGCCGCCGGAAGTTCCGCCGCCTGTCCGACGACGAGATCGTGGGATTCCTGGGGAGCAAGGCGACCGGCTCCTGAGCCCGCCGTGCGCCGCCTAGGGCACCGGCTGGATGAGCGTTCCTCGCGGAGCCGACCCGGGAGTGAGATCGAAGCACACCGCTCTCTTGCACCACGAGTGGGAAAAGAGCGTCTGGCCCCACCACCGGTAGTGCATGCGCCCTGCTCCGAACGACACCCGACGCATGGGGAGCTTCACGGCCAGGCTATGCCTTCCGGGGCGCCAGGCGTCGAGCGTCCATTGCTTGCCGTCGCTGAGCCGCCTCAGGAACGCCGTCATTCCCCGGCCGTTCGTACGCACCCGAACCACGATCCGGTACTCTGCCGCGCCGTCCTCCGACGTGTCCAGGACCACCACCGCGAATCCGTCGTCCCACATCTGCTTCCGGGTCCACCGACGGTGCGTGATGAACTTCCACGACGAACTGGTGGCCCCGAAGGTGGTGTCGATCCGGCTGACGTCGAGGCGCCCGGTGGCATCGTCGGGGTCCAGCGGGCTGTCGAGCTGGCAACCGACCGCCGTTCCCTCCTCGACCGCACAGGTGTCCACACCCGATCCTCCGTCGAGGTTGTCGGCCCCCGGACCCCCGTTGAGATAGTCGTCACCACCCTCCCCGAGGAGCCCGTCGTCCCCGTCCCCTCCGAACAGGAGGTCGAGGCCGTCCCCCCCGGCGATCGTGTTGGGACCGGTCGAGCCGATGACGTGATCGTCGAACGGGGATCCGCTCAGATTCTCCACTCCGACCAGTACGTCCGTCTCCGCTCCGACGGTGACCGTCCCGGTTTCGAGATCGGCTCGGATGCCCTCCTGTGCGGTCGCGTACGTGACGGTGTCCACACCGTCGCCACCGTCGAGATGGTCGCTCTCGGTCCCTCCCTCGAGCATGTCGTCCCCTGAGCCCCCGTACAGGGTCTCGTCCCCGTCGACGCCGGTCAGGAGGTCGTTCCCTCCCAGCCCGCACACGACGTCTCCGGGGGCGGATGCCACGAGGGTGTCGTCGTCCTGCGTCCCAACGACGTCGCAGGGCCTTCCGGTGAGGGAGGCCGCGTCCGAACCCGGGGGAGGACTCTCCTCGGCACTCTCCGCCTCGGCCGAAGCCGGGATGGTGGAGCCGCCCACCGGAGTGACCACGACCTCCGCCGAGGCCGAGGCGCCCGCGGCGAGGGTTCCCAGGTCGCAGGTGATCTCACCCGGAGCGGTCTCCGAGCAGGTCCCCTGTGCTGTCTGGGTGGACGCCAGCACGGCGTCGGCGTCCGGGAACCGCACCACAAGCCGGACGTCGGTGGCGTCGCTGGAGCCCGCATTGGACAGCCTCACGCCGAAGGAGAGGTCGCTCCCCATGGCCGCCGGCTCGGGCTCGTGAGCCACCGCGACCTGGAGTCCGGGCGGGTTCTGCGCCGCTGCGGGGAGCACCGGGGCGACCAGGGATAGGGCCCCCAGACCCGCCGCACACACCGCGGTGACCCGCATCCCGGTTGGCCGCATCGACACCCCTTCCCGATAGAGCTTCCCTCGAAATCAACGGCCGAGCCCGTCGACTCCTTGAATGGGGGGAGTGCGGGCAGTACCGTTAGCCGCGCGAGTAACGTACGCTCGCCCGCCCCATGAGACAAACATCCCGGCGATGAACGGCTGGTGGCTGGCCTCCTACGTGGTCCTCTGGGTGCTGGTTGCCCTCCTGGCTCTCGTGGTCGTGGCTCTAGCCAGGCAGGTGGGAACCCTGCATCTCCGGCTTGGCCCCCGGGGCGCCCTCGAGCTCGACGATGAGGGCCCTCCCCTGGGAGAGGCCCCGGAAGCGATCCCATCGGTCGCCCTCGACGGCCGGGAGGCGACCGTGGGTGGGCCCGGGGAGCCCCAGCTGCTGCTGTTCGTCTCGCCGGGCTGCCCGGTCTGTCGGGACGTTCTCCCGTCGCTTCCGGCAGCGGCCCGAGCCGGCCGGCTTGCCCCCTACGTGATCGTCGACGCCGCGTCCGAGGATGCCGCCCGCTCGTACAGGCACGACCGCCTCGGAGCGCCCCTCCTTCCGGGGCCGGAGATCGCCGAGAGCTACCGCGTCCCCGGGACCCCGTACGCCGTCGTGATCGACGTCATGGGGATGGTTCGGGCCAAGGGCACGGTGAACAACCTCGAGCAGCTGGAAGGTCTCGTCGATACGGCCCGGAATCGGCTCGAGCGGACCTCCTCGACTGGACGAGGGGTGAGCTGATGGCCGGTGGGCTGCTCGACCGGACCGTCGAGCGGGCGGGGATGGCGCTGGCCCAGCAGACCAGCCGACGGTCGTTCCTCGGCCGGCTGGGGAAGGGTGTTCTCGCCCTGGCCGGCGGCGGCTTCGTGTCGGTGGCCCTCGCGCCGGAGCGGGCCGGGGCGTTCCACCTGTGCGCTCACATCTTCACCACGGGCTCCTGCCCGCACCCGTACTACCCGTTTACGCGGATCGACCGGGCGGGCTACCCGCTTCATCCGAGCCGCGGCTACCCCGTGGATGACCAAGGACGTATGTACCTCTCACGCTCTCAGACCCGCACCAAGATCTGCGAGGGTCGCGTGTCCCAGGAGTATCCGTTCACCCGCCCCACCGTCCTGGAGGGGACCTGGGCTCGGTGCTGCAACGGTCGGATCCGACGCGTCGTGGACTGCTGCTCGTACTCCACGCGACGGATCAACGGGGACGCCTCCCTCACGGGCTACTGCTTCTCCGGCCGGCGGGTCTTCTGCATCACCTACCGGGAGACGAAGATCCGGTGCTGACCGACCCGATCCTCGGCCTGGTGGTGGCGGCCTCCCTGGTCGCCGGCCTCTCCGCGCTCTTCGGCCCCTGAGGGCTGTCGATGGCGGAGACCATCACCCCCATGGTCCATGGGGGGAGCCGCAGGAAATGGGGGACCGCGGTTGGAGCGCACACGCTGGGGGCGGGACTCTCCGCGGCCGTGTTCGGAGCCGCCCTCGGCTGGGGCGGGGCCGCACTGGGGGCGCCGTGGGGAACCACCGGGATGGCCATCCTGACCCTCGTGGCGGCGATGTACGCGGCTCGAGAGCTGTTCGGGCTCCCCGTCCCCGTTCCCGAGCGGCGCCAGCAGGTCCCCGAGCACTGGCGGTGGAGATTCTCGCCCTTCGTCGCCTCCTTCCTATACGGGCTGGGACTCGGGGTCGGGTTCCTGACCCACGTTCGGCACGGGACCCTCGTGGTGGTGGCCGCCGCCGCCGCAATGACCGGGGATCCCGTGGTCGGCGCGGCCGTCATGGCTCCGTTCGGGCTCGCCAGGGGGGTCTCCCTGCTGGTGACAGCGGCGGCCCGATCGTCCGAGCGCCTGGAGGGTGTGGCCGCGCAGCTCGACCGCATCGCCGCCTCTCGCCTGCCTCGCGTGGTTAACGGAGCCGCCCTCGCGGCCCTGGTAACGGTGGGGGCAGCATCCGTGGCCGCGCGAACGGGGGTGGACCTGCGGCCGCTCCTGGCCGCCGGGCTCGCCGCGGTGTTCGCCTGGGCGGCGGCGTCGAAGCTCCTGGCCCCGCGGGAGTGGAGGGGATCCCTCGGAGCGTACCGCCTGGGGGCCCTGGAGCGTCCGGTGATCGTCGGCGTGCCTCTGGCGGAGGCCGTGGTCGGTCTGCTCATCCTGGGAGGCGACCCGGACCAGGGGGCGATCCTCGCCCTCGTCCTGCTGGGCGGATTCTCAGCGGCCATCGTCAGGGCCCGGGCCCTGCACGGCTCGCTGGTCCCTTGCGGATGCTTCGGCCAGACCAAGGCCCGAGACTACCGACTGCTCCTCCTCCGGAATCTCGGTCTCGGCGCCGTGGCGACCGTGGTGCTGGCGACCGGATCTTCGTTTCCCCTCCTGCGATGGGCGCGACTCCCCGTCGGCGGTGAGTTGGTGGCGGCGGCCCTGGCGGCCGCAGGGCTGGCCCTCGCGGCGTGGCTCGCCCGTACGGCCGCGACCGCGCTCCGTCGCCAGCCCGGCTAGGATACGCGGACCGTGGACATCACCCTTCGCCCCATATCGTCCGACGAGCTCGAGGAGTACGTGCGGGCCGGCTCGCTGGCGTTCGGCTACGAGTTCAACCCGGCGTTCGTGGAGAGCGAACGGCTGGTGTTCGAGCCGGAACGGAGCGTCGCCGCCTTCGAAGGGGATCGCTTGGTCGGCGGAGGCATCGCCGCGAGCCTTCCGCTGGCCGTCCCGGGGGGAGTGGTCCCGACGGCCGGGCTGACCTCGGTCGCGGTGATCCCTACCCACCGTCGTCGCGGCGTGCTCTCCGCGGTAATGCAGCATCACTTCGAGGAGGTCCGCGAGCGAGGCGAGGCCCTGTCGATCCTGTGGGCCAGCGAGGCCATCATCTACGGCCGGTTCGGGTACGGGTCGGCCACGTTCTTCTGCCGATTCGAGGTCGAGCGTTCGGATGCTGGCTTCATCCACGAACACCGCCCCGCTGGAAGGATGCGGGTGGTGGATCGGGACGAAGCCATCGCGTCCTTCCCGGCCGTCTACGACCGGATCCAGCCACTTCAGCCGGGCATGATCGCGTGGACCCCGAAGTGGTGGCGATACGGTTACACCCATCCCGAGCACGAGCGGGAAGGGAAGTTCACGTTCGTGTTCCACGAATCGGACCAGGGACCCGACGGCTACGTCGCCTATCGGTTCAAACCCGAGTTCGTCGACGGGAGCCCGAGAGGCACGGTGGAGGTGGAAGAGCTCGTCGCTCTCACCCCGGAGGCATATTCGGACCTCTGGCGATACTGCTTCGACATCGACCTGAGCACACGGATCAAGGGCGGCGGCCTCCGTCCGGAGGAGCCGTTGCTGCACCTGTTGGCCGAACCTCGCAGGCTTCGTCTGAGAGTGGGAGACGGTCTGTGGGTGCGTACGCTCGACGTGGCCGCTGCCCTGGAGGCGAGGCGCTATGCGGTGGAGGGCCGGCTGCGACTCGCCGTTCGGGACGCGCTGTGCCCCTGGAACGAAGGGGTCTGGGAGCTCGAGGGTGGTCCCGACGGCGCGGAGGTCCGCCCCTCCTCGGGCGAGCCTGACCTCGAGCTCGGGGCCTCCGAGCTGGGAGCGATCTACCTCGGCGGGCCCAGGCTGCGACCCCTCGAGCAAGCCGGTCGGGTGATCGAGACATCTCCCGGCGCGATCCGGCGCGCAGACATCATGTTCTCCTGGGACCCACCGCCCTGGTCTCCCCACATCTTCTGACCGGGTAGGGGTTCCACTCCCGGGCATCGAGCACCGCCTACACTGGTCTCGTGGACCGACGGATTTTCGGCCTGGAGAACGAGTACGGCGTGACCTGTACTTTCCGAGGCCAGCGCCGGCTCTCTCCCGACGAAGTGGCCCGGTACCTCTTCCGACGCGTCGTTCATTGGGGCCGGTCCTCGAACGTGTTCCTGGAGAACGGAGCGCGGCTGTACCTCGACGTCGGGTCCCACCCCGAGTACGCCACGCCCGAGTGCGACTCGGTCACCGACCTCGTGGCCCACGACAAGGCGGGGGAGCGCATCCTCGAGGCGCTCCTCTCCGCCGCACAGGTCCGCCTGCACGAGGAGGGGATCTCGGGGGACGTCTACCTGTTCAAGAACAACACGGACTCCGCGGGCAACTCCTACGGGTGCCACGAGAACTACCTGGTCGCCCGGCAGGGCGAGTTCGCTCGGATGGCCGAGGTGCTCATCCCGTTCTTCGTCACCCGCCAGGTGTTCGCCGGGGCGGGGAAGGTCCTGCACGGGCCGCGCGGCGCGCAGTTCTGCCTCTCCCAGCGGGCCGAGCACATCTGGGAGGGTGTGTCGTCGGCGACCACCCGGTCCCGCCCCATCATCAACACCCGCGACGAGCCCCACGCCGACGCGGAACGGTACCGCCGCCTACACGTCATCGTGGGCGACTCGAACATGAGCGAGTTCACCGCGTGGCTGAAGGTGGGGGTCACCGACATCATCCTGCGCATGCTCGAAGAGAACACCGTGATGCGGGACCTCACGCTGGAGAACCCCATCCGGGCCATCCGGGAGATCAGCCACGACATCACGTGCCGGAAGAAGGTCCGGTTGGCGAACGGGAGGGAGCTCTCGGCCCTGGAGATCCAGAGCGAGTACCACGACCGGGCGGTGAAGTTCGCCGAGCGCCGGGGACTCGATCGCGCGGCCACCCGCCTCCTGGAGGAATGGCGCGAGGCGCTGACCGCTCTGCGGGAGCAGTCGTTGGACCGGTTGATCACCAAGGTCGACTGGGTGGCCAAGCTCCACCTGATCCGGCGGTACCGCGACAAGCACGGGCTGCCGCTGGCCAGCCCCAGGGTGGCCCTGCTCGATCTCGCGTACCACGACGTGAACCGGGACCGCGGCCTCTACTACGTGCTGGAGCGCCGGGGGGCCATGGAGCGAGTGGTGGGGGAGCAGGAGGTCCAGAAGGCCATGCGCGAGCCGCCCCAAACGACCCGGGCCCGGTTGCGCGGGGAGTTCATCCGTCGTGCCAAGCAGCGCCGGCGCGACTACACGGTGGACTGGGTCCACCTGAAACTCAACGACCAGGCCCAGCGGACGGTGCTGTGCAAGGACCCGTTCAAGTCGGTCGACGACCGCGTCGAACAGCTCATGGCGCATATGTAGAACTTGTGGTTGTCTGGTGGTCCTTGGCCATTGGCGTACTGGCCATTGTCGATCCAGTTTCCGAAGCAGGCAGGTGGATCCTCGTCGTCATCTACGGCCCGGCTCTTGTCGCTGCTCCCCTGATCCTTCTCGAATACATCCGCGTGCGGAAGCACCCACGTCTGAGGGAGTTCCTTCCTCGAACGTGGAGCGGAGGCGACGACCTAAACCGGCGGCAGCTTCCACCTTTCCGTCGCGGTGGGGTTCATGAAGCTCCTATGCCTCGTCAACCAGGCATCGGTACACCTCCCTGGCCACGTAGCGCTTGAGGCAGCGAATCGTCTCAGCGGCGGAGAGCCCTTCCGCTCGACGTCTGGCCGCGTACGCACGGGTC
>JBOGWB010000012.1:0-8539 GCA_050693035.1 Actinomycetota bacterium
TCCCCGCGGGACGGGCGACCGCTAGTCTCCCCCGCCGGACTCGTCGAGCTCGGGGTCGCTCACTTGAGCGGCGTGCTCCCGCCGCTCGTCGTCGACCAGCTGCCACAGCCACTGGGCCCATGCCCGAACCTCGGGCCAGGCCCGCCAGAAGTCTTCCAGGTGCTGGTCCCCGAAGGCCCGCCACGCCTCGGGCGGCTTGATCTCGCCGGCCAGCATCTCCATGGAGCCCACAGCGTCGTGGAACCTCTCAGCCTGCCCTTCGTCCATCGGCACCTCCGGCGGCAGTCTAGCGAGGCGGCCTCGGGTACGCTGGGAAGGTGACCGAGTCGCGTAGTTCGAACCGCCTGATCGACGCCACCAGCCCCTATCTCCTCCAGCACGCCCACAACCCGGTGGACTGGTACGAGTGGGGCTCCGAGGCTCGCGAGCGGGCCCGGAACGAGGACAAGCCGATCCTGCTCTCGATCGGGTACGCCGCCTGCCACTGGTGCCACGTCATGGAGCGCGAGTCGTTCGAGGACGAAGAGATCGCTCGCCTCATGAACGAGCGGTTCGTGTGCGTGAAGGTCGACCGGGAGGAGCGGCCCGATCTCGACGCCATCTACATGGACGCCGTCCAGGCCATGACAGGATCCGGCGGTTGGCCCATGACCGTGTTCCTGACCCCCGAGGGCCAGCCCTTCTTCGCCGGGACGTACTTTCCTCCGGAGGACCGGCACGGCCTTCCCGGCTTCCGCCGGGTGCTGGAGGCCGTGAGCCTGACCTGGCGAGAGCAGCGGGAGCAGGTCCTCACGCAGGGCAAGCGCGTGGTGGAAGCCATCGCCCGGACATCCTCGCTCCCCGAATCCCACGAACCGCTGGCCGACGACCTGCTTCGCGCGGCGCACTCTCATCTCTCGCAGGCCTTCGATCCGGAATGGGGTGGATTCGGAGGCGCTCCGAAATTCCCTCAGCCGATGACGCTCGAGTTCCTGCTGCGGTGTCACCTCCGCGGTTATCCGGACTCGCTGCGCATGGTTCTGCTCACGCTCGACCGGATGGCCGCGGGCGGCATCCGAGATCATGTTGGCGGGGGCTTCCACCGCTACTCGGTGGACGACCGATGGCACGTCCCCCACTTCGAGAAGATGCTCTATGACAACGCCCAGCTGGCCCGCCTGTACCTTCACGCGTGGCAGGTCACCGGGGACGACGGCTGTCAGGCGGCCGCCCTGGATACCCTCGAATATCTCCTTCGCGAGATGCGCCATCCCGATGGTGGGTTCTACTCGTCGCAGGACGCGGACTCGGAAGGGGTGGAGGGCAAGTCCTACGTCTGGGGGTGGGAAGACCTCCTCGAGGTTGCCGGGGAGGAGGTGGCGCGGTTCTTCGGAGCATCGCCCGAGGGCAACTGGGAAGAGGGCACGAACATCCTGTGGCTCCCGGAGCCGGGCGCCTCGCCGCCGGCGGGGTTGGAGGAGGCGCGGCGACGTCTCTCCGAGGCCCGCGAGCGGCGGGTGCACCCGGCCACGGACGACAAGATCCTGGCGTCGTGGAACGGGCTCGCCATCCAGGCCCTGGCCGAAGCAGGCCGGGCTCTCGGAGAGTCGAGGTTCGTGGAGGCGGCTGCGAGCGCCGCGGGCTTCATCCTCGCCGAGCTCCGCCGAGAGGATGGCCGTCTCCTGCGCTCCTGGCGAGATGGACGAGCCGGCGGGCCCGGCTACGTCGACGACTACGCAATGACCACCGCCGCCTGTCTCGGCCTGTACGAGGCCACGTTCGACCTTCGGTGGATGGCCGAGGCCCGCCTGCTCGCCGGCGAGCTGATCCGCCTGTTCCACGATCCCGACCGTGGCGGTTTCTTCCAGACCGGCGAGGACGCGGAGCCGCTCGTGCTTCGACCGAAGGATCTGTTCGACAACGCCATCCCCTCCGGCAATTCGGTGGCCGCCGAGGTCCTGCTCCGTCTGGCCCGTCTCACCGGCGAGGACGGCTACGAGCGGGCCGGGCTGTCGGCGCTCCGGGTGGCGCGCAACCTGATCGGGCGGGCTCCGACGATGTTCGGCCACGCACTCGGGGCCCTCGACCTCTACGTGTCACCATCGAAGGAGGTGGCCGTGGTGGGTGACCTCGATTCGGAGGAGACCCGGCAGCTCATCCGGGCCGTGTGGTCGAGGTACCTGCCGAACGCCGTCCTGGCCGCAACCGCGCCCGGAAACGAGGAAGCGGCCCACCTCGTCCCCCTCCTCGCCGGCCGCGAGCCGCTCGACGGGAAGCCCGCCGCGTACGTCTGCGAGCGGTTCACGTGCAAGCTGCCCGTGAGCGACCCGGGGGCGCTGGCCGGGCAACTCACGGCGTGAAGATCGGTCGTCTCTGGCTACACCACCCGGCCGGGATCGCCCCGGTCGGTGACCAGCGGAAGACTCTCGCCGGACCAGTCCTCCACGCCGCCCTCCAGGTTATGAGCCTGGTACCCGCGGGCCCGCAGCATCAGCGCCGCCACCTCGCTTCGGTTGCCGGTCTTGCACACGGCGACCACGGGCCGATCCTTGACGATGTTCTCCATCCGGCCCGACAGGAGCTCGTTCAGCGGGATGTGCACGGCCCCCTCGATGTGGCCAGCATCCCACTCCCAGTCCTCGCGGACGTCGAGGATCTGCACCTCGTCGCGGTGCTCCCAGCAGCCCTTCGGGTTGGTGAGATCGGTCTCGCTCATGCCTTCCGAATCAGACTAGCACGGTCGGTTTTGAGCGAAGTTGCGAAGGAACCAGCGCTCTCTCGCGTCTTACAGGCGTGAGGCCCATCGTGGAGCGGTCCGACGGGCGGGCGAAGCCATCCCCCGACCCCGATGCGTTCTGGTCTCTGGTGCAACCCCATGACCGGGCGCTGCGGGCCCTGGCCTATCGGCTGGTCGGAGATCGCGACCTCATGGACGACGTGCTCCAGGAGGCCTACCTGAAGGCCTTCAGGGCTCTCCCGTCCCTGCGGGGGACGGAGGCTCTGGGCTCGTGGCTGTACCGGATCGTCTACAACGCCTCGATGGACATGCTGCGCAGGCGGCGGGTGCCCCAGATGCCCCTGGACGAGGTCCCCGACCGCCCCGATCCCGCCCCCGACCCGGCAGAGGTCGCCGCGGGCAGGGGGGACTTAGCGGCGGCGCTCGAGGCACTCCCGCCACAGATGCGGGCCGCGGTCCTTCTCGTCGACGCCGAGGGGCTGAGCTACGAGGAAGCAGGGACGATCATCGGTATCCCGTCCGGGACCGTGGCCTCCCGTCTCTCCAGGGCCCGGGCCGTCCTTCGGCGGGCCCTGGGAACGGACACGGAAGGAGCAAGCGAACGATGAGCGGCGAAGTGCGAGACGAGATGCTGGGAGCGGCTCTCCGTGGGTTGGAGGTGCCGGAACATCGCTCCGGGTTCGACGTCGCTCTACGGCAGCGGCTCGACGAGGAGACAGCCCCTCGGAAGCGGCCGCGGCAGGCCCCTCCTCCCCGCCCGGCGTTCCGGCCGGGACCTTGGGCTTGGGGTCTCTCCGCGGCGGCGGTCATCGCCGTCGCCGTTCTGGTGGTGACGTCCACGCTCCCGGGTACGAGGCCGAGGGCCGCCACCGCCTCGGAGGTCCGGCAGACGGTCGCCCGGGCCTGGGCCCGCGCCCAAAACGTCAGCGGGATCCTCGTTTCGCGGGCACCCGAGGTCTTCGAACAGGGGACGCGCCGTTGGTCGTTCATCCTCACCGCGCGCGGCGACTTCCGGCTGGAGGACCTCACTCGAGGCGGAACCGTGGTCTACGACGCGCAGGCCGGGGTGGAGCGGGGCCTCAACCCGTCGGAGAGCATTCCCGACAGTGATGTCCTCTTCGCGTCGGAGCGCCGAGGTCTGCCCCCAGGGCCGCCCGATCAAGGCCCTGCCTCCAGCAGCCTCGACCGGGGGCTCGGGAGCGTCGTCCGGGCCCTGGCTTCCGGCGGCGGTGGAACCGTGAAGGAGATCACGTACGCGGGCCGGCCCGCGTGGCTCCTCGAGACCGACATCCGAGTGAACCTCGTCGCGCCAGGCTCCCCCAACCATCTCGATGTGACCGTGGATCAAGGGACGGGCTTCCCGGTGCACGTCGTGGCCACCCGTGACGGCGAGTTCGTCTGGGAGAGCAGGATCGAGGACCTCGAGGTGGACGGCCAGGTGCCGGAGGACGCGTTCCACCTCGAGTTTCCGCCGAACGCCGAGGTGTTCAGGAGCGACGCCGGCTTCCGTAGGGTCTCGCTGGACGAGGTCGAAGGGATCGTCGACTACGAGCCGCTGGTGCCCGCGTGGGTCCCCGAAGGCTACGAGGCCCCGGAGGTGACGGCGTCCCGGAAGGGCAGCCCGACCGGGGCCGAAGCGGGGAACCCCCCCGTGGGTGATGTGGTGTCCCTCTCATACCGGCGAGGACTCGATCAGTTCATCGTCACCATGCGGCCGGTTGGGCCAGACCCTTCGCTGTGGGGGGACCCACTGGCCTCGGGCGAGGGATACCGGGACGAGCCCGAAGAGGTCGTCTTGGAGCGCGGAGCGTTGGCGGGAGAGACCGGACAGCTGCTCATCGACCCGCTGGCCATCCCCCACGTGTGGGTGAAGACCGACAGCCTGGTGGTGACGGTATCCGGGGACCTGAGCCGTCAGGAGCTGCTGCGGGTGGCCGAGTCGCTCAGGTAGCCGTCACCGCTTCCCGCGGGCGATCTCGAACGCGCGCAGTCGCTCCGGGAGCAGCGGGAGCAGGGTTCGAGACGTGGCGGTAGCGCCCCGCAGTGCGAGCCGTGAGGCTCCACCGGCTCGCAGCCCGAACATCCTCCGGATCCTTTCCGGCAGCAGCGCCAGCGTGACCAGCCGCACCCCCTCGGTCGGTACCCGCCACCACAGCGGAAGCGGTGGACGGAGAACGTCCCTCACCAGGCGGCGGCTCTCAGCCGTGGCCCGAAGCTCCTGGCCCTCGAGCATGTCCCCCACGTACATCCCGAAGGCCTCGAGATCCGGCGGGGTGATCTCGTCGGGGATCCCGTAGAAGGGCCCGAAGGACTTCGTCTCCTCGTAGTACCGGGCCCGTTCTTCCAGCGACAAGGGCCGCACGAACCGCTCGTACACGGTCAGCGTGGTGTCGACGAGCGTGGCGTTCACCCACAGGAGGAGCCGCGGGTCGGTGGCCCGGTAGGAGCGTCCGGCGCGGGTTCCGCTCACCCGCTCGTGTACTCGCTGGATGCTGGCAAGGGCATGCTCCGCCTCGTCCGGCGTGCCGAACAGGGTGGCCAGGGTCAGGCCCAGCGTCCGACGGAGCCGCTCCAGAGCCAGTCGCGGGAAGTCGCTGTGGTCGGCCACCCCCGCCGCGACCATCGGATGGGCCAGCTGGAGCACCAGGGCCCGTTGCCCACCGACGAGGAGCACGCGCTCGCGGTGGATGCGCCGCATCGTCGGCGTGTCCATCCCCCGCCGTTAGACCCTGCCCACGATGACCCGGGTGATGTCGGGCCAGCTCCGAGTGCTCACGACATCCCGGTAGCCGGAGCGGACGATTCGCCCCCGCACGCTGCGCGCCCGGTCGGGACTCACCTCCACCAGCAACCACCCGCCCGGGCGTAGCCACGCGGGTGCCTGGGACGCCGTTCGCTCGAGGAGTCCCAATCCGTCGGGTGAGAAGTCGGTGAGCGTGTCCTCCGGTTCGAACCCTCGAACCTCGATGGGCAAGTCTCCCACGTCCCGACGGGGCACGTAGGGGGGATGCAACGTGATCACGTCGACCTCCCCCCGCAGATCAGCAGGCAGGGGAGCGAACAGGTCGCCGCGGTGAAAGGCCGCGTTCGACAGCCCCAGGGCCCGAGCGTTTTCCCGGGCCTGGCGCACGGCGTCTGCGGAGATATCGGTGCCGTGCACCTCGGCGGCGGGAACGGCGTGCGCCACGGCCAGGGCGACCGGCCCGATACCGGTCGCCACGTCCACCGCCACCGGGCTGGTCCGACCGCGCAGCCGGTTCACGGCTCGAGCCACCAACGACTCGCTCGACTGCCGAGGAACGAATGCACCGGGCCGAACGGAAAGCCGCAACCCACGAAACAGGGTCCAGCCGAGGATGTGCGCGATGGGCTCGCCCCCGGCGCGGCGGCGGATCAGCCGCCGGTACCGCTCGCGAGCCGCCGCTCCGATCGTCCGGTCGGGATCCGAGAGTTCCTCTGAGCCGTTCCGGTCCCCGAGGACGAAGGAGAGGAGGACGGAGGCCTCCCGGCGTTCTCGGTCGGCGGGCCAGTGATCGATGGCCGGCGACCGCTTGAGCCTGGCCTCTCCCTCTCTCAACAGCTCGGCGGCGGTTCGTGGGGTCTTCATCGGTCGGAGTGCGAGCGCGCGTCGTATCCTATCTGGCGCATGAGTCCCACACCGCTGCGTCCGGCTCCCAGCCCGCCTCCCGATGAGGGGGAGGCGCTCAAGGCCGTCCGGATGATGTCGGATCGCATCCTGGTCCGTCGTCCGGAGGAGGAGGGCGAGCGGCGTTCCAAGGGCGGCCTCCTCATCCCGCCCACCGCGGCCACGCTGAGCAAGCGAGGGCTGTGGGCCGACGTGGTGGCGGTGGGGCCGAGCGTCCGGACCGTGGAGCCGGGCGACCAGGTCCTGCTGCTCCCCGACTCGGGCATCGAAGTTGAGATCCGAGGGGAAGAGTTTCTCCTGATCCGAGAACGCGAGGCTCACGCCGTCGCCAGCGAACGCGAGGAGCCGACCGGCGGACTGTACCTGTAGTGGAAATGAATGGACCCCCCGCTCGCGCGGGGGGTCCGTTCGTTCGAGGGACTGGCCCTAGCCGACGATCTTGACGTTCGCCGCCTGGGGGCCCTTCTGCCCCTGGGTCAAGTCGAACTCGACCCGCTGGTTCTCCTCCAGGTTCCGGTATCCCTCTCCCTGGATCGCGCTGAAGTGCACGAACACGTCAGGGCCATCCTCCTGGGAGATGAAGCCGTAACCCTTCTCGGAGTTGAACCACTTCACGGTGCCTACTGCCACTGCAATTCCCTCCTTTCTTGACCGTTCCCGGGATCGCTGTCCCGGCGGTCTTCCGGCTCTCGGCCGGTGAGGGAACTGCTCGGCAAGCCTGGAACGAACGGAACCCTCCGAAATAGGGTATCAGGCGGCCCCCTCCCAGTCGAGATGGATATCCGCCGGGGAAACCTCACCACGCGGGCGGGGGCCCACGCAGCGAGGCGGGTCCAGCCGGGTCCACGGAAGGAGGGCCGGCTAGGGACCGGGCGCTTCCAGCTTGGTCAGTTCTCGGCGGGCGATGCTGGCGATCACCGCGCCGGCGAGGATGAGGGCTCCCCCGGCCACGACCCCGGCGCCCAAGGGTTCGCCCAGGAAGATCAGGGCCAGGAGGGCGGTGGCCACCGGCTCGAGCGATGCGATTATGGCCGTCCGAACAGCTCCCACCCGGCGCAGTCCCGCGAACAGGCAGAAGAACGCTCCCGCCGTGAGGACCCCCATGCCGCTCACGGGGAACCACTCGGCGGCGCCCGACGGCGCACGGGCCTGCCCGCTCATCACGGCGAAGAGCGCCAGGCCTCCCGCGGCCGAGAGGCTCACCCACATCGCCGCCGCCGGGGAGGAGGTCTCCCTGACCACACGGTCCGCCCCCACCAGGTAGAAGGAGAATGTCACCGCGGAGCTCAGGGCCAGGATCACTCCGGCCGGCCTGATGTCCAGACCGCCCGACGACGCAACCACCAGGGCCGCACCCAACAGCGTCAGGACCAGAGAGACGACTACCGGCCTGCCCGGGACGCCCCCTCCCATGGCCGCCGAGAGCAAGGCCACCCAGACCGGATAGCTGAAGAAGAGCAGGGTGATCGCCGCCGCGGTCCCGTGCCGGAGGGCAAAGAAGAAGAGAGCCGACTCCGATGCATACGCGATGCCGCCGAGAAGCACCAGCCGCCATCCCTCTCCAGGTGCCGCCGCGAGTCGCTTCCGCGACAAGGAGAGCGCGGCCGCAAGCAGCGTGCCCGCCAGGGCGAACCGCACCGCGAGCATGGCCGGGACGGCAACGTGACGATCAGCCAGAAGCTTTCCGAGGACCACCACCGCTCCGAACTGAATGGAGGCCAGGGCGATGAAGGAGCCTCCGGCGACCTCGCGTAGATTCCCGCTCCGGG
Source organism: Actinomycetota bacterium (assembly GCA_050693035.1). Classification (GTDB taxonomy): domain Bacteria; phylum Actinomycetota; class UBA4738; order UBA4738; family CALAEC01; genus DASYVD01. The sequence continues at coordinate 8,132 of JBOGWB010000012.1, forward strand.
TGGGCGAAGGATGCCGCTTCACGAGCACGCTATCCTGTCAGAACCTGCGGGGAGCTGCATCCGCCGTCTGCTAGAGTGGGCGACCCGATGGCAAACAAAGAGGTTCTCTACGAGACGTTCTTCACCAGGGCGCCCGGGCGGGACAAGCTGCGGAAGACCGCCGCGGGCCGTCTGAAGTACCTCCTCCGGGACGGATGGCACGAGGCCGGCCGGGAAGAGGCGGGAGCTGACTCGATCCGAATCCGGTTCGAGCGCGAGGGTGCTCCCCGGCTGATCCAGCCCCCGAAACGAAAGCCCGAACCGCGGCGCACCCGGGGTCCCCGAGGTGAGCGCGGTGGTCCTCGCGGTGGCGGCGGTCCCCGCGGTGGCGGCGGTGGCGGCGGTCCCCGCGGTGGCGGCGGTGGCGGC
>JBOGWB010000013.1:0-5007 GCA_050693035.1 Actinomycetota bacterium
GCCCTGGAGCGCCTGGCCGATCAGCTCCCGATGATGCCAGAGGAGGACGGGGACTTCGACGTGGACGCCCGCCGGGCCGACGCCCTGGTGGCCCTGTGCTCGGCCCGGATCGCCCAAGACGCCGATCCCGACCGGGCCACGGTCGTGGTGCACGCCCAGCTCGAGGACCTGGTGTCCGGTCGCCGGGGAGCGGAGATCGAAGGCGGCCCGGTGATCCACCCCGAGACCGCCAGGCGCCTGGCCTGCGACGGGCGGGTGCAGGTGGTGATCGAGGACCAGGCGGGCCAGCCGGTGGGACTGGGGCGGATGGCCAGGGAGCCTTCGGCGTGGATGCTCCGTCAGCTCCGCTACCGGGATTCCGAGTGCCGGTTCCCGGGGTGCGGAGCGCGCCGGTTCACCCAGGCCCACCACATCGTGTGGTGGGAGCGGGGGGGACGGACCGACCTGGACAACCTCCTGCTGGTGTGCTCGTTCCACCACAAGCTGGTGCACGAGCACGGGTGGGCCGTGCGGCGCGATCGAGACGGCACCGTGCTCTGGTTCCGCCACGACGGAACCCCCTACCGGGCGGGCCCGGGGCCGCCCCGCGACACCTTCGATCGACAACCAGTTTTGTCAGCCGCCGCCTCCTGAGCGGTCTGGCACGATCAGGCGATTCGTTGGCGCTCGCCCACTCCACCCGGTAAAAAGGGCCACGAGGGGCTCCCGAAAGGACTGAGAGACTGGAAACCATCGAGCACGACATCGTGATCGTGGGGGGCGGGGGCGCGGGGCTCCGGGCCGCCATCGCCGCGGCCAAGGTCTCAGGCTCGCTGAGCATCGCCCTGGTCTCGAAGGTCTACCCCATGCGCAGCCACACCGTCTCGGCAGAGGGCGGCGCGGCCGCGGCGATCGGGCCGGACGACAGCCTCGACCTCCACGCGTTCGACACCATCCGGGGGAGCGACTACCTGGCCGACCAGGACGCCGTGGAGGCCTTCGTCGCCGAGGCCCCCGAGGAGGTCGTGCAGCTCGAGCACTGGGGCTGCCCGTGGAGCCGGGAGCCGGACGGGAGACTGGCCGTCCGGCCATTCGGCGGGATGAGCGTGAACCGAACGGTGTTCGCCGCGGACAAGACCGGCTTCCACATGCTCCACGCCCTGTTCCAGACCTCGCTCCAGTTCGAGAAGATCGTCCGGTACGACGAGTTCTTCGCGACGACTCTCCTGGTCGAGGACGGCCGGTGCGCCGGCGTGGCCGCCATCGACCTGCGGGACTCCGAGGTCAGGTGCATCACGGGCAAGGCCGTCATCCTCTGTACCGGCGGGGCCGGCCGGATCTTTCCATTCACCACCAACGGGTCGATCAAGACGGGCGACGGGATGGCCCTGGCCTACCGGGCGGGCGTCCCGCTGGAGGACATGGAGTTCGTCCAGTACCACCCCACCGGGCTTCCCGGGACCGGAATCCTCATGACCGAGGCGTCGCGCGGCGAGGGCGGCTACCTCATCAACAGGGAGGGCAAGCGCTTCCTCGAGGACTACATCCCTTCGAAGATGGAGCTCGGCCCCCGGGACATCCTGTCCCGGGCCATCATGCAGGAGTTCGAGAAGGGGCGGGGGTTCGACGGACCGTACGGCCAGTACGTCCACCTGGACATCCGCCATCTGGGCGAGAAGACCATCGACAAGAAGCTCCCGTTCGTCCGGGAGCTCACCAAGAACTACGTGGGGATCGACCCCGTCCACGAACCGATCCCCGTCCGGCCGGTGGTCCACTACATGATGGGGGGGATCGACACCGACATGATGGGGCGGACCCGCCTTCCCGGCCTGTACGCGGCCGGAGAGGCGGCGTGCGTGAGCATGAACGGGGCGAACCGGCTGGGCTCGAACTCCCTCACCGAGTGCCTGGTGTTCGGGGCGAGGGTGGGACGGCAAGCAGCCGGGGACGCGCTTGAGGCCGCGGCGCCCGCCCCGAACCCGCTGGCGCAGCTCGCCGAGGCCGAACAGGACAGGCTCGTCGCCGGCTACCTGGCCAAGGTAGGAGGCAGGGAGCGGATCGCGGCCATCCGCCGGGATCTCCACACAGCCATGGAGCAGGGAGCGGGCGTCTACCGCACGGAAGAGTCGCTCAAGGAGGCCGCCGAGGTCGTGGAGGGGCTGAAGGAGAGGTACCGAGACCTGGCCCTGGACGATCACAGCCGGGCGTTCAACACCGAGCTGGTGACGGCGCTGGAGCTGGGCAACATGCTCGACGTGGCCGACGCGGTCGTCCGGTCCGGCCTGGAGCGACGGGAGTCTCGAGGGTCCCACACCCGCCGGGACTACCCGGAACGGGACGACGAAAGGTATCTCAAGCACAGCCTGGCCTTCGACTCCCCCCAGGGACCCAGGATCGAGTACGGCGAGGTCTCGATCACCCGCTGGCCGCCGGCCGAACGGATGTATTAGGCCGGCCGGGGAACTCACCACCGCGCGCTATCCTCGGAGATGGACATGCCCGAAGAGACGATCGTGCTCAAGGTAGCCCGGTACAGGCCGGAAGAGGCCCCGGAGCCGTACTTCGACGAATACGAGATCCCCTACCAGGACGACATGGTGGTCCTGGACGCCCTGAACTACATCAAAGATGAGGTCGACGGCAGCCTCGCCTACCGGTGGTCGTGCCGGATGGGAGTGTGTGGGTCGTGCGGCATGATGGTGAACTACAAGCCGCGACTGACCTGCTCCACATTCCTCCGCGAGTTCTATCCGAAGCCGGTCACGGTCGAGCCCCTGGTGGCCTTCCCCATCATCCGGGACCTCGTGGTGGACATGACCGACTTCATGGAGAAGCTGCGAGAGGTCAAGCCGTGGATCATCCGCGAGCAGGAGTCCCCGGTCGATGAGGGCGAGTACATCCAGACCCCCGAGCAAGTGGAGCTCTACAAGCAGTTCAGCATGTGCATCAACTGCATGCTCTGCTACTCGGCCTGCCCCGTGTACGCGAAGGACCCCAAATTCATCGGCCCGGCCGCCATCGCCCTGGCCCACCGGTACAACCTCGACTCCCGGGACGAAGGACGAGCCGAGCGGCAGGAGATCATCGGGGTCGACTGGGGCATCTGGGACTGCACGTTCGTCGGGGAATGCTCGGTGGTGTGCCCGAAGGACGTCGACCCGGCAGCGGCCATCCAGCGTTCCAAGGTGGCCACGACCACGAAGTCCATGCTGTCGGTGATGTGGCCGTTCGGGAATCGGCCGTGAAGGTCGAACAGGGCCGGCGGTACCCCGTTCACGTCCGGAAGGTCCCCCGAACCTGGTGGCTGCGCAGTGGGCCTTACGTTCGGTTCGCCGCCCGGGAGTTCACCTCTATCTTCACTGCGGCCGCCTCGGTGATCCTCCTCCTCTTCCTGTTCGCGCTGTCCCGGGGGCGCCAGGAATACGAGGGGTTCCTCAGGTGGCTCGAGCTGCCGGGGGTCGTCGCCCTCTTCGCGGTGATCCTGGTGGCGCTGCTGTACCACACGTTCACCTGGTTCCAGCTCAGCACCCGCATCCTGCTGATCCGACTGGGGCGGAGGGTGGTCCATCCGAACCTGGTGATGGGGATTCTGTTCGCCGCCTGGATCGTGGCGTCCGCGATCGTGGCCTACTTCCACGTCTGGTTCTAGATGGGCGAAGATCGACCGGCGCCGGCTAACCCCGCGTCATGGGGTGACGCGCTTGACGAGTCCGACCAACGGGAGATCAGATCCGCACAGCCGGGCGGACTGGTCATCGCGATCCCGGGCAAGGAGCCGATCTTCTGGAGCCTGTTCTCCGCGGGAGGATTCGTCGCGGCCATCCTCCTTCCTATCCACGTGGCGATCCTGGGCATCGCCTACGCCGCAGGATGGCTGCCCGACGTGGCGCTCTCCTACGAGCGGGTTCTCGACCTCGTTCGGCACCCCCTGACCAAGCTCTACCTGTGGGGAGTGGTGTCCTTGCCCCTGTTCCACTGGGCCCACCGGTTTCGCTTCGTCCTCCACCACCAGTGCGGGATCCACGGCTGGAAACGGTTCATCGCGGCGGCGTGCTACGGGACGGCCATCGTCGGCACCGTCCTGTCGGCCTGGGTCCTCCTCAGCATCTGAGAGCGACTCCCCGGGCAGCTCTCCTCTAATCTCGGCCCGTGGCGCATCGGGTGACCCTTATCCCCGGCGATGGCATCGGCCCCGAGGTCGCCGAGGCCGCTCGCCGGGTGATCGAGGCATCGGGCGTCGACATCGAGTGGGACGTCCAGCCCGCGGGGGCGGCGGTCATGGAGGAAGAGGGCACACCGCTCCCCGATCGAGTCCTGGACTCCATCAGGCGGAACCGAACGGCCCTCAAAGGGCCCATCACCACTCCGGTCGGGACAGGATTCAGGAGCGTCAACGTGGCCCTTCGCCAGGAGCTGGACCTGTTCGCCGCGGTTCGCCCCGCCGTCAGCCTGCCCGGCATCCCCTCGCGACATCCCCCCGTGGACCTGGTGGTCATCCGGGAGAACACCGAGGACCTGTACGCCGGCATCGAGTTCGAGCGAGGGACCGAGCCCCTGGAACGGCTCCGGAAGATCCTCCGGGAGCTGGCGGGCTTCGAGATCCGCCCCGACGCCGGCGTCACCGTGAAGCCGATCAGCGTGTCGGGGACCAGGCGCATCGTGCGGTTCGCCTTCGACTACGCGAGGCACAACCGGCGACGAACCATCACCCTCGGCCACAAGGCCAACATCATGAGGTACTCCGACGGCGTGTTCCTGTACACCGCCGGAGGCGAGGCCGAGCTCTACCCCGACGTGGCCTTCGAGGAGAAGCAGGTCGACGAGCTGGCCATGCACCTGGCTTCGGAGCCGGAGACGCTCGACATGCTCCTTCTCCCCAACCTGTATGGCGACATCATCAGCGACCTGTCCGCGGGCCTGACCGGAGGCCTCGGCCTGGCCCCCGGCGCCAACCTGGGGTGGGAGTACGCGGTGTTCGAGCCCGTCCACGGGAGCGCGCCGGACATCGCTGGCAAGGGCGTGGCC
>JBOGWB010000014.1:0-15032 GCA_050693035.1 Actinomycetota bacterium
ACGTAGGGCATCCCCACCCGGCCGGCCTGCTCAGCCACCACGTCCTGGGCCTGCTTCTTCGTCCCCACGAACAGGACCACGCCGTCCCGGCGGGCGAGCTCCCGAACGAACTCGTAGGTCCGCTCCACGCCGCGGAGGGTTTTCTCCAGATCGATCACGTAGATGCCGCCGCGCTCTCCGTAGATGTAGCGGCGCATCTTGGGGTTCCACCGGCGCGTCTGATGGCCGAAATGGACCCCGGATTCGAGGAGCTGCCGTCGCGTGACGACGGTCATGGACGAACCTCCCTTCGGTTTCTCCTCCGCCCGGCTCATCTCCGTCCCCACCCGCCGCCGGCGGGACCGAGGGACGGATCCCCGGACGTGTGTATTCGGCCTCGCAGGCCGGTTGGTCAGTCTAGCAGACGGTCTCCGGCCCTCGACGCGGCCTTACCGGCGCCCGCCCTTGCGGGTTCCGCGGTCCCTCCGGCCGGCCTTTCCGCCTTTCCCCTTGCCGGAAGGCTTCTCGGATGTCTTGCCCGTCGCCTTTGCCGAGTCCTTGCCGGCGACCGCTCGGGAGGAAGCGCTCCGTGAGTCCCTCTTCTCGGAGGGCCCCCCGGACGACGCCTTGGCCGGCCCGGACCGCCTTCCCCGCCCCCGACCGCGGGCCGCCCGCCGTGCCGCCTCCCGTCGAGTGTCCTCGGCGAGGACGTGTTCTCGGACCGCGTCCCACCGGTACGCCAGCGCCCCCAAGACCGCAACGTGGCCGAACGTCGCCAAGAGTGCCACCCCCCACGTCAGGAGGGAAGGGGTGGCAGGGGACGACTCGCCCGCGGCAGCGGTGGCGCCGACCCCCGCGTACAGCACGACAGCGAAGTACAACACCACGAGCGTGAGGTGACGGGCACCGGGGAGCCGCGAGGCCCGGAACCCGATCCGGAGGGCAGCGCCCGCGGGAACCCTCTCGGCGGCGGCCACGACGGGAGCAAACCCCAGGAAATGCAGTCCCAGCACCAGGATCACCAGCACGGCGGCCGGGCCCAGGAGCGACTGCACGAAGAGCAGCAGGAAGAGGAACAGGCCCACCTCCGCCCCGTAGATGCCGAAGACGGTCACCGCCACCCGGGGCAGTCGCCGCAGGGCCGCGCGCGGGTCGGCCTTCCCCCGAACCGCTCCGTGCACGAGGAGGGCCATCGATCCCAGGATCAATCCTCGAACCACGCCGAGGGCCACCACCGAGGCGAGGGCCAGGGTGGACGAGACTCGGATGAGGGACTGAACCACACCGACGTCGAGGGGGACGTGGACGGGAGGCAGTCCCATCACGTAGACCATCCCCTGGGCAGAGAGCGCGGCGTCGAGGAGGTTGAAGCCTCCCCACAGAGCGAGCAGACCGAGGAAGGCGACGGTAAGGACGGCAGCCGAGCTGCCCGCGGCGAGGGCTCCCCGACGAATCGACTCTCCGAGCGGAGGGAACGGAGAGACCGTGGGTTGCCGGGGGGCGAGGATGCGGCGGAACCAACCTCCACGTTCTCCGGTGCCGGTCCCTTCCTTCGTCGTGGAGAGGGGCTGGGGTGGGACCTCCGCGGGAGCCCTCCTTCGCCGACGGCGCCGGTTGCTCACGCCTCTCCTCCTCCGGTGCCGACATCCGTTCCAGCGGGCCCACCCGGGCCGCTTCCCAGCCGTCTGAACAGCATGAGCAGCCCGCCTCCCACAACCAGCGCTGCGACGGCGAAGTTCAGCAGGGCCCGACCCAGGAAGAGCGTGGTGGGCGAAGGCTCCGCCAGCAGGCTCCCCTCGGGATCGTGCTCCAGGGCAAGGAGCCGGCCCCTCACCCCCTGGACCGCCAGGTACAGACGCTCACCGTCGGAGGCCACCGCGCCTACCGGCCCTGCGCCGAGGACCCGCTTCCAGACCAGGAGCCCCGAGCTGACATCGATCGCCGACGCCTGGCCCACCCCGTCGCCTACCACGGCTGCGCCCCCCGCGAGCGCGGGGGAGGCATCCACCAGGTCGCCCGGGAATCGAAAGATCCACTCCACCTCACCCGATCCCGGGTTCAGCTGATAGAGGTGGCCGGCCCGGTCTCCCAAGACCACCTCATCACCAGCCGCGGGGACGAGCCGAGCGCTGAACGGCGCCCTGGCCCGAGCTCTCCATCGCTCGGCTCCCGTGGCGGCGTCGAAGGCATGGATCATGAAGTCCCCCAGCCCGACGAAGGCGGTGCCCCCGGCCACGGAGACGGACGACACTCCGATGGCCGGGCCGGACGGCGGGAAGCGCCACCGTTCGCGACCGGTCGAGGCATCCAGCGCATAGACCGTCGCCGCACCTGACGAGAAATCCTCGGCGGCCACGAACACGAGGCCGTCCGCCACGGCGGGGGAAGTGTCCAGACGGCCTTGAGCCCGGTATTCCCACGCCCGCGTCCCCTCATCCGCCTCGAGCGCGACCACTCGGCCGTCGGACGTGCCGACATAGACGCGCCCCTCGGCGACGGCCGGTCCTCCCAGCGCTGGGGCCCGGGTCCGGACGCTCCAGGCGGGCTCGGCGTCCTCGAGTCGAACCGCGGTGATCGTGGCCTCGCTCCCCCGCCCTTCAGAGAAGATCACCAGGCTTCCGGCGATCGCGGCGGGCCCTCCCGGCCCGGCCTCCCGATCCGCCTCCCACACGGAACGACCGCTCTCCCGGTCGACGGCCCTCACTCGCTCCGTTTCCACCACGATGACCACGTTCTCGGCGACCGTGGGCCCCGCCAGAGGCTCCAGGTCGGGAACCGTCCATGCCTCACGGTACGGAGGCGGGGGGCCCTCGGTGCTTCCGGAGTGTGCGGGATCCCCCCCGACCATGGGCCAGGGATGAAGCTGGTCCCCTTCCTGGACGGCCCCCCGGCCCGACCACCCGAGGCCGCGAGCCTGTCCGGACATCGTTGCCACGGCCATGGTCAGGCCGAGCACGGTACAGACCCCGGCGAAGGACAGCAGCCAGCGAACCGAGCGAGAGACGCACACGGGCGCCCATTCTAGGAGGACCGCTCTGGAGGCGCCGGTTTCACGGCGCTGGGGCCCTCGTGGGAGGAGCTCGACGACGCCTCCGGAGATGGCTCCGGACTAGTGGATGGCCAATCGCGCGATCCCCACGAGCACGGGTTCTTCGAGGGGGGCGAGATGGATCATTCCGACGAGTGAACCTCCTCCAAGGAGGAGGAGCGGGTCGATGTAAACGTCTCCCACCCTGGCTCCGAAGTGCAGGTGTGGGGGCACCCGGGTTGGATGGCCCGACCCGGTGGCACCGATCGGCTGGCCCGCACCGACGCGGTCGCCGCGGCTCACGGATACGGCCGAGAGCCACGAGTACGTGGTCCGCACGCCGTCGGGGTGGTCGATGGAGATGAACAGAGAGCCGGCGACCCACCCCGCGAACGCCACTACTCCGGGACCCGCCGCCCGGAGCGGAGATCCGACAGGTGCGGCGATGTCGATGCCCCGATGTCCCGGACCGTAGAGCCTGCTCGGTGGCTCGAAGGGCGAGATGACCGGCCCGCGGACCGGCCAAACGTAACCGCCATGATCTGGGCCGCCCTGGGGGCGGATCTGCTCCCGGGTGGCCGCAGCAGAAGCTCTCCCCGGGGTCAGGACAACGACGACCAACGCCGCACCAAGGACAGCAACGGGACGAACGCGACCGAGTGCCATGCGCGGACCTCCTCGTGCCCGGAGGTCAGTACGCCGACGATCCTAGCCGGAGGGTCTGACAGAGAAGATCGAGCGGGTCTCGAGGGGTCGGGTCAGGCTTCGCTTCGCTCGACCAACGAGTCCCGGAGGTTGTGTACCGCCTTCGTGTGGATCTGGCACACGCGCGACTCGGTCACTCCCAGGACTTCGCCGATCTCAGCGAGGGTGAGCCCCTCGAAGTAGTACAAGGTGATGACGATCTTCTCTCGCTCCGACAACGAGTTGATCGCAGCAGCCAGGAGCCCCCGCATCTCCTGACCCTCCAGCTCGGAGGTCGGATCGGAGCTGGCCGCGTCGGCCAGGGTGTCGAGGAGCGAACGCCGCTCACCCCGCTCATCCCCCACCGATACCAATTCCTCCAGGGCCATCACGGAGACGAACGAGATCTGATTCACCACATCGTGCAACTCCCGGACCGTGATCCCCAGGTGATCGGCGACCTCACTGTCGGTGGGCGCCCGGTGAAGCTTGGACTCCAGGCCCGAGTGGGCCTTCTCGACCTCCCGGGCTTTGAACCGGATCGATCGCGGCACCCAGTCCATGGCCCGCAGCTCGTCGATGATAGCTCCCTTGATCCGAGAGATGGCGTAGGTCTCGAACTTGACCTGTCGGCTCATGTCGAACTTCTCGAGGGCATCCATGAGCCCGAACATCCCGTACGACACGAGGTCGGCGCGCTCGACGGTGTGGGGGAGCCCCGCAGCCAACCGCCCCACGACGTACTTGACCAGCGGCGCGTAGTGGAGGATCAGTCGCTCACGAGCGGGTGGAGCTCCGGTCGCCTTGAACTCGTGCCAGAGCCGGTCGAGCTCGTTGAGCTCATCGGGGGTGAGCCTTTCTCGCTTGCGGGGTGCGGTCGCTCTCGACATCACGCCCTCGGGTGGCTGGATCGGTAGGCGCCGAAGAGCCGGCTCCGTGACACGTGGGTGTAGCGCTGCGTGTTGGCCAGGCTGGCGTGGCCCAGGAGCTCTTGCACGGATCGGATGTCGGCCCCTCCTTCCATCAGGTGGGTCGCGAACGAGTGACGCAGTGTGTGGGGGCTCGCCCGGCGGTCCGGCAGCACCCGTTTGACATAATTCTCCACCAGACTTCTTACGTCCCGGGAGCCGATTCTCCTGCGCCGCCGGTTGAAGAACAGCGCGGCCTGCGATCCGGAATCCTCAGGGGAGATGGCGCCGCGGGCCCACCTCAGGTACTCGGACACAGCGCCCGCCGCCACGTCCCCGATGGGGACCTCCCGCTCCCGTCCCCCCTTGCCCAGGACGCGAACCCGGGGGCCATCGAGATCAACGTCGTCGACGTCCAGACCGCAGAGCTCCGAGACGCGGAGACCCGCCGCATAGAGCATCTCCAGGACGGCTCGGTCCCGCACGAGGTAGGGATCGTCGCCGGCCGGGGCCTCCACCAGCGCATCCGCTTCCCGCGCCTTCAGGACGGTCGGCAGCAGGCTGGGGACCTTCGGTGCGGAAAGCTGCGAGGCGGGGTTGGCGGCCACTACCCCCCGCCGGGCCTGGTAACGGTAGAAGGAGCGGACCGCTGCCGTCTTCCGAGCGATCGACGCCCGGGAATACTCTCGGGAGCCCAGGTGGGCCAGCCACCGACGGAGGAGCGGGTATCCGGCGTCCTCGAAGGAGGAACCTCCCCGGGCAAGGAAGATCGCCAGCCCGACCAGGTCGCTCCGGTAAGCCGCTGACGTATGCAGGCTAAGCCGACGTTCGAGCGATAGGTGCTGCACGAACCGCTCGATCAGCTCGGCATCCCGTGGGGAAGGCGTGTCCGGCACGACGGCTCCTGTAGACGGTGACAAGTCTTGTAACACAAAGGGCTCTGCCCGCCTAGGATGTCGGCACGAAACCGGGCCGACCCAAGGGCTGGGCCAAAAGTCCTTTCCGTGACGGATCCGGGGGTCTGTGGGACCATGGGATCTCCCGGACAAGGAAAGCGATGACGTGATCACTCCGGTAGTCGGGCACCCGGTCTGAGAGCTGGAACGCCTCAGGCGCATCAGAGATGCGCAGATCGAGGCGTACGTCCGGTCGGTCGGCCGGAAGAACGGCAAGCGAGGGCTCCTCTCTCGCCTCGGCCTGCGCCGGGATCGCCCTCGAGACGACCACGCCTTCGACCTCCGGGATCGAGGCGAGGACGTCTGGGCGGTCCTTCGCTACTAGTCGCTCACTACCGATCGCTGAGCCGGGCCGCGCCCGCGGTGCGCTCGTACCGGCCGGCCACCTCGCGGACCAGGCCACGGAGCTCCAGGGCCACCAGGACCGATAGGGTCTGGCCGATCGGAAGGCCGGTGTCCTGAGCCACGGCATCCACTGTCACCGCGTCCCCCGCCACGGCCTCGAGAGCCCTCCGCTCCATCGGCGACAGCAACCCGATAGCTCCCGGGACCTCACTGGCCGGTGCATTCCCTCGACCATCGGCCGCCTCGGGCCCGCCCACATGGAGTCCCGGGGCCTCGAAGCCGAGGACCTCGAGGACGTCCTCGGGCCCTCGTGCCAGCCACGCGCCGTCCCGGATGAGCAGGTGGGGAACGGCGGATAGCGGGCTCGTCACCGGGCCGGGGACCCCGAACACGTCGCGTCCGAGGTCCAGGGCGAACTCGGCCGTGATCATCGAACCGCTGCCCGGACCCCCCTCGACGACCACCACGGCCCGGCTGAGCCCCGCCACGAGCCGGTTCCGAGCCGGGAACCTCCAGGGGAGAGCGGGCGTTCCCGGGGGGTACTCAGAGAGTATGGCCCCAGCCGCCGTGATCTCCTGGATGAGACCCCGGTTGCTGGGAGGGTGAAAGACATCGATCCCCGAGCCAAGCACGGCGATGGTGGAGAACCGGCTCTCATCGGGCTGTTCGCCTGGTGCGCGGTCGGCCCTGGCATGGGGATCCGAGGACAGGGCCCCCCGGTGGGCCGCCGCGTCGATCCCCAACGCGGCCCCGCTGACCACGGTGAGCCCGGCGGTGGCCAGACCGCCTCCCAGCCCCCGAGCGATCTCCCGACCGTAGGCCGAGCACCGCCGGGCCCCCACGACGGCAACAGCAGGAGGAGCCGGGGAGAGCATCCTGCCCACGACGAAGAGCGAGGCTGGGGGGTCGGGGAGGTCGAGGAGCTGGGGCGGATAGGCCTCCTCATCCGGGCACACCTGGCGGGCCCCGAGCCGAGTGAGGATGGCCCGGACAGCCTCCGGAGAGACCCCCGCCACTCGAGCTCGGTCACCGGAGCTCCCTGCCCGGCCCCGTCGGACCGCCGCGAGGCAACCCCGGGCGGAGCCCTCTGCCCACGCCAGCGCGTGGAGGCGTCGGGGGGTGAGACCGTCCAGGTGCGAGAGCACCAGGAGGGCATCTCGGTCGGACGCCCCCGACACGAAGTCGTCCGGCCAGCCTCGCGGTGGGAGCTCATCCCGGCCGGGAGATCCAGATCCTCGGCCCACCTCACGCGGCACCCGCGCCCTCCGATGGAGAGACTCGGCCGCGGAAGCTGAGAGCCTCGAGCAGATGGGGCAGGTCCACGGCGTCGGAACCCGAGAGATCCGCCACGGTCCGGGCGACCTTGAGGGCCCGGTCGAACCCCCGCCCGGTCAGCGAGTATCGGTCCACCGCGTTCGCCAGCGCCGTCTCCGCGGCCGAGGTGAGTCCCGCCACCCGGCGGGCGATGGCCCCGGACATCTCGGCGTTGCAGCGGAACGGCAGGTCCCGGAATCGCCGCCGTTGGCGCTCCCGGGCTTCCTCCACGCGCCCTCGGATCGTGGCCGAGCTCTCGGCGAGCTCCGAGCCCAGGAGCTCGGCGCGCGAGAGCCGGGGGATCCGAAGGCGGATGTCGATCCGATCGAGGAGCGGGCCCGATAACCGCTGGCGATAGGACTCCACTCGATTGGGAAGGCACCGGCATCGCCGCCGAGGGTCACCGTCGAAGCCACACGGGCATGGATTCGCCGCCGCGACGAGCGTGAAGCGCGCCGGGAACTCCACGGCCCCCGAGGCACGGACCACGACCACCCGGCCGTCCTCGATCGGCTGGCGGAGACCCTCGAGGGCATCCCGCCGAAACTCGGTCACCTCGTCGAGGAACAGGACGCCGTGGCTGGCCAGACTGACCTCGCCCGGTCGGATGAGGCCCGACCCTCCGCCAAGGAGTCCCGCCGGCGAGATGGAGTGGTGTGGGCTCCGGAACGGACGGCGATCGACCAGGCCGATCCCCGTCCCGAGGAGGCCGGCAACCGAGTGGAGGCGGGTCACCTCAAGCTCCTCGTCCCTGGCCATGGCGGGGAGGATGGTCGGGAGCCGGCGGGCCAGCATGGTCTTCCCCGCTCCGGGGGATCCGACCATCAGGACGTTGTGGCCGCCCGCCGCGGCAACCTCCAGGGCCCGCCGGGCCTCCCCCTGGCCCCGCACCTCACCGAAGTCGACATCTGAGGGGAGGGACCGCGGCCCCGGCGGGGGCGGTGGAGCGGAGGTCCACTGTCCACGCAGATACTCGACCACCTTAGCCAGCGACGGCGCCCCCACCACCTCGATCCCTTCGACCAGGCCGGCCTCGGACGCGTTGGCCTCGGGCACCACGACGGCCCCCACCCCCGCCCTGGCCGCCGCGTCGGCCACCGCCAGGATCCCCGATGTCCGCACTATCGCCCCCCGCAGGGAGAGCTCACCCGCGAGGCTGCACCCCGCCAGGCGGTCCCGAGGCACCTGGGCGGTGGCCGCCAGCACGGCGATGGCGATGGGCAGATCGAACCCGGGGCCCTCCTTCCGGAGGTCGGCCGGGCTCAGGTTCACGGTCACCCTGCGCAGCGGCCACTCGAGACCGGAGTTCTCGACCGCGGGCCGAACCCGCTCCCGCGCGTCCTGGACCGCCGCCCCCGGCAGACCGGTCAGGTACAGGGCGGGAAGGCCCCGCCCGACGTGCGCCTCCACCGCCACCGGATATCCACGTATCCCCACCACGGCAACGGCATTTGCCCGGGCATACACGCGGCGATGCTAGCGGCGAGGGGTGACACGCCGGCGGCTGGTCAGAAGGCGTCTTCGAAGACGTGGACGTCCGCGCGGCCGTCCGGGCGCAGCAGGACGCTGGCCACGTCGAAACGGTAGGAAGAGGCGCCGAGGCCTTGGGACCTGATGAACGCCTCGGCGAGGGAACGTACCCGCCGTTGCTTCGAGGCGCTCACCGCCTCGTAGGGACCCCCGAGCACGGTGGAGGTTCGGGCCTTCACCTCGCAGAACACCACGACGCCCCGAGTCGCAACCACCAGATCGAGCTCACCCAGCGGACATCGCCAGTTTCGGGCGAGCAGCCGATAGCCACGCCGCCGGTAGGCCACCCAGGCGGCGCGCTCGCCGGACAGACCGAGTCTGGCTCGCGGCACGGGATGGTTGGACTGCACAGCCACAGCATCGCGGCGGGCACCGACACGAAACGCGGCGTCTGGGAGCGGCGGTTGGAACCCCGGCCTCTACGGGATGAGTTCGTCCGGCAGCGTCCCACCGCCGGGCATCTCGTCGTCCTTCCGGGCGATCTCCTCGATGTTCACGTCGCGCTGGGTGAGGACCCGGACCTTCGCCACGAACCTCCCCGTCCGGTGCATGTCCCATACCCAGGCGTCGGCGAGGTCGAGCTCGACCCACGCGTCGGACCGAGTCACCTTCACCTCGTTGGCGAGATAGAAGCGCCGCTCGGTCTCCACGACGTACCGGAACATCCCCAGCACGTCCCGGTACTCCCGGTAGAGCTGGAGCTCTGCCTCGGTCTCGTATCGCTCGATGTCCTCGGAGCTCATCTAGATCAGTATGCGCTCATCCGCCGACAGCGCGTCGGCCTCCCCCGGTGGCCGTTCGGGCTCCCGCCCCTGCCCGGACTCGTCCTCCTCGACCACCACGCTCTCCAGGGGCCATTCGGCGACCATCTCCCGAGGCAGGACCCGGGTCGCCGATACCCGTCCCCCAGCCGTGGCCACGGTGGCCTCGGCCACCCCCTTGAACGACCGCCGGTGGATGGGGCTCGGCCCGAACCGGAAGAGCGCCTCCCAGTGGGCGGCGGTGCCGTACCCCCGGTTGGTGTCGAAACCGTACTGAGGGAACCTCCGGGCGTATCGGGTCATGGTTCGGTCCCGGGTCACCTTGGCCACGACCGACGCCGCGGCCACCGACGCGGTGACCATGTCCCCCTTCCGCATGCCGAGGCTCGGCACCGGCAGACGGGGGACGGGGAAGCCGTCGGTCAGGATGTACTCCGGGCGCAGGGGCAGCCGGGTGAGCGCTCGTCGAAGGAGCCGCAGGTTGGTCCGGTGCAACCCGGAACGGTCGATCCTTCCGGGGGTGGCCCGGCACACCGCGACGGCCACGGCCTCCTCCCTGATCCGGGCGTACATCCGGTCTCGCTGCAGAGGGGTCAGAAGCTTGGAGTCCTCCAGGCCCTCGGGATCGAAGCCCTCGGGGAGAACCACGGCTGCGGCCACGAGCGGCCCGGCGAGGGCTCCTCGGCCGGCCTCGTCGACCCCCGCGACGACGCGGAACCCGGCGCCACGGAGCCGGCGCTCGTAGTGATCGATCTCCTTCAGTCGCCGGACAGCCACACGAAGTTCGAGGGCGGCCAGATGATGATGAACGCCCTCCCCACCACCTTACCCCTGGGGACTTGGCCCAGCGCGGAGCGGGAATCCTGTGAGTTCGCACGGTTGTCACCCATCACGAACAGGTGGCCGGGACGGACCTTGACCGGACCGTCGTCCGAGAGATCGCGTTCCTCGTTGAGATAGGGCTCCTCGATCCGCTTCCCGTCCACATACACCCGCCCCCCGGTGACCTCGATCGTCTCGCCGGGAAGACCGATCACGCGCTTGATGAAGTCCTTCTCTGGGTCGGTGGACACTCCCACTCCCTCGATGATCCAGTGCCAGAAGGCGGACAGAGGGTTCCGATCCGGCTCGTCGAGTCGGGGATTCTCGAACACGATGATCTCCCCTCGCCGCGGCTCCCGGAAGGCGTAGGTGAACTTGTTCACCAGCACGCGGTCTCCCACCAGCAGGGTGGGGTCCATCGACTGCGAGGGGATGTAGAACGCCTGGACAAGGAAGGTCTTGATGAGAAGCGCCAAGACGAACGCAATCAGGATGAGGCCGGGAAGCTCACGGAAGAACGCCAGCGGGCCGGAAGGCTTGGCGCGTTCCGAGCGCCGGTGCCTTCCGGGAGCCGGTCGTTCGAGCGGCTCGTCGCGGCCGTCCCTGGAGGGCCTGGCCACCGGCTGAGCGGCGGGCTGTTCGCCTTCACGGGGAGCGAGCTCGGACCCTACCGGTGCGGGGTTCTCGTTCGCGGCCGGGAGGCGGTCGCCCGATCGCCGGGCCTCCCCCATCCCTAGCCCTCGTCCTCCGCCGGCTCCGACTCCGTCTTCGTGGTCGCGGTGACCTGAGGTTCCCTGAGTTCCTTGATCCGGGCCGCTTTCCCGCGGCGCTGACGCAAGTAGTACAGCTTGGCCCGACGCACGTCACCCTTGCTTGCTACCTCGATCTTGGCGATGGTCGGGGAGTGCAGCGGGAAGGTCCGCTCGACGCCCACGCCGAACGAGACCTTCCGAACCGTAAAGGTCTCCCGGAGGCCGCCGCCACGGCGCCGGATCACCACTCCCTGGAACACCTGGATACGCTCCCGCCCCGCCTCGACCACCCGAACGTGCACCTTGACGGTGTCTCCTGGGCGGAAGTCGGGCAGGTCGTCACGTAGGCGTGGCGTTTCGACGAGATCGGTTCTGTTCACGGAAGACCCTTCGAAGATCCCTCGGTCGGGCGGGGGGTCATGATAGCACCTCGTTCACTCATTTCGGTCCTGGCCCGGCCGAGCCCCGCTCAGTCCTCCGGCGGCAGCAGGTCCGGGCGGTTCCGCCGGGTCTTCTCCAGCGCTGCGCGGCGTCGCCACTCGGCGATGCGGCCGTGGTCTCCGGAAAGCAGGACCTCGGGCACCGCCAGGCCCCGGAACTCGCGGGGCCGCGTGTAGTGAGGATGGTCCAGCAGGCCCTCCTCGAACGACTCCTGGCGGAGCGATTCTTCTGTCCCGACGACGCCTGGGACGAGCCGGCTCACCGAGTCCAGCACCACCAGGGCGGGGATCTCGCCGCCGGACAGGACGTAGTCGCCGATGGAGATCTCCTCGGCGGGAAGGCCCTCCACCACGCGCTCGTCCGCGCCCTCGTACCGCCCGCACAACAGGACCAACCAGGGCTCCCGGGAAAGCTCGCGAACCAGGGACTGATCGAGGCGGCGGCCCGCAGGAGAGAGCAGGATGACCCGATTGAGCCCCTCTTCCAGAGACTCGACCGCGCGGAACAGCGGCTCAGCCTTGAGGACCATCCCGGGCCCGCCTCCGAACGGTTCGTCGTCGACCTGCCGGTGGGGATCGGTGGCGAAATCGCGGAGGTCGTGGATCCTCACGTCGACCAGGCCCGCCTCGACCGCCTTCCCCAGCAGGCTTTCCCGAAGAGGCCCTTCGAAGATGCCCGGGAAGATTGTGAAGATGTCGACGCGCATCGATCCGCCCCCGCCGGCCGGCTTCAGGGCTCCATCGGGTCGTCGAGAAGGCCGGGGATCTCCTTGATCACGATCCGGCCTCCCGGAAGATCCACCGCGGCCACCACCTGTCGGAGCGCCGGAACCAGGAGGTCGCCTCCCTCCCCCTCGACCACCCAGATGTCGTTCGCCTGGTTGTGGAGGACCTCCCGGACCCGCCCGAGGGATCGGCCGTCATCCGTGGTGACCTCCAGCCCGACCACCTGGTGAACCCAGAACCGGTCCGCCTCGGAGAGGGGCGGGGCCTGGGCGGAGTCCACGAGAAGCACCTGCCCGCGGATCGCGTCGGCCTCGCCACGGCCTCCCACCTCGCGAAACCGAACCAGCAGACGACCGTGGTGGGGCCCGCGTACGGAATCAACGGTGAGCTCTCGCCGGCCGTCGGGGCCGAGGAGGAGAACCGAACCCGGCTGGAAACGCGATTCGACTTCGGTGAGCGGCCGGACGGCGACCTCCCCCTTCACCCCGTGGGCCCGGGTGATCAGGCCCACGGCGAGGAGCTCCTTCACTCGACGATCTCGACGAGCGTGCTGATTCCCTGGCGGGTGCCGGCGGCCCGCACGATGCTTCGGAGGGCCCGCGCCGTTCGGCCCCCCTTGCCGATGACCTTGCCCATGTCGTCAGGGGCCACCCGGAGCTGGAGGATCACCGAGCGTTCTCCCTCGACCTCGGTGACCTCCACGGCGTCCGGTTCGTCGACCAGATGCCGGGCCAGGTACTCGAGGACCTCCTTCACGAATCAGTGTCCTCCGATGCGCTATCGCCGGAGGCCTCTTCCGGGGCGGACTCCTCGGGGGCGGCCTCTTCCGGGGCGGACTCCTCGGCGGCGGCCTCTTCCGGGGCGGACTCCTCGGCGGAGGCCTCTTCCGGGGCGGACTCCTCGGCGGCGGCCTCTTCCGGGGCGGACTCCTCGGGCGGAACCTCTACGGCCGCGGGCTCTGCCACGACGGGCTGCGGGGCGGCGGCCTCGGCCGCGGGGACCTTCGCCGCCGCCGCCGCAGCAGCCGCAGCCGCACGCGCTGCCGTTGTCCTCTTGCCCGCCACCTTCTTGTCCTTCGCCGGCTCGGCGGAGAACTTCTCCCAGATGCCCGCCTTGGCCAGTAGGTTGCGTACCGAGTCCGTGGGCTGCGCGCCGACTCCGAGCCAGTGCAAGGCGCGCTCCTCGTTGATCTCGATCACCGAAGGATCGGAGAGCGGATGGTACCTCCCGATGTTCTCGATGAACCGACCGTCGCGAGGGCTCCGGGAGTCCGCCACCACGACCCGAAAGAAGGGGCGCTTCTTCGCTCCCATGCGCATCAGCCTGATCTTGACCATGTTCCCTTTCCTTCTCCTCAGTCCAGGCGGTTACGGGAGCCCGGGATCGTGGGCATCCCGGGGATCCGCATCTTCCCCCCGGTGAGCCGCTTCATCATCTTCTTCGCCTCCTCGTACTGCTTGAGGAGGGAGTTGACCTGGTTGACCGAGGTCCCACTTCCGCGAGCGATGCGGGTTCGCCGGCCGCCCCCGATGATAGCGGGGTTGCGCCGCTCCTCCACGGTCATGGAGGAGATGACGGCCTCTGCCCGTGCCAACTCCTTGTCGTCGATTGCGAGGTCCTTGAGCTGGGCGCCCCCGGGGATACCGGGCAACATGGCAAGGAGGTCCTGGAGAGGCCCCAGCTTCTTCACCTCTCGCAGCTGCACCAGGAAGTCCTCCAAGCTGAACTCGGCGCGCAGCAACCGCTCGGCCGATGCCCGGGCCGTATCCGCGTCCATCTCCCGTTCGGCCTTCTCGACCAGGGAAAGGACGTCGCCCATCCCCAGGATGCGTGAGGCCATCCGATCTGGGTGGAAGGGCTCCAGGTCGGCCTGACGTTCCCCGACGCCGACGAAGAAGATCGGCCGCCCGGTCACCTGGGTCACCGAGAGCGCGGCGCCGCCCCGTGCGTCTCCGTCGAGCTTGGTCAGGACGAAGCCCGTGAGGTCCACGCGGCGCATGAACTCCCGGGCCTGGGCAGCAGCGTCCTGTCCGGTCATGGCGTCCGCCGCCATCAGCGCGTGATGCGGCCGGATGGCATCCCGGACCCGCTCCGCCTCGCGCATCATCTCCTCGTCGACGTGGAGCCGGCCCCCGGTGTCCACGATCACCACATCCTGACCCTCCCGCGTGGCCTGCTTCAGCGCCGACCTGGCGACCTTGACCGGATCCTTTCCGTCCGAGACCACCGGTACTCCGATCTCCCCCCCCAGCGTGAACAGTTGCTCGATAGCCGCGGGACGGCGGAGATCGGCCGCAACCAGCAGGGGCCGGCGGCCCTTGTCCTTCAGGTGGAGTGCGAGCTTTGCGCAGGTGGTGGTCTTCCCCGAGCCCTGGATGCCCGCCATCATCACCACCACGGGTGATGCCTGGGGCAACAGGAACGGGCGGTGCTCCCCGCCGAGCGTGCCGGTGAGCTCGTCCCGGACCACCTTCACCACCTGCTGGCCGGGGGTCAGGCTCCGCATGACCTCCTCGGACAGGGCCCGGGCGCGGACCCGCCCGACGAGATCGTCGGCCACCTCCACTGCCACGTCGGCGTCGAGGAGGGCGTCCCGGATGTCGTCCAGGGCCGCATCGACCTGCTTCGGATGGAGCTTCCCGCGGGAGCGGAGCTTCTTGAAGACGACGCCGAGACGGTCGGTCAGCTGCTCGAACACGCCCGCAAGTGTAAAGCCCGGCGGAGAGAGCGCGGGGCGCCCGAACGGGGCGCCCGTAGGGTACGGACGCGCATCCATGGAGACAATGG
>JBOGWB010000015.1:0-59402 GCA_050693035.1 Actinomycetota bacterium
GGCTCCGGCGGCGGCTCCGGCTCCGGCGGCGGCGGGTCCACGGACGGCGGTGGAGCCGGTGGCGGAGGTGGCTCCGGCGGCACCGACCAGGGCTCCGGCGGCGGATCCGGGTCCGGCTCCGGGGGCGGCGGCCCGGTGGAGATCCCCGCTTCCGTTCCCACCCCACCTCCCACGCCGTAACCAGTACGGGCTCGCGAAGGCCCCCCGCTCGGGGGGCCTTTCGCTATCTGTCTCCGGTGGCGCGGGACAACCCGGCGTTTTGACCAAACAAGCGTTTGTTTGGTACGATGGGAGACCAAGGATCGACCGGGAGCGGTGGCGAACCCACATGACGACGGCCCAGAAGTCGAAACAGCAGCTCAGGGAACTCCTCCGGAAGTCCCGCAAGGATGCCCTCCGATCGTACGGGCGCAAGGGCCAGATCCTCGAGGCGGCCGAGGTTCTCTTCAGCGAGCGCGGGTATCACGGGACCACGATGCGGGACATCGCCTCGGAGACCGGCATCCTTCCAGGAAGCCTGTACGCCCACATCGCCAGCAAGGAGGACATCCTCCTCGAGATCTGCACGTCAGCGGCGGCGCAATTCATGGCCGGGCTTGAGGTGGCGGCCAAGGGCGCGTGGCCCGCGGCAGAGAAGTTGCGCCGGGCCATGCGCGCCCACGTCGACGTGGTGGCGCGGGCCCGGGAGGCGGCCCGGGTGTTCCTCGAGGAGTGGAGCGCCCTGGACGAGCCGCGCCGGGGCGAAGTGAAGGCGCTCCGGGACGAGTACGAGCAGCTATGGGACGGGATCATCCGCGAGGGGGTCGAGACCGGGAATCTCCGGGACATGGACCCCACGCTGGCCCGCCTCCTGGTCCTCTCCGCGGCGAACTGGACGTACACGTGGTACGACCCGGACGGCCCGCTATCACCGGACGAGATCGCCGACCGATTCACCGACCTGCTGCTCGACGGCATGGCAGCGAAGGAGGAACCGAACCGATGACCTACGACGACAAGGTCGCCGAGTTCAAGTCCCGGATCGATGCCGGAGAGAAGATCGAGGCCGGCGACTGGATGCCGGACGAGTACCGCCAGGCGCTCCTGAAGTTCATCGAGATGCACGCCAACTCGGAGGTGATGGGTTGCCTCCCCGAGCGAGAGTGGATCCCGCGCGCCCCCACCCTGAAGCGGAAGCTGTCGCTCACGGCGAAGGTCCAGGACGAGGCGGGCCACGGGCAGCTCCTCTACCGCGTCGCCGAGGACCTCGGAAAGTCCCGCGAACAGATGTGGGACGACCTGGTGAACGGAAGGACGAAGTTCCACAACGTGTTCCACTACCCCGCCAACACCTGGGGCGACGTCGCCCTGATCGGGTGGCTGATCGACGGCGCCGCGCTCGTGACCCAGAAGGCCCTGCTCGACTGCTCGTACGCCCCGTACGTCCGGGTGATGCGGCGGATCTGCGCTGAGGAGTCGGTGCACCTGCGTCACGGCGAGGAGATGGTCCTGGAGCTCGTCACCGGCACTCCGGAGCAGCGGGAGCTGTTCCAGGACGCGGTGAACCGGTGGTGGAAGCCGATCATGCACTTCTTCGGGCCTCCGTCGAAGCCGGACAAGGACGTCCTCCTGTACTGGGGGATCAAGACGCGGTCGAACGAGGATCTCCGGCAGGAGTTCTTCTCCACCTACGTCCCCAAACTGTGGGACATCGGGATCGGCGTGCCTGACCCCGAGCTCCGATGGGACGAGGAAGGCGGCGAGTGGATCTGGTCCGATCCGGACTGGGACGAGTTCTGGCAGGTGGTCAAGGGCAACGGTCCCATGACCAAGGTGCGGCTCGATCACCGCAAGATGGTGTGGGACCACCACGCGTGGGTCCGCGAGGTGTTCGAGCGCATCCCCTCCGTGACCGTGTGAACCGGGGTGACGTGACACCGTGACGGCCATCCACGTCTGGGACGTGCTCCAGCGCCGGAAGCCTGACGCCGACTGGGAGGTGGCCGGCGCCATCAAGGCGCCCGACGTAGAGATGGCCATGCTGCTGGCGCGGGAGACGCACTTCCGTCACAAGGAAGCGCCGGAGTTCGCGGTTCGGCTGCGCGGCACCGACGAGGTGCATCCCGCCCCGGATGTCACCGGGATCGGTGGCGTGATCGACCGGGCGTACCGACGAAGCGAGGGATACGTGGGCGTCGGGGCCAAGCTGAAGGAAGTGCACGCGCTGATGAGGGAACGAGGGCTGGTCATCGACCGGCCGCGCCCACCCGTGCGTCGCGGGCGCGACGAGGAGGCGCCGGCCCATGCCTGATCGGGACTCCTATTTTCCCCCGGCTTCCGAGCCGGTCCCGGAAGCACCGCCCATCGAGACACCGCCGCTTCCGCAGGACGATCCCCGGCTGACGCTGCTCCTGTGTCTGGCCGACGACGAGCTGGTGATCGGTCACCGGCACTCCGAGTGGACCGGGTGGGCCCCCCATCTCGAGGAGGACCTGGCGTTCTCCTCCATTGCTCAGGACGAGATGGCCCACGCTCGGCTGCTCTACGAGCTTGCGGAGCCGATCACGGAGCGCGACGCCACGTCGCTCGGGCTGGGGCGGCGGCCCGACGAGTACCGTCACTCCGTTATCTGCGAGCGGCCCAACGGCGACTGGGGGTACACGATCGCCCGGCAGTGGCTGTACGACGAGGCCGACGACGTCCGGACCGCGGCGCTCGAGACTTCGGCGTGGAAGGAGCTCCGCGACGCGCTGGCCGTGATCCGGATGGAGGAGCGATACCACCTCGATCACGGGAGGACGTGGTTCCGCCGCGTCGCCGAGGGCGGGGTGACGGCCCGGGACCGGTTGGCGGGGGGCCTCGAGGTCGCGGTGCCGGAGGCCATGGCGCTGTTCGAGGCGTTCCCGGGTGAAGAGGCCCTCCTTTCCGACGGTGTCCTGGCCCGGCCGAGCTCCGATCTGCTTGCGGAGTGGCTCGATCGGATCGGATCGGACCTCGAGTCCGTGTCCCTCGACTACGTGCTCACGGGCCATGCTCGTCTCGGCGAGTTCGTTCCCACTTCTTCTGGGGAGGTGGAGGAGCGCGACGAGCTGACCATTCCGGGTGTGGAACGGCGCGACGGGAGATGGGTCCACGTCGGTGGATTCGCCGGCACGGGCGGACGCCACGGCCGCCACTCCGAGGACTTCGGACCGCTGTGGGAGGAAATGACCGCCCTCCACCGCGCCTTCCCCGGAGCGAGCTGGTGATGGGCACACCGGAGCGCCGCGTTTGGGACGCGCTGGCTTCCGTGTTGGACCCCGAGATCCCCACGTGCTCGATCGTCGACCTGGGGATGGTGGAGCGGGTGGACGTCGATGCGGAGGCAGTGCGGGTGGATCTCCTCCCGACGTTCGTGGGCTGCCCGGCCAAGGACGTCATCCGCGAGGACGCGCGCACGGCCCTGCATGAGGTCGCCGACGGCCGCGCGGTGGAGGTCCGTTTCGTCTACGACCCGCCCTGGACCACCGACCGGATCACCGAACGAGGGAGGGCGGGCCTTCGAGCCCTGGGTATCTCACCGCACTGGGAAGAGTCGACGGGGGGTCCGGTAGCCGTGTCTCTGATGCGCGAGGCGGGTACCCCCTGTCCCTACTGCCGATCGGCCGACACCGTGATGGAAGCTGCATTCGGCCCCACGCCCTGCCGGACAACGCACTTCTGCCGCGCGTGCCGCAACCCGTTCGAGGGATTCAAGGAGAAGCGCTCGCCTGTTGGTCTTCCTCGACTGCCATCCACCACTCGATGAACTCCGAGCAGCGCCCGTCCTCGGCCAGGCGGATCACCCACAGGTTGCTGTAGTCGGTGTCGTCGGTGTAGTCCGTCCACCCTCGGACGAAGCCAGCGTCGCCGTCGATGCCGAGGACCTCGTAGCGGAACTTCCACGTGCTGGGATCGTCCTTGCGGCCGATCCACCCCGCGACGATGCCGTCCCGTCCCTCCCACGGCTCACGATGGGGGGCGGTGTAGTAGCGGGCGTCGTCGGTGAAGAGGTCGCCGATGTCCCCGGGGTCGTTCGTTGACCACGCCCACATGTACCGGTCGACCCACGCCTCCAGGTCGGTGCGTTCCACGGTCTTCCCCCTTGGCTCTGTTTGGAACGCATCTGTACTCGGGTTGGCAGGACGGGGCAACCCGTCCACTTGTTGGGGGACAGCTTTACGGGCAAAGCTCGGTCAGAGGGTCGGCTTCAGGACCATCAGGGCGACGATGAGGATGACCAGGACGGCAAGGACGATCCCCAGGATGGTGCCTCGCCGCGACAGCCACCGGTATTCCTCGGACTGTGGGCCTTCGGCTTCCAGCACCCGGATCTGGCGGCGCAGGGTTGGCGTGTAGAGGCCGATCCCGAGGAGGATGACTATCGCCCAGAGGACCAAGCCCGAGGCGATCCAGAACGTGGTGATCCTCCAGGCGCTGATCACGACCATCCACAAGCCGGTCACCAGGAGAAGCCCGTACGCGGGGTTGGCGAAGCGATCGTCGAGGATCTTGATCCCCCGGAGCACGTGAAGCTCGTGGTTCGGTTCCTTGGCCGCGCGGGCCAGCCAGATCCCGTAGGAGGCATTGAACCCCACGGCCACGATGGCCAGGAGGACGTGCAGGAATTTGACCCAGTCGTACACGGTCATCGGCTCCTCCTTCCCTGGCGCGTCACTGTAGCCGACCGGTCCTGGCCGATGCCTTGACAAACCGTAACTAGTCGGTTACATAATTATGCCGTGAGCATCGACCGAGCGTTTGGGGCTCTGGCGGACCCCACCCGGCGTCGGATCCTGACCCTCGTGGCGGAGCGACCGAGACAGGCCGGCGAACTGGCACAGCGGTTCCCGATGTCCCGGCCGGCGGTCTCGAAGCACCTCCGGGTGCTGCGGGAGGCCGGGCTGGTGGAGGCGGACAAGCTGGGACGGGCTCGCGTCTACCGGCTGCACCCCAAGGGGCTGGCCGAGGCTCGACGGTGGATGGAGGAAGCCGGCAAGGTCTGGGACTCAGCCCTGGACGCGTTTCGCCGGCACGTGGAGGAGGAGGTGCAGAGATGATCGTGAAGCGCTCCGTGACTGTGAGCGTCCCCCCGGATCGAGCGTTCGAGGCGTTCACGGCCGAGATCGGCCGGTGGTGGCCGCTCCCCGGCTTCTCTTTCGGGGACACCCCCGCCAATGACATGGTGCTGGAGGGGAAAGAAGGCGGCCGCCTGTATCAGCTCTGGCCGGACGGCAGGGAGCACCTCATCGGTGAGGTCCGCGCGTACGAGCCGCCCTCGCGGGTGATGTTCACCTGGAACGGCTCGGAAGGGTCGACCGAGGTGGAGGTCCGGTTCGTCGAAGAGGGCGAGGCCACGCGGGTGGACCTGGAGCACCGCGGCTTCGAGGCGCTGGGGCCGAAGGCCGAGGAGGCCTTCAACTCCTACAACGGCGGCTGGGTCGAGGTGCTCGGTCACTTCGAGAAGCACGCGGCTTGAAGCTCGACACGGAACGGCCCCGCGGTGGGGAACCGCGGGGCCGTTCGCGTCCCGAACGGACGGCGAGACCCCAGTGTCGCCGTCTCCGTTCGGCTAGCGGATCTGTCCTCTGATCTCCCCACCCGGCAGGTTCCCGGGTCCGGGCGCCGCGCCAGCCATCTGCGTGTGCACGTTGACGTAGGTGAACCCGGCTCTCATGGCCGCGAGAAGCTCGTCGAACTCACCCGCGGAGATACCCTGCCCGGAGGGTCCGATGACATCGGCGGCGTCGATCGAATCACTCACGGTCCCCCCCGTCGGCGGGCACGGTGGCTTGTCGGAGGCGGGCAGAGAGCCACCGCAGAGGAAGGCGCTGACCCCTCCATTGACCCCCCGCTGGCCCAGGTGGATGTGAGCCATGAACGCGTTCTGGATGTTCGAGTAGGTGAGCTCGTAGTTCAGGGTTGTTCCGTCCGAGCTGAGGCGGGCCCGGAAGGTACCGCTCGCCGGCGTGGAGATCGAGGGCGGCTCCTCATATCCCGTCAGCGTGGCCCTGAAGGACCTGGTGTCGTTGGTGGCCTGCGTGGGTCCGGTCAGCCCTGCAAAGAGCAGGGCCCCCAGTCCGACGAACGCGATGAACAGCCGAAGCTTCATGTTGATCCTCCTTGTGGGGAATCTGAACGAACAGCCCTTCGAGACAGAGGCACCACCTCCTCCTGGAGCGGGCTTCTGCTTCTTGTTCGACGGCGGGGACAGGGCGGTTCGCCCTCGAGGGGTCGCGTCCCTCAGCCGCCGCTAGCGGCCCTCGAACTTCGGCTCTCGCTTGGCCAGGAAGGCGGAGACGCCCTCGAGATGGTCGTGGGTCCGGCCCATCTCTCCCTGGGCCAGCGCCTCCCGGTCCACGGCCTCGGCCAGCGACCCGTCCTGTCCGCTCAGGAAGAGCCGCCGGGTCTCGGCGATCGCCCGCGTGGGCAGCTCGGCGAACTTCTTGGCCACCGAATCCACCTGGTCGCGGAGGGTGTCGGCCGGAACCACCCGATGCACCAGCCCGATCTCCAGGGCACGTTCCGCGTCGATGACGTCTCCGGTGATGGCGAGCTCCAGCGCCCGTGCGAGTCCGACGGTCCTCGGGAGAAGCCACGTGGCCCCGGAATCGGGGATCAGGCCGATCTTCACGAAGGCCAACGTGAACCGGGCGCCGTCGCCGGCCACGCGCAGGTCGCACGCGAGGGCGAGCGAGAGACCCGCGCCCGCGGCGACCCCGTTGATCTCGGCGATCACCGGCTTGGGGGTTTCTGCGATCTGCAGGACCAGCCGGTTGTACGTGGCGCGAAGATGGCCCTCGATGTCTCGTTCCCGTCCGTTTTCGTATTCCGACCGGAACTCGGTGAGATCCTGCCCCGCGCAGAATCCTCGCCCTTCGCCAGTGATGACGATGCACCGGATCTGAGGATCCTCACCCAGGGTGGAGAACGCCTCGACGAGCTCGTCGCTCGTGCGCGTGGTCATGGCGTTCAGTCGATCGGGGCGATCGATGGTCACGCGGGCGACGGTGCCTTCACGCTCGAGCCGGACGTCCTCGTAGCTCATCGTTCGTTCCCTCCCCGCGGAACCCCTGCCAGCCGCCCTTCCTCGATGTACCGCTGCACCAGCGTGCCCCGACCGACCGTTCCCTCGGGGCCCCGAACCTCCACCTCGGCTTCGCACTCCCGGTCTTCCACGCGGATCGCTCGTGCGGTCACCCGGATCCGGTCGCCGGCCCGGGCGGGCCGTTCGTGCACCACTGAGATCGAGTATCCGGTGGCGTCCTCGCCGCCGCGTAGGTGCGGCTCGATGAGCATCCTCCCGGCCTCCTCGATGTGTCGGACCATCCACGCCGTGGCATACACCGGATGGATCCTGCGACCGAGGATCTCCACGAGCATGTCCTCGGTCACGGTGACCTCGAGTGTCGCCTCAGCGCCGACGGCGGGCCGCTCCCGCGTCACGCAGCGGATTCTAGTGGGGGTGGATACAGTGGGGCGTTCCTGTCGGGGGGGCGCACATGGCGACAGTCACGGAGCGGTTGGAGCAGGTGCTCGAGCGAGAGGCTCCCGCCTGGGGGGTGCGCCCGGTCGCACCCGAGGTCCGTCGCCTTTCCGGGATCGATCTCGCCGTGCTGTGGGGCGACCTGGGCATCGGTCTTCTGGTGTTGGTCACGGGAGCCCTCCTCGTTCCTGCCCTGGGACTCCCGCAGGCGCTCCTGGCCATCGTGGCGGGATCGGTCGTGGGATGCATCCCCCTGGCCCTGGTGGGGCTGGCGGGGGCCAGGGAAGGCGTGCCGGGGATGGTCCTGCTCCGCCCGGTGCTCGGTGTCCGCGGCTCCTACCTCCCCACCGTGTTCAACATCGGCCAGCTGGTCGGTTGGACCGCGTTCGAGCTCTGGGCCATGGCTCTGGTGGCGAGCAGGATCAGCGGGCCGATCCTCGGAGCGGACTCCTTCTACCTCTGGCTGGGCGTCGTGGCCGTCGTCTGCCTGCTGCTCTCGTTGGGTGGGCCGGTGCTCGTGGTTCGGCGATGGATGGAGCGGTTCGGGGCCTGGGTGCTCGCCGCCGTGGCCGCGTGGATCACCGCTCGACTCCTCGGCGGTCTGGATCTCTCCGAGCTGTGGTCCCGCCCCGGCCGGGGCGGGCTGCCGTTCTGGAGCGCCGTGGACCTCGTGATCGTGATGCCCGTGTCGTGGATCCCGCTGGTCGCCGACTACACGCGGTTCGCTCGGAGGGCCCGAGGAGCGGCGGCGGGAACCTTCGTCGGCTACCTGCTGGCGAACCTGTGGTTCTATGCCCTCGGTGCCCTCCTCCTTCTCGGTGGGGGCGCGACGGCCGTGTCGGTGACCGGGATCGCCGACGGTATCGTGGCCCTCGCCGGAGGCACGCTGGTGCTGGTGGTGCTGCTGGTCGGAGAGACGGACGAGGCCTTCGCCGACATCTACTCCGCTGCGGTGTCCACGCAGAACCTCCTTCCTCGTCTCGGCCAGCGCGCCGTCATCGTTGCCGTGGCGGCCGTTGGGGTGGCCGGTGCGGCCTGGCTGTTCGGTCAACCCGGCGAAGGGATTCAGTCGTACGAGTTCTTCCTGTTCCTCATCGGGTCCATATTCGTCCCGCTGTTCGGCGTGTTCGTCGCCGACTACTTCCTGGTGGGTGGCGGCCGATCGTACCGGTCCGAGTCTCTGTTCGACCCCCGCGGCGCGTACCGATACACGGGCGGCTTCAACCTCGTCGCGCTGTTGTCTTGGTTCCTCGGATTCGCCGTCTACCACTGGACGGTTCCGACGGGGCCCGAACCCTGGCAAGCGGCCGTCCGATCGGCATTCGAAGCTGTCGGCCTTCCGTTCCCCCTGTTCGGAGGGGCCGCCCCGGCGAGCATCGTGTCATTCGGAGTTGCCTTCGGGATCTACGCGGGACTCCGCAGTCTCGCCGGACGCGCGGCCCCGGGACGCTCGCGACGAACTCGGTAGACTGCTGTCGCGCCCCAACTTCTGGAGGTTCAAGTGCCACGGTTCGAGTACAAGACGGTCTCCCCGGCTGAACAGGCGGCCGATCTTCTGGTCCTCCCGTTCTACAAGGGACCGGAGGGCGGTCCCGGCGTGCGGGTGGTTGGCAAGGCGCTCGGCGCCGACCTGCTGGCGATGCTCAGGGAGAACGGGGTGAAGGGAGGCGTCGGCGAGACCTTCGACATCCCGACGTTCGGCCGGCTGAAGGCCGGCACGGTGCTCCTGGTGGGCCTGGGTTCGAAGAGCGAAGCGGACGCCGATCGGATCCGCCGGGTGGCCGGCAAGATCGCCCGACGGGTGGGCCGCTATCGCCGGGTGGCGACCAGCCTGCCGCAGGCGGCGACGGGGGCTCGCGAGGACGCGGTCCAGGCACTCGTCGAGGGCCTCCTCCTTGGCGGATATCGGTTCGAACGCTACAAGGGCAACTCCGACGCGGAGGAGGGCTCCGAGCCATCCCGGCTCGACCGAGTGACCATCCTTGGCTCGGACCAGGGACCGGCCACGCGGGCGATCAAGCGGGCCCAG
Source organism: Actinomycetota bacterium (assembly GCA_050693035.1). GTDB lineage: Bacteria > Actinomycetota > UBA4738 > UBA4738 > CALAEC01 > DASYVD01. The sequence goes on from JBOGWB010000015.1 coordinate 9,513, forward strand.
ATCCTCGCGGAGGCCGCAGCGTGGGCCCGCGATCTGGTGAACACTCCTGCACTCGACGCCACCCCGGACTTCCTGGCGCAGGAGGCGAGGAAGATGGCCCGGAAGCACGGGCTCAAGCACAAGATCTGGTCCGATGCCGACCTGGAGCGGGGTGGCTTCGGCGGCGTGCTCGGCGTGGGACAGGGGAGTGAGAATCCTCCCCGGCTCATCGAGCTTCGCTACGAGGGCGGACGGGGAGCGCCCATCGGTCTCAGCGGGAAGGGCGTGACGTTCGACTCCGGTGGGCTCTCGATCAAGGATTCCAAGGGCATGGAATGGATGAAGGCCGACATGGCCGGGGCGGCCACCGTGCTCGCCGCCATGCGGGCCATCGCCCAGCTGAAGCCGAAGGTGAACGTGGTGGCGGCCATCCCGAGCGCCGAGAACCTTCCCAGCGGGACGGCCATCCGACCCGGGGACGTCATCACCCACCGCGGCGGTAAGACCACGGAGGTGCTGAACACCGACGCCGAGGGGCGCCTGATCCTCGCGGACGCGCTCTCCTATCTCACCGAGCAGAAGCCCCGGCTCATCGTGGACTTCGCCACACTGACCGGCGCGTGCGTGGTCGCCCTGGGCGAGGACATCTGGGGAGTCATGGGCAACGACGACCGGCTGATCAAGGACCTCCTGGAGGCGGGAGAGCTGTCGGGGGAGCCCGGGTGGCAACTGCCCCTCTGGAAGGGCTACCGGAAGCAGATCGATTCGAACGTCGCGGACGTGAAGAACATCGGGAACCGATGGGGGGGAGCGATCACCGCGGCGTTGTTCCTGCGGGAGTTCGTGGGCGACACGCCGTGGGCCCACGTCGACATCGCCGGCACCGCTTACGCCGAACGCCCCGGGGACTACTGGCCGAAAGGGGCGACGGGAAACCCGGTGCGGACACTGGTTCGGTTCATCGAGAGCCAGGCGGACGGCGGCTCCACGAAGTCGGCGGCGCGGGGCCGCAGGCGTTCGAAGCGGTAGCGGATTGCTTGGACTCTCCCTCGCGCCGTAGATTGGTCCTGCAACCAACGGAGGGAGGGAGCGATGGCGCATCCCAACGAAGACCTGCTCCGGCGGGGGTACGAAGCCTTCTCAAAGGCGGACATGCCGGCCGTCCAGGAGTTCTTCGCCGAGGATCTCGTATGGCACGTCCCAGGGCGCAGTCAGATCTCCGGGGACTACCGAGGTGCCCAGGAGGTCCTGGGGTTCCTCGGCAGGACGATGGAGATGACCGGCGGGACCTTCGGCCTCGAAGTCCACGACCTCCTGGCCGATGACGAGCACGGGGTGGCTCTTGTGCTGGCTCGGGCACAGCGCGAAGGCAAGAGCTTGGAGGACCGGCAGGTTCACGTGATGCACCTCCAGGGCGGAAAGGTCGTGGAATTCTGGGCGCATCCAGGAGACCAGCACGCCGTGGACGAGTTCTGGTCCTAGGGGTACCGCGTGTACGGCTGGTGGGTATTTCTCCATATCCTGGCGGTCTTCGTGTTCCTGCTCGCGCACGGGGTGTCCGTCGGCGTGGCGCTCGCGCTCCGGCGGGAGCGTGAGCCGGAGCGTCTCCGCACGCTGCTCGGCCTGTCTGCTCCGGCCGTCGCCGTCGCGGGATTCTCTCTGCTCGCCGTCATCGCCACGGGGGTCGTTGTCGGCTTCCTCGGCCACTGGTGGGGCAGGGCGTGGATCTGGGTCTCGCTCGGCGTGCTCATCGCCCTGTGGGTGGCGATGTCGGTCTGGGGGACGAGGTTCTACGATCGGGTCCGTCTCGCCGTCGCAGCCGATCCGCTCTACGGCGCCAAGAAGATGAAGGAGCGTCCCCCGCCCGCCTCACCGCAAGAGCTGGAGGTGCTCCTCTCGACGAGCCGCCCGTTCCTCCTCGCCGCGATGGGAGTTATCGGCCTTGGCGTGATCCTGTGGCTCATGGTGCTGAAGCCGTTCTGAGGCCGGCGAGTCAATCCTTCGTGCCCACCGCGATGAGCACGTCGTTGGTGTCGCCCAAGGGATCGGGGAACCTCTCGCGGAACGTCGCGGCGGCGCGTTCCCTGAATCGCTCCCACAGGCGGTCGCCCAGGGTCTCTCGCAGGAACCGGCCCTCGGCGCTGGTCTCTCGACCGGCCAGGTAGTCGGCCTGGCTCGCCGTGGACCGGTACTGCCGCCGGGTCACGTGAACCTCTCGCAGCCCTGCGTCGCGAAGGGTCTCCTCCAGCCGATGACGGTCCCGGAACACGTCGTTCCACGGGATCGCTCGTTTCACGGCGCCGCGAAGGAGCTCCTTGGTCGCGAGGGCCTCCGCGAGCTCGGTCCACGTCCGGCTGAACTCATCCACCCCACCTCCCCACCAGCTGATCCCCAGCTTCCCCCCGCGCCGCAGCACCCGGAGCATGTCGAAGAGGGCGGTGTCGTACTTCGTGAAGAATGCGATCACGAAGTTCGCCAGCACCACGTCGAAGGTCTCGTCGCGGAACGGAAGGTCGATGGCCTGCGCCGCGACCACGCGTGGATGCCGCGGTTGGGCCAGGCGAAGCATCGGGACCGATCGGTCGATCCCGACGACGAGACCTTCCGGGCCGACCACGGCGGCCGCGGCCTCGGCGGCGACGCCGGTGCCCGTGCCGACGTCCAGGATGCGCGCGGTCGGGGGAGGGGCCACCAGGTCGACCAGGTCTCGAGCCGGCGGGGCGTGCACGGGAGTCCGGACCCGCTCGTAGGTCTCGGCGACATCATCGTAGGTCTGCCAGTGGGTCGGCACGGTTCCGAGCATAGCCGGAAGGGGCGGAAAGGCCGTTCCCGCGAGTTGCGCGATGGTGGGGACTGGGGCCACGATGCCGAGCGGAGCAGCCCGCACATGGACAAGCCTCGCCACGGTGGCCATCTAGTGGCCCGGGCCCTCGTCGCCGAAGGGGTCCGGCATCTCTTCACGCTCTCCGGCGGCCACATCGCACCGATCTACGACGGTTGCGCGGACGAGGGCATCCGGATCGTCGACTTTCGCCACGAGCAAGCGGCCGCCCACGCCGCGGACGGTTGGGCCCGGGTCACCGGCAGGCCCGGCGTGTGCGCGGTGACGGCGGGGCCGGGCGTCACGGACTCGGTCACCGGGATCGCCAACGGCTTCTACGCGAACTCGCCCATGCTCGTCCTTGGCGGGAAGAGCCCGCTGGCCGAGCTGGAGATGGGCTCGCTCCAGGAGATGGATCACGTCGCCCTGGTTCGGTCGATCACGAAGTGGGCCCGCACCTGTTGGGAGACCAGGCGCATCGCGGACTACGTGACCGAGGCGTTCCGCCACGCGACCTCGGGCCGGATGGGGCCGGCGTTCCTCGATATCCCGCTCGAGGTCCAGCTCAACGTCTGGCCGGGGGGCGTGGAGGTCCCGGAGCGCTACCGGACCGAAGCGAGGCCGCTCGGCGATCCCGAACTCGTGCACCGGGCGGCCTCCCTCCTGCGCGACTCCGAGCATCCCGTGGTGTTCGTCGGTGCGGGGGTACGGTGGGCCGGCGGCCACGTTGCGCTGGCCGCCCTGGCCGACGCGCTGAAGGCGCCGGTGTTCCTGAACTCCCTGGGGCGAGGGTGCCTCCCTCCGGACCATCCATTCTTCTTCTCGGCGGCCCGCAAGTTCGCCCTGGGGAAGGCCGATCTCATCCTGGCGCTCGGCGTCGACTGGGACTTCCGCCTCGGGTTCGGCCGGAAGCACATCGGCGAGGGGGCCAAGGTCATCCAGGTCGACGTGGACGGCACCCACATCGGCCGCAATCGGCCGGTCGACGTGGGGATCGTCGGCGATCCTGGGAAGGTCCTGGAGCAACTCCTCGCCGAGGGGGTGGGCCATGCAGGGGAACCATCCTGGAGCGCCGAGGTCCGCGACGAGGAGCGGCGCCTGGTGGAGGAAGCCCGGGCGGGGATGGAGTCCGACGCGGTGCCGATCCACCCCCTGCGGTTCGCCCGGGAGATCCGGGACTTCCTCGATCCCGACGCCGTCGTGGTGGGCGACGGCGGGGACATCGTGGGGATCAGCTCGTCGGTGATCCACGCCAGGGAGCCGGGCAACTGGCTGGACCCCGGGCCGTTCGGCTGTTTGGGGGTGGGGCCCTCCTTCGCCATCGCGGCCCGGCTGGCGAAACCCGAGAAGCAGGTCCTGGTGATCTACGGTGACGGCTCGTTCGGTCTCAACGCGATGGAGTACGAGAGCGCCATCCGTCAGGACCTGCCGTTCGTGGGGATCATCGGGAACGACGGGGCGTGGGGGCAGATCAAGGTGGCGCAGGAGGCCCTCTACGGCGAGGGGAACGCACCGGCCGCGGTGCTCTCGCAGGACACTCCGTACGAGAGGATGGTGGAGGCGCTGGGCGGCCACGGCGAGCGGGTCACCGAGCCCGACCAGATCAGGCCGGCGCTCGGCCGGGCGTTCGACGCCGGCGTTCCCGCCTGCATCAACGTGATCCTCGACCCATCGCTGGTGCGGCGGGCGTCCTATCTCGGGTAGGCTGTCGAGCCTTGGAGGGAGAGGAGGGGACGATGCGCAGAACCATGATCGCGTTGGCCGGAGCGCTGCTACTTGCCACGATGGTTCCGGGACCCGCCGGGGCGATCACCTACGGAGAGGTGGATTCGCCGAATCCCCACAAGAACGTGGGAGCGCTGATCGCGGAGTGGCGCGAGCCGGGAGTGAAGGAGCAGCTCTGCTCGGGGACGCTCATCTCGTCGAAGGTGTTCCTCACGGCCGCTCACTGCACGGACTTCCTGGCGTCGTTGGGGATCCCCAACAACCAAGTGTGGGTGAGCTTCGACGCCGATGTGGACCCCATCACGTCGTCGACCACGCTCTTCCAGGGGACGTGGACGAGTCACCCGGATGCTTGGCACGACGCGTCTGACCCCAAGGACCTGGCCGTTGTGCAGTTCAAGAAGGCCATCAGGGGCATCACTCCGGCGAGCCTGCCCAAGGCCGGCTTGTTCGACCAGATGAAGAAGGCCGGGACCCTCAACGGACAGAGGTTCACCGCCGTCGGCTATGGAGTGCACGAGCCGGAACGGGGTGGGGGCCCTCCGAGGTTCCCGTTCGACGGGGAGCGGTGGCGGTCGGTGTCGGAGTTCAACGCCCTCAACAAGGCATGGCTCCGGCTGTCACAGAACGACGCCACCGGCGACGGCGGGACGTGTTTCGGAGACTCCGGCGGTCCGAACTTCCTCGGCGTGGGCGGGGACACGATCCCCGGCACGGTGGCTTCCATCACCGTCACGGGCGACGCCATGTGCCTGGCCACGAACGACACGTACCGTCTGGACACGAAGGCGGCTCGAGACTTCCTGGGCGGGTTCGTCACGCTCCCGTAATCCGGCAAAGGCCTAAGCGCCCGGCCCGGCCTGCTCGAGGAACGCGTCCCGCTGGACGACCACCCGGACGTGGATCCCTCGCGCCACGACCCCCCGGGCGTCGGAGACCTCGAAGGAGAACCTGAGCTTGCGCCCCTCGACCGAGTCGAGCCGGGCGGTCGCCGACACGCGCCCGCCCACCGGCGTCGGCGCCAGGTGGTCGAGGCCCACCCTGGCGCCGACGGTGGAGGTCCCCAGGTCGAGGTGGGGAGCCACGGCGGCGACGGCCGCCCGCTCCACCAGAGTGAGCACGACCGGCGTGGCAAGGACCGGGACGTCTCCCGATCCCACGGCCTCCGCGGTATCCTCCTCGCCCACCACCTGTCGAACCGTGGCCACGAGCCCGGGTTCCAGTCTGGCCATGCCGGTAGGCTATCCTCGGTTCGGGTGAACGCCCACGCCCACCTCCACGTGAATGCCCTCGCTCCTCTTCGGCGCCGATGAGAGGCCCGTCCGGGGTCCTCGCGCTCGTGTTGGCGGAGACCGCCGCGGGGGCGGCCGCGGTGCTGTGGCTGGCTCCGCTGTGGGGATCCGTGAAACGTGGATTCTTCATCCTCACCGGGGCGGTGGCGTTCGGATGCTCGCTCCTGGCGGCGCTCTCGCTCTCCGCCGCGGGCGGCCGGGCCACGCTGGCCTGGCCGGCCGCCGTGGCAACCGCCGGCGCACTCGGCGTGTCGCTCGCGGCGCTCCTGTTCCGGCTGGACGCGACGGGCCGTCTGTTCGGCTTCCTCTCGGTCGCGGCGTCCGTGGTCATGCTGGTCGGGCTGGCGACCGCGGGAGGCCCCTCGTTCCCCGTCGCTCTGTTCATGTTGCTCGCGGGCGCGGCGTTCATGGGCTCGGTCACGGACGGGCTGCTGCTCGGCCACTGGTACCTCACCGATCGCCGTCTCTCACGGGAACACATCCAACGTCTCTCCCTCCTGCTCATCGCGGCCGTCGCGCTGGAGATCGTGGCCATCGTGTCCGGGGGATTCGAGGGACCTCCCGCTCCGGCCGCTGGTTTCAGCGCGATCCTCTCCGTCGCCGGGCTCACGTCGTGGCTCGCGATCGGGATGGCCGCCGCCACGGCCCTCATCGCCGTGCTCATCCGGGCGAGCCTTCGAGGGACTCGCGCTCGCGCGGTGCAAGCCGCCACGGGGTTCTTCTACCTCGCCGTGATCACCGCGTTCACCGCGGAGATGGCGGCGAAGATCGGTTTCCTGGGCTAGGCCCGGTGGGGGCGCCTGCGGTTTCGGCATCCGCTCTCGACCCGAGCGTCCCGATGTTGGCCTTGGCCCTGGGTGGCCCCGTCGCGGTGGCGCTCGCGTGGGTCGTGGTGCGCTCGGGCATGGCCTCCGTCTGGTCCGCCACGGCCGCGGTGATGGGGTCCCTCGGCATCCTGTCGCTCCTCACCGGGGAGGTCCGCTTGGGGGAGGCACCCCCGCCTCCGGTCGGCCTCATCCTCGGGCTGGGGGCGGGGGTGGCGCTGTACCTGGTCACCGCGGCCTTCCTCTCTTCGGCCCGTGACTGGAAGCTGCTGGCTCGCCACGCCGCGGCGTTGTACGCGAAGCGGGGAGGCCTCCCGACGGGCGCGGCCGTGGTCCTCGCGGCGGGGGTCTCCGCGGTCGGTGAGGAGCTCCTGTGGCGGGGCGTGGTCCTGGGGGTGGCGGGCGGGGCGTTCGGCGAGCTCCCCGGAGCCGCCATGGTCTGGGCGGCCTACGTGGGGGCCAACGCGTTCTCGGGAAGCGTGCCCATCGTCCTCGGCGCGGTCGTCGGGGGCGGAGTATGGACGGCCCTGGCCGTGTGGACGGGCGGCATCGGGGCGAGCCTCGCCTGTCACGCCACATGGACTGCGCTGATGGTCGCCCTGCCGCCCGTTCCACTGGAGGACCGGGCGTGACGGGGATGCCCGGATCGGCGGAAGAGATCCTCGGTCAGGGAAACCTGTGCTACCTGGCCGTTCGGAGACCCCTGGGGCCTCACGTCACGCCGGTCGTGTTCGCTTTCCACGCGGGCCGGCTGTGGGGTACCACGGCGCGACGGACGGTGAAGGTCAGGATGTGGCGGCGCGACCCGCGTGCGGCCGGGCTGGTCCGCTGGGGAGGGCTGGCACTGTCGTTCCGCGGGTCCGTCACCACCTACGACGCGCTGGATCCCGGCACGTGGGCCGCGACGGTCAGGAGGGCGCCCTCCGTGGCAGGGGCCTGGCTGCGGTTCACCCTCAAGAACGCCCCCTTCTTCGCGGGGTATGCGTTGGACGCCCGCCGTATCCCCCTCTCGTGGACGCCGCCCGGTCGCGTGCTCTTCTCCGTCGACATCGAGGATGGAGCGGTGCTCGATCCGGCCGCCGGCGAGGTCCTGGAGCGGTGGGGGAGATGGGGCGCCCGAGCCCGCTCCGGGGAAGCGTTCCGGCCGACCCGGGGCCGGATCCCCGAACGGGGCCTGCCCGCCGAGGTCCGCGAGGCGGTGGGAGAGGCGGGAGACGGCGTCCTCGCGCTGGACGGGTCCGGCGGACTCGCGGTCTTGCCGGCGCGATGGACCCGAGCCTCCGGGGAGGGGGCGTATTACGCGATTCTCGCCCGGCGGCTGCTCGCGCTGGCCGGATCCTGGGAAGGGCGGGGGGCGCTGGTGGTAGACCGGGCCTCCAGGTGGCGGGCCGCAGACATGAAGGGCCTCCTGGTCCGCGGTCCGGCCGACGGGTACGTGCTCACGAGGATCGGGAGCGGCCGCGATTCGTTGATGCGCCGGGCCGAACGTGCCGGGCCGCTCCCCGAGGAGCCCGCCGTGGTGCGGATTCGCCCCGACGTCGTCGTGTGGTGGAGGGGTTGGGCGAGCGGTACGGTTGGGCGCCGACGGTCAGGAGGGATCGCTGGAGCGCGCGGGTAGGGTGGGCCGGTGAGCGTCGTCCGGGCATCCGAGATCATCGAGGCACCCCCGGAGACGGTCTGGGAGGTCATCTCCGACCCCCGGAACCTCCCCCGCTGGAACCAGCACATCAAGAAGGTCACCGGTGTCCCGGAGGACGGTCTCGAGCCGGGGTCCCGGTACACCACCAGCCTTCGGATCGTGGGTGTGCCGTTCGACGTCCACGCCAAGGTCCTCGAGATCGATCCGCCTCGGTACGCGGAGATCCGACTCTCCGGCCCGCTGGAGGCCGTCGTCCGCACCTGGGTTCGTCCCATCGGGAAGCGGCGATCGCGACTCGAGCACGAGGTGACCTACCGCGTGAAGCGGATCGGCCCGGCCGGGCGAGTGATCGACCAGGGCCTCAGGATGATGGGGGCCGGGACCCTCCTCCGCCGGGGGACCCGGGCCCAGAAGCGCCAGATCGAGGAAGGATAGAGACCCGTCCGACCTGGCTCAGCGTTCCCGGCGCTGACGTTCCAGCTCCTCGACGAGGCGCTTCATGGCCCGTCGCCGAGGGCGACCCACGAGCCACGCGATGACCCCGCCGATCACCGCGCACCCCAAGAACACCCAGATGAGCCGGATGTTGGCCCGGAAGAACACGAAGTTCACCAGGACCGGGTCGGCATTCTGGATGATGAACAGGATGAAGATGACCAGGAGGAACAGGCCGGCGCCGATCTTGATGGCCGTGCCCGGTTCGACCTTCCACGGCCGCTCGTCCGAGGCGGTGCTCCCGCGTTCGCCGGGCGTGGCCCCCGGCCGTCCCGGTCCGCGTTCTTCCTGCGCCATTGCGAACCCTCCGCGATCCCGTTCTTGTCCGGGCACATTATCCCCGGCGGCGAGGGGCTCGACGCGCAAGCCGCTTGACACCGCGTTTCCTCGCCGGTTCGATGGCCGGACCGTGCAGCGCCGACTGCGGAAGAGACGAACCGCCGTGCTCGTGGGAGCGGCGCTCGGGCTGGCCGCGGCCACCATCCGGGGACGGGGCCGCTCGCTCGACGACCGCGTGTTCGCCTGGGCCAACTCGGAGGTCCACAACCCGGCCCTGGACCGGTTCTTCAGGGCGATCACGGAGCTCGGGTCCCTCTACGCGTCGGGGGCGGCCGCGGCCGCTCTTGTCGTTCGGGGCCGGCGCCGCGAGGGCCTGGACGCCCTCGGCGCCGCCCTGACGATGTGGACCCTCGGCAACTGGCTGAAGGAGGTGTTCCGTCGGGCCCGCCCCTACGAGACCGGCAACCCGTTCCGCCTCATGATCGGCAAGCCGCGGGGAGCCTCGTGGCCGAGCAGCCACCCTGCCGTGCTGCTTGCATTCGTCACCGTCGCGGGGCGGAACCTGGAGCTTCCGCTGGGGGAGCGACGGGCATTGACCGGCATCGCCGGGCTGGTGGCCGCGTCCCGCGTGTATCTCGGGGTGCACTACCCGGCCGACGTCGTCGGGGGACTGCTCCTCGGCCGGGCGGTCGCCGACCTCTGGTCGGCGGGCGTCTCCCCCCGCACCACCGGCGCGGAGCCCGCTCCTCCGACACCCCTCGGATAAACTCGCTGCGTGGACCTGGCCTTCCTCGATGTCTTTGCCGCCGTGAGCTGGCCGGTGCTCGACCGGATCCGGCTCGGTCCGCTCGCCATCTCCCCCCACGGCGTGGGCATCGCCGTGGGGTACCTCCTGGGCTCGTGGTGGCTCCTACGTGAAGGCAAGAAGCGAGGGATGGCCGAGGAGCACATCAGCGCGCTGGTGATGTGGGCGCTGGTCGGAACGATCGTCGGGGCCCGGGGCTTCTTCGTGCTCGGGCACTTCTCCGAGTTCGACGGCCTGGCCGACATGCTGGCGATCTGGCGTGGGGGCATCAGCCTCGTCGGGGGGATCATTGGAGCGGTGATGTTCGCGTACCCCGTGGCTCGCCGGTACGGCTACCGGTTCGGGCAAAGCCTGGACGCCGCGTCGATCGGCCTCGCGTTCGGCATCGGGATCGGGCGGATCGGAGATCTCATCATCGGCGACCACCTCGGGAAGCCAACGAGCTTCCTCCTCGGGTTCCGGTACGCCGGAGGGAACCTGCCGGGGCCGTGGAGCCTGGAGCCGAACACGGGCACGTGGACGGCCACGCTGGAGGACGGGAGCATCCAGACCATCGCGCGGTCTGGCGCGCGGCTCTTCTCCTCAACCGGCGGGCTCGTCGCGGAGGGCCCGGCCGTTCACCAGACCGCGCTGTACGATATGTTCATCGCCCTGGGCCTATTCGCCTTCCTCTTCTGGCTGAACAGGCGGGTGCGCCGGGAAGGCGTGCTCATCACGGCGTTCGCCATCTGGTACGGGACCGGCCGCGTGATCACCGACTTCCTCCGGGTGGACAAGATGTGGTTCGGACTCACCGGTAGCCAGTGGACGTCCCTCGCGCTCGCGGTGATCGCCGTGGCCTTCCTGGTGAAGTGGGCGACGCGGCCGCTTCCCGTCGGGGCGGCGAAGGGCTGGCGGCTGGACGGTCGGGTGTGGAAACGAGTCGACCTGCGCTCCACGGTGTTCATCCCGCCCCGGGAGCCCACCGACAAGGAAGACTGAGCGCCCCTACCGGGGCGCCACAGTGAGGGGGAGCTGCTTCCCGACCTTCGTCTTCGTCGACTTGGCCACCCTGTCGGCGAGGTCACGGAAGGCCAGGCCGGCCGGCGAGTCGGGCTCGCTCCCCACCACCGGCGTTCCCGTGTCCGAACCCTCGCGCAGAGAGATCTGCATCGGCACGTGGCCGAGGAACGGGGCGCCCAGGGCCTCGGCGGTCATCTCGCCGCCGCCCCGCCCGAACACGTCGGTGATCTCGCCGCAGTGTGGGCACACGAACCCGGCCATGTTCTCGACCACGCCGAGCAGGCGGAGCTTCACGTTGGGGTGATGGGCCATGCGTCCGGCCCGCTCCGCAACCTTCCGAGCGGCATCCTGTGGCGTGGTCACCACGAGCATCGAGCCGCCCGGGAGGAACGATGCCAGCGAGAGCGACACGTCCCCGGTCCCCGGGGGCATGTCGATCAGCAGGAAGTCGAGGTCTCCCCAGTACACGTCGCCGAGGAACTGCTGGAGGGCCTTGTGCAACATGGGGCCCCGCCAGATGACGGGCTGCTCGTCGGGAACGAAGAATCCCATCGAGATCACCTTCACGCCCTGCACCTCGAGCGGCAGGATCATGTTGTTGAACGCCACGGGCTGGCCCGACACGCCCAGCATCCGCGGGATGGAGAACCCCCACACGTCGGCATCCAGGACGCCGACGCGATAGCCCGAGGCGGACAGCGCCACGGCCAGGTTGGCGGTCACGCTGGACTTGCCGACACCGCCCTTGCCGGACGCGACGGCAATGACCTCGGTGTCGCCGTCGGTGAAGAAGGTCTGCTGGGGGGGCTGGTCTCCTCGGAGCTGGCCGACGAGCTGCTCGCGCTGGTCACCGGTCATCTCGCCCAGGGCCACCTCGACCTCGCGGACGCCCTCCACGTCGGCCAGCGCCCCTCGGACCTCGCGATCGATCCGGTCCTTGAGCGGGCACCCGGCGATGGTGAGGAGGACGTGCACGCGCACCAGCCCGTCCTCCACCTCGATGCGCTGAAGCATCCCGAGGTCCTCGATGGGCTTCCCGATCTCGGGATCGAGGACGCTCCGGAGCGCTTGGCGGACCCTTTCTTCGCTGACCAAGTGGGAGACCTCCTGACGGGCGGGCCTTCTCCGCCGCATCCCCAGTTTATCCTGTTTCCTACGGTGCCAAGGGGGGAAATTCCCGGGCCGCCTCGGGACCCCCGAAGGCCCTGGAGGTGGGGATGGTAGACGAGAAGAGCCTGGAGATCCACAGAGCCCTGGCGGAGGACACCCGCTTCCGGCTGTACCGCTACCTTCGCCTGACCGGGCGGCAGGTGTCGGTCCGGGAGCTCTCCCGCCGACTCTCCCTGCACCCGAACACGCTGCGTCCGCACCTTCGCCGGCTCGAGGAGGCGGGCCTGGTAACGCATCAGGTGCGCAAGACCGTCGGGGTCGGACGTCCCCAGATGCTGTACGAGGCCCAGGAGTCCACCGGAGACGGCGGGAGGGACTACCGGTTCCTGGCCGAGATGCTGTGCGGCATGGTCCGCAGCCCTCGGGAGATCGCCCGGGCGAAGGAGCTTGCCCAGGAGTGGGGCGCCTACTTCGTGTCCCAGGGCGGGCCGAAGCCCGGGGTACGATTGCCCGCCCGCCGGAACCTCGCTCTCCTCCGGGACGCCATGGCCAGGGCCGGTTTCGACCCTCGGTTCCGTCGGCAGGGCGATGCGGTCGAGGTCACCCTTCGCGCCTGCCCATTCCGGGACCTGGCCGACGACTACCGGGACCTCGTGTGCACGCTGCACCGAGGGCTGGTCGAGGGGATGCTGGCGGGGCTACAGCCGCAGATCACGCTGCGGGAGTTCAAGCCGTTCGCCGAGCGTGGGGTGTGCCGGCTGCGGGCCGGTCCTCCCACCACCCCTCGAACCGGCGGATAATCGGGCCGTCTGGAGAGAAAGGAAGGAGTCGGACCCGCCGGTGACAACCGCATGCGGCTCCCCCCGCGTATCACCTCCTAGGGGACCTCGGTGAGCGATCCCCGGGAGCCCCTCACGCCCCTGACGGAGCAGGAGCTGATGCAGCGGCTGGCGAACGGCGACGAGACGGCGATCCGCACGATCTACCGGCGATTCGCCCGGTCCGTGTTCGGCGTGGGACATCGCATGCTGGGCAGCCCGGAGGCGGCTGAGGAGCTGACCCAGGACGTGTTCCTCACGGCGTGGAGGAAAGCAGCCCGGTTCGACCCCGCCCGGGGACGCCTCTCGACGTGGCTCATGGCCATCGCGCACAACATGGCCGTGGACCGCCTCAGACGCACCGCCGCCCGCATCCCCGAGACCCTCGGTGGCTTCGAAGAGCCTCCGGAGATCGGGGAGAGCGGGGAGGAAGCGGTCCTCGACCGGGAGGAAGCGCAGCGAGTCCTCAGCGCGCTGACCGCCCGCGAGCGCAGGCTCGTCGAGATGGCCTATTTCCGCGGGTGGACAGCCCGGGAGATCGCCGAGGCCGACGGCATCCCGCTGGGGACGGTGAAGACGAGGCTCCGCACCATCCTGATCAAGCTCCGTTCCATCCACGTCAAGTGGGAGGTCTGATGGCTCGCCGGGGAGGGACGCTTCCCGTGGGCGGGGCCGGGGGCGGCCACGTCGTCGATTGCTCCACGGTTCGGCCCGACCTTCCCGAGCATGCCCTGGGCACCCTGTCGCCGGAGCGGCGCCGGACGATCGACGCCCATCTGGCGTGGTGCGCCGGTTGTCGGAAGGAAGCGCGAGAGCTCGCCGAGGGCGCCGCCGCGGTCGGGCTGCTGGTTGCCCCGGGACGGCCTCTTCCGGGCCTCGAGGAGCGAGTGGTCCGGGCCGTCTCCCGACGGGGGAGCCCCCGACGCTCTCGGATCGCCGCGGTGGGCGTCGCCGCGGCCCTCCTGCTGGCGGCGATCACCGGAGCGTGGGCGGTGGCGATGCGCCAGAGGGTTCGAGAGCTCGCCGACGCCGCCGTGGGCGCGCGAGAACGGGCGTCCCGGTTCGAGAGCACGTTGAGAGAGATCGTGGACGAACAGGGCGGGGGACGGATCCTCTCCGCTCCGCTGTCGACCGGGCGGGTCGGGCCGGGTCCCGGCGGCCGGGCCATCCTGTTCGACGCGCGGCGCGGCGAGGATTGGGTCTTGGTGATCGTCGGTGGTCTGCCGGAAGCGCCCGGGCCATACCGCGGCTACGTGGTCACGGAGGGCCGCCGACTCCTCCTCGGCAGGCTGTGGCCTTCCGCCCCCGAGGAGATGACCGCCTACAGGATCTTTCCCCGGCACGATCTGGCGCCCTCGGACGGCATCGTGATCCTCGACCGGGATGGTCACGTGGCTCTGCGCGGCATGCTCAGCGCGGGCGCCTAGCGGCCTCCCCGCCGATCGCGCCGGTCTCCGTCTCTCGGGTGGTGAGTATCATGGCCCCGTGTCCGAGGTGTCGGACGTCGTGGGGATCGGGCTCGCCGGTGGTCAGGGCGTCCGGGCTCGGCCTCTGACCCTCAAGGCCCCCGGCTACCTCCGATCGAAGGCCGCCATGGCGTTCCTGGGGCGCCGATTGATCCGGTGGGTGGTGACGGTCCTCACCGCGGAGGGGATCAAGGAGTACTACATCGTCGCCCACGGCAAGGAGAACCGGTATCAGATCAAGGTGCTCATCGGGTACGGGGAGGAGCTCGGGATCGACGTTCAGTACTCGCCGGTGAAGTTCGACTCGCTCTCGACGGGGAGCGCCGACTCGACACTACGGCTCCTGCAGTACTGGGGCATCGAACGCCCTGCCCTGGTGTTCCCCACCGACTCCATCATCGACTTCGACCTCGAGCCGATGTACCGCAACCATCTCGAGACCGGGGCCGCCGTCACCATCGCCGCCATGACCCGGGCCCCGGCCGAGGTGGCCGAGAAGTACGGGATCATGCTCACCGACCCGCAGGGGAAGATCTTCGAGTTCGTGGAGAAACCCACGCTGGCCGAGCTCCGCGCGCACCTTCAGATCAAGGACCCGGACGAGTTCGACAAGCTTCCTCTCCTCACGAACGCCGGCTTCTACCTCCTCGACCCCCAGGCCATGCGCGAGGCGGCCGGTCACCCCGAGGTGACCGCGCTGCGCCGCACCCGCCTGGACTTCGGGAAGGACCTCCTTCCGTGGCTCGTCGGGAACGGCTGGCCCGTGCACGCCTTCCCCGTCCGTCGTATCGGCGACCTGGGGAACATCGAGGACTACATCGAGACCACGGTGGACGTGTTGCAGGGTAGCTTCGAGTCGGTGAAGCGGCTGATGGGCCCGCCGTACGATCCCGAGGCCGGCGTATGGATCGCTCCGGAGTCGCTCCGGATGAAGGACGACCGGTCGGGGAGGACGCTCGCGGAGAAGATGGCAGATGGGCAGGTAACCATGGGTCCGCATGTGCGGATCGGCCGGTACTGCGAGATCGAACCGGGAGTGGTGCTCACCGAGTCGAACCTGGACGACGACGTGCAGGTCCAGGAGGGCGCCTACATCGCCCGGTCGTCGATCCGTGACGGAGCCATCATCGGGCCCGGGGCAACCGTTCGGAACTCAGTCGTCGGTTCGATGAGCGAGATCCGGTCGTCCCGAGACGCACCGACCGTCATCGAGGAGTACGTGGCGCTCGGCGACGAGGTCGTCGTGTACCCAGGAGTGAAGCTGAGTGGAAACGTGAGCGTCTATCCCCGGCTCAAGATACCCTCGGGGATCCGTGTCCCCCCGTGGACCGAGCTCACCTCGGCCCAGGAAGTCATCGACCTGCTCTGAACGGATGAGGGGGTCCAGGGGGGCAGCAGCCCCGCGAGACGAAGCCGAGCCGGATCAGGCTGCTGCGTTCCCGAGGACCGAGGAGAAGGAATGAGGATCGGTCTCGCGCTACCCCACTACGATTTTTCGTCGCCCAACGGCGCGCCGGTCTCGTGGGAGCGGCTGGCCGAGGTCGCCCGGCGCGCCGAAGCCCTGGGTTTCGACTCGGTGTGGGTGTCCGACCACTTCTTCTTGACGCTGGACCGGTACGGCGGCAGAGGGGGAGCGTACGGGTCGCCCGAGGCCCTCACCGCCCTCGCGGCGCTGGCCACGGTCACCGAACACGTCCGTCTCGGGACCCTGGTGCTGTGCGCCGGGTTCCGTCACCCCGCCCTGGTGGCCAAGTCGGCCGTGACTGTCGACCTGCTTTCCCGTGGTCGGCTCGACCTGGGCCTCGGCGCGGGCTGGCTCCAGGAGGAGTACCGAGCGTTCGGCTACGAGTTCGGGGACCTGGACCACCGGTTCGAAGTGCTCGAGGAGACCCTGGTGGCGCTGGGTCTGTTGTTCGGCGAAGGTCCCGCGACGTGGCAGGGCCGTCACTTCCGGCTCCGTGAGGCCTTCGCCCGACCTCGTCCGGCGCAGGAGCCTCGCCCGCCGCTCTGGGTGGGGGGCAAGGGCGGGCCGCGGCTCCTCCGCCTCGTCGCTCGCCACGCTGACGGCTGGAACACCGCGTGGGCCTGGACCCCTGAGGGATACGCCGAGCGTGTCCGGGCTCTCGCGCGGGCCTGCGAGCGTGAGAGCCGCGACCCGGCCTCGGTCCGCCTGAGCGTGGGGTTGTACACGCTGATCGGAGAGAACGAACGCGACCTGGCCGCGCGGTATCGCGCCCTCCAGGGCTGGACGCCGGGCGACTGGCTCGACGGAGTACCGCTCGAGGAGTGGGGGCGCGACAAGCTCGCCGGCACACCGGAGCAGGTCCTCGACCGCCTGAGCGCGTTCGCGGACCTGGGCGTGGACGAGGTCGTGTGTTCTATGGCCTCGCTGCCGTTCGCGCTGTACGAGGAGTCGTCGCTCGACCTCTTGGCGGAGACGGTGATGCCGGCTGCCCGAAGGCTCGAGCCGGCTCGGTAGCCGGGCTCAGCTGATGGACTTCCTCGACGCCGCGGTGAGGGTCCTGGAGGAGCAGGGCAAACCGCTCCACTGGACGGTGATCCAGGACATCGCGCTCCAGCGCGGCTACCTCGACCCGTTCACCCAACAGGACATCCGCAAGCATCTGCTGGCCGCGTTGTCCAGCGCGGCAAAGGTCCCGGAGGGGCCGGTGGTGAAGGCGGGGCGGGGGATCTACGGCCTACGCGAGAAACAACAGGGGGGCTAGCGGCCTCGCCGGCGAGCGCCGCGGGTCCCGCCCTCCGCGGGGTGCTCGACCAGAGCGATGACGCGGTTGGTGTTGAACCGGGCGGTTCGCACTACCTTGCCGGTCCTGGTGAGCTCGGCCACCTCGGTGATGCCGCGGGCGGTGCTGACTTCGAGCCGCCGGCCGGACCGGACGGCCTCGATCTCATAGCTCCGGATCCCTCCCCCGATGTCCACGACGACCTCGACCACGTCTCCCTTCACGGGCCGCATCCTAGTCTGTAACGGGGTGGGCACGCTGGGGTCGTGAGCCCGATAATGCCGGGGGTCCAGGGAACAGCCCGCGAGGCGAAGCGAGCGGAATCAGGCTGCCGCAGTCCCCCTGGCCGAAGCGGCTCGCTGGCGACGAGCCGAGGAGGATGGAAGAGGCAATGGCGGAGCTTCCCACCGGGACCGTGACCTTCCTGTTCACCGACATAGAAGGTTCCACCCGGTTGCTCCAGCGCCTGGGCGACCGATACACGGCGCTGCTCGCGGACCACGGAGAGATCCTGCGCTCGGCGTTCCGGTCGGCGGGAGGCTATCCGGTCAGCACGGAGGGAGATTCCTTCTTCGTCGTGTTCCAGAGCGCGCCGGCGGCCCTTTCCGGGGCCGCGGAGGCGCAGCGGGCCCTGGGAACGCATCCATGGCCGGACGAGGAGGCCGTGCGGGTTCGGATGGGGCTGCACACCGGCGAGGGCAAGCTGGGCGGGGACAACTACATCGGGATCGACGTCCATCGGGCCGCCCGGATCGCCGGGGCGGGCCATGGTGGCCAGGTGCTCGTGTCGGGGTCGACGAGGGCCCTGGTCGAGGGGAATCTTCCTTCCGGCGTCTCCCTCCGCGACCTCGGGAAGCACCGCCTCAAGGATCTGGAGAGCCCGGAACACCTGTTCCAGATGGTGGTGGAGGGACTCCCCGATGACTTCCCTCCGGTCCGCTCGCTGGACGCTCGGCCGAACAACCTTCCCAGCCAGCTCACCAGCTTCGTGGGGCGGGCCAGGGAGATCGACGAGATCAAGGAGGCTCTCGGGGCCGCTCGGCTGCTTACCCTGACGGGCCCGGGAGGAACCGGCAAGACGCGCCTGTCCATCCAGGTGGGGGTGGAGCTCCTCGGTTTGTTCGAGCACGGGGTGTTCTTCGTGTCCCTGGCGCCGATCGAGGATCCCGCCCTGGTCGCTTCCACCATCGCCCACACGCTCGGGCTCGCCGAAGAAGCCCGTCCCGTGATGGAGACCCTGACCGAGCACCTCCGCGACAGGGAGATGCTCCTCATCCTGGACAACTTCGAGCAGATCACGGCGGCAGGACCGGCGGTAGGGGAACTGCTCCAAGCGGCTCCCCGGCTGAAGGTCCTGGTCAGCAGCCGAGCCGTGTTGCACGTAACCGGGGAGCAGGAGTACCCCGTCCCGCCCCTCCAGCTTCCCGATGTCGAACACCTTCCGCCGCTGGACGCATTGTCCCAGTACGAGTCGGTGGCGCTGTTCATCCAGCGGGCCAAGGCGGTCCATCCGGGGTTCGCGGTCACCGACGAGAACGCCCCGGCGGTGGCGGAGATCTGCGCTCGCCTGGACGGCCTTCCCCTGGCCATCGAGCTCGCCGCGGCCCGGGTGCGGGTGCTGTCCCCCGACGCCATCCTGGAGCGACTCCAGAATCGGCTCGCCCTGCTCACCGGGGGGGCCCGCGACCTTCCCCGCCGGCAGCAGACGCTCCGCGACGCCATCGGCTGGAGCTACGACCTGCTCGATGACCCCGAGCGGATCCTGTTCGCCCGGCTGTCCGCATTCGTCGGAGGGTGCGGCCTGGATGCTTCCGAGGCGGTCTGCGCGCCGGAGCTGGGCATCGACATCCTGGACGGACTCAGCTCGCTGGTGGACAAGAGCCTTCTGCGAAGGCTGGATACCGAAGCCGGCGAGCCCCGATTCCGGATGCTCCAGGTGATGCGGGAGTACGCCCTGGAGCGGCTGGACGAGGGCAAGGAGCTCGAGGAGGTCCACGGCCGCCATGCGGATTTCTTCCTGGGTCTTGGCGAGGAGGCGGAGCCGCACCTGCTCGGCCCGGATCAGGCTCGGTGGCTGGACGTGGTGGAACTGGAGCACGACAACATCCGCTCGGCCATCGAGTGGTTCAAGCGGAACGACGTGACCCGCGCGCTCCGCCTCGGAGCCGCGGTGTGGCGGTTCTGGCAGATCCGCGGGTTCCTCCAGGAGGCCCGGCAGCGCCTGACCGAGCTCCTGGAGCTGCCCGGAGTGAGCGAGGACCCGGTCGTTCACGCCAAGGCCCTGGAGGCGGCGGCGGGGGTCAAGTACTGGATGGCCGACTTCGAGGAAGCCAGGAACCTGTACGAGCAGACCCTGGAGATCCACCGGGCCCGGGGCGACCGTGCCGAACAGGCCAACGCCCTATACAACATCGGGTTCACGTATTCGGTCGCCAGCGAGGATCACGATCGCGCCCGGGAGTTCATCGGTGAGGCGCTTGCCGTCTTCCGAGACCTGGGAGACCGGTCCGGGGAGGCCAAATGCCTGTGGAGGCTCTCGTGGAGCTTCTGGTTGCAGAAGGAATACGACCTCGCCCGAAACTATCTGGTCGATGCGGAAGCCGCGTTCAGGGAGCTGCGCGATCCTTTCAGCCTCGGATGGGTCCTCCATACCCTCGGGCTCATCGCCATAGAGGACGGCCGGTTCGAGGATGCTCGTGCCCACGCCACGGAAGGGTTGAACCTCTTCGCCGATGCTCGAGACCTCTCCGGCATCACGCTGCTCCTGGGGGATTTCGCGTGGCTCGCGGAGCGCCAGGGATACCGGGACCGAGCGCTCCGGCTGTGGGGCGCGGCCATCGAGCTCGCCAACCGGACGGGCACCGACCTCTTCGGCGTGGGTCTGGAGGTCGTCGCCGCGTCCGAAGTGCAGGCGTGGAAGGACGACGAGGCCGCCCAGCCGTTGCTCGCCGAGGGCAAGGCCATGTCCCTCGACGAAGCAATCGCCCACGCGTTGAAGGAGCCTGAAGCGGAGGGCGAGGGGTGAGCCCCTACCGGTAGGCCACCCGTGAGAACCGCATCAGCTTCTCGAGCTGGTGTCGAGCTTCGATGAACCGCACCGTGCCCGATCGCGACCGCATCACCACCGAGTGCGTCTCGGCCCGATCCTTCCGGTAGCGGACGCCACGCAGCAACGCCCCGTCGGTGATGCCGGTGGCGGCGAAGAAGGCGTCGTCACCGGAGACCAGGTCGTCGATCGTGAGCACCTGCTCGAGCTTGTAGCCGCCGTCCAGCAGCGCTCGGCGTTCCTCCTCGTTCCGCGGGTACAGGCGACCCTGCATCGCCCCTCCCAGGCACTTCAGGGCGCACGCCGCCACCACGCCCTCCGGCGTGCCGCCGATCCCCATGAGCAGATCCGCCCGGCCTTCCGGGAGCGCCGCCTGGATGGCCCCGGCCACGTCGCCGTCGGTGATGAACCGGACCCGAGCCGCTGCGGACCGGATCCGGTCCACCAGGTCCTCGTGGCGATCGCGGTCCAGGACCACCACGGTGATCTCCTCGGGGCGGACGCCCTTGGCCTTCGCCACCCTGCGGACGTTCTCCTCGGGCCCGGCTTCGAGGTCGATGGCATCCGCTGCGTCCGGGCCCGCCGCGATCTTGTCCATGTACACGGCCGGCCCTGGATCGAACATCGTTCCCCGCTCGGCCACGGCGACCACGGAGAGGGCGTTGCCCATCCCCTTGGAAAGGAGGCGCGTTCCGTCGATCGGGTCCACCGCAACGTCCACCGGAGGGCCCGTCCCGTCGCCGACCTTCTCTCCGTTGTAGAGCATGGGGGCCTGGTCCTTCTCCCCCTCGCCGATCACGACCACGCCGTCCATCGACACGGTGTCGAGCATCAGCCGCATGGCGTCGACGGCGGCCTGGTCGGATCCTTCCTTCTCGCCGCGTCCCAGCCAGCGGCCGGCGGCCATCGCGGCGGCCTCGGTCACCCTGGCGAGCTCGAGGGCAAGGTTCCGGTCGGGTCTCTCGTTCACTTCACTGCCTCCAGGATGTGCTCGGGCGGAACGCCCTCGTGGACGATCACGTATACCGCCCGATGGATCGGGAGGTCCAGCCCCGCCCGTTCCATCAGCGCCTGGACCTCCTGCGAGGAGCTCGCGCCCTCGACGGTGAGCCCGCGGGCCTCCATGTCGTGGAGGGTGTGCTGGGGCTCCGAGCCGAGCCCCAGGGCCTCCCCGTAGATCCGGTTGCGCCCGCCGAGCATGGTCACCAGGAGGTCGCCCATGCCCGCGAGGCCCAGGGCGGTCTCGCGGCGTCCTCCCGCCGACTCGGCGAGGTCGGCGATCTCGTGGACGGCTCTGGTGAACAGGGCGGCCCGGGCGTTCTTCAGGTCGCGCTGGCGGTACTTGGCCAGACCCTCCAGGATGCCGGCGCCGATGGCCGCGACGTTCTTGGCCGTCCCGCAGATCTCCACCCCGGCGACGTCGTCGGTCGGGTCGACGAGGAAGGACGGCGACCGGAACACCTCCGCCACCCGCTCGAGGGCTGCCGGGTCGGTGGACGCCATGGCCACGCCGGTGAGGAGGCCCTCGGCGACCTCCGGCGCGAGCGACGGCCCGCTCAGCACGACCACCGGGCGCCCGCACGTCTCCTCGTAGACCTCGGACACGCGCCGGAGGGACTCGTCCTCCAACCCCTTGGCGATCGAAACGACGAAGCGTGTGTCGTCACCGAGGGCTGGAGCGACCATCTCGCCGAGCGAGCGGGCGCCGCTCGAGTTCGCTCCCATGATGGCGATCTCGACGCCCTTCGCCGCCTCCTCCAGATCCTCCGGACCGAGGACCTGAAGACCGTCGGGGAGATGCTCGGGGAGTGCGGGATGGACCCGGCGGTCCATGAGGTCGGGGAGGACCCGCGCGTCGTACTCGCTTCCCCACACCACCACGTCCTCGCCCTTCCGGGCGAGGTGGATGGCCACGGCGGTGCCCGCCGCCCCCGCTCCGAACACGGCCACCCGGGCCATGGCCGGAGGATAGTCCGGATACGATTCCGGCGTGGCCAGCGCCGACACGACCGGAAACCGGGACGCCAAGCCGCCCGCCGCCGTAGACATCCGGGACGGCCAGGTCATCAAGGAGGGCCGGACGTTCCTCATCTCCGACCCCTACGGCGACGTTCCTCTGGGCAACCGCTCGGCGCTCGGCCTGTACCACATGGACACCCGGTTCCTGTCGCGGCTCGAGCTCACCGTCAACAAGCTGAAGCCGATCCTGCTGCACTCCTCCACGGAACGGAACTACTCGCAGTTCGTCCAGCTCGCCTATCCCATCGACATCATCGATCCGTCGGGCCGCGAGCGGAAGGAGAACATCGCCCTTCACCGCTTGCGGGTCCTCTCCGGCACGTTGCACGAGCGCATTCAGATCAGGAACTTCGGGATGGTCGATCGCTCCGTCGAGCTGACGATCGATTTCGACGCGGACTTCCGCGACATCTTCGAGGTGCGAGGGATGGACCGAGAGCGGCGAGGGCAGCTTCAGCGGGCCAAGGTCGGACACAACCAGGTGATCCTGGGATACCGGGGACTCGACGGCGAGACTCGCACGACCACACTCCGATTCTCGCCCGCCCCCGCATCGCTCGAGGAGACGAGGGCGACGTTCGAGTTCGAGGTTCCGGCGGGCCAAGAGGTCGAGGTCGCCCTGGAGGTCGTGCCGGAGATCGGAGGGGCCACCGCCCCCCGGCGAGGCGTGCGGCAGGCAGAGGAGTCGCTCGCCCGCGACTACACCTCGTGGCGGAAGCGCTGCACCCGGTTTCGGACGGGGAACGCCCAGCTCTCCGGCTTCCTGGACCGCTCCATCCTCGACCTCCGCATGCTCCTGGCCACCGACGACAACGGCACCCGGTATCTCGACGCCGGGGTCCCCTGGTTCTCGGCGCTGTTCGGGCGAGACTCCTTGATCACCGCGTACCAGGCACTGGGAGTCAACCCCGACCTGGCGTGGGATGTGCTCCGCGGGCTGGCCGCCGTCCAGGGCGAGAAGGAGGACGACTGGCGAGAGGAGGAGCCCGGGAAGATCCCCCACGAGGCCCGGGTGGGCGAGCTGGCCAGGGCGGGAGAGATCCCCCACACGCCGTACTACGGGTCGATCGACGCAACCCCGCTTTGGGTCGCCCTGTTCGCCTCGGCGTTCCGGTGGAGCGCCGACTACGAGGCCGCCCAGCGCCTGTGGCCGAATGCGTTGGCCGCCCTGCGATGGATCGACGAGTACGGCGACCGCGACGGAGACGGTTACGTCGAGTACCTGAAGCGCTCCCCCAACGGCCTCGACAACCAGGGGTGGAAGGACTCCCACGACGCGGTGGCCTTCCCCGACGGGGAGCTGGCCGAGGCGCCCATCGCCCTGGTGGAGGTCCAGGCGTACGTGTACGCGGCGAAGTCGGAGCTGGCGCAGGTGGCCCGGGCCCTCGGCGAGCTCGAGGAAGGAGACCGTCTTGAGCGGGAGGCCGCCGAGCTGAAGGAGCGGTTCAACCGGGACTTCTGGCTGGAGAAGGAAGGCTACTACGCGATGGCGCTGGACCGGGACAAGCGACCCGTGCCGACGATCACGTCGAACCCGGGACACGGACTGTGGACGGGGATCGTGGACCGACGATTGGCCCCGAAGGTGGCCCGCCGTCTGGTGTCACCGGCCCTCTTGTCGGGGTGGGGGATCCGCACCGTGGCCGCCCGCCAGCCCGTGTACGACCCCATCGGCTACCACACCGGCACGGTATGGCCCCACGACAACTCGCTCATCGCCCAGGGCCTGAAGCGCTACGGGTTCGACCGGGAGGCGCTCCTCGTGCTGGACCAGCTTGCCCTGGCCGGCGCGTACTTCCCGTACGGCCGGTTCCCCGAACTGTTCTGCGGCTTCGCCAGCGACCGCGTACCCGTCCCGGTGCAGTACCCGGTGGCGTGCCGGCCCCAGGCGTGGGCCTCGGGGACGCCGCTGCTGATGGTGCGGTCCTACGGGGGGCTCTCCGCCGACGCGCCGAACGGGCGGCTGTTCATCAACCGCCCCCGCCTGCCGCGGTGGGTTGAGCGGGTGGAGATCTTGGGGATGCGAGTGGGACGGGCCCGGCTCGATCTGGTGTTCACCCAGACCGACGGCGTCACCGCCGCGCACGTCCCCCGCAAGGAAGGCGACCTCGAGATCCTGATCCGGCAGTAGGTTGGCTCAGCGGCACGTTTGACCTTATAGGTAGGTCGAGCCTCCATAAGAGCAATCCGATCCCCCAGCGAGGCTCCTCCCTCTGATGGAGGCAGACCTGGCCGACCCGGAGTCCAACCTATTTCGGTTCGAAAGTGTCCAAGAAAGTTGACGCGGAACACACGGTGGCCCCGAACGCCCGGGGCAGGACACCAGAAGCCAGAACCTATGTATGGTCCTTCCACTCCAACCAAATCAAGAATGCGATCACGACCACAGCCAACTCGCCGGCAATGATCAGAGCAGTGAGCACGCTCTCGGAAACGAAGTATGCAAGTGACCCACCAACTGCGATAGCGAGAAGGATGAATCCCAACTCTTTGACGTGCACGTCCGACTCTAAGATCAACCAACTACGGAGGGCAAGAGTGACCAGTCAGAGAGCCGCTAGGCATTCTGCCTAACCCCAGATGCTCTCTAGACTAGCTGATCAATTCTGCCCGCTCGGAAGCAGGGGAACTTCCATTCTGTGCAAGAATGTCTCCCGTACTCCTGCTGCAACCACGAGGGCCCCACCGACCACGCCTACCAAGCCCCCGAGCCCAAAGTCTCCACCACCAGGGAAGCCAATATGTACAGCCCAGGTAAGAAATGCAGCCATCGTGAATAGGCCGGTCGCGGTAAGGAACCCGGCTGCATAGCTGCTGTTCCTCGCGGCAAAAGCCAGTCGAACCCCCCAAGTTAATGAGATCGAGGCAGCCAGCAACGGAGCTGCGGCAGCTGGGAACCAGACAATAAGCGACACTCCTGATGGCGCCAGAACTCTACACGTCGAGCAGTTGCCGAAAGGAAGCAGCCCGCCAAGGATCACTAGCGCACCGCCCCCCAAACAGAGCATTGTGGAAACTGATCGGCTCGAACTGGCCACGATGTTCAACTCCTTCGTTGATCCAGGCACTCCGTTCTCTCCACCGGCGGCTTTTCGAGAGCTACCTCGACTCGATGCCTTCTCAGGTGTCACCCGGCGACACAGGAAGTCCAGAGGCGAGACAACTGATCTTTGCCTCACCAACCCCGCATGGCGATCCTGTCACGTTATCCTGTTTCTCGTGGTGCCGTTGGCACACAAGGGTGCTCGTTGCCCGGACCACCAACATAAGAGAATCGACTTAGCCCTGGGTGGTGACAGAAGAACTTACCGTCCGGGGAGGAAGGATTGAACTGATCCTTGCTTTCATCGTAGGGGATCTGCGGTGGTACTGAGGCAACCCACCATTTTGCTGCACGATAGGCGACACCCGCGGCTGCACACCCGAACCGAGCCCTTGGATCAGGGTTATGTCTCGAACACTCGCCAAGAGCTAGAGAAACGGGATCAGGCTTCTGAGTGGCCCAAGAGGCTGGCTTTGCCTCTGGAACGAAGGCAACTTGAGGTTGCACTGGGACAGGTCTCGCTGGGGCTGGACTATAGACAACCTCAGCGGCGAGCGGGGTCAGGCCCGAATCGGACGATTGGCCCTTGCCGTGACGGTGTTCGTTCTGTCGCTTGGTTCGGCTGCACTCACCCGAGCATCCTCCGCCAATGCCCGTCTTAACCATCCCGGACGGGTCGATGTTACTGACGGGGTTTCCTTCCGTGTAAACATACTGGTTCAGGGACAGGGGATCGGGGGGTTCGCCGAATAGCAGATCCCTTGTAGTAAACCTGCCCAGGCCCGGCGCGTACTGCCGCGTCAGCATGTCCACGAGGCTCGCCCGGGGGTCGGTGAGATCCGACTGGTACCCGAGTCTCGTTGCGTCTCCCGAGCCCGTGCGGATCTCTCCCCACGGGAGTACGCGGTGCTCCCAGTGTTGCTCCGGCCGGATCCACCAAGGCCACCACGTCCTGGTGGAGGTCCCGGATCAGGAACCGTTTGGTCGAGCCGGTCATCTGGGCCACTGGGCCCGAGGGGCTCCACCCGTAGGTGGTCTCGGAGGCCCCCTCGATGACCTTGGCGGAGTCCTCGGATGTCCCGACGTAGTCGAAGGTGGTGGTGGTCCCCCCTCAGTCACGCGCGACGACCAGGGCATGCGTATGCCATCAGCGACAATAGTGAACCGGAATCTTCACTGGCACCGGATTCTCGCTCTCTCGAACGCGGAGAATCATTGGGTTCTTTCCGGGAATGGAAACCTGCGCGAAGAAGGTCTCCAACTCTTCGTCAGGCGCATCCAGGAAAGCGTCGGCGACTCGTACAGTGGCCTTCGGCGCAACATGAACCGTCACGTTCCAATCTTCCACTCGTGACGGCGGGCTCCCGCGTCCCGATAGGCGCACCCGGACCGAGCTGTCGCAGGGATTCGATACAAGAGCATCCTTCAGGAAGGTGCAGGAGGACATCGTCAATAGGAGACCTACCAAAGCGACCTGGACGGTCTTTCGCACAACGTCGAGTCCTAGCACCGTTTGCCTTCCACTCGGTACGCTGGCTGCTCCAGGGGGTGGTCGCACCCAAAATCCCCTCCCATTATCAGCCCAGTGCCAAGGTAAAGGATGGGATAGACAGGACCATACTCCTCGAATTGGACCACGTGGACCTTCTCGTGCCTGAGTAGGTCAGGCACGCACTCACGCTGGCAGAGGATTGTGTGGCCGATAGTCAGCCCTTTCGCGGGGATGCCCTCAAGCCACTCGACATTCTCATAGCATTCGATGTGTTTACCACAGCCGATCTTGTGCGCACCCCCTTCTACTGAGAAGTCGCCCACAAGACTGCCGAGTGAGTCCCAGAAGTTCGGTTCTCCGCTGATGGGTGAGAGGAATTCTCCGGGAGTTGCCAGATCTGGATCGTTTCGCTGGAGAGTGGCGTGCGGGATCCTAGGACTTGCGGGTGGCGGGGCAGGCTCGTATTCGTATGGGACTCCCTCTGACCAAACCTTATCGTTGAGTGCGCTTGTTTCGTCGATTCGTGAGCGGAACTCCTTGTTATGCTTGCCCTTGCCATGCCCGGTCATCGGCGGACAAATTGCCGGGTCGGCGCACAATCCAGTCGGGTCGACATTTGAGATCGGGTCGTTAAGCCCATAGACAAACTGGTTGAGGGATAGGGGGATCGAGAGTTCCCCGAATAGCGAATCCCTTGTGGTGAAGCGGCCGATGCCCGGGGCGTACTGGCGGGTAAGCATGTCCACCAGGCCCGTCCGGGGGTCGGTGGGGTCGGACTGGTACCCCAGACGGCTGGGGTCCCCGGAGGCCGACCTGACCTCCCCCCACGGGGAGTACGCGGAGGTCCCTGAGGTCGTCCCGGCAGCATCCACCAGAGCCACGACGTCCTGGTGGAGTTCTCTGATCAGGAATCGCTTGGCGGAGCCAGTCACCTGTGCCACGGGCTCGGAGGGGCTCCACCCGTAGGTGGTCTCGGAGGTCCCTTCCGTGGCTCTGGCAGGGTCCTCGGAGGTCCCCACGTAGTCGAAGGTGGTGGTGGTCGCTCCCTCGGTGCGGGAGGCGGTGCGGTCCAGGGCGTCGAGGATGTAGTCGACCGTGCCCTGGGGGGTGGTGGCGGTCTCGAGGCGGTTCCACGCGTCGTAGGTGTACGTGGTGGTCTGGCCGGCCTTGGTGACCTGCTTCAGGGACCCCAGGTCGTCGGTGGTGTAGTCGGTGCCGTCGGAGGCCGAGTCGGGGAACCCCGCCCCGTCGTAGGTGGTGGTGACGGCGGGCTGGGTCCCCGTCTGCACCGAGGTCCGGTTCCCCGCCCCGTCCCAGGTGTAGGTGGTCCGGACCTCCTGGGGGTCCTCTGCCCAGTCCATCCGGCCGGCCTGGTCGTAGTGGTAGTCCCAGGCCCCGTTCTCCCCCGCGGGGTACCCGGTCACCTGGACGGTCTTGCGGGTGACGTTGTCCGCCTCGTCGTAGTCGAGATCGAACGAGGCCACCAGGGGGTCGGTGGGCCCGGTCCCCCTCCGGGTGACTTGGGTGTCGATCCGGCCCGAGGCACCCTCGTAGGTCCGAACGGTGTGAAGGGTGGTCTGGCCGGTAGCAACGGAGCGGGTGGTGGGACGCCCGGAGGAGGAGTCGTACCCGTAGGTCACGGTGGCCCCGAACCCCGGTGGCAGCGTCAACGTGTCCACAAGGCCATTGGCGTTGTAGGCGAAGGACGTGGCTCCGGCGGGATCGGTCCGAGAGGCCAGACGACCCTTGTTGTACGCGTGGGTCGTGGTGACCACCCGGTCGGGGTCGGGGACCGTTTCGGTGGCCGTCACCGACTCGAGCCGGCCGGCGTGCTCGTAGGCCAAGAAGACGATGCGCTGGCCTCCGGCGTCCTTGGCCTCGGTGAGGTTCCCGGCCGGGTCGTAAGCGAATCGCTCGTCGGCATGGACAGTCTGTCCGTTGAGGCCGTACCGGCGGGTCCGCCGCCCCAGGTTGTCGTACTCGAACCACTGCTCGTCCACGGGGGCGTCGGTGGGCAGGACCACCTTGGTGAGCCGGGACAGGTCGTCATAGTGGGACGTGGTGGTGAGAGGGGTGGCCCCCTTCCACACCATGCCCGTGGTCTGGCGGCCCCGCTCGTCGTAGACGAATGTACGCCGCCTCCCCTCGGCGTCCTTCACCCGGAGCAGCTCCCCGGCGTCGTCGTACAGATATGCGGTCACGTTCGGACCGGAGTGCGGCAGGGTGACCTGGGTGAGGCGGCCCTCGTCGTCGTACACGTACGAGACGACGTCGTCCTGACTCTGCTGGATGGGCCGGGGGCCGTTCACCGACTCCAGCCGACCACCGGAGTCGTAGGCGTTCGTGGTGGTGGTCTCGGCCCCGCCCGGCCCGGACCGGGTCTTCTCCGTGAGGGGCTGGCTGAAGGGGTTGTACGTGGTCTCCACCCACACCCCCGCGGTGTCAGTGACCTTGGTGACGTTGCCAATAGGGTCGTACTGGTAGGTGGTGGGCTGGTACGTCCCGAGCTTCTCGGAAACCTTCCTCCCCAGGAGGTCGAACGTGGTGACGGCCTGGACCCCGTGGGGGTCGGTCACGGTGACCTTGCTCTGGACAACGTCGTAGTTCGTGGTGGTCTCGGCGCACTGGGCGGGGTCGTGGTACGTCTCCCCCACAGCGCAGTAGGGGTCCTTGGAGGAGGTCAGGCGGTTCAGGGCGTCGTACGCCCGGGTCCACTTCTTGTTGTTGGCGTCGGTGAGCACGGTCTCGTTGCCTACCGGGTCGTACTCATGCTTGATGACCGGGCGCGGGGGATTTTCAGAGAGGCCGTTGGGGTCAGGGAGCCACTCCTCCGTCACTCGGCCCAGGAGGTCGTACAGGTACTCGGTTTCGTTGAGGACGACGTCCCTCGTGAACCGGAGCCGCCCGGCCTTGTCGTAGTCGTTGTCGGTGATGGTCTTGATCTGTCCGCCGATGTGCACCTTGATCAGGTCCACCCGTCCCAGGGGGTCGTAGGTCGTCTCGATGACCCGAGTCTGGGCGGGCTGGATCTCTTGGGAGGTGTCGGGGTCGAGGACCTGCCGGACCACCTGCTCGGTCCGCGTGACGTCCCCGGCGTCGTTGCACTGATAGCGCGTTTCTGCGCCGGTACGATCGATCTGCTTGGTGAGACACGGGCCGGAATTCGTCGGCCCGCCGTACTCGTACGTGGTGGCTTTCCCCCGGGGGTCCGTGAGCAACTTCACCCGGCCGAAGTCGTCGTAGGAGTATGTGGTCGTGCGTCCGGCCCGGGTTTCGGAGGTCAGGCGGCGCTTCGCCTTGTCCCCCGGTCCGTATGTGTAGGTCGTGGTTCCCAGAAGATCGGCAGCCGTGGCCAAGAGGTTCATGTCCGGCTTGGTGATGGAGATAGGAAGTACCGCCCACTGGTTGGCCGGCCCCCCATCCCACTCCAGCTTGAGCCGGGCGTTATCGGTCCGCTCGACGTACTCCAGGGCGAAGTCCTTGGTGCTCGGGTAGTACTTGTAGTGCTCGTCCTCCCCCTCGCACGGGGTGGTGTCTGCCCAGCAGTCCAGGACCTGGTAGCTCCCCACCACCAGTCGGACCCCGGCGTCTGCGTCGGTGGTCACCCGGAACTGGTACTTCCCCTCCTCGGCGAAGGTGATCCGCCCGGTCAGGCGCATGGTCCAGTTGTTGGTCACCGGCGGGGTGAGCTCCTCCAGGGACTGGGGGGCGCCCGACTGCCAGTCCTTGTCCAGACTCGACTGAAAGCCCGCGCCCGCCGGCATCCCCGACAGCGAGGTATTGGTGAAGTATTCGGCGTAGAGCTCCGCCCACGGGGCCCCCGAGTCCTCGTCGTACGCGTACGTGGTGAGGGCCCGGGCGCCAGAGCCGTCGGCGTTGGGAGCGGAACCCGTCTCGGTCTTCACCAGGAAGGGGGCGCGGGTCTGGTACGTGTAGTCGGTCTGCAGGCCGTCGGCCTGACCATGGCCCAAGGGAATCGTCGGGTTGGCGGGGTCGTTGCATCCCGTACGAACGGCGTTCTGGGCCGGAGTGCGTTTGCACACCAGGTTGCCGTTCGTGTCCCAGAGCATCGTCGTCTTTGGCCACATCCCGTTCTGGTCGCGAGGCCCCGAGATCTGGATGGGGAGGCCAGCGATGTTGAAGTCGATCTGCGTCTCGTAGTCGAAGGCGTCTCCGGGCGTGCCCGGACCACGAGGATCCTCTACATCGAGGCCGCCGGCGATCGACCCGGTCCATCCACCGCGGAACGAGAAAGACGTTGGTGCCGTCTGGCCCGGCAGGAAGACTTCCTTCACCTGCGGCGGCTTTCCTTGTATCAGTTCTTGGTAGGTGATTTGGGTAGCGTCTGCATCCGGACTCGCGTATGTCTCCCCATCCCTGATCTTGGTCAGGTCCGTCCCTAGGTACGAAAACTTGACCTTCGGCGCACCGGCGGCGGGTGCGGCGCAGGTGCTCCCGGTTGCGGGCTCGGTCACTTCGAGGAGGTTCCCGGTCGTCCCATCGGTGGTGAGCTTCCATTCCCACCCCGTCCACGCGTGAATGCACGTGGGGCGACCCGAAACCCACGTGATCGTGACTTCCCGGAGTAGCGGGTCCCGGATCCGCTCAAGCTTGCCTCCTCCGTCATAGAAGAAGTCGAACCCCGGCTTGGACCAGTCGTCGGTGGAGCCCTTGCCCGAGGTGAGCTTGCCAGCGTCGTCGAATCGGTACCGGCCTCCCGTGGGAGACCGGTACACCCACGACGGTGAGGCGTCCGTGCCCCCCTTGGTAACGAGCCCGGCCCCTTGGCCCACCGAGCCGTAGCGCCTTCCGGCGATGTGGGGGAAGTACAGCTTGTTCCCGTTGGCCAGCTTGATCAGAGCTCCGCCGTAGGAGGGCTCGGTGAGCTTCGTGGGCCGGGCGCTGTCGTCCTGGCCGGGGCCAGCGGAGATGTTCCACCCCTCCCCGAAGTCGGAGTCCGAGGTCTGCTGGGAGTTGTAGGTGAGCCGGAGATCCAGGGGACCCACCGGCGTTGTGAGCGAGTCCAGTGGGTAGTCGAGGTACAGGTTCCCGTTGGCCTCGTTCACCGCCATGGACATGCCGTTCCCGAGGGAAGTCCGCCACATGGCCCACCGCTCGTCCTCGCCCCACTTCTTGAGGGCCACGGTGAAGTGGCGTTGGCCAGAGGTCTGGACGATGGGGTCAGGGTGGCGCCCCGGCATGGTCAGCAGATCGGAGGTCTTGACCCGCCAGTAGTAGGTCTGCCCGTCCTTGAGCGATCCGGCGGGGACCACCCAGGAGTAGGTCTTCTCCAGCCATCCCGAGTTCAGCTCGATGGCCGCGAAGTCCTGGGTCAGGGACAGCTCGTACTTCATGTACACGTCGTCGTCGTTGGGATCGGTGACCTTGGGAGAGGAGACGATCTTGAGGGTGGGGGACTCCGTCTCGATGATCGCCTGTCCGCCCGGGAGGTTGAGCGACGCCATCGTCGGCGGATCGTTGTACGTGATGTATGTCCGTGGCCGGACGTCCACTCCGCCGATGTCCGGTTGCTCGTCGGAGTAGAACTTCTTGTAGGACTGGGGGTGGGGCGACGGCCCGTGAAGGCGGAGCCCCTGGTTCGGCTGGGTGTCCTGAATCCACACCTCGAAGAGGTCCCACAGCTGCCAGGAGTGCCACGGGTCGCAGGAGTAGTTGGCCCCGCACCCGGAGGGCGCGGCCCAGTCGGTCGAACCCACCGCCGGCCTGTTGTTCCAGGTGATCCCGGTCTCGAACCACGAGCCGTCGACCCTTCGGACCGCCTCCGTGGTGGCCGAACCCGAGCCGGAGTGGAAGTTGTACATCATGAACTGAGCGTCGTACACCTGCCGATTGGAGTCCTTGAGGGCCGAGATGTCGAACGACACGTAGGAGTGGTGGGTGGCGGACCCGTCGCCGTTGTAGCTCCCGATCCTCAGCTCGGTCGAGGTGCCGTAGTTGGTGCCGGGGAACACCTCGCTCACGTAGGCGTCGCGGCTGGGGAACTTGGTGACGTTGGTGGGGTCGATGATGACCGGGAAGATCCGTGCGGGAGAGGCGAGCCACTCCTTGTCTACCGCCACTTCGATCCGGTAGCGGCTCCCGCCCAGATCGGCAAGAGTCTGAGTGACCGGCCCCGAGGCTCCCTCTCCCTTGATCGGGTCGATCGCTGAGTCCTGCACCCATGGAGCGGGGAACACGCCGATCGTTTCCTCACCGCTCAATACGGAGATGGCACCGTCGGCCTCGCTCCGAAGGGTCAGTCCAGTCGCCGCGAGGAGGAACGAGACCGTTGCCGGCGCGGAGCGAGATTTGAGGACGATCTCCTCCTTGAATCCTTCGTAGCCCACGGTGAACACGAAATCGGTGTCCTCGAGTGCTCCGGCGTAAATCAGGGCGTTGTCCTGGGCCGAGACGGCAAGTCCCGGAGAGGCCGAGTCCAAGCTCAGCAGCAACTCCCCTTCCGGGAGCGAAAGGCCGATTGGCGTGCGCTCGGTCGGGGAGGTAGGGAAGAACACCGTGAAGGGCCCGGCGCCGTTTCGGTATCCCCCTTCGACCGGGACCAGCGTCGGGTCGATCCGTCTCCAGTTGCCGCTTGCGTCAAGGAAGTTGGCCGGGCCGGAGGTGACCTCCGCCACGTGCTCGGTCCCGGCGAACGGACCGGAGTCGAACCGGTGGACGGTCTCGATGGCCGAGACGGCCGTCCGTCCCTCGAGCCTGTCGAGGATCGCTTGCGGCGACTTCCCGTCGAGCATCGGGAGCGGCCTCGGCTCCTCCTTCCCGTAGTCGCCGCCGGGAGCGTCGACCAACTCCCGCTGCTCCTCCGAAGGAGCCGCCGGCGGTGGGAAGGCAACCACCACCTCGGGTGTGGCCGCCGATGTCGGGATTGAGGAAGTGAGGCTGGCGACGAGAGCGACGACCAGTCCGAGGATGCGTCGAGAGGTGACTGCCTGGCTTGCCCGCATGCGTCCGACCTCTCTCGGCGGACCTCCGATCAGGCGGGCTCTGAGTCTTCGGTGACCGCCGAACTACTCGCTGTCCTGAAGGTTAGCGGCTGAGTTTTCGATGGCTAGTCGGATGGATGGGCCGACACGAAAGGTCCAGGCGTTTGGTTAGTTCGGGCTATGGGGGAGTGGCACCGTGGACCGGAAGGCTAGGCGGTGAGGCGGTAGCCGAGGATGAGGACGGCGGCGTTGGGGTCGCGGGCAGGGAGGAGCCGGCCGTCCCGGTCCAGCGCCGTGAGGAAAAGCCCCTCGGGGGACCACCCATCTGCGCGGAGGGTCTGCATGGCCGCCCGCAGGACCCGGACCGCCTGCCACGGGCCGGCCTCGTCCACCGGTGCGAGGACCAGTCCGTCGGCTTCTGCAAGCGTGAGGCGTGTGCGGGCTAGGTTCATGGCGATCCCGTTGATCGTCGTCCGGGCCGCTTCGGGTCCCTCCGGGGTGAGGGCCGTCTTCCTGCGGCTCTATTGGAGGGTTCGACGCGCTTGTCCGGAACTCCTTGTCCGCCAAACGCCCTACTGACCGGTAGGAACGCGGCCCATCCGCGGCCGACGCTACGATGGGCGTCGTGCCGGGGATCGACCTCCACGCCCACACCATCTACTCCGACGGGACCTTCACCCCCGCCGAGGCCGTAGCTTTCGCCGTCGAGCGGGGCCTGTCCGTGCTCTCCATCAGCGACCACGACAGCACGGAGGGCCTCGCCGAGGCTGAAGCGGCCGCCGAGCTGACGCCACTCGACGAGGTCGTCCCCGGCGTGGAGCTCTCCACGGTGTACGAGCACGGCCCGGTGCACCTCCTGTGCTACTGGCCCGACGTCGAGGACGAGGAGTTCCAGGGCGAGCTGCGCAGGCTCCGGGAGGACCGCTGGACCCGCGGACAGCGGATGGTGGAGAAGCTCCAGGCGCTCGGCTTCCCGATCACCTTCGAACGCGTCAGCGAGATCGCCGAGGGGAAGAACATCGGCCGGCCTCACATCGCCCAGGCGCTGGTGGAGGCGGGCGTGGTGCCGAAGCTGGAGGACGCGTTCACCGACGAGCTCATTGGGACGGGCGGACGGGCGTACGTGGAGAAGCACGCGCTCGACTCGCTCGACGCGCTGGCGTTGGTGAAGCGAGCGCGAGGCGTGGCGGTGTTGGCACACCCCGGACTCCGGTGGCGGGGGGAGCTTCCCGTCCCGGACGAGCTGATCGAGCGGATGGCCGAGGCCGGGCTCGACGGCCTGGAGGCGGACCACCCCGACCACGACGTCGCTGCCCGAGCCAAGTACCGAGCGATGGCCCGCGGGCTCGGGCTCGTGGCCACCGGCTCATCCGACTGTCACGGCACCCGGTACGATCCGGTGCGCATGGGGTCGGAGACCACCGACCCGGAGGAGTTCGCCCGGCTGAAGTCCCGCAAGGGGCTCTGAGAGAAGGACTCCGTGGCACGGGCCACCGAGAGCCGTCGATCTCGCGGCGCGACGAAGGCCGACGTGCTCGAGTCCCGCGACCCCGCCACCGGGGAGGTCCTGGGGACGGTCCCGGTCACCCCGCCCGAGCAGGTCGAGATCGTTGCGGAAGAGGTCGCTCGGGTGCAAAAAGGCTGGGCTCTGGTCCCGCTGAGTGAACGATGCCGGATCGTGGGACGGGCCGTCGAGGTGATGCTCCGGCGCTTCGACGAGCTGGCGCTGGCGGTGACCCGGGAGAACGGCAAGACCATCATGGAGTCCACGGCGGCGGACGTCGGAGCGCTGATCGTCGCGGTGGACTGGATCGCTCGCTTCGGGAACCGGTACCTCTCGCCCGAGCGGGTGCGCGACCCGCAGCCGATCCTCAAGCACAAGCGGCACCGGATCCTGTACTCGCCGCTGGGCGTGGTCGGCATCATCGCCCCCTGGAACTACCCGCTGCTCCTCCCGGGCGGGGAGGTGGCCGAGGCCCTGGTCGCGGGCAACGGGGTCATCCTCAAACCGTCCGAGCACACGCCGCTGTGCGGCGACCTCCTCGCGGAGGTGTTCCTGGAGGCCGGCGTCCCCGAGGGAGTGCTCCGGGTCATCCACGGCGTCGGCCCGACGGGAGCGGCGCTGTGCGAGGCGGCTTCGGTCCGGAAGATCTTCTTCACCGGCAGCGTGGCCACCGGGCGGAAGGTGATGGAGACCGCCGCCCGCCATGGGAAGCCGGTGGTCCTGGAGCTCGGGGGGAACGACCCGGCCATCGTGTGCGCCGACGCCGACCTGGACCGCGCGGTGACCGGAACCCTGTGGGCCGCGATGAGCTCGGCCGGCCACACGTGCGCCGCTATCGAGCGGGTCTATGTGGACCGGACGATCTACGAGGAGTATGTGGCCCGAGTCGTCGAGGCGGCCGAGGCTCTTCGCCCCGGAGATCCCAAGGACCCGAACACGCAGATCGGTCCGCTCCTCAACGAGGATCAGTACGGGAAGGCTCTCGCCCACGTGGACGATGCGGTGTCCCGCGGCGCCGTGGTCGAGTGCGGCGGTCCGGTGGACGTCCCCGGACTCACCGGTCGGTTCCTGGCGCCGACCGTTCTCACCGGGGTCGACCACTCCATGCAGATCATGCGGGAGGAGACCTTCGGGCCGGTTCTCCCGGTGATGCGGTTCGAGAACGAGGAGCAGGCGGTTGCTCTGGCCAACGACACCCGCTACGGCCTCGGAGCCAGCGTCTGGACCCACGACGCGCGTCGAGGCCGGGCCCTGGCCGAGCGGATCGACGCCGGCATGGTGTGGATCAACGACCACGCCTACTCGCGGGCCGCGGCTCAAACGCCGTGGGGCGGGATCAAGGACTCCGGTAGCGGAGTGACCCACTCGAAGTTCGGGCTCTACGAGATGGTCGACAAGCGGCTGGTGGCGGAGGACTCCGGTCGGGTGCCGGTCGGCTGGTGGTACCCCTACGACGAGGTCCGGCGGAGGGGGTTCGCCGCCGTGATCGAGACGCTGTATTCCACGGGAGTGGCGGGGAAGGCGCGGGCTCTGGCCGAGCGACGGATGGAGCTGGTCGAGTACCTCAGGCGGCTGCTGGCCGGCCGGTAGCTGCGGGCGCTCAGCCGCGCTTCGCCGACCGGCCCCTCCGGAGGGGGATGGGGTGCCGGGCGCGCTTCCTCCCCGGCTCTTCCCGGCCCAATGTTTCCACGACGGGCGCCGAGGGTTCGGTCTGCGGGTCGCCCGGCGGCATCCACCGGGTGACCCGGTCCCTTCCCGCCTTCTTGGACTCGTAGAGCGCGATGTCCGCCGCGCGGATGAGCGTGGCCCCATCGGCCGCGTGCGCCGGGAAGCTGGCCACGCCGGCGCTTCCGGTGACGGGGGCGTGGGACCGGGCCTTCCCGACGGCCTTTCGGAGACGGTCCGCCGCCAACAGCGAATCCTCCCAGGAGCAGGTGGGCAGGATGACCGCGAACTCCTCCCCTCCGTACCGCGCGACGAGGTCGAAGTCCCGCGCGGCGCGGCTGAGAGTTCGGGCCACGGCCTGCAAGAGCTCGTCGCCGGCCTGGTGTCCGTACGTGTCGTTGAACGCCTTGAAGTGATCGATGTCGATCATCACCAGGCTGACCGGGTCGCCTCGGCGGCGGGCCCGCGACAGCTCCTTCTCCAGATACCTGTCGAACGTCCGGCGGTTGGCCAAGCCCGTCAGCGGATCCGTCTCGGCCATCTGCCGCACGTCCCGGAGGAGCCACGCGTTGCGCAGGGCGAGGGCGGCGTGTGAGGCGAGCTGGGCGAGCACGGTGACCACTCGGAGCTCGATGGTCGATCTGGTGAGGCCCGAGTTCTGCACGGCCAGCACCCCGAGCGG
This sequence comes from Actinomycetota bacterium, assembly GCA_050693035.1. Classification (GTDB taxonomy): domain Bacteria; phylum Actinomycetota; class UBA4738; order UBA4738; family CALAEC01; genus DASYVD01. The sequence goes on from JBOGWB010000015.1 coordinate 46,904, forward strand.
GCGTCCCTCCGCGATCAGGGGGACCACCACCACGTACCTCGCTTCGGGGAGGAGCACGGCGAGCTGCGGGTCGGACTTCGGGTCCAGGGCCTTCACCAGGGCGACCTCGCGGCTCTCCCACGCCTTCTTGACGACGGCATCGATGCCGACACGGCCCTCGTCGGCCAGGTCCGCGCCCAACGGGACGAGCCGCGACCGGTTGGTTCGGTCCGAAGCCAGGACGATGCCGGGCTCGAGACCGAAGGCTTCCCGGACGGTCTTCAACAGGATGCGGGCGATGGCGTCCGGTTCCGTGGTCTCGTCGAGTTCCGCCGCCATGGCCGCCAACGACTCGATGTCCGCGCGCCTCCTTCGGAGCTCCCGCTCGTTCAGCGATGAGAAGAACGCGGTACCCAGGGCCACCAGCCAGAAGGCCATCACGTTGAGGACGGAGGCCGCACGGAGGTGCGAGGCGCCGTCGGCGAGGGCGGCGGTCGTGGACTCGGTCGGTTCCAGGAGGCCCGCGGCCTGGGCGTAGAACACCACGAAGAAGAGCAGCGAATGCCACAGGGCGATCTTGAGTCCGGTGCGGTAGGACGCGAGGAGGGTGACCGACATGAGGTGCAGATAGATGAGGAACCGGAATGGGCTCTCGGTCCCACCCGTGAGATAGGTGATCCATGCGAGATACACGCCGTCGACGAGGAGGGAGGCGCCGACGAGTCTGAGACCCCTGCCCTTGCCAGAACGCCGGATCATCTCGAGACCGAGCGACAGGAAGAGGTAGGGCACCGTGGCCAGGGCCACCTGGTCCAGAGGAACGTCGACGATCGCGGAGGCGAACGCCCCGGTCGCCAGGGCGACCAGAGAGAGCGCCCCTCGTAGCATCTGCATGTAATTGGTGCGGTCGGCCAGCGGCACGAGGCCGCTCGGTTGGGAGGAGCTGCCATTCGGCCGGTCAGGAGGCCGGCCGCTCATTCGAAGCTCAGGATCTCGTTCTGGCTCAGGGGAGAGACGGCGAGCTTCGGATCCCGCCTGTCCACGGCCCCCTGAAAGATGAGGAACAGCACCACCAGCAGGGCCAGGCCCAGCGGGAAGGCCATGTCCCGGCCCGCCTCGATGAGGGCGTCGACCGGAGCCGTGAACTCCCTGGCGGCGAAGGTCATCTCATGGGCCTCGCGGGAGCCGAACCAGTCAGGCCCGCCGAGGGGGCTGCCCACGGCGCGGCTGCGGGCCCGGGCAGGGGCTGCCGTGCCTCGGCTGCGGTCGCCGGCGTCCTGCGAGGAGATGCTCCCCGTGGCCGGCGAGGTGCCCTGCCCGGGCCCGCGCCGGGACTTCGGTTGGGAGGGTTGATCGCTCTTTCCGGAGCCCCCGGAAGGGGGTCCGGGCTGACTGGGAGATGGCTCCTTCGCGGCTTGCCCCGGAGGGGTACCGCCCTTGCCGGGCGGGGTGCCGCCCATCCCCGGGGGAAGGTCCGTCTTCCCGGGGGAGTGCTTGTCGCTCCCCTTGGGGGCCTTCCCAGCCTTCTCCGTGCCGGACTTCCCCGAGGACCCGGGCGAAGCTGCCAGGGCGGCCTGGGACAGGAGGACCGTCAGGGCCAGGGCCACCGCTGCCAGGATTGCGGCGGAGCGGGCCCGTCGATCGAGCCGGGGCTTCATGCATCGGAATATCGGCCGTCGGACGGTCCAGGTTTATCGTCGGCCTCCGGCCCCACGCGCCGCCGTAGGGGGTTCGCCCTACGCCATGGAAGTGAGAGCGAGCCACGCAGCGTAGATGACCAGGACCGTCCCGCCGAGGAGGCGCCCAGCCGTTCCGCGGGCCAGGAAGGCCGTGCCCACCACGAAATAGAGCAGAGCGACTGCCAGGAACGCCGCGGCGGCGGCCCCGTCAAGGACCAGGGGACGGACCAGGGCGGCCACGCCAGGCACGCCGGTGGTGAAGGCCGCCAGGGTCCCGAAGAGGTTTCCGGTGGCCAGCTCCGGCTCCCCGCGGCGGATCGGCAGGACCTCCAGCAGCACCTCGTCCAGGCTCACCAGGATGCCCACCACCGCGGCGCCGATGAACCCGGCTGAGAGCGCGGTGATGTCCACCAGCCGGCCGCCCCCGGCGACGAGCAGCGTGGCTCCCAGGTAGACCAGGCCCAGGCCCCCTCCGGTCAGGACCGCGGATCCAGTCCATCCGGGCCGGTCGGCGGCCCCGGCCGCAGTCGGCTGGTCGGCTCGTTGGCCCCGGAGGATCACCAGGACCACGTAGGCCCCGTAGATCACCACCAGGAGCGCTCCCTCCCACCGGGACACGAACCGGTCCGAGATGGCCACGGCGCAGGCCACGACGGGGAGCGCCGGAAGGGCGACCATCGCGGGGGAAGGGGAGGGCACCGGGCTCCTGGCCATCAGCAGGGCGGCGCCGAAAGCGACGCTGAACAGGAACAGGATTGTGCCGAAGGACCCTCCGGCGGCGATCTCGGTCTGGCCGCGACCCGCGGCGACCACGGTCGCCCCGAGGCCCTCGACGTCCACGCCGAAGAGCAGGGCTCCCAGGGCGAACGCGGGAATCCCCAGCGCCCGAGAGAGCCCGGAGGCGCCCCGGACCGCGGCCTCCGCTCCGAGGTACAGGAGGAGGGCACCCGCGCCGAGGAGGGCCAGGGTCAGGGACATCTCGGCGAACGATATCGGATGGAGAGTCCACGGCTGTCCGGACTACCCGACGAGGGCCAGGAGATTTCACCGCGGATGTCCCACAAATGGCCCATCCCGTCGGTCTAAATGGCGACTGGTGCCTCGAAAGGCGGTGAGTAGGCTCCCCAACATGACTGCGCGGGCAGAAGCGCCGGTTCTGACCCCTCGCCTGCGCGAGGTGCTGAGCCTCGTCGCGGAGGGGTACTCCACTGCGGAGGTCGCCCGAGAGCTCCGGCTCTCGAAGCACACCGTGAAGAACTACATGGAGCGGATCTTCCAGCGGCTCGGGGCGCGGGACCGCACCGAGGCCGTGGCCATCGCCCTCCGAGAGGGCATCCTCGAGTAGCGGGAGAGCCCGCCGGTTCCCCAGCCGCTTCTCGCTCCGGGCCACGGTTCGCACGCCCATCATCCACCTACGAAGACGCCCGGCGGGGCCGGAAGGTATCGGCCTAGTGGTCGCTCTTGCCGGTGAAGCGGAAGGCGGAGATCTTGAGAGCGGGGACCCGAGAGGCCGCGAAGAAGAACTCGCTGGCGAGTTCCGTCTCTCTTCCGACCATCTGCGCGTCGCGGAGGGCCTCGATGACGGATTGGGTGAACCGGAAGTTCTTCACGGGCTCCTTGATCTCCCCGTCCTCGATGAGCCAGGTGCCGTCGCGGGTCATCCCGGTGATGATTGCCTCCTTCGGGTGCACGACGTTGGAATAGTGGAAGCGGGTGACGAGGAGTCCCCTCTCGGTCTCGGCGATCATGTCCTCGATGCTGGCCCGTCCCGGCTGGACGAACAGGTTGAGGGGAAAGGGGCCTTCCGGGTTGGGAGGGGGGAGGGCATGGCCCGTCGATTCCCCACCAATCTGCCCGGCGCTGCGCCGGTCGTGCACGCCGCCGAGGATGACTCCTTCCTTTACCAGATCCACGCGGTGCTTCGGTGTGCCCTCGTAGTCGAAGGGGAGCCCCAGCGTCAGCGGGGAGAGGGCGTCGTCGTAGATGGTGATGTCGTCGGCCATGAGCTTCTCGCCGATCCGGCCGGAGAAGCAGGACTTCCCCTCGGCCAGGTACCTCCCGCCGAACCCCAGGTACGCGAGGAATCCCACCAACGTTGACACGGCGTTCGGTTCCAGGACGACCTCGTACGTGCCGGGCTCCAGATCTCGCGGACGCTGGCTGTCCCGGGCCTTCGCGAAGGCCCGCCTTCCTATCTCGGAGGGGTCGATGTCACCGATCTTCCCGCCGATGACTTCGGCGAAGCCCGCGCCGCCCTCGCCCCCGGAGATGACCGTGGTGAGCGTGGCCTGGGTGGACATGTCGTAGCTGACCTGGCCCTCGCTGTTGACCACGGCCACCTCGGATGCCGTGGTGTCGTAGGCGCCCGCCGCGTGGAAGCCGTCACCGCACTGGTCCACCAGGACCGCCACCGCCTCGGCGCGCTCCTGGGGCGACATCCGAGCGGTGGCCTCGTCGTAGCCATCCGGCTTCTTCGGGACTTCCTCCGGGGGGGCCAGGCCGGGGAACAGCGGGTCTGGCGCCGCAGTCTGCGCCAGCTCGAGCGCGTCCCGGCCCGCCCGGGCAGCGCCGTCCTTGGAGAAGTCGTTCGTGGTGGCCACGCCCACCCTGCCACCGTTCACCACTCGCACCTTGACCAACGTGTCCTCCCGCCAGGTGCTCTGGTGGATCGAGGAGTCGGCGAATCTGGTGAGGCCGCCCCATTCGTGGGCGAACAGGACCTCCACCGCCTCGGCGCCGTCGGTCTCCAGGGCCGCCCGGCCGATCTCGAGGACGTCGTCGCGTCCGATCGGCTCGCTCATCGGCCCCGCACTCCCACCCGGACGTTCCGGAACCGGGCGGGGGACGTGCCGTGCCCGACCCGGGCCACCTGGCCGGGCTGCCCCTTGCCGCAGTTCGGGGTGCCCCAGACCGTCCATTCTTCGGGGCCACATACGGCGTCGCAGGAGCCCCAGAACTCCCACGTGATCCCGGTGTAGTTGGGGTTCCGGTACATCTCGGTGAGCTTCCCTTCCTTGATCCGCCACGCGATCTCCGTTCCGAACTGGAAGTTCACCCGCTTGTCGTCGATCGACCACGAGGTGTTGGTGGACATGAAGATGCCGTCCTTGGTGTCCCCGATCAGCTCGGCCAGCGTTCCCTCCCCCGGCTCGAGGCTGATGTTCGTCATCCGGATGAGCGGAAGGTTCTCCCAGCCGTCCGCTCTCATGGTGGCGTTGGAGCCGGCGCCGATGGCGGCAGCGGTCTCCCGGCTCGACAGGAAGTCCCGGAACACCCCGCCCTCGATGATCGCCACGCGCTGGGCGGGCACGCCTTCGTCGTCGTAGCCGAAGGTGCCGAGCCCTCCGGGAAGGGAAGCGTCGGCCGTCACGGAGACCTTGTCGGAGCCGTACCGCAGCTTCCCCCGGTCGTCGAGAGAGAGAAAGGAGGTCCCCGCGTAGGCCTCCTCCATCCGGAGCACCCGGTCGAGCTCGATGGGGTGGCCGATCGACTCGTGCACCTGGAGCACCATCTGCTGGCTGTCGAGGATGAGCGTGGTCTCCTCGCTCGGGCAGTCAGGCGCCGAAAGGAGCTCCAACGCCTCGGTGGCCACGCGCTCCGCCTCCTCGATCACGCCGAGGGTTCTGATGTGCTCGTAGCCAGCCGCAGCGTGGTGCCCCCGGAAGGAGTTCGGGAAGGACCGCCGCTGGAGCTCTCCGTCCCCGATGGCCGTGGCCTCGATCCCTCCTCCGGAGTGCGTGATCTCCTGCTCGATGGCGGCACCTTCGGACGAGGCGAACGCCACCCGGGTGCGGAAGAAGTCCAGCGATCCTTCCGCGAAGGCCAGCCCCTTGGCGCCCTGCATCCGCCGGGTTGCCTCCATCAGGAGGGATACCTTCTCGTCCAGGGACACGGTGAACGGGTCCTCCTGGACGGGGGTGGCCCACCGGTTCGTGACGGGCTCCACCGGGGCCAGCCTGACCGGTTCCCCGGGGAGCCGGGCGGCCGCCCGAGCGATCTCCGTGGCCAGCGAGGCGGTCCGCTCGATGTCCCGCTCGCCGATCCGGGCCGAGGCGGCGAAGCCCCAGTACCCGTTGACCAGGACGCGCACTCCGAGGCCCTCCGACCGTGACCGGTCGATGCCCTCCATCTCCTGGTTGCGGACGGTGAGCCCCTCGGACTGTTCGCGGATGTAGCGGGCATCGGCGTAGTCGGCGCCGGCCTTCTTCGCTGCCTCCACGGCGGCATTGGCGACTTCCTGCATCGGGCGCGTAGCCTACCGTGCCCCGCCGACGCGGGCCACTCTCCGTGAGCAGCGCACCCGGCTTCGACTCCGCCGAGGCAGGAATCGTGTTGACCAGGGCGAATCCTTTCCCGTGGGATGCCCGGTCCGCTCGCTCTCCTTTCACCGTACGGGTCACCCAAAGTGGGCATTTCCAGCTAGACAAAGCGAGTGGCGATAGTTAAAACTTACTAGCCCTGCGCACCACGGGGCGCCTGTGGCACACGTGCCGCACGCGGGGGCAGCTTTTCCTGGGAGAGGGAGGGAAGGAATGAAGCTCCGGAAGATCCACACCTCGGCTCTGGCCGTCCTGGTCCTGTCGGCGTTCCTCTCGGCGGTACCTCCGGGCGCCCAGGCGGTTCCGAATCCCGTCGCCACCACGGACGCGGAGCATCTAGCGTACGGCCGCGTGTTTCCGGACCCCCAGGGATGCCTGGCCTTCGGCGTCCCCGATAGCGACGGGGACGGGGTCAAGGACACACCCGACGGGGTCTCTCCCTATGCCAAGGGACAAGTGTGCGCGGAGCAGTTCCTCGGCTACGACGAGGTCATCGCCGGATCGGAGTTCCTGGAGCAGAAGTACCCCCGGTTCCTCCAGGTGATCCGGCTGGACGAGGCCTACGACAACGGCAACTACAAGTCGGCGGGCATCCCGAACCTCTTCGGGTTGGACGAGGACGGCAACCCGCAGGTACTCTCTCGCGAGCGCCGGCCCCTGTACCTGTTCAAGGTGACCGACGCGCAATCGCCGATCCCGGAGGCCGACCGGCTTCACTTCGCCTACAGCCTGTCCATCCACGGGATCGAGCGGGCCGGACTGGAGGGCGGCATCCGGGCCATGGAGGACCTCATCACCTGGGCCGCATGCGAGTACGACCCGACCGCCGCTCCGGCATGCGCCGTCGAGGGGCCGTTCCCCAAGGAGATCGTGGAGACGCCCACCAGCCACGAGGTCCCCACGGCTGGGGACGTGCTGAGCCGGTCGGTGATCTACTTCGTCCCTCCGAACCCGGACGGATGGCGGCGTGGTGAGGCCGGTGAAGGCGGGGTGTACTACCAGCGCTACAACGGCAACGGCGTCGACCTGAACCGCGACTGGCCCACGATCGGCTACTCGTACCGGCCATACTCGCCCGGGTCCGAGCCGGAGACCAAGGCGTACTCGGAGGTCCTCACAGGAATCCGGAAGAACACGTCCGGGAACCGATTCGCCGGGGGCATCGACCTCCACGGGCAGCTCCTGGCGGTGGCGTTCTCGTTCACCCTCATCGGCGCCGGGGAGCGCGACTTCCGGAAGAACTTCTCCACGGTGGACCAGTCGCTGCGGGCCTGGGAGGACCAGACCAACCGGCTCTCGTGGTCCCCGTACATCGCTGACGCCAACCGGAACGGGGTGAACGACCCCGGGGAGGAGTGCCCGAACCACAACATCCTGGTGACGAGCGGCAACTTCCCATACTGCTTCGCGGACCAGTGGGGCACGGTGGTCGACACCATCGGCTACCAGATCACCGGAGGGTTCGGCGACTGGTTCGACTCGCCGCTCGGCCTGAACGCCGTGGGCATCGACAACGAGATGTCGATGTCCCACATCACTCCGAACAACGTGTACGACCCCATCAACGAGCAGATGCACGTGGACGGGAACAAGGGGCTGATCTACTCGCAGATCGCCTCCATGGTCACCGAGCAGGACTCCGACTTCGTGTACGAGCCGCCGGGAAAGATCGGGTATGTGTTCAACCCCGAGCGGCTCGAGGTCGAGGCCTCCGATCGACCCCAGAACCCTGGCCTTCCCGCGCAGAACGACATCGACACCCTCGTGCCCTGCGTGAACGAGGTGGACTGCGGCGGCGGCCGGTTCGTGATGCAGGGGACCGCGCCGACCCTCGAGTTCGACGTGCGCGGACCCGATCGGGGGGTCTTCAACGGCGGGATCACGGTGGAGGCCACGTTCCTCAACGCCGACGGGATCTCGACCGGATCCCTGCCTCGGATCTCCCTGCAGACGTTCATCGAACAGCAGTGGCAGACCGTGGCGACCCACTTCGGCCAGGGCGGATCTCCGGACCTGTATCTCCAGGCCGGCCAGACCGTCTCCGCCAACGATCCCGTTCCGGGGCGGTGGCGGGTCCACGTCTCCAGCGGCGCCGGGGGCCCGGTCCGCCTGGAGATCGACTTCAATCCGGTCGAGGCCGAGGCGAGCCCCGGCCAGACCGCGATCTCCGCGTCGTCGATGGACTTCTTCGACGACCTGAACGAGTTCGTCTCGGCGGGAGGCGAGAAGCTGACCCCGGTCACCGTAGACGAGATCCTCGCCAACCCCGGGGTCCTTGACGGGTTCGACTCGCTCGTGGTGGTGGACGACTTCATGCCCGGCTTCGTTCCGGAGCCTGAGCCTCCGTTCACCGGGCCGCCGCAGGACGCCTTCAGCTTCCAGGTCCTGGGCGGGGACCCGCTGTCGGGCGGCGACGCCGTCCACGAGTTCGACGTGCTCGGCCAGGCGGACGGGTTCGACAACGACCGGATCGTGGCGACGAGCTCGTGGGAGATCCCCAGCGACTGGGACGTCTACGTGGAGGAGTTCTTCAACGGGAAGTGGGTGGACCGGGGGTGCGAGTGCACCTTCGTCGCGAACGGCGAGGAGATCACCGTCACCACGCCCGAACCCGGGCGGTGGCGGATCCGCATCGACAACTTCGCCGCCGCGCCGCAGCCCGTGGACGTCCACGTGGAGTTCTTCTCAGATCCCCCGCTGGAGCCCGATCCCAGCGGGGACGGAGGGGAGAGCCAGTGGAGCGCGGCGCAGTTCGACCAGTACACGGGCGCCCTGGCAGCGTTCGCCAACGATGGCGGGAACCTGGTACTTACCGACGGCGCTCTCCGGGGCCTGAAGGCCCTGGGCATCGCCACGGGCTCGGCGGAGATCCGGTCCAACCAGCCCGGTGGTCGTGGCGCGGTGCCGCGGTTCGACCTGGAGGTGTTCGGGAGGGGGAACCTGTGCACGCCGGACACCACCGACACCCTGGCGAGAGACATCTGCTTGCCGGGTACGGCCGGTGGCACCGCCCGGCAGGTGGTCGAGGCCGCGCCGCTCGGATACTCGCCGGACGCCACCCTCGACGGAGTGGCCGAAGCGAAGATCAACCAGTTCTTCGTGACCCGGGATGCTTGGGAGGATGGGTGCGGTAAGGCCAACCCGGCGGAATGCACCTCCGCGCTCCTCGGCGCCGGTGTGGGACTCGGCGAGCGGCGGCTGGGCGACGGCGTCATCCGTATCGCGGGGGCGCTGCTGCCCGACCCGAACTTCCGGCCAAGCGGCCCGCGCGACATGCGGTTCGGTCTGGCCTCGTACGCGCTGACGTTCGCCGGCTGGCAGGCCTTCCTGAACCTGGTGAACTACCAGCGCCCGCCGCGGCTCCCCGATCTCACGGTGTCGGATCTGACGGCCTCCGCGAAGCCCCGCGAGGGTCGGACGGTGACGCTCACGGCGACCATCGACAACCCGGGGACCGCGGCTGCGGGCGCCTCGACGACGGAGTTCCTCCTCGACGGTGAGACCGTGCTCGGCAACGTCGCCACCCCGTCGATCGCGGTGGGGGGCTCGGTCCAAGTCTCCCTGGACTGGAACACGGTGGGCGTGAGGGGTGAGCACACTATCCGGGCCACGGCCGATAGGCTGACCGACGTCGCAGAGCTGAACGAGGAGAACAACGCCGGCGAGCTGACGGTGACGATCCAAGGGAACAAGGTCACCAACGGCTCGTTCGAACAGGCCAGTGCCGACGGCAGCGGGCCGGCGGCCTGGAGCGCGTCGGACACGGGCGCCGGTGACGCATCGTGGTCCTCGGAAGGTGGGACGGACGGGTCGAGCGGGGCCGCGATCACCGGAACCGGTGGGAGCGTTGCCCTGGCCGGGGCGCCGACCTGGACGAGCGCGCCGATCGACGTGACGCCGGGCGACACGCTCGACCTGGTCGTGTCGGTGGACACGAACGGCGTGTCGTCGGCCCCGGCGATCGGACTGGCCTACCTGGGGGCGGCGGGGCAGCTCCTCGACACCGTCAAGGTCCTCACCGCTCCGCTGTCCACCGATGGGTTCACCACGCTGGAGAAGTCGGTCACCATCCCGACCGGTGTGGCCGAGGTTCGGGTGGTCCTGATCGGGTTCAGCGCGACGGACACCAACACGTCGGGAAGGGTGATCTTCGACGACGTGGGGCTCTACTCCGGCTAGTCAGCTCCCACGACGCAGGACGACGGAGCCGGCCCTTCCGGGCCGGCTCCGTCCGTCGCACGGGTCGCGGTATCGTCTGGCGGTCAGACCGATCGGAGGCTTCCATGGGCATGCTGGATGGGAAGGTCGTGGCGGTCACCGGGGCGGGCCGGGGGATCGGACGAGGCGAGGCCCTGCTGATCGCCCGGGAGGGCGCGAGGGTCGTCGTCAACGACCTCGGTGGAGAGTGGGACGGCACCGGCCGCGACGACCGGCCTGCCTCACAGGTCGTTGAGGAGATCACCGAGGCCGGAGGGGAGGCGGTCGCCCACTTCGACGACATCTCGGAGCCGGTCGGTGCGAAGAGCCTTCTCAGCCTGGCTCTGGACACGTGGGGCCGTATCGACGGGTTGGTCAACAACGCCGGGATCCTGCGCGACAAGATGTCGTTCACCATGCCGGTGGAGGATTGGGACACCGTCATCAAGGTGCATCTCCGGGGGACGTTCCTGTGCACCGGCGCCGTGTGCGCGCACTGGCGGGAGCGGTCGAAGGCCGGTGAGGACGTCGCGGGCGCTGTCGTGAACACGTCGAGCACTTCCGGGCTCCTCGGCAACGTGGGGCAGTCGAACTACGGAGCGGCAAAGGCGGGCATCGCCGCCTTCACGCAGATCGTCTCGATGGAGATGCAGCGGTACGGCATCCGGGTGAACGCCATCGCTCCGGGCGCGCGTACCAGGATGACCGAGCGCACCTTCGGCGACCTCAAGGTGCCCGAGGGGGAGTTCGATCCGCTCGACCCGGAGAACGTGGCGCCGATGGCGGCGTACCTCCTGTCGGAGGCGGCCTCCGAGATCAGCGGTCAGGTCTTCTACGTGACCGGCGGACTGGTGCAGCTGTTCCAGGGGTGGACGGCGGTGGCGGAGCTCCAGAAGGACGCCCGGTGGGAGGTGGCCGAGCTCGCCGAGCGCGTTGGCGAGCTCTTCGAGGGCAGGAAGACGCGGTACATGCCGGAGCAGTCGGTGATGCGCCAGATCGCGGGGATCGGCGGCGAGGGCGGGTCCTCGTGATGCCCGGAACGTCCTGAGGAGGTCCCGTGGGGCTGGCCGTCGGTGTCGGCGTGGGGGGGCGAGCGCCCGCACGCCTCCTGTTCGCCATGGCCCGGCTGTTCGACACGGCCGGAGCCGCCTCGCTCTGGGCGATCGACCACTGGATGGGGCTGATGCCGTTGGAGCTGTGGGAGCCGCACCGCTTCGCCGCGGCGAGGATGGCCCGGAATCCCGAGCAGCTGTTCGACCCCTTCCCCACGCTGGGTGCCCTCAGCCAGCGAACCCGGCGCTCGCTGCTCGGTGTGGGGGTGAGCGACGCCATCCGCCGCCACCCCGCCCAGCTCGCTCAGGCCGGGCTCACGCTGCATCATCTGTCGCGGGGACGATTCGTCCTGGGGATCGGTGCGGGGGAGCGGGAGAGCATCGAGCCGTACGGTCTCTCGTACCAGGGGCAGGCTTCCCGGCTCGAGGAGGCCCTCTATCTGATCCGCCTGCTGTGGAGGTCTCGCGACCGATACGTCTCGCACGAGGGCCGGTTCTTCCGGCTGGACCGGGCGATCATGGGACTCGGTCCGTACCGGGGGACGTTCCCTCCGATCTGGGTTGCCGCGCACAGGCCGAGGACACTCCGGATCGCCGGCCGGTATGGGGACGGCTGGTACCCCACCCACCAGATGGAGCCGGACGAGTACGCGGAGGCATTGGCCGCGATCCGCAGGGGCGCGGAGGAGGCAGGGAGGACGAACCGCCGCTTCACCCCCGCCTACAACCTGCGGGTGCTGTTCGCGGATAGCCACGACGAGGCCCACCGCCTGCTCGAAGCGCCCGTGCTGCGGTTCGGAGCCCTCGTCGTGCCAGCCGAGGTTTGGTCCAAGGCCGGCGCGACCCACCCGCTGGGGGAGGGCTTCCGAGGAGTCCAGGACTGGGTGCCCTCGCGGCTGGACTCCGCCCAGGTCGAGCGGTGGATGGAGGAGGTCCCCTTCGAGGTCGTGCACCAGGCGTTCGACCACGGAACGTGGCGGCAGATCTGTGCCCGGATCCTCTCCTACAGGGCCGTGGGGCTGCGCCACGCGGTTCTGTCGGAGCTGGGCCCGCTGGTCGAGCCGCGCCGCGCTCCGGCCTCGTTCCGCGACTCGATCCGGGTGCTCCGGACCCTGCGGGCCGGGTAGCCCTCCAGCCGACCCATGGATGAAGCTCCTATGCCTCGTCAACCAGGCATCGGTACACCTCCCTGGCCACGTAGCGCTTGAGGCAGCGAATCGTCTCAGCGGCGGAGAGCCCTTCCGCTCGACGTCTGGCCGCGTACGCACGGGTC
>JBOGWB010000016.1:0-37223 GCA_050693035.1 Actinomycetota bacterium
TCTTGTTCCGCCACTGGAAGCTCGACCAGTTGACCGGCCTCACGGAGGAGGCCGAACAGGCTCGGGACGGCATCCTCATGTACCTGGGAAGGCTCGATGCGACGGCGAAGAAGTACGAGGAGAAGCGAGCCGCCGCCGACATCGCCTGAACGGCCTGATGGAGAGGCTCGACGCGAGCAGGCCGTGGTGATCTATTGCAAGACCGCCAACCGGAGCGAGGTCGCCCGGCTGATGCTCCAGGCCCGGGGCTAGGAGGCTCACGTCATTGAGAGCCGGCGTCGAGCCAGCTGTCATGTTCGGTGCCCTTGCGCGCGTGAATGTAGATGCTTCATCACGCGATGGCTCAATTAGCCCTGGCTGTTTCACTTCCTACGTCCGTTCGGGGACCTGAGCCCACCCGAGCCGCGACACCGCAGGTCGGAGGGGGCCGGACCGGTCGTGCCGGCGGGCGGCCTAGGCGGGAAGCTCGCGGATCGCGGCCGCGGTGAGCTGCGTGGTTGCTGGTGAGAGTCGAAGGCCGGCCATTCCGATCCGGCCGGGAACCCACACTCCGTTCTTCAGGAGCTCGACGTGGAGGCCACCCTCATCGTTGTGAATGATCCGACACACGGTTCCTCGCTCCGTTCGGTAAACGTCCGGGGCAATTCCCATTCGTTCTCCCTTCCGCCGCACGGCTTGGGGGGTGGGAGAGCGCGCCGTGCGGCGCGCCCCGACCCAGCCCGAAGGCGCTTACGCGTTCTGGTTCACGATGGGACGGACGTTCGAGGCCTGCGGCCCCTTCTGCCCCTGAGTGAGGTCGAACTCGACCTTCATGTTCTCTTCCAGGTTGCGGTAGCCCTCGCCCTGGATCGCGCTGAAGTGCACGAACACGTCGGGGCCACCGTCGTCCTGGGTGATGAAGCCGAAGCCCTTCTCGGCGGAGAACCACTTCACGGTTCCGGTGGTCATGTGCAATTCCCTCCTTCCTTGGCCAAGCCGAACCTGCCTTCTGTTCGGCGGCGGCCTTTCCGGCTGGATCGCCGGCGAGGGAACTGCTCGAAGTTTGACCTGCGATACTGAACCCTCCAAAACAGTGTACAGGTTGGCGGGGCCCTTTTACCGGCTGGCCTTCTTTCCCTTCTTGGCCTTTCGCTTCTCCTTCAGGCTCTTCTGGGCGTCCTTCTTGCTGCTCTTGCTTCCGCCCTTGTCCTTGTTCGCCACGGTGCCAGGTGGATAGGCAAACCGCCTACCGCGGGGTCCGGCGGGGACGGGGCGAGAGATGGCAATGCCCTAAGCACCCGCGAACCTGTCCGGCGGGAAAGGTTGTCCCCGGAGACCCTTAGTCGTCCAACGTCCTCAGCGCTTCCCAGTGTCTCGGATTAGGCACAGATAACCTGGTAGCCGGGCGAGCTCTTCAGCCCGCTTGGCAAGGCCTCCAGCACCGGGGAACGGAGATGGGCGGACATCTTTTCCAGAGCCCGCTGGATGCTCGCCAGGTCTTTTGGATTGACTGACACACGTCGAGTGTAAGGGACGCGGAGACTCCCACTCGAGGCTCGAACACCCGAGCCGGGAGGGCCATCGAGACGATGGCCGGGCGAGGGCCATCGAGACGATGGCGAAGCCTCGGAAAGGGCCGGGCCGGAGGGGGGGCGACGACCGGGAGGTCTTCGTCGCCCGCCGCTGAGACCTCACTGGGACCTGTCGGGGAACCACCTCAGGCAGAAGTCGATGAGGTCCTGCTCGGTCGGATCGGCGACCGGGGAGTCGTCGAAGTAGTAGCCCAGCGACTCCTCGTAGTCGTCGGAGAAGTAGCCACAGTACATCGTCGTGCGCTTGTTGACGTCCTTGATCGAGGCCTCGATCTCGCCGACGATCTCCGTCCCGTCGGCATCGGTCAGGACGACGTCGTTGAAGGTGTACTTGGTCACCTTGGCCGTCGCACCGGCGCCCAAGACCGGCACGAGGGCGAGGGCCAGGACAAGCACCGGGATGGCGCGTCGAACGAAGGATGTCATGGCGACCTCCTCACTCGCCCGAAACTTCAGTCGGCTCCGCCCGCCGCTCCTCTCGGGCCGTGGCCGGGCGGAGCGCGCCCACGTCTAAGCGCGAAACCGCAGGTCGGAGGGGGGCGACGTTTCGGAGGGCGCTATCTCCTAAACCCCTCAAACACCCCGAGGGGGTAGGAGGTAGTGGCTTTGCGGGCCGGTTGCCAGGTGCCGCTCCTGCTAAGCCCTTCCCGAAATGTCGCCCTGAGGGCTAGAAGCAATCCATATCCCTTGGTCGCTTCGCGGCTCGAACCAGCCGGATGACCTTCCCGGACTCGCTCACGTACTGGGCCTCATTCTCGGATACCAAGGTCATGGTGCCGAAGTCCAGTGGGTTCCCCAAACCCTCTGGCGGGTTCCCGGAATTGTTGTTGTAGCCCACCGCGTCCCAATAGCTCCCGTCGAAGCGGGTCCAGAGATCGATCCCGCAGTGCGTGTAGAACTCGATGCGGTACGGCACGCTCAGCTCGAGTCCCGCCTTCTCGGTGTCCACACCGGTGACCGCCCGGGGGCTCGAGGCGCCGGAGACATCCCCTTCGGGCCGCGCCTGGTCCCCTGTGCATGACCCCAATGAGAGAGCGACAACGACCACCCCAAGCGCTGTTCGCCACCGTCGCATCGTCACGATGATAGCGGAGGCCATGATTCCGGGATCAGGCGGTCAGCAGCGACACCAGGCCGTCGGCGATGGCCTCGACGATCCCAAGGATCGGAGTCGGCAGCAGGAACAGGATGCCCAGGACGAAGAGCGCCCCGTAGGGTTCCAACGACTCGTAGACCGTGCGGGCTCGGTCTGGCAGAAACCGGGCCAGGATCTTCGACGCGTCGAGGGGCGGCACCGGGATGACGTGGAACGCGGTCAGGAGGACGTTGATGAACACCCAGATGGCCAGGAACTGCCCCAGCAGGCTGGTGACGCCGACCAGGCGCAGCGCCGCAGCACCCACCACGGCCAGCACGAGGTTCGTGCCCATCCCTGCCAGAGCGATCATCGTCATCTGCGAGTCGGGATTCCTGAGGTTCTGGGGGTTCAGCGGCATCGGCTTCATGTAGCCGAACACCAGACCGCCCCGGCCGAACAGCACGGGGAGAAGGAGGAGCGCCGGCACGATGACCGTCCCGAACGCGTCCACGTGCTTCGCCGGGTTGAGCGTCAGCCGTCCGGCGAACCGGGGTGTGTGATCGCCCATCCTGACGGCCACCCACCCGTGGGCAAGCTCGTGGAGGAGCATCCCCGGCACCAGGGCGCCCACGACGAACAGCACCGTCAGCGGATCGAACGATCTCATCGGTTCACCTACCTCAGCACCGACTCGAACAAGCCGATCACGATCGGGTCCACCACTCGAGAGATGAGCCCCGGGAAGGCGATGAACAACATGAGCAGCACGAGCATGCCGTAACGCCCCAGGGTCAGGTACGCGCGACGGAGCCGGCCGGGCAGGAGCCAGGTCACCACGGAGGATCCGTCGAGCGGAGGGATCGGCAACAGATTGAACACCATCAAGACCACGTTCGTGAGCGCCCAGAGGACCAGGAACTGCACCAACCGTCCGGAAGACGGAGCCACGGCCCGGAGAGCCAGCATCGCGGCCAGCGCGAGCATGAGATTGGTGACCGGGCCGGCCAGGCCGACCAGCATCCCGTCGAACCACGGCCGCTCGAACCTCCGCAGTGAGACCGGGACTGGCTTCGCCCATCCGAAGACGACACCGCTTCCGACCCCGGCGATGGACATGGCGATCAGGATCCCCGGGAGGATGAGCGTACCGAAGGGGTCAATGTGCCGCACCGGGTTCAGGCTGAGTCGTCCCGCATCACGGGCCGTGGGGTCGCCCAGCCGGTCCGCCAGGAAGCCGTGGCTCACCTCGTGCAGCACGATGGCCGTCACGATCGCGAGCCCCAGGAATACCCCGGCGAGGGCGTCGATGGGCATCAGTCGTCTTCCGGCGAGGAACCGTGCCAACGGTACACGAGCGGTAGGGGGTCCACCGCGGTTTCGCTCACCTCGAGCGCCGCGAGCACCCGGCGGGCCGCCCCCGCGGCGGCCTCCTCGTTCCGAGCGTGAACCTGCCCGATCTCCTGTCCGGCCTCGATCCGGTCCCCCACCTTGGGGATGAAGACGATGCCGACCGCGGGATCCACCGGGTCGCCTTTCTTCACCCGCCCCGCGCCGAGGGCTACCGCGGCCCGGCCGACGGCCTCGGCATCCACCTTGCTGAGGTGGCCGGTCCCGGCGGCGCGGATCGGGGCCGTCACGGGCGCGCGGGGCAACACCCTCCGCGGGTCATCCACCACCTTCGGGTCCCCACCCTGCGCCTCTACCATCCGGCGGAACGCCTCGGCCGCGTCGCCCGAGGACAGCGCATCCCGGGCTTCGTCGCGCCCCTGCTCGAACGCCCGTCCCAGCAGGCTCTCCTGCGCTGCCGCGGCGAACTCGACCGTCAGATCGGTGAGCCGCCCCTCGCGCTCTCCCTTGAGAACCTCGATCGCCTCCACGATGTCGAGCGCATTCCCCACGGCCTCCCCGAGCGGTTGGGACATGTCGGTCACCGCGGCCCGTGCCGGACGCCCCCACCGCTCCGCGAGCCTCACACACGCGACCGCCAGGGTGTCCGCGTCCTCGGGCGTCTTCATGAACGCTCCGCTCCCCGCCTTCACGTCGAGCAGGATCAGGTCCGTCCCCAGCGCGAGCTTCTTGCTCATGACGCTGGCGGCGATGAGCGGGACGCTCGGGACGGTGGCCGTTGCATCCCGGAGCGCATACAGCGCTCCGTCCGCGGGAACGAGGTCGGCCGTCTGGGCGGCGACCGCGCAGCCCACCTCCTCCACCTGCCGCTCCATCTCCTCCGGCGCGAGGTCCGTGCGGAACCCGGGGATGGACTCCAGCTTGTCGAGGGTTCCTCCCGTGTGCCCGAGCCCGCGACCCGACAGCTTGGCCACGGCGAGCCCCAGCGAGGCCGCCAGCGGAGCGAACACCAGCGTCACCCCGTCGGCCACGCCGCCGGTGGAATGCTTGTCCACCTTCGGGCGGGAAATGCCCTTCATCGGCAGGGTGATCCCCGAGTCGACCATGGCCCGGGTAAGCACGACCAGCTCGTCGGTGTCGAGTCCCCGGATGTACGCGGCCATGAGGAACGCGGCCGCGAGGTAGTCCGGGATGTCCCCGCGACCGAACCTCAGGACGAAGTCGCGGAGCTCCTCTTCGTCGAGCCTCCGCCCGTCGCGCTTGGCCGCCACGACGTCACGGGGATCCCTCATCCCAGCACCACCTCGCCCTCGCGGGTGGCGATCCCGACCGACAGGAGGCCCGGAGGACCCTCCCCCAGCCGGACGTCGACGTGGGCATCCCCCACCCACTCCTCCAGGACCTGGAGGTCGCAAGCGAGCTCGAGCCAGGCGACGCCGACCGGTTCCACCCGGTGGGGCGCCCGTGCCAGGGCGGGGTGGGCGTCCTCTGGGATCCGCCACTCGATGTAGAAGGGCCGCCACGGTTCGGCGAGCGCTGCCTCGAGCCCCGCCAGCCGCCACCGCAGCGTGACGCCGTCGGGCCGCTCCCGCTCGCCGTCGGTGACGGCGAGTCCGAGCCGAGACGCCACTCCTTCCACGTCGTCCACGGCGAGGCACCAGCCGATCGGACCGCCCCCCTGCTCGACTCGCGCGCGGACGGCCGAGCCGAACGGATGGGTGAGCGCCTCCGTGTCGTCGACGATCCCGACGAGCTCCACGTATTCGCGACCGAGCGGAAGGATCCGGTTCGCCGTTCCCCATCCCGGGTGCCGTCCCCCCTCCACGCTGGCCAAGCCGTGTTCCTCGAGGAGCATCGCCCCGGCGCCATCCAGATCCGGGACGGCGAAGAGCACGTGGTCGAGCCGCGCGGAGGTCACCGGAGGATGCGATCCGTCACGTGAGCCCCAGATCCCCGGCAAAGCTCGTGCCGGCGAGCCCATTGCCATCGACGCCGAACAGCTCGACCACCGTGGCCCCCAGATCGGCGAACGTTTCCCGCACTCGGAGATCCACCGGGTTCCGATCGCCGAGCAACCCCCCAGCCACCAACACCGGCGTGTGCTCCCGGGTGTGGTCGGTGGAGCCGTCGGTCGGATCGCAACCATGGTCCCCGGTGAGGAACACGATGCCGTTCTGGCCCGCCGCATCGACCAGCTCCGGGAGGCGCCGGTCGAATTCCTCGATGCACCGCGCGTAGCCCTGGGGATCCTCCCGGTGTCCGTACTCCGTATCGAAGTCCACCAGGTTCGTGACCGCGAGGACGTGCTCCCCGCGGCCGAGGTACTTCACCGTGAGGTCCACGCCGTGGTCGTTGGACTCTGAATGCTCCGCCTCGGTGATGCCGTACCCGGCGAAGATGTCGGGGATCTTCCCCACCCCGAACACCGGAACACCGGCGCCCTTCACGCGATCCAGGTACGTGGGAGCGGGGGGTTCGACGGAGTAGTCGCGCCGCTCGTGCGTCCGGGTGAAACTCCCGGGCTCGCCGACGAACGGCCGGGCGATCACCCGGCCCACCCGATGCTCGCCGTCCAGGATGCGACGGGCGATCCGGCACCACTCGTAGAGCTGGTCGAGCGGGACGACGTCCTTGTGCGCGGCGATCTGAAACACGGAGTCCTCGCTCGTGTACAGGATGGGGCGTCCGGTGCGAAGATGCTCCTCCCCCAACTCGTCGATGATGACCGTGCCCGAGGCGGGACGGTTCCCGAGCACCTCCCTCCCGGTCGCCTTCTCGAAGGGCTCGATGACCCCGGGCGGGAACCCGTCCGGGTACGTGGGGAACGGACGATCGAGGATGATGCCGGCGATCTCCCAATGTCCGGTGGTGGTGTCCTTCCCTGCCGATCGTTCCCGCATCTTCCCGTGAGCGGTGCCGCTGTTCGCTCCAGGCTCGACTCCGGCAACGTCGGTCAGCATCCCCAGACCGAGCCCGGCGAGGTTCGGGGCCCGGATCCCGCCGACCGCACGCGCGGTGTTGCCGATGGTGTCGGAGCCCTCGTCACCGTAGGCAGCGGCGTCGGGCGTCGCTCCCACGCCGAAGGAGTCGCACACGAGGAGCAGCACCCTCACCGCGTCCCCGCCTTCTGCTTGCACTCGATGCACAGACGCGCGAAAGGGATGGCCTCCAGTCGCTCGATGGGGATCTCCCGCCCGCAGGTCTCGCAGGTTCCGTAGGTTCCCCGTTCGACACGCCGCAGGGCGTGCTCGACATCGTCCAGAGCGGCTCGGAGACCCTGAGCGATCGAAAGCACGCGGTTGCGCTCCGCAGTGATCTGCGCGCTGTCGGCGAGCCCCTGATCGAACTGGAGCTCCACGCTCGCGGGGTCGTCGGGGTTCACACCGAGGTCGCGGAGCTGTTCCCGCGACGACTCCCGCTCTTCCACGAGAGCCTGATGCAGTCGCTCCTTCGTCTCAGCGTCCACGACGTCCCTACTTCCGCACGGCCGGTTCCGTCGCGCCGCTATTCGTTCCGTCTCTGGCCGGCGGCCTGCGGGCCCTCGGGTGCGCCGAGAAGTAGACCTCGCGCAGCCGGTCCTTCGTCACGAGCGTGTAGATCTGCGTCGTCGACACGCTGGCATGGCCAAGGAGCTCCTGAACCACGCGGACGTCCGCTCCTCCCTCCAGCAGATGTGTGGCGAAGGAGTGCCGGAGCATGTGGGGTGTGACCCGCTTCTGGATCCCCGCGCGGGCGGCGGTCTGCTTCAGGATGTTGGTGCACCCTTGCCGGGTGAGACGGCCGCCGCGTTGGTTCAGGAACAGGGCGGCGCGCGACTGCGGGCCGGCCAGGGCGGGCCGGCCGCGCGTCAGGTAGGCCCCCAGGCCACGGACCGCGTACCGACCAAGAGGCACGATCCGCTCCTTGGAGCCCTTGCCCAACACCCGGACGCTTCCCTCCTCCAGATCCGCGTCGTCCACGTCGAGCGAGACCAGCTCGGAGATCCGGAGCCCGGCGCCGTACAGCGTCTCGAGGATGGCGGTGTTCCGGAGCTCGACCGGTGACTCCCGCCCCGGAGCGGCGAGCAGCGACGCCACCTCGTCCACCGAGAGAGGCTTGGGGAGATTGCGCGGAACCTTGGGACGGGCCACCCCCTCAGCGGGATCGGCCTCCGTGTCGCCCTCTCGCACCAGGAAGCGGTGGAACGTACGCACCGCCGCCAGGGCCCGGGCCACCGACGAAGCCCGGTATCGCTTCTCCGGCGCGTACTCGGCGGACGACAGATATCGCACGAAGCCGGCGATGTCATCCTCCCCCACTTGCGTCGGTTCCTCGACCCCGTGCTCGGCCAGGTAGCCCGCGTATCGGCGGAGATCCCGTCGGTACGCGTCGAGCGTGTTGCGGGCCAGCCCGCGCTCCACCGCCAGGTAGTCCAGGAATCGCTCCAGGTGCGTGAGAGCCACGACTCTCGACCGAGGCTACTCCGGAGCCCCGGGGATCATCGACGAGAGGGGCGCGGCTTCGAGCCCGTGCGCTTCCGCCACGGGCTCGCTCGTGATCCTGCCGCCGAAGACGTTCACCCCTCGAGCCAGCACCGGATCCGCGCGGACGGCTTCCTCCAATCCTCGGCCTGCGATCTCGAGCGCGTATGGCAGCGTGACGTTGGTCAGCGCGTAGGTCGACGTGTTGGGAACCGCGCCCGGCATGTTTCCCACGCAGTAGTGGACCACGCCGTGGACGACGTAGGTCGGGTCGGAGTGCGTCGTCATCCGGGCGGTCTCGATGCACCCGCCCTGGTCGACGGAGATGTCGATGACCACCGATCCCGCACGCATGGAGGAGACCATGTCCTCCGTCACGACCTTGGGAGCCTTGGCCCCCGCCACCAGGACGGCGCCGATCACCACGTCCGACTCGCGGACCCGCTGCTCCAGGGTGAGCTGGTCCGACATGAGCGTCGTGATCCGGCCCTTGTGGATCTGGTCGATGAACCGAAGCCTGTCGAGGTTGCGGTCGACCACGATGACCTCCGCCTCCATCCCCGCAGCGATCCACGCGGCGTTGCCTCCCGCCATCCCCGCCCCGAGCACCAGGACCTTCGCCGGCCGCACGCCCGACACCCCGCCCATGAGGATCCCCCGGCCACCGTTCTCCTTCTCCAGATAGCGAGCCCCCACGTGGGGCGCCATCCGCCCGGCGATCTCGCTCATCGGAGCCAGGAGAGGCAGGCGGCCGTCGTCGAGCTGAACGGTCTCGTACGCCACAGCGGCCACCTTCCGCCTGGCCAGCACCTCGGTGAGCTCCCTGCTCGCCGCGAGGTGGAGGTACGTGAACAGCACCTGGCGTTCCTGGAGGAGGTCGTACTCTTGAGCGACGGGCTCCTTGACCTTGAGGACCATGTCCGCCTGCTTCCAGACGTCCTCGGCGGTGGCCACGATCTCTGCGCCGGCCCGCTCGTAACGGCCTTCCGGAACGGAGGAACCGTCTCCGGCCCCCCTCTGGACCAGCACCCGGTGACCTCCCCGGGTGAGCTCTCGCACCCCCTCGGGCGTGACGGCGACCCGGTATTCGGTGTCCTTGACCTCTTTGGGGATGCCGACGATCACGCGGACTCCTCTCACCAGGGCGCCGAGGGTCTCGTCTGCCGCCGCCGGTGCGGAAAGCATACCCGCCAAGCAGCGCCTCCCGCCGCCAAGCCGCCCCCCAGCCGCACCCAAACCGCACCCAAACCGCACCCAAACCGCACCCCGTCCCGGTCGCGAGCATGCCGCATTCAGTCCGGTCGGCTGCCTAGCCGGTCGGACGTCGAGGACTCGGCCCGGAAATACCCCGTCCGGCTCGTCGGTTGCCACCGGTAGGCCCCTTGTGGGCCCAGGAACGGGCGATTCGACCAGCACGAGACGGTACGGAGGCGGTGGTCGATGAGCACGATGGAGGAACCAGGCACCCTGCAGTTCGCGCAAGGAGTTGGAGGTGCGAAAATGGCCGAGAACAGATCCGAACAGGGCTACCGGAGCAAGTGGCCGAAGTACGTCCTGATCTACCTGCTCGGGGCTGCCGTCCTGTACGGGCTGATCTACCTGATCTTCTTCACCGACGCCTTCGCCGGCGGAGGAGGAGGCGGCGGCATCTACTAGGCTAGAGCCGTGCTGACCCCGATGTGTCGCCACATGTCGGGGTCAGCTCGATCTGGCGACGAGAGCGTCTGCCTGCCCGCAGGCGCGGAAGGGAGGCTCCCATGCTCCAAGTGACAGACGCCGCCGTATCGGTGTTCAGGGAGATCCTGCAGCGTGGACAGACGAGTGGTGGCGCCATCCGCCTCGCTCCGGTCATCGGTCCCACCGGCGAGTCCGAGGTCGCCATCCAAACGGTCGAGGGACCACGCGAGGGGGACGCGACAACGGAGGCCGAGGGACTAGACGTGTTCGTGGCGGAGGATCTGATCCAGCCGCTCGAGGCTGCCGTGCTCGATGCGGAGGAGACCGAAGGGCGAGCCAACCTCGTGCTCCGCCCCCAGATCGCCGAGTAGGAGGCGGAGGCCTTTGCCAGGCCTCGCAGCGCCTTGGACCCACAGGGGGTTGCGGGCCCGGGGATGAACAAGAACACTCACGGTTTCACCCGTGCGCCTGAGCCAGGTGATCAGCAGGCGCTGTCGCCGCTCGAAGCGCGCCTCAGCCGACGCTCAAGCCTCAGTCAGCATGCACCAAACAGACCGACAGGAGGGTGTCCTCCTCGATGTCGTGCCAGTCGTGCAGCGACCCAGGGTGGAACACGTAGAGTTCCGGGCCCTCGTATGGGATCTCGGTGCCGCCCGGGAGTCCCAGCCTGCCCTTCCCGCGAACGATCTGGCAGAAGGCCACATCTGGGCTCGTGTGCATGGCGAAGTGTCCGCCCGCAGCAATCTCGACGAGTTGGATCTCGCCGAGCGGAAGCTTCTCCACCTCGACCAGGCGGACCCGCTCAAGCGGCTTGCCATCGTACTCGGGGAAGGGCTGCCAGGCTGGTTCCTTCGCGACCTCGGCTCGCACGGCGTCGCCGTCCGCAATGAAGGTGGTCACGCGCATACTTACTCCTTTCTGCTAGCCTCCCGCTCGTGAACGCCTTCGAGGCGATCGTGGCGGACCGCGTCGTCGCGGTCGTTCGGGCGACGAGCGTCGCCGACCCCGCCGGGCTGGCGAAGACGTTGGGGTCGGCGGGGATCCGCTGCGTGGAGTTCACCTTCACCATCCCCGGAGTGCTCGAGGCGATCGAGGCCTCCTCTTCCACGGGAGCGGTCATCGGGGCCGGCACCGTCCTCCAGCCGGAGCAGGCTCGGGATGCGATCGCTGCCGGCGCTCGCTTTGTCGTTTCCCCCGTGCTCGTCCCCGACATCGTCCGGCCGTGCAGCGACGCCGGAGTTCCCGTCTTCCTCGCTGCATTGACGCCTACCGAGGTCTTGTCCGCGATGCGGGCGGGCAGCACCGCAGTAAAGCTGTTCCCCGCCCGGGTCGGGGGGCCCCGGTACGTCCGTGACCTCTTGGGGCCTCTGCCCGACGCTCGGCTGATCCCCTCCGGGGGAGTGGACGAGTCGAACGCGAGGGAGTTCATCGAGGCGGGAGCCGTGGCCGTGTACGCGGGGACGGGACTCGTCCCGCCCGACCTCGTCGCCGCGGGAGACCACGAAGAGATCGGCCGCCGCGCCGAGAGCTTCATGGCCTCGCTGGGCTGATTGCGCTCATCCGCCGGCCTTCCGGCCCGGCCTCTTTTCCGGCTCATCCCCTTCTCCAGCGGCCGCCAGCAGCAGCTTCACCGCCGCCATCCCGGTCCTCCGAGCCCCTTCCAGCGTCGCCGCCCCTGCATGGGGACTGCCCACGAAGTTGTCCAGGTTCAGAAGGGGCGAGCCTCTCGGCGGTTCCTCGGCGAAGGTGTCGATGGCTGCGCCGCCCAAACGGCCAGAGGAGAGGGCTTCGGCGAGGGCGCCCTCGTCGAGGATGCCGCCTCGCGACGTGTTGACGAGCAGAGCGTGCGGTTGCATGAGCGCCAACTCCGCTGGGCCGATCAGGCCGCGAGTCGCTTCCTGGAACGGCACATGGAGGGTCACGGCGTCAGAAGTCGCAAGGAGCGTCGAGAGGTCGCCCATGGGCACCTCCGCCTCCGTTACGAGCGGGTCGTGGGCCATCACACGCATGCCGATCCCTCGAGCCAGGCGAGCCACCTCGCTCCCCACCGCACCGTAACCGACCACTCCAAGAAGCCTCCCGGCCAGCTCCACCCCTGTCCGGCGGGTCCACCCGCCCATCCGGAGAAGTCGATCGTGGAACGCAACGTTCCGGGCCAGCGTCAACAGAAGCCCAATGGTGAGCTCGGCCACCGAGCGGGCGTTGGCTCCCGCTGTGACCTCCACCCGTACCCCCAGTTGCCTGGCCGCCTCCACGTCGATGTTGTCCGTGCCCGACCCGAACTTCACCACGACACGCAGGGGCCCGGCGGCCATGACCGAGGCAGGAACGGGATCAACCCCCACGATGAGACCCCAGCACCCTCGCACCAGTTCCTCCATTTCCAACTCGTCGAGCGGCCGATCCACTTGGGGGAAGCGAGGCACGAGGCCGGATCGCCGAAGCAGCTCCTGATGCTCTCCGGGAACATCTCGGAAGGTCCGAGGCGTGATCGCGACCTCGCTCATCGGGGGGCCCGGCCGAGCCGCTCGAAGATCGGGGCGGCTCGCTCCGTCAGCTCCCGGTAGGCAGCCAGCAGCTCTCTGTATCGCCGGTGCCGGCCCGGATCCGGATGGACAGGCTCTGCCGTCTCCTGCCAGCTCTTCGCGGTAGCGGCGAGATCGTCCACGCCGACATGGCCGGTGGCTGCCGCCGCCACCAGAGCGTCTCCGAGGACACCGCACTCCTGCCGAACGGTCGGAACCCAGTCGATCCCCAACACGTCGGCCTTGATCTGGTTCCAGAGCTCCGACCTGGCCCCTCCTCCAAGGACCCGAGCCTCGGCCGGGTCCCCGCCACCCGCCTCAGCTGCCAGCCGCGCCCATTCGGCATACTCGTAGGCAATCCCCTCCAGGATCGCCCGGAACATGTGACCCAGAGTGTGGCCTGAGGTTAGCCCCACCCATCCTCCGCGGATGTGGGGCTGTGGCGGAAGGACGCGTCCTTGGATGTGTGGCATCCACAGTAGATCGCCCGAACCGGGTTCGACTTCAGCGGCCAGCCGGTCCAGCTTCTCGTAGGCGCTTGCATCTCCCGCCACCTCCCTGGCCACTCGGTCGCGGAACCATCGAAGCGCCAGTCCGCCTCCGTTAATGAACGCCAACGAGATGAACACTCCCCGAATCACCGAGTGGGTGGCCATCAGGGTCCGGTTGACCACGTCCGGCGCCCACCGGCCGACGCACATGGCGAACACGCTGGCGGTGCCAGCAGAGTCAAAGGCCTGGCCCAGATCCACAACACCCGCGCCGAGAGAGGCCGCCGTCTGGTCGCCGGCTCCCGCAGCGACCGGCGTTCCGACGGGTATCCCCGTTCTCGCCTCGCCCTCGTCGGTCACCTCCCCCACGATGTCGAGCGGATCGACGATCCGAGGGAGAACACCACCATCGATCCCGAAGGCCTCCAAGAGTTCCTCCGACCACGTGGCGTGCTCGGTGTCGGACAAGTTCGAGAAGTGGAGGTAGGTCCGGTCGATGAATGCCTGGTCAGCTGCCAGCCCACACAATCGCCCGCTGACGAACGCTCCTGGGACCACAAACCGGGCGATCCGCCGGAAGTCCTCCGGCCGCTCGCGCATCCACCACAGAATCTTGGGCCCGTGGGAGTACGTGGGCGGACAGCCCGACAACTCGACCACACGGGCGGCGTGCTCGTTCATCTCCCGGATGTAGGGCTCGCAGCGTGTGTCGAGCCATGAGTCGAAGTGGGCCGCCGGGCGGTACGATTCGTCGATCGCACCGATTCCCGACATCTGCCCCGAGAAGGCGACACCCGCGAGCTCGCTTCCGCGGTCCGACGAGGCGAGTGCCTTCCGGATGGTCCGGTGCGCCGACGCCTCGATCTCCTCGAGATCCTGCTCGACCCATCCAGGTCGGGGATAGCGGAGCGCAACCTCTTCGAACGCCTCGCCGAGGAGGCGGCCTTCCTCGTCGACCACAGCGGCCTTCGTCCCCATGGTCCCAAGGTCACAGCCGACGAAGACCGGCATCCGCTCAGTTCCGATAGCGAGGATTTCGCATGACGCGGGGGCCACCCTCACCCTTCACCACCGCCACAGGGAACCCTTGCTCTTCGATGGTTCGGTAGTCGTGGCCGGCGTCTCCCACGTACGCAGCGAAGAACACGAGTGGCTCCTCTCCCACGTTCACGCTCCGGTGGGCCCAACCTCCCGGGACGTAGCTCACCGTTCCGCGGCTGATGGATTCGACGGCATGTCTCCCATCCTCAGTGGCCATTACCAGTCGGCCGTCACCGGCGAGTCCGATGTAGATCTCGGCCCGGTCCCGCACCTCGTGAAAGTGGCCCTTCGTCATGAAGTACTCGCGGCCCACGGTCCCGGGAAGCAGCACGGTAGTCGAGCACTGGAGGTCCGATGCTGTCTCCGGGCTCGGGATCGCGTAGACGCGGTATACCACCGCGTCTACGTTGGCATCGGAACCCGCGATGAACATCTCACGCATGTCGGAGATCCTCCGCTCCACGACTTCGCCCGCCGGAGTCAGTGTGCCGAGATCCATGTCCATGGCGATCGTGAAGGGGAACAGAGGCTCTTCCCTCGCGCTGCTATGCCTCATCGATTCACGCTCAGCATGGTCTTGAGCACCGTCGGATCCTGGTTGCCGAGAAGAGCTCCCGGCGCCTCGGCCAAGGAGACCTCGGTTCGGGGCAACGGCTCGAGGGAGAGATCGCCCGCGGCGACCAAGTCCCGGGCTCGCACATAGTCCACAACGGTCGATCCCGTACTGCCCAGGAGAGCGACGTGCCGGTAGTGCACCAAGTTCGCGTCCACGAAGGCGCCACCCGGAGTGCCTGCGAAGGCGTGGACGCGACCACCGGGTGCGACACGCTTCAGCGCCCAGACAAGGGCCTCGACACCAGGGGCGGTGACCACGGCCACCTCCGGGGAGGTCCCCAGGTGTCGCTGTGGGTCGTCCTCGGGCCAAAGAGCCGCATCCGCTCCCAGCTCCAGGGCCATCCGTCGACGCGGCTCCGACCGCTGGACAACAGCCACGACCGCGCCCGCGGCCTTCAGGGCCCACATACAGAGAACGCCCATGCTCCCTGCCCCCACAACGAGGGCGAGCGTCCCGGGCCGAACCTTCAATAGCTGAATTGCGTGAAGACAGCACGCCAGCGGCTCGAGAAAGGGAGCGATCCTCAGATCGACGGTCTCCAGAGAAACGGCATGGGCAGATGGAACGGCGACCCACTCTGCGAAGCACCCGTCCTGGTCGAGCCCCATCGACCGCCGATCGGCGCATCGGTTCTCGAATCCAGAGCGGCAATCCTCGCAGTGTCCGCAGCCAACGTCGGGGTGTACTCCAACGGGGGTTCCGTCCTCGAGGTGGCCAGCGGCCTCGTGGCCCGGAATCCGTGGGGCATCCGCCCCCCGCAGCGCCAATCTCCGATCCGTGGCACAGATCGCAGCAGTCTCCACCCGAACAAGCACGTCGCCGTGCCCGGGCTCGGGCCGTGGCACTTCCGCCAACTCGACGTCCCCCGGACCGCGCACCTGCACCGCTCTCATCCGCTCCGCAGATCCGCTATTCGCACCGTGGACGCCGACTCGATCGAGCGATTCACCGCGACTGCGGCTTCGAGCGCGCGTAATCCGTCCAGCACGGTTGCCCTGGGCGCCTCCTCTCCTCTGGCTACACGGACCAGGTGGACGTCCTCGGCCCGGTACGCATCGGCGAACAGATCCCGCCAGCTCGCCACAGGATCGGTGACGGCTCCCTCCGCCCGGACGAGGAGGGCGGAGTCGGCCCGCGGGTCACCGACCAGGATCAACCCCTCCGTCCCGTAAATCTCCACCCGAGCGTCGTAGCCGTAGCCAGCTGGGCACGCTCCGTCGATCTGGGCGAGTCCGCCGCCGCTGAGCTGGAAGACCGCCGCGAGCACGTCCACGAACCCGGGGAAGCGGTGGGCGATGTCCGGCCGCTTCGCAGCTTGGCCGACAGCGTGAACGGTTTCGATCTCCTTCCCGGAGAACCACCGGACGGAATCGAGGTCGTGGGAGTTCACCTCCGCGACCAAACCTCCGGAGCGACGGGGATCCCACGCCCATTCAGGAGGCAGTCCCGGTCCCCTCCCGGTGGAGCGGACGAACACCGGATCGCCGATGTCGCCGGACTGGATCCGTTCCCAGGCCCGGACGAACCGCGTGTCGAAGCGGCGCATGAATCCCATCACCATCGAACTCGGCGAAGCCTCCACGGCCGACCGCACCTTCTCCGCTTCCTCCAAGGTCGAAGCCAAAGGCTTCTCGCAGAGGACGTGCTTCCCGGCCTCAAGCGCCGCCAGGACGATCTCGGCGTGTGTGAAGGTGGGTGACGCTACGATCACCGCATCGACGTCCTCATCAGTAGCTGCCACCAATGGATCGTCGAACGTCAACTCACAGCCCAACTCCGCGGCCGCCCGCTCTCGAGCCTCACGATCGGGATCCGCAACCGACATCAGCTTCGCGCCGTGAATCTTCGACGCGAAACTCCTGCCGTGGACCATGCCAGCCCGCCCAGCTCCCACGAGAAGGACACGAAGATCGCTCATGTCGAGCGTCGCTGGGCGACACGACGTCTCCACTGGTCGAGTGCCACCACCGCAACGATGATCAGACCGTTCACGACCCGCTGCCAGAACTCCGCCACACCGAGGATGTTGAGACCGTTGGCCAGCACCCCGATGATGAGGATCCCAATCATCGACCCGCCCACTCCGCCCTCGCCCCCGAAAAGGTTGGTTCCCCCCACAACAACAGCAGCGATGGACTGAAGCTCCATACCATCGCCCATGAGAGCATTGGCGCTGGCGAGGCGACCCGCCAACATGAACCCTGCGACCGCGGCCATGAGGCCGGAGATCACATAGATCCACCACTTCGAGCGTTCGATCCTGATGCCCGAGACGCGGGCGGCCTCCCGGTTACCGCCGATCGCGTAGGCGGCGCGCCCGAGCCTCGTCCGATTGAGGATGAACCATCCGACGAGCGCGCAGAGGATGGCGACTACCACGATGAGCGGGATCCCCGCCACCGACTCCGCTCCCAGCGTCGAGAGGGACACGGGAACCCGGCGGCCTTCCACGGCGCGCGCGTAGTCAGGCACTGGTAGTCCGTCCGTCACCAGGAGGGCAGCGCCCCGCACGGCCGCGAGCGTCCCCAGGGTGGCGATGAAATCAGGAACCCGCCATTTCGCGATGACGAACCCATTGAACGCTCCGACTCCAAACCCAGAGGCCAGCCCCAGCAGCAGCGCCAGGGGCTCCGGCCACCCCCAATGCGCGTAGGCCACTCCCATGAGGCTTCCAGCCAACGCGGCCGAGGAGGCCACGGAGAGATCGATCCCGGCTGACACGATCACGAGCGTTTGACCCACGGCCAGGATCGCGGGGACGGCGTACTGGCGCAATATGTTCAGGGTGTTGTTCACGGTGAGGAAGTCTGGAGTCGCCACGAAAAAGCCCAGTACCAGGAGGAGCAGGATGGCGATGGCCCCGCCGCGACCCCCCGCAGCGGTCGCTATCCGAACAGCGAGCGATCTGGCCCCGTTCAGGACCCGGGCGGCCCTCTCGCTGGCAGCCTCAGCCACGGGCGCCTCCTGCTGCTGCCATGATCTGCTCCTCCGGGGCGTCGGGTGGGGCGGCTCCGACGATACGTCCGTTCGACATGATGAGAATGCGGTCGCCCAGAGCCCGCGCCTCACGGATCTCCGACGTGAAGTAGAGGACGGCCACCCCTTCCTCGGCCAGGCGACGAACCAGCCGATACACCTCCTCCTTCGCCCCCACATCGATGCCCCTCGTGGGATCGTCCAGGATGAGGATCCGCGCCTCCGAGCACAGCCACCGAGCCAGGACGAGTTTCTGTTGGTTCCCGCCCGAAAGGGTCTCGGCCATCCGGTCGAGGGCGGCGCGAATGGCCAGGTCGTCCACGAAGCGCTTCGCCACCCGCTTCTCCGCGTCGAAGTCCAGAAGAGGGCCGTGCGAGACGCGATCGAGAGAAGCCAGGGTGACGTTGGCGGCCACGGTCATCCTAGGCACGATGCCGACCGACCGGTCCTCACCCAAGTACCCGATCCCAGCGTTGATGGCCTCGGAGGGTGACTGGACGTGCAGAGGACGTCCATTCACCTCAAGCCTCCCTTCGGTGGCCGGTTCCATCCCAAAGAGCGTTCTCGCGAAACGGGTCCGCCCCGAACCCCGTAGCCCGAATATCCCGACGACCTCCCCCGCGCGCAGCTCGAGGTCAATGGAACGCAGCCGAGGCGGCCTGGCCAGCCCTTCGGCCCGGAGGACCACCTCTTCCCGTGGGCCGCGCACCCTTGCGGCCCGTACCGGCACGGTGTCGACCTCCCGGCCGACCATCATCCGCGCCAGCTCCGCCTCATCGACCTCGGCAGCCGACACCATGTCGATGAGCCGCCCGTCCCGCAGGACAGTGATCCGGTCGGCGATCGCCAAGACCTCTGGTAGGCGATGCGAGACGTACACGACACCGACGCCGCGGGACCGCAGTTGCCTGATGATGTCGAACAGTCGGCCTGCCTCTCGATCCGAGAGGGCGGAAGTGGGTTCGTCGAGGAGGAGGACCTTCACCTTGATCGAGAGTGCCTTGGCGATCTCGACGAGTTGGCGTTCCGCCATCCCGAGCTCTCGCACCGGCTGGCGCGATTCCCGGTCCAGTCCGACCTGTTCGAGGTGGGTCCTCGCCTCCGCGAAGAGCGCTTCCCAGTCGACCATCCCCCACCGCGTCTTCGGCCACCGCCCCAGGAGCACGTTCTCCGCAATGGATAGAGCAGGAACCAAGCTGAGGTCCTGGTAGACCATGGCGATCCCTGCCGACCGGGCGGCCTCCGGCGAACCGAAGGGGACCTCGCTTCCCTCGACGTTCATCCGACCCGCGTCGGGGGTCACCGAGCCGGCGACGATCTTCATGAGGGTTGACTTCCCAGCCCCGTTCTCGCCTAGGACAGCGTGAACCTCGCCCCGCTCTACTCTGAGATCCACCGAGTCGAGCGCGCGCGCTCCCGGGTAGGACTTCGAGGCCCGCTCCAGCTCAAGCAGGGGCATCCGTCACTGGCAGTCCGCCTTGATCCCCTCCCAGTCGATCTCAGGCAGCGCGATGTCCGGGTAGAAAAGATCGGCGTTGTCCTGGTACACGGTCCTCGGCAGGATGTCCTGGAACTGCTCCACCTGGATACCGCATGCGAGGCGCACCGCCGTCTCCGTCCCGAACCAACCCCACTCGGCGAAGCCGTGGTGGGTCTCCGCGATGATCTTGCCCTCCTTGATACGTGCCACGGACTCGGGGGTCACGTCGTTGGTGAACACCGCGATCTTACCGTCCACCGGCGGCTCCTCCCCGGCTGTGGCCAGGGTCCCGCGGCGCTCCAGCGTGAGCATGGCGCCGAGACCCATCTCGTTCGAAGCCGCCCAGACAAACTGCATCTCCGTCCCGGGCTTGTACCGTGACATGAATGTCTCGGTGGCCTCGATGCCCTTCTCGCGGTTCCAGTCCGCGGCGATGGGCTCACCGAGGACCTCGATACCCGCGTACTCGTCCGCCACCTCGTGGAAACCGTCCAGCCGCTCCTGGGAGAAGAACGTACCGGCGATACCCTCGATGATCACCCCCGAAGCCTCGATCTGGCCGGGGTCGGCGTTCTCGTAGACGCCCTGCCACCACTCCAGGTCGAGGTACTGGTCCTCCGGCACGTCCACCTCATCGCCGGTGCCCAAGACTCCCGGGCCGCCAAAGTAGTCGAGGACCGAGTACGCCGATACCGAAGCCGCCTCGGAGTTGTCGAATCCAATGTACGCGGCGACCTCGATCCCTTCCTGCTCCTCGAGGAGGTTCACGAGGATGACTGGGATGCCGGCCTCGTTGGCCTGGCGAACCGCGGGCTTGATCGCCTCTGTATCTACCGGAGAGATGGCGATGACGTCTACCCTCCGGGACACGTAATCCTCGATGATGGCCACCTGGTCCGCGAAGGCCACGTGTGTCGCCGGCGAACGGCTGATCACCCTGACGTTCAAGCCATTCTGGTTGGCGTCGGCCGCCGCCGCCTCGAAGAAATCCGTTGCCGTCTGGAACACCCCGGTGATGTCCGGGGGCGTCCACCCGATGACGACCTCCTGCTCGAACCGAGCACCTTCCTGGTCCTCGTCGCCCCGTCCGCACGCCGCAGCGACGAGCACGAACACCGCCACGAGGGCCGCGTAACCGCGTATGCGCATCTTGCCTCCCCCCTCCTCTCAGACGGCGGTGTAACCGCCGTCGATGACGATCTCGGACCCCGTCATGTATCCAGCCGCGTCGCTGGCGGCGAACACGATGGCGGCAGCGATCTCCTCGGGCCTTCCGAGCCGGTTGGCCGGCCGGCTCGACGCCAGCCATCGCTCGTGCGCCTCGGGATCCGGAGCGGACTGGATGGCCCGCTCCACGAGCGGGGTCTTGGTCGTCCCCGGGCACACGGAGACCGCCCTGATGCCGTCCTTGGCGTGATCGGCCGCGATCGACTTGGTGAGCATCAACAGCCCGGCCTTGGAGATGTTGTAGGCCACCTGGTCAGGCACGGCGACCAGCCCGGCCTCGCTGGAGACATTTACGATCACGCCGCCGCCTGACTTTCGCATCGCCGGGACGGCCGCCCTGGCCAGGAGGACCGCGCCCCTGAGATTGGTGTCCATGAGCCGGTCGTAGTCCTTCGGATCGGTCTCCTCCACCGAGGCCAAGAAGTGGACTCCGGCGCAATAGACCGCCAGGCCGAGGTGACCGGTAGCTTCAATCGCATGACCGACAAGCCGCTCGGCGGTCTCGTCTTGGGTAAGGTCCCCAGCCATGAACTCACCGCCCGACCGCCCGGCCAGCTCGACACCGACCTCCTCTCCCCGGCTCTCGTCGGTGCCGCCAGCCAGCACCCACCAGCCTGCGTCGCCGAGGGCGAGGGCCGCGGCCCGGCCGATCCCGCTGGTTGCCCCGGTGACGATGGCGGCCTTCTGCGGTTTCATCGCGCCTCGATCCTCAACGTCCGTGCATCGAATCCCGCTCGGCTGGCCACGGCCCGCGTGACCACCTGAACCTCGATCCTGGTACGGTCCGCCCGATGCCATGCTCGGTAACACTCGAACGGGAGGCGCTCGCGGTCCCAGGACACTGACTCGACGAGCAAGAGAGGCGCCCCCGCCTCCACCTCGAGGAGCCGCGCCAGATCCTCCTGGGCGGTCACGGCTTCCACCACTCGGCGCCCGCCGAAGACCTCTAGGCCCTCCCGATCCTCGAGAGTTCGGTACAGGGATCCTGTCGCCAGATCCGCCTCGATGACGGCATCGGTCAGACGAGCCGGAAGGTGATTGACGACGTACATCACGAGCCGGCCGTCCACCCATCGGAGACGCTCGATGCTCATGCCCTCGCTCCCAGACGGCAGCTCGAGCGCGTCGCACGCCCAACTCGGCAGGACCTCCTGGCCCCTCCGGAGGAGCTTCGAGATCACGGTGTGCCCTGCGCGCACCGCCTCCTCGAAGAAGCCCCCAGAAGACTGTAGAAGCCACGAGGTCGAATGGGGATCCGCCACGAAGGTACCGCGGCCCTTGTCTCGTCGGATCATCGCCTCGGCCTCCAGCTCGGCCAGGGCTTGGCGCACGGTCGTGCGAGAGACCTCGAAGTGCTCGCAGATGGCCGGCTCCGACGGGAGCCTTTCCCCAGGGGTCCACCGTCCGGTAAGGATCTCCTCGGCCAGGGTCTTCTTCAGCTGGAAGTAGAAGGGGACGGGCGAGGTCCTGGCGATGCGAGATGTCGGCAGCCTGACGGCCACGTCTTGCCCCCGAACCCCGGATAATCCTGTCCGGACAGGATGACCTTATGGTTGACCAGGCCTCAGTGTCAAGGTGGCGGGCTCGGCCTCAGAGGCTCGGCGGCGCGAGCCATCCGCTCGAAGAGAGACGGCGTGAGGTCCAGTGCGTAGACCTCGGCGATGACCTCCGTCCATCCGTGGAGGAAGTACCGCCACCCGTCGTGTATGCGGAGGCCGAGCTCGTCGGCCCTCTGGCGGGCGAGACGAAGGAAGGCAAGCTCACCGCGGTAGTTGAGGTCCCATACCACGGCCCGAGGAGGGAAGTTCGCCGTATCGGACACCGGCGAGCCGGGAAGGTCCTTCCCCATGCCGGTGGCATTCACCACCACAGACTCGGGGCGAAGCTCGGTGAGCAGCGCTTCGGTCTCCTCCGGCCCGCTCACGAGGACGAGCTGCACCGCCGGTGCTTCGAGCTTCTGGCAGATCGCCGCGAGGGATTCGATCCGGGCGGGCTCGACATCGGTGACCACGATGCGTGCCGGACCGTGTTTGCCGGTGAGCAACCGAACCGTGATAGCAGTGCCCGCCCCGCCCGCCCCCATGCAGAGTACGTCCGCCTGGCGATCACGCCAGTAGTCGATGCCCAGCATGTGGTCCATGGCTCGCCCGGCCGTGATCGGGTCCTTGGCGTGGCCCACGAGCACGCCGTCACCCTTGGAGATGCAGGAGATCTCCCTACAGAGACGGGCGTATCGATCGAGGCTGCCGAAGAGGGACCCGGCATGCTCGTACACGGCGACTTTGTGAGTGGTGACCAGCGCACCCACGATTCCCGGGTCGTCACCGATCTCGCCGACCGTTCTCACGTATGCATCGGGCTCTGCCCCGAGGGGGATGTCCCGTCCCTCGATACTCGCATCCAGGCTCAGGATCTGAGCCCACCGAGGAAAGAGCTCCATGATGCTCGACCCGGAGGTGCTGACCCCGATGAACAGGAGTTGCCCCCGATCGGAGTGAGCCTTGGCAGCGCGGGGCCCAGGCGAATGGACACCTGTCATGACATCTGGACAGATACCTCCGTCGCGCGGCGTCGGTCAAGGTGGGCCGGTACGGTTCCTCGGTCTCGCCGGAGAATGTTGCGGAAACAGGTGTCTGACCCGTGGGAGGGTCCTTAACCCCACCTAAGATATTGGGCGGCCCGATACAGCGTAGCCAAAACGAACCCGCCACGAGATCGCTCGGCAACGATCCCAATCCGATTTCCGAACCGTCACAGGTCGGGCGCGAGGTCCGGCCCCTTCGGGCGCGCTGCTGCCTATTCTCCGCCAAAATCCCTCTTGACCCGGAGGTCAGCGTCCCAAAGGCTTGCCTCCGGGGGGAAACAGAATGGATGAGGCCGGCCGATCCCTGAGAGTCTTCGGGCCGTCCGCTGGTGCCGTCGCTTTGATCCGCCTGTATCAGCGGGCCACACCCGCCCGCGTCCGGGCCGCCTGTCGCTTTACTCCCACATGCTCGGAGTACGCCATCCGTTCCATCGAGAAGTACGGCCTCCTCGAGGGAGCCGCTCGCGGCCTTCGGCGAATACACCGGTGCAGGCCACCCAACGGCGGGACCGACGAGCCGTAGCGGGCAGCCGTTGGCAGCGGTCATGAGGAGGTCTATCGCGGCGCTGGGTCTGCTGGGTCAACAGGACCGGGGCCCCCGGATAGCCAGAAGGAGGCATCGTGCAAACACC
Organism: Actinomycetota bacterium; assembly: GCA_050693035.1. Lineage (GTDB taxonomy): Bacteria > Actinomycetota > UBA4738 > UBA4738 > CALAEC01 > DASYVD01. The sequence continues at coordinate 23,706 of JBOGWB010000016.1, forward strand.
AGGACAGCCACCGGAGCCGTTGTTCGAGAGACTGGCCGAGACGATGGGACGCCCCACCACCGAGCGTTGGTGGAACCTCTCCGAGCAGGTTCATGGAGCTGCGCTGGGGCCGGATCCGGGCGCGCCAGTTGAGGCTCTCCAGGAAGAGGCCGCCAGGGACGAAGAGGCACCGGTGGCACCGGCATTCCGGCTGTGGGCTGCGGACGCGCTCGGACGAGCCAGCCGGGAAAGGGAAGCTGTCGCGCTCTACGACCAAGCACTGATCGCCACGGAGTCTGCCCCCGCGTTCGAGGGGATCGACCTCGAGGGAGAGGCGCTTCGGCATCGGGCAGGTGCGCTCGCCCGGCTGGGAGACGTCGATGGGGCCGTGGCGAGCTACCGCGACCTGGCTGCCCGCGGAGAGGAAGCGGCCTTCTTCCGGGCGGGAGTGGTGGCGGAACGCGCCGGACGACGCGACCAGGCAGCCGAACTCTACCGGGAGATCGCCGACCCCCATCGGACGCCGAACGCCGACAACCCCCGGCAGCGAGCGTTCCGGGCCATGGAGCGGCTCACTCTCGACGGAGGGTCGTACACCCCGTCAGTGCTGGGCATCGCCCGAAACGTGGAGGCTGCTGTTGCTGCCCGAGATGCAGACCAGCTGCGCAACCTGGCATCGCCCACTCACTTTCAGGCGGGGCCCGGGGGCGGTCACTTCCGCTTTGAGGACGACGAGTTCCTCGACTGGCTCTGCTCCGACCTGGCCCGGTCGCGTCCGCGCCGCATGGGCCGGGCGCTGCTCGGCACCGGAGGCAAGCGCTATCTGCTTACTACCGGCTGGCGGGGCCGCTGGTTCCGAGGAATCGTCGGCTTCTGCATGATGCGCTCCGCCCGGGGATGGGAGTGGTCGGGAGTGGTGGTAGGTGGTCCCCGCGATCCGTGGAAGCAACGGTGGGCTCCGGCCGAGAAGCAGACGAACCAGCCACTTCCCTTCGGACTGCTGGCCCCATGGCCGGAAGGGAGACATTTCATGGCGGGCGGGCTCGACGACTTCCTTCTCAAGTCCGCAGCCATCGCCGCGGCGGCGCTGATCCCGTTCGTGGGCGCCGCCGCTGCTGCCGCGCTCGCCTTCGGGTTCTCGCTCTCCGACTGCGGCTATGGGCTACGCGGTTTCTACTACAACCAGGGACCGACCCACTCCGGCTCGGACTCCTTTGCCATTGACTTCACCGCCTATCGACGCGGAGTGCCCTTCTCCAATGTTGCCGGTGGCGTCCCAGTTCTCACGGCAGCTGACGGGGTCGTGCGCATGACCGACGGTGATACGGCCTCGGGCGACTCCTCTGATGCAAACGAGGTTCAGATCAACCATGACGACCCGGGCACCGGAACTTCCCGGTTCGTCTCCCGGTACCTACACATGGCCGGTCCCGGCCTCCTCCCGGTCTCCGCCGGAATGGCTGCCCCCACCGGACGCCGGCTCGGAGTCATGAACGACACGGGGACCTCCGTACTCGACCACCTGCACTTCTCCATCCACGACAGCGCCGCTGGCGCGGGAATTGGCCCGAGCGTCCGGCCCACCCCCATCGAGGGACGGACTCTCGGGGACGGTGACTCGGGCGCGTGCATCCGTTCCAGCAACCGGGAGACGATCGTCCTGCCCGAGGGCTGTGGAGAAGTGGTGGTGGATCTGCTCCGCCGCCTCCTGGGGCGCCGTTGAATGGTGAAGCGAAAGTCGGGAGACGCGGACTCGCGAAATAGATCAACTCGGGAGACGGGGGCGGATTTGAGGATTCGAATGGCCCGTCTAAAGTCCCTTCGCACCCGACCGAGCTTCTCCACTGCCGTGGCACTGGCCTGAAGCCTCCTGGCCTCGCCCCCGGAGAATGTCGACGAAACAGGTGGCTCTCAGATCGGCTATCTGAGCCATGCCGCCGCCGCTGCTATAGTCGCGCAACGGCGCGATGAGGCCCGCTCCTTGAACCGCCTGGGCCGCCAGGCTGATGGCCTCTACCAGGGAAGTGTGCTGGTAGAGGCAGCTCCGCCTCCTGCCAGCGAAGAGTGGGAGGTAGGAGATGAACATCTACCTGGTGGCGGCGGTGTGGATGGGGATGGCCCTGGTCGCTGCCCTCATCAGCATCCGGCTCGGAATCTCCGTTGCGCTCGTCGAGATCCTGGTCGGCGCGATCGCCGCCAACGTGCCGTTCATCGCCGAGCAGGTCGACCAGACGGCGTTCACGACGTTCCTGGCCAGCATCGGATCGGTGATGCTGACGTTCCTCGCCGGCGCGGAGATCGACCCCGTGTCGCTGCGCCGGCACTGGAAGGCCAGCCTGTCGATCGGGTTCGTGTCGTGCCTTCTTCCCTTCATCGGCGCATTCGCGTTCTGCTACCTCGTCCTCGGCTGGACGCTCCAGGCAGCCGAGATCGGGGGGATCGCTCTCAGCACGACGTCGGTGGCGGTGGTCTACGCGGTCATGGTGGAGACCGGGCTCTACCGGGAGGACCTCGGCAAAGCTCATCCTGGCGGCGTGCTTCATTACCGACCTCGGGACGGTGCTCGCTCTGGGCGGCCTGTTCGCGAGCTTCGGGGCGCTCCTCGCCGTGTTCGTGGCGGTGAGCGCGGGGGTGCTCGCGGTACTGCCGACCACGACACGGTTCGTCATCCGCCGGGTCGGTCACCGGGTCAGCGAGCCGGAGATCAAGTTCCTGCTGGCGGTGCTGATCGGACTCGGTGCCCTGGCTGCCGCGGCGGGCAGTGAGGCCGTGCTGCCCGCCTACGTCGCGGGGCTCGTCATCGCCGGGATCTTCCTGCACGACCGGGTGCTCATCGATCGGATGCGATCCATCTGCTTCGCCCTGCTCACGCCGTTCTTCTTCCTCCGGGCCGGCCTGCTCATCTCTGCGCCGGCGCTGGCGTCGGGAGCTGGCGTGATCGCTCTGTTGCTCGGGGTAAAGCTCACTGCCAAGGGGATCGGGGTGTGGCCCACGGCAAGGGCCTTCGGCATCCCCGGCCGGGAGCGGACGTACCTCACCCTCCTGATGTCCACGGGGCTCACGTTCGGCTCCATCGCTGCCCTCTTCGGGCTAACTAACGGGCTCATCAGCCAGCAGCAGTACTCCGAGCTGGTGATGGTGGTCATCCTCTCCACGTTCGTGCCGCCTTGCAGAAGCGCCAGCGTGCGCCGCGTATGGGGCCGTCTATGGAGCTTCGAGGTCCAGGAGGCGGCTCGTGGGCGCCGGAGCTGCCCGAGAGCGGGGCTGCGTACCTGCTCTCACCGCGCGGGGTACGTTCCAGCAGCTCTAATCGCCTGCCGGCGAGGGGCTGGGAGCCAGCCCAGCCCCTCCCGCTCCGTGATCCGGCTCACGCACTCGCCGGCATGAGCCGGAGCTCTCCGGTCCACGCCGACGTGGTCCCGTCGATGCCCACGAGGTCGCTTCGCTGGTGGATCTGCGCGCCCGCGAACGAGCCCTCCGTGACCGTGCCGTTCATCACGATGAACCCGGCCGGGCTGGCATGCCCGTTCACCTCGGCTGTGAACGAGATGTCTCCGACCGTGATCCACTCGGTAAACGTCAGCTGGGCGGCGCTGCCCGTGGCCCGGAAGCTCGTGACCTGCATCTCGAGCGTGCCGCCGTCCCCGGCGGTACCCACACAGTGACCGACGGTTTCGTCGCACGTCTTCGCGTACGGGATCACGATCGGCGCGCTGGACGCGGACGCCTGCGCCGCCCCGAACGCGACGACCCCGACGACCGCCGCCACGACGGCCACGAGCAGGATGAACCTGCGCTTCACGATGAACCTCCTTCGTCCGTGGGAGCCCGTTCGTCGACGCCGATCTCCGCGGCTGCCACGATTCGGGCGAACGGCACCCCCTGCTCCATCTGTCTTCCTAGCAGAGCAGGAACGCCGCATGTATAGCTCTCAAGGACTATGTTCTCGTAGTCCGAGGAAGAGGCCCTGCTAGGACTCCAGCCTCTCATCCGACGTTGGCACATTGTTGGCACCGGCCCCGTCTTCTCTGGTCCAGAGTCGAGCGACGGATGCGAAACGGGGCGTACCTAGGGTGGCAGGCGACCACCTCGTCATCCGCCTGGAGAGTGCCTCCTGGCAAAGAACGTGCCCTACAACATTCGGGGCATGAGTTCCCGACCCAGGTCAGTTCAGAGCTGGCTCACTTAGGAAGCCTCTTCGAGGCAGCAAGCTCTGGAGTCGAATGGCTGCTCTCTCGCGCGACGGAGTAGCTCGGCCGACTCCGGACTAAATTCCAGCTCGATTACCCGTCCAATGACGACGATCGCCACAACAGTCGCCCCCTGAGAATGTTGACGAAACAGGTGGCTGGCGAGCGCAACCTCAGGAGTCCCCCGAGCGGCGGCCTAGGAGGACTCCGCAAGGAGGCGTCTGAGCCTTTCCAGCCGCTCGTCCCACTGGGAGCCCATCGATGCCATCCAGCTCGCGGCGTCAGCCATGGGAGCTGGTGACAAACGGAACCGCCGCTCCCTCCCTTGCCGTTCCGACACCACCAACCCCGCCTCCTCCAGCACATCCAGGTGCTTGGCGACCGCCTGGCGGCTCACCGGGAGCCGCGTTGCGAGCCCCGTTGCGGTTACCGGGCCCTCCTCGGAGAGACAACGGATCACCTCCCGCCGGGTGGGGTCGGCCAAGGCCTGGAACACGTCTCCGGCGGAACGCCGTCGGTTCATGGAGTGGGCACCCTGAGCGACGACCCTGAGGGGAACCCCGGCCGGGCCCGAGGGGCCGGAAGGGAGACCGGGGAGCTCGGCGCGGCCATGGCCGAGCCTGCGAGCTTCCGCTCGGAGAGTCTGACGATGGTCCCCTCCCGGGCCGGCTCCAGCGTGAACTCCACCCGAGTCGCCGGGACCACGCGGACGCCACCACCGGTCCGCTCGAATGGCGCCCACCGGAACGAGAGCCTTCGAGGAGGGTCCATCTCCTCGACGGTGGCATCCCGCGAGCGGCCGTCCGGCCACCGGAAGATCGCCGCACCACCGGGGCGGGCCTCGAGCTCGACCTCCGCGCCGAACCACGCGGAGAGCTCCCTCCCCTCCGTCAAGGCTGACCACACCCGCACCGGAGAGGCTGGCAGAAGGATCTCCCGCTCGACCACTGGTCTCTCGGCGCAACCATAAAGTTGCGTCTCCTCGGGGCGTAGACTATCATGTGCAACTAGCAGGTTGCATATGTGAGAGTGAGGGTGGCTCGAGATCATGTCGGACTCGCTGGTTCCCATCGTCATCGAGCAGACCGCCCGGGGCGAGCGATCCTTCGACATCTACTCCCGGCTCCTCAAGGACCGGATCGTGTTCCTGGGAACCCCCGTCGACGACACCGTGGCCAACCTGGTGACCGCCCAGCTCCTCCACCTCGAGTCCGAGGAACCAGAGAAGGACATCAACCTGTACGTCAACTCTCCGGGGGGGTCGAGCACGGCCCTACTCGGGATCTACGACACGATGCAGTACGTCAGCGCCGACATCTCCACCATCTGCATGGGCCAGGCGGCCTCGGCCGCCGCCGTCCTGCTGGCCGCCGGGGCCCGAGGGAAGCGGTTCGCCCTCCCACATGCCCGGATCCTCATGCACCAGCCCCACGGGGAGGTGGGGGGCCAGGCCGTTGATATCGAGATCCACGCCCGGGAGATCCTCCGGCAGCGCCGCTTGGTGGACGAGATCCTGGCCCGGCACACCGGCCAGCCCTTGGAGAAGATCTCGCGGGATACCGACCGGGATTTCATCCTCACCGCCGAGCAGGCCAAGGACTACGGGGTGATCGACGAGGTCATCTCGAGCCGGGCCCTCCCCCACCTGTCCGAGATCAGGCCTTCCCGCGGACCGGAAGCCGACGGCGCGAGCAACCCGTAGAACACGTTCCTCAGTGACACCCGTCGAAGGAGAAGTGGCCGGGGTCGGTCTGCGGGACCGCCTGGCACCACCCCATCCGCTCCAGGGCCTCGATCACTCCTGGATCCGCGAGAGATTCCTCGCTGATGTCGATGGCCAGGCCGCGCTGGTGCCAGGACAGGCCCGGTGGCGCGCACGTGCCGGGACACCCCATCCGGTTTCCGCAGATCCGCTGGCAGGCTCGGGCCTGCTCCCGGCATGACCGAAAGCTTTGGATGACCTCGATCTGACCCGCCATGGTCTCGGCCTGGCGGAACGCCTCCATGGCCTCGGCCGTCAGGGTGACGCCTCCACGCGCCTGCAGCTCCGCCGGACGGGCGCATACTCGCTCCGGCTCGTCGGGCCAGAGCACGATCCCGGTCGCGGTGCCGGCCACCACGGTGACGGCGAGACCCACCAGGACCACTCGGCCTCGTCTGGATAGCCTGGCCCGGCGTCTGCCACGCGAACGGACTGTCACGACGCCACCCTACGAGACGGGCACCCCGCCACGGTGATTCCCAGCCGGGCGACTCGGCGGGGGAGGCGTGGTCGTGGACGTGCGCCTAACTCCGGTGCGTTCGGTCTACGGCTCGATCCGCACCACGTGTCCGTTGCACGGATACGATCCGCTCCCGGGGAAAATGCTGCAGTTCGAGACGTAGAAGGCGCCGTCATCGCCGATGGCAACCGAGCCCGGAGCGACGAAGCCCGTCGCCACGAGCGAGCGAGCGCCGTCCGGCGCCACCCGCCAGAGATCCCCCGGACCGGTGAGAAATGGTTCCGTTGCGAACTCGAGCACATACAGGCTGCCGTCGCTTCCGAAAGCGATGTCGATGATCGCGGTGAACCCAGGCTCGTGCACTGTCGGGTCCTGTCCCGGGACGACGCGCCAGACGTTCGCCGAACCAGGTGTGAACGGGAAACCGGTCAGTTCCCCCACGTAGTAGGCGCCGTCGGGCCCGACGGCCACCGAGGTCGGCACGGAGTCGGTGTCTCGCCCGGTCGAGCGCGACGGGAACACGGCGAGGGTCGAGATCGAGCCGTTCGCGGCGATCCGCAGCAGGGTGTTGCCGCCGGCATCCGTGGCCACGGTCGCGCCCGGTTTCGCCAGCAAGCCGTACGGGTTGCTGTCTACGATCCCGCGGTCCGGGTTGGCGTCCGCCTCGTGACCGGCGATGTCCACGTCAACGCGCCATTTGCCGCTTGCGGGAACCCGCGCCAGCCAGCCGAAGGAGGAGCCGATCGGAGGACACAGCGCGCGCTGGCCCGGATCGGCGCCCAGCCCGATGGACACGCGCGCGTCGCCGCGCCCCAACAGCGCCACGTCGTGCGGTCCGGTTGCCGCCACCCCCGTCGGGCCGCCCTCGGTGTACGAGGGGAAGCCCGTGGCAACCCGCTTCTGGACGCCGTTCCACAGGCGTGAAACGGAGCCGGTGCGACCGGCGAACGTCGGCTGCCCACGCACGACGAAGCAGGGCTGCGTGCCGCCCCGGCCTGCCTCCGCGACGTAGAGCGCGCCCTCGGGTCCCCACGCGAGTCCACGGGGGTTGTCCAACCCCACCATGACCATCTCGAACGGGGTGTGGCCTGAGCTTGGACGCCGACCGGGGGTGCCAGCGTGACCGCGATGGCAACGAACAGGAACGAAAGTCTTCTCATCGCTTCCCTCCGACCGCCAGTGGAGCCGATCCTAGATCGACAGCCGCGCCCCGGCTAGCCTCAGCCTGCATGCGGCAGTGGACCGATCCGTCGTGGCCCTGGAGGCGCCCCTACGCCGGGGCGACCGCGCGTTCGGGGGCATGACGGCGGGCCCGGGCGGCGCCGATGAACTCCCGGAACAGCGGGTGGGGCCGTGTGGGGCGCGACCGGAGCTCCGGGTGGAACTGCCCTGCGACGAAGAAGGGGTGCTCGGGGATCTCGATGATCTCGACGAGTCGTCCATCCGGAGACATCCCCGAGAACACCATGCCGTGCTCCTCGAGCACCCGATGGTACTCGGAGTTCACCTCCCACCGGTGCCGGTGCCGCTCGTGGACCACGGGTACCCCATAGGCCCTGGCCGCCATGGTCCCCGGCTTCAGGTGGGCGGGCTGGGCCCCCAGCCGCATGGTCCCCCCCAAGTCGGTGACCCCCTCCTGCTCCGGCAGGAGGTCGATCACGGGGTGGGGCGTGCCCGGCTCGAACTCGGTTGAGTTGGCGTCGTCCAGCCCGCAGACGTTCCGGGCGAACTCGATCACCGCACACTGGAGCCCCAGGCACAGGCCGAGGTAGGGGATGCCGCGCTCGCGCGCGTACCGGATGGCGTCCACCTTCCCCTCCACGCCGCGCACCCCGAATCCGCCCGGGACCAGGATCCCGTCTGCGACTCCCATGATGTCCTCGACCTCGCCGCCCACCAGCTCGTCGGAAGCCACCCACTGGATGTTCACCCTGACCCCGTGGTGGAAGCCCCCGTGGCGGAGCGCCTCGATCACCGAGAGGTAGGCGTCCCGCAGGGAGATGTACTTCCCAACAACCGCGATGGTCACCGGCTCCCCCGACGTGTCGATGCGATCCACCAGGGACCGCCATTCGCCCAGCTCGGGCTCGATCTCGGGAAGATGGAGGTGGCGGGCCAGGTACCGGTCCAGCCCCTCGGTGTGGAGCATCATCGGCACCCGGTAGATGGAGTCCGCGTCCGGAGCGGAAACGACCGCCTCCAGGTCCACGTCGCAGAGCAGGGAGATCTTCTCCTTGAGGTTCCGGCCGATGGGCCGGTCGGACCGGCACACGATGGCGTCGGGCTGGATACCGATCGAGCGGAGCTCCCGGACGGAGTGCTGGGTGGGCTTGGTCTTGACCTCACCGGTGGGCCCGATGAACGGGAGGAGCGAGACGTGGACAAACGCGCAGTTCTCCCGGCCGACCTCGTTGCGGAGCTGCCGGATCGCCTCCAGGAACGGGAGGCTCTCGATGTCGCCCACCGTGCCCCCGATCTCCACCAGGACGACCTCCGCATCGTCGGCCGCCGCCAGGTCGCGGACGCGGGATTTGATCTCGTTGGTGATGTGCGGGATGACCTGGACCGTCTTACCCAGGAACTCACCGCGCCGCTCCTTGCCGATGACCGCCTGGTACACGGACCCGGTGGTGACGTTGGATCCCCGGCCCAGGCTCTCGTCGGTGAACCGCTCGTAATGCCCCAGGTCCAGGTCGGTCTCGGCCCCGTCGTCGAGGACGAAGACCTCCCCATGCTCGAAAGGATTCATCGTGCCGGGATCGACGTTGATGTACGGATCCAGCTTCTGGAGGGTGACCCTGAGGCCGCGGGACTTGAAGAGCCTGCCGAGCGAGGCGGTGGTGATGCCCTTGCCGAGGCTCGAGGAGACGCCCCCTGTCACGAAGATGAACTTTGCTCGGTCAGGCACCTCGGGATTCGATGTTACCAGATTTCCTACGGCCGGCGTCCCAAGCGGTCGAGCCATCGTAGCGGTGCCGCCGATTCGACCAGCCGGGAGATGGTGACGGTCTCGGCGGCCACCTGAAGCGCCAGGGCGACGACCGCCCCGGCCACCAGGGCGGGCTCGGGAAGGACGGCGGCGAGCCCGAACCCCACGGAGAGACCAAGTGGGTTCGACCCCGCGTCCCCGAGCATCCCACGCTCCAGGAGGTCGAAGGGAAGGACCCCCACCGCGGCCCCCAAGGCCGCCCCGGCGACCAGGCCAGGGGGGGCGGTCCACCCGGCCGCGAGGGCAACACCCAGCGGGAGGATCGCCCACTTGATGGCCCGCCCGGGCACCACGTCCAGGGCGTTCCACACGTTCACGCACGCCGCGACGAGCACCGTGGCGGCGATGATCCGAACCGGGCCGCCGTCCAGCAGCAAGGCCAGCAGGACCCCGGCGGCGATCCCCACCGCCAGCTTGAGGATGCCCGTCGTCGCGCGCCCCGACAGCATGCTGGCGAGATGGGCCCGGAGGCCCCGGGGGCCCCCGCTGGTGAGGTCGTCGGCCATCCCGGCCAGGGCGACGGCGGCCAGGGCGGCCAGGGCCGCACGTTCGGCGGCTCCGAGAGCGCGGCCCGGCCCGAGCCACGCCGCGACCAGCACCGCCAGGATGACCGCCGGCACCATGGAGAGACCGAGCACCGCCGGCACCTGGCGGCCGGCGTAGTTTTCGATCACCAACCGTCGAGGACGCCATGCGAGGAGGCCCCTGGCCAGGACGGCGCTGGACAACGACCCCACGGCCATCGCCCACGCCGGCCAGGAGTCGAGGCTCACCGCATCCCAAGCGCCCGAGGAAACGCCGCCGCCAGGAGGTCGCGTCCCTGCCGGGCCCGGTGCAGGAACCCGGGGAGGTCCCGCCCCGTCGGCGCGTGGCGCATGGGCACGGTAATCTCCCGAACCCGGAAGCCCATCCGGACCGCGTCGATGGTCATGGCCGGCTCCACCCCGAACCCTCCCGCCAGGGGCCTGACCGCGTCGACCACCTCTCGCGTGACCGCCCGCTGCCCGGAGAGCGGCTCCTTCGCTCGGAGCCCCGACAGCACCCGGATCAGGACGCTGGCCAGCCGCTTCACCAGCCGGAACCCCCCGTGCCGGGGATCTCGAGGCAGGATCCCGACCACCAGATCCGCTCGCCCCGACAGGACCTCGGCGAGGAGCGGACCCGCCTCCTTCGCCGTCTCGCCCAGGTCGGCGTCGAGGAACAGGTAGACGTCGGCCGGGGCCAGCCGATCCAGGGCTTCCTCCAGCGCCCCGCCCTTGCCGAGGTGTCGCGGGGCCACCAAGACGCGGGCTCCGGAGCGTCGGGCTTCCTCCGCGGTCCCGTCCGTGGACCCGTCGTCCACCACCACCACCTCGTCCACCTCGGGGATCGTACGGATGGCGTCCACCGTGGCGCCCACCAGGCCGGCCTCGTCCCTGGCGGCGACGACGACCAGGATCCGGCCCGAGCTAGCCACCGCCGGCCGAGGGGATGGGGCCACTCGCGCCGTCCTTGACGCCGTAGTGACCCCCCCGTCCGTCGGTCAGGAGCTCCCGGAGGGCCATGACCAGTCCCACCTCCCCGGGGATCCGGTCCACGTTGTCCTGGGTCACCATCTGTTCGGAGACCGCTCCGTCCCCCCGCAGGAGACCCACGAAGTCGTACTGGCTCTCGAGGCTTTCCACCGCGGCCACGGTCTCGCCTTGGAGGACCAGCCGCCGAACCAGGGGAACGAGGAAGTCCGACGGTTCGGGAGCGGGAGCCTCCCGGCCCCCCGCCACGATCACGAACACCTCCCCGTTCCCGCCCAGCTGCTGAAGGGCTTCTCCGTCGAGGCCGGGGCCCTGGTTCACCAGGAACCCCTCCTCCAGGAGGCGGGCCAGCACGTCGTCGCCGCTGGTGCCGAAGGCCAGTCGGATCGCCAGAGCCTCCACCGCCTGCGATCGCAGATCCTGGGGGTCCTCCCCGGGAATCCCGATGGCCAGGGCCAACGCCTGGCGGTCCGATCCGCGATCGAGGGTCATCCGGCGGTGGATCGTGAGGACCGCCCGCAGCTCGGCGCCCGCTTCCTCCAGCGCCTGGCGGGCGCCCTGGATGCCGGCCCCGTCGATTCCCTCCTGGGTGATCAGGATGACGTCGGTCCCCGGGAGCCGCCCCGTTACCAGGTGTTCCCTGACCTGGTTCCCGAAGCCCGACCACATGCGGGCCTCGCCTTCGAGCAGCTCCACCCGGTCCCGGAGGCTCTCGGAGGTCTCTCTGAGCTCGCGGGTCTGCGCCTCCAACACCGTGACGATGCCCTTGTTCAGCACCGTGGTGCCGGCCAGTACACCGAGCCCCAGGGCCAGGAACACGGACACCAAGGAGACCAGGTGGAAGCGGAACGAGATCATATCGGCCCATTCTAGGCGCCCCGACCTGGGCGGGCCTCGGGGCTCAGAAGATCTGGCGGATCTGGAACAGGAGCTGACGGACGATATCCCAGAGCTGGGTGAGGAAGAGACGCAGCGGCTCGGAAACCGCGATCACCGCGACCATCGAGAACAGAGCCGCCCCGACGAGCATCATGATCTCGCGGCCTCGGATGCCTCCTCGGTACATCCGGGAGACTCCCTTCGCGTCGACCAGGATCTCCCCGACCCTCAGACGAACCAGGAACGTGGACGCCATCCCGGCCCTTCCCTTGTCCAGGAACTCCCTGAGGTTCCCATGGCTTCCCACCGCCACGATGAGATCGGCTCCCTTCTCGTGGGCCAGCAGGAAGGCGACGTCCTCGCTCGTGCCGGTGGCCTCGGCCACCTTGTACCGGACGCCCAGAGATTCCAGGCGAGCCCGTCCCGGCGCCCGGCCCCCCGAGTACGCGTGGAGGACGATCTCCGCGCCGGACTGGAGGGCGCGCTCGGACACGCTGTCCATGTCGCCGACGATGACGTCGGGGCGGTACCCCGCCTCCATCAGAGCGTCGGCGCCGCCGTCCACGCCCACCAGGACCGGCTTCACCTCGCGGATGTACGGACGCAGCGTGGCCAGGTCCTCTCGGTAGTCCGGGCCGCGGACCACCACCAGCGCGTGCCGGCCCTGGAGGTCTCGATCGAGCTCGGGCATGCCGGCTCCGCCGAACAAGAGGTCGCGCTCCCGCTGGATGAACTCGAGGGTGTTCTGGGCGAAGGCGTCGAACTGAGCGGCCAGCCCGGAGCGGGCTTCCTCCATCGCCTGGAGGACCGATTCCGATGTCTGTCGAACCCCCACCCCGACCAGCTCGTCTCCCGAGTAGACCCGGTCGTGTTCGATGCGCATGGGGGCGCCCTCCTTCACCTTCCGCATGAGCAGGGGCCCCACGGAGTCCACGAGGGGCACCCCGGCCTGAACCAGGATCAGCGGACCGAGGTTGGGGTATCGCCCGGTGATCGAGGGGCTCGCGTTGACCACTCCGGCGACCCCCTTCGCCACCAACGCTTCGGCGGCCACCCTGTCGAGGTCCTCGTGGTCGATGACTGCCAGCTCGCCGGCATGGAGTCGGGTGAGCAGCCGCTTGGTCCGGCCGTCCACCCGAGCCGTGGCCGCCTCGCGCCTCGCCCTCCTGGTCCGGAGGCGCAGCAACCTAGTTCCTTCGGGCGGGCGGTCGCTTGACCTCGAGGTGGACGTGGGGGTACCGGCCCCGCACGTATCGATCGACCTGTGACTGGAATCGGAACCGGCGAGGCCATCCGAGGACCGAGCTCGACGCCACCACCCGCTGGCCCGGCCGAACCCGGACGTCACGCAGGTGGATCAACACCACGAGCCGGTCCGGACGCCCCTGGGGAAAGATGGCCACCCTGACGTCGGGGTAACGGCCGTACAGCCGGTAGCGACGAACGCTCCGGACCCGCCCGGTGACCGGAGAGAGCACCCGGGAGGAGCGCCGCATCACCACGTCGATCGCCGAGGTGGCCGCGGCGGACCGCCCTCGGGAGTCCATGACCATGTACTCGAGCTCGGACGGGCCGACACGCGGAGGCCGGAACTTCCAGCGGTTCCTGCACTTCACGCATGACCCGAGGGGTCGGAGCGCAACCCGCCGGCGCATGGAAGCTTCATGGTACGCCAGCGCCACGGGCCGGACGGCGGGCAGACGGAGGCGAACCCCTCCCGCCACGGCGAACGCGGGAAGCAACGGCAC
>JBOGWB010000017.1:0-10530 GCA_050693035.1 Actinomycetota bacterium
TCGCCATCCTCGTCGAGCTCGCCCGACGAAAGCTCCTCACCACCGAGCACATCCACTCACTCTTCTTCCGATCGCTCAGGAGAGCCCAGGCCAAGGTCCAAGAACTAAGAGGGGTAGGACTCATAGAAACCCTTCCTGCGCGCGCGCGAGGAAGGCGACCGAATAGGCACCACCTCACCGCCCTCGGCGCGAGGGTCGCCGCCCTGCACCTCGGCCGCGCTGCGTCGAAGCTCTCGCTCCCAGCCCGCGACGCCGGCCTGTGGCGGCTGCTCGCCCACCGCCTGGGCGTGAACGACTTCTTCTGCGGGCTTGCTCTCGCCTGCGACCGGCACCCCGGGTACGGCCTCCACGCCTGGGAGGACGAGCCCCAGATCGCCGGCGGCGGCCAGCGGGTCCAGGCCGACGCCTTCGGGCGCCTCCTTCACCCAGGACACGCCGTCGAGTTCCTCCTCGAGTATGACCGGGGGACCGAGCACTTCTGGCCCGTCGTGCGGAAGCTTGGGAGCTACCTCACCGTCGCCTCGGCCCACTCTCCCGAGGAGCCTGTGCCCTTCCCGAGCGTGCTGTTCCTCGTGGGCGGGGAGGCACGGGAGGCCATGGTCCGCAGGGCCTTCGGGGTGGCCCTCGAGCAGTGCTGGGACCTCCGGCGAGCCCGCTCGGGGCGGGTCCCGCTCTACGTCTCCAACCGGGCGCTGCTTCGGGCCGAGGGCAGCCTCGGGGCTCTGTGGCAACCCTTCGCAGGCCCCGACGGAAGGCTCCGGCTTGCCGAACTCCCGAGCACCCCGGAGTGCTGGTGGGAGGTGGCCGAGTGCTTCCGCATCCGGTGGCTGGAGGCCGAAGGAGCGGCATGAGGAAAGAGCGCGAGCCCACAAGGGAGAGAGAGGACCCACTCCATATCGATCGCCGGCGATCCGTGCCCCGGCGGACCGTCGCGTCACCGGAGGATGCTAGCCTCCGCCCATTGGCGAGAGCACTCTTGGCCCTGGCCGAGCAGCTACGGGAGGAGCGAAGAGAGTGAGGGCCGTCATCTACCTCCGGGTCTCCACCAAGGAGCAGGCCGAGGAGGGCTACTCCATCCCTGCCCAGGCCGAGGCGTGCCGGCGGTTCATCGCCGACCGGGGCTGGGAGCTGGCCGACGAGTACGTGGACCGGGGCGAGTCGGCCCGCACCGCAGATCGCCCCCATTTCCAAGCCTTGGTGGCCCGCCTGGCCGAGGATCCCACCGTGGACCACCTCGTGGTCCACAAACTCGACCGGCTGGCCCGGAACCTGGAGGACCACGCCCAGGTCCGGGCGGCTCTTCGGAAGGCCGGGGTCCAACTCCACTCGGTCACCGAGAGTCTGGAGGACTCGGCATCGGGGAAGCTGGTGGAGGGGATCCTAGCCTCCATCGCCGAGTTCTACTCGGCCAACCTCTCCCAAGAGATTCGAAAGGGGCTGGACCAGAAGGCCGCGGAGGGAGGGTGGCCCACCGTGGCCCCCATCGGGTACCGGAATGTCCGTCGGGAGGCCGGCGGGCGGCGCTGTGAGGCTGTCCTGGAGCCCGACGAACACGCCCCCCTTGTGGTGTGGGGCTTCGAGCGGTATGCCACCGGTTCCTGGTCCCTCTCCGCCCTGACGGACGCTCTGGCGGAGAAGGGCCTCCGAAATCGCCTCGACAACCCCCCTGGAATGAGCGCGGTCCACCGGATGCTTCGGAACCCGGTCTACACCGGCGTGGTCCGGTGGAGGGGCGTCGACCGCGAGGGTCGCCACACCCCACTCGTGAGCCGGGAGTTATTCGACATGGTCCAAGCGGTCCTGGGCGCCCACTCCACCGGCGGGGAGCGAAGCTGGAAGCACAACCACTATTTGAAAGGCACGCTCGTGTGCGCCGAGTGCGGCTCGCGCTTGTACTACCTGGTAGCCAAGGGCCGGTTCGGCTACTTTCGGTGCGTCGGACGGAACACGCGCCGAAGGCCTTGCTCGCAGAAGGGATACCTGCCCGCGGAGGAACTGGAGCGCGAGGTCGAGCGCCTCTACAAGGGCGTCCGTATCCCCCGAGCCCTGGAGCGGAGAGTGGAGCGGGTCCTTCGGGCGGAGATCGCCGAGCGCGAGCACCACCGGGCGGAAGCGGCGGTGTTCCTGGGCCGGAGGCTGCGGCAGCTCGCCAACGAGCGGGAGAAGCTCCTCCGCGCCTACTACGCCGACGCCATCGACGTCGCCACCCTGAAGCGGGAGCAGGTCCGGATCAACGCCGAGGTGGCTCAGGTCGAGGCTCAGCTCGCCACCGACGGGGAGAGTCTCAAGCAGGCGAAGCAAATCATCGACCTCGCCCTCGACCTCGCCAAGAGCTGCGCCACCAGCTACCGGAAGGCGAAGCCCGAGGTGCGCAAAATGTGGAACCACGCCTTCTTCCGGAAGGTGCTCGTGAGCGATCGTCAGGTTGTGGGCCGCGAGTACGAGGAACCGTTCGCCTCGCTCCTCGGTTCACACAAGGCTCAAATTGTGGACCTGAGGGGAGTCGAACCCCTGACCTCTGCCCTGCCGAGGCAGCGCTCTACCAGCTGAGCTACAGGCCCGCGGTTTCCCGATTGTAGCAAGGGCGGCCTGCCGGACCGCCCCGCCCGACCAGGTCTCTCACAGCTTCATCTCCGCCAGGACGAACCACTCCGCCGCGGCGTCCTCACGGAAGAGCTCCGGCCCGAACACCGTGAGGAGGCCTTCCATCTGGCTCCGGTGGGCGGCCAGCGCCTCCATCTTCAGATCGAGCAGATCCTCGGGAAGGACGAAGTCGATGCCCAGCTCCTCTCGTGGGGTGGCCGGCGGGGTGCCCGCGGAGAAGACCTCGGGCCCTCCCAGCATGGGAGCGAGCCGCTCCACGTACTCCGGCGTCTTGGTGGCGTAGAAGAGACGGGCTCCGGACCCCGCCGCCCGGCGGAACCCCTCGGTGGCCCACGCCGACACCGCCTCGTGGTCCGGGTGGCCGGTCATCCCCTCGGGCCCGAACGTGAGCACCGAATCGGGCTGGGCCTCCTCGACGATCGCCGCCAGCCTGCCGGCAGCCTCCTCGACAGGCACCTCGGCGCAGCCCCCGTCCGGATAGTCGAGCCAGTGATGTTCTGCGACGCCCAGGATGGCCAGCGACTCCTCCAGCTCGGCCACCCGGACCTCCCCCATGGTCTCGCTCGGCCACCGCTCTTCGTCCCAAGACCCGAGCTCGCCACGGGTAGCCGTGACGCACACCACCCTGAGGCCCTTGCGGACCGCATCAGCCATGACGCCCGAGGAAAGGAATGCGTCGTCGTCGGGATGGGCCCACACCCCCAGGATCGTGCCGAGGTCCATCTCGCCCTACCGTTGGGAAGCCCGACCCGAGTCGCCGGCGTCCTCCCAGGAGACCACCGGCGCGTCCCGCCAGAGGCGCTCGAGCCCGTAGTACTCCCGCTCTTGATCGCGGAACACGTGCGCCACGAAGTCGACGAAGTCCAGGAGCGCCCAACGGCCCTCTCGCTCGCCCTCGCGGCGGACGGGCTTCATCCCCGCGTTTGCCACCGCCCGTTCGATCTCCTCGGTGATCGTCCTCACCTGTCGGTCGGTCCGCCCGCTGGCGATGACGAAATAATCCGTGATCATGATGAGCTCGCTGACGTCGAGGATGAGGATGTCGCGAGCATTCTTCGAGGCAGCCGCTCGAGCAGCGGCGATGGCCAGCTCGCGCGACGACGTCAACGCCTCAAGAAGTCCTTTCCCACCACGATGGAGAGGTCCGCGACCAGGCTTTCCTGGTCCACGACGTACACCTCGCCCACTCCGAGCAGGCGCTGCGCAAGGTACGCCTCCGGCAGAAACTCCTCCGATGCAGCCACGATCCTGGTCGTCGCCACGTTGAACTTCGGTGCGTTCAACGAAGATACCAGCCGGAACCCCGAAGGAACCAGAACACGAGCCACCATCTGCCCCGTCCCCGGACGGCCGTTGCCGTTCATCACCACGATCCGAACCACCCGCCCAGTCTCGGCGCTGGTCAGGAACAGCTCTCGCACCAGCCGGGCCACTTCCTCCCCGTCGGGCCGAGCCAAGCCGGCACCGATGGCCTGCACCGGAAGGTCGAGCGCCTGGGTCCGTCCCGAGCCGGTAGCGGCGAACGCAGCGCGATGGGCCTCCGGGATCTCCTGGAGGATCTCAGGCTTCTCGTACGCCTTGGTCACGATCGCCGTGGTCACCTCGAGCCACCGGATGAACCTGGTGTCATCACCGGCCTCGCCGGCTCCAGCTTCCCTGGCCCGCAAGTACTCCACCGTCTGTTGCCCGTTCAGACGCGGGTCCTGGACGCCGAAGTCTTCCGGGTCCTCGACATCGATACCGCCGATCCGGTCCACGATCGGAGCCAGGGAAGCCAGGGGCATCCCGGTGGCCGCGTCGACCCGGATCCCCAGGATGTTCTCCACCGCTCCCGCCACGGCGTCGGGTTGCCCGACGCTGGCGGTGTCCCCGACCGATTCGTAGCCCCGTCCGGGAACGCTCACCACTGTCTTCGGGGGGATGGCCAGGAGCACCGGGTCCAGGCCTCCGCCGGTGGCCAGAACGCTGACGAAGGCCGGGCCGCGAGGCTTTTCGTCCCAGACCGACCAGACCAGCACGTGCTGGTTGAGGCCCCTTGCCGCGGGAGGCGCCGGTCGAGGTGCGGGCCCGCCGCGGAGCACGGTGATCGTCCACAGGCTCGCCGCGGCCACGGCGAGCACCAGGCCGACGACACCCACGGCACGCAACGCGCGCCGGTGCGTCGGGCGCTCCGAACGGGAGCCTCGACGGCGGAACCTCGCCGGAGCGGGAACCACCACCGGGGCAGGGACCTCGACCGGCGCCGCCGCGGGTTCTCGGACCGGGGAAAAAGTGGATGCCGAGACATCGACCCATGCCGAGGGTTCCGGCTCGGGGCCGGTCCTCGTCTCCGCGGTCCGCATGTCGGAGAACGCCTCCGACACGATCGCCGGGGCTGGGGCCGGCGGTGCCTCTGGCTCGGGGGCCGGGGGCGCTTCGGGGAAGACGGGCGTGGCGGCCTCCACCCGGCTCCAGTCGTACGCGGGAGACTCATCCGCGGAGGAAGCCGTGTCTTCCTCCCAACCCGACTCCGCGACGTCCAGGGTCCCATCCCACGAGTCCGCGAGGGCCTCTTCCACGGGAGGGCCCTCCTCCGCGGGAGGTTCGTCGACATGGGGCTGGAGGTCCGCGTACGCCTCAGTCGAGTGCTCCTCGACCTGAGGGATCTCGACCGGAGTCTCCACGGCGGCCGCGGTCCATACCGCCGCTTCCCGGTCGGGTTGTGGAGCCTCCCACTCCCCCTCGGGTTCCGCCCACGTCTCGGCAGAGTCCTCCCACTCCTCCTCGAGCGGCTGGGGCGGCTCGGCCGGGTGCGCGGCTTCTTCCGCCGTCTCCTCGACCTCAACCTCGCCCTGCTCCTCGGCCTCGTCCGCTTCCTCGTGCCGGACCTGGAGGATCTCGTCGAGCAGTTCGTCGAGCTGTCTCACCGGTACAGCCTTTCCTTGTCGATGTAGGCCTTCACGCCCTCGGGGACGAGGTAGCGGATGGGCCGACCGCGCCTGACTCGCTCCCTGACATCGGTCGACGAGATGGCCAGGGCCGGGATGTTCATGACGGAGATGTTCGGGTGGGCGGTGGCGGCGTCGGCCTCGAACCGTTCGAGGTCGTAGCCGGGCCGGGTCGCGGCGATGAAGTGGGCCAGGTCCAGCGCCTCCTCGGGATCCTTCCAGTGGAAGATCTCCACGATGGCATCGGCGCCGGTGACGAAGAACAGCTCGGTATCAGGACCCTGCTCCTCCCGCAGGGCCTGAAGCGTCTCCACCGTATAGGTGGGACCGCCCCGGTCGACCTCGAGCCGGGACACGCTGAAATGCGGATTGCTGGCCGTAGCGATCACCGTCATGAGGTATCGGTGCTCTGCGGGCGAAACTTCACGATTTTCTTCTTTCATCCAGGGCTGCCCGGTAGGGACGAAAACCACCTCGTCCAGCCGGAATTGGACCAGGGCTTCCTCCGCCGTGACCAGGTGCCCGAGGTGGATGGGGTCGAAGGTCCCGCCCATCACGCCGACCCTGCGAGGGCTCACGCCTGGATTGTATTGCCCGTGACCGCCCAGGGGATCTATCAGGCCAGGTCAGCGCGCCGCGAGCTCACCCAGCCACGCCCGGAGGCGGGGTAGGTGCTCCCGGTAGTGGTGGGCTCCGTTGTCCCGGAACCAGGAAGCTGCGTGCTCGTCGAGCCGATCCTCCGCCAGGAGGTCGAGCTCCTCGAGCATCCGGCCCCGGGCCGAGTGGAGCTGGGCCCACACGTCGTGCAGGTCGAGGTGGCGACAGGCCTCCCAGAACCGCGCGTTCATGACGTCCTCGTCGAGCTCTTCTCTCCGGTAGGTGTCCAGCCGCATCCGTTGGAGGGCCTGGGCGCCTTCGGCCATCCAGCAGGCCAGATGGGCCAAGAGGTCCTTGACCGACCATTTCGGCTGGTAGCCATCCTCGAGAACGAGGTCGTCGGAGAGGCCCTGCACCGCGGTCCGGAGGTCGGCCCAGGCCTGGTCCTCCTCCCGGATCAGCTCCTCCTTCTTCATGGCCCCTCGAGCCTCATCCTTCCACGTCCTCGGGAAGGAAGAGGAACGCTCGCCCACCGATCTGGACCTCGTCGCCCCGGCGAGCCCCCATCTCCGAAAGCTGGCGCTCCACACCGTGGCGGCGGAGCCGCTCCTGGAGCCGGCTCACCGCCCGCTCGTCCTCGAAGTCCGTCTCCGCTACCCAGCGTTCCACGCGCCGGCCCTCCACCCGGAATCGGTCCCCCTCTCGGTGGACCGTGAAGGCCTCCCTCCCCGGCCGCAGCACCACGTAGGGCGCGCGTTCCGGCTGGGGAGCGGAGGCGGCCAGGCCGGCGATCCGGCTCGCCAGCTTCTCGACGCCTTGCCCGGTCTCGCCGGAGACCACCACGGTCTCACCCACGGAGCGGAGGGGCCGCACCCGGTCCTCGATCTCTCCCGACGGCACCAGGTCGGCCTTCGTGGCCGCGATGATGAACGACCGGGCCGCGAGGTCGCGGTCGAACGCCTCGACCTCCTTCCGGACCACCTCCAGGTCGGACCGGGGATCATCCCCCGCCAGGTCGACCACGTACACGAGTGCTCGGCACCGGGAGATATGGCGGAGGAACCGATCCCCCAGGCCCTTCCCCGCGTGGGCTCCCTCGATCAGCCCGGGCACGTCGGCCACCACGATCCTCCGGCCGTCTTCCTCCGCCACGCCGAGGTTCGGGGCGAGCGTGGTGAACGGATACGGAGCCACTTTGGGGTGAGCCGCGGTCAGCCGGGAGAGCAACGTGGACTTGCCCGCGTTGGGAAGGCCGACCAACCCCACGTCGGCCACCAGGCGCAGCTCGAGACCGAGGCGGTGCTCCTCGCCCGACTCTCCCGGCTCGGCGGCCCGAGGAAGGCGGTTCCGAGCGGAGGCCAGCGAGGCGTTGCCACGCCCGCCGCGGCCCCCCGCGGCCACCACCACCCGGGCTCCGGGCCCCACCAGGTCGGCCACGAGCCCTCGCTCGTCGCGGACCACGGTGCCGTGGGGAACCCGGAGCACCAGGTCGTCGCCGTCCGGTCCCCTTCGGTTGTTGCCGTGACCGCGGCCGCCATCGGCGGCCCGCTGGTGGGGATGCTTCGCCAACCAGCCCAGGTCGAAGACCTCGGGGGACACCTCCAGGATGACCTCCCCCCCGTGGCCCCCGTCTCCCCCGTCGGGACCTCCACGGGGCTTGTACTTCTCGCGATGGAAGGAGACGGCCCCATCACCGCCGCGGCCGGCGCGGACGAACAACACCGCTTCGTCGACGAAGCTCATGCGACTATTCTGGGTGATGCCGAGTCCCGTGCGCGTGTGGATGGCCCGCCCGGGCCGCGAAGGTACATCCCCCGGGATGCTCTCCCTGGATGAATCCGCCCTGTGGTTCGAGGGTGGGAGGACCACGCTACGGATCCACACCACCGAGATCGTGAAGGTTCGACGGGCTCGAGGGAGCCCTGTCATCACCGTCGAGTGGGTGGAGGAAGGTGAGCGGCAGGAGACCGCCTTCTACTTCGTGGAGCCGGGGCCACTCGGGGAGGGCCTGGAACCTCCCTGGATGCCCGGCCGCGGACTCGACCGAACCGTCTCCCTCATGCGCCTCCGCGCGGCAAACAAGGAACTGAAGCCGGTGGTGGTGGGGTGGACGGCGGCGATCCGCCGGCTGGCAAGAGGCTAGAGGGTCGCCGCTAGGACGCGGCGATCGAGGCGTACTTGCGACCGCCGGAGGAGTGGAACTTCACCACTCCCGCCGCCGTCGCGAACAGGGTGTCGTCGCCGCCCCGGCGAACCCCCTCACCGGGATGGATCCTGGTCCCCCGCTGGCGGACGATGATGGCTCCGGCCTTCACGGACTCACCACCGAAGGCCTTCACGCCGAGACGCTTGGCCTCGCTGTCCCGACCGTTCCTCGATGCGGCTGCGCCCTTCTTGTGTGCCATGACCCACCCAGGGTAGCAGACCCTAGCCCTCTTTCTTCGTGGTGCTCTTCTTGGCCGCCGGCTTCTTGGCGGATGTCTTCTTCGCCGCGGGCTTCTTCGCGGGGGGCTTCTTGGCGGCCGGCTTCGCTGCCGTCTTCTTGGCCGCGGGCTTCTTCGCCGCCGGCTTGGCTGCCGGCTTCTCTTCCGCCTCGGCTCGGCGGTCCACCTTGTCGGGGCTCAGAGCCACCTCGTGGATCTCGAGGAGAGTGAGCAGCTGCCGATGCCCCATGGATCTCTGGTACCCGGACTTCGGCCGGTACTTGAAGACCTTGACCTTGTCGCCCTTCTTGTCACCGAGCAGCCGCGCAACGACCCGCGCCCTGGCCAGGTCCTTCCCCACGTGGGCCTTTCCGTCGTCGTCGAACACGACCAGTGGCTTGAACTCCACCGACTCGCCGGGGTCGGCGTGCATGAACTCGACCTCGATCCGGTCGCCGGCCTGCACCCGCTGCTGCTTCCCTCCTGCCTTGATCACCGCATACATGCGTTCCTCCTCGAGCCCCTGCTAGACCTCGTGAGTGAGCAAGATACCCCGACCCTCACAGGTCGGACACGTCTCCGAGAAAGACTCCACCAGCCCCGCGGACACCTTCTTCCGGGTGACCTCGAGGAGGCCCAGCGGGGTGATGTCGAACACCTGGGAGCGGGTCTTGTCCATGGCCAGGGCCTCTCGGAACGTCCGGATGACCAGCTCCCGGTTCTTCTCCAGGAGCATGTCGATGAAGTCGATCACGATGATCCCGCCGATGTCGCGGAGGCGGAGCTGGCGGGCGATCTCCGTCGCCGCCTCGAGGTTCGTGCCCACCACCGTCTCCTCGAGGTTGGTCTTTCCGACGTGCCGCCCGGTGTTGACGTCGATCACCGTCATCGCTTCGGTGCGGTCGATCACGATGTAGCCGCCGGAGGGGAGCCAGACCTTCCGCTCGAGCGCCTTGTGGATCTGCTCGATCACGTGGCGCTCCTCGAACACCGGAAGGGGGCCCTGATGCAAGCGAACCCGCTCCAGCAGGGTCGGGGCGACTTCCTTCAGGTACGCCCGGATCTTCTCGAAGATGTCCGGCGAGTCGGTGACGATCTCCTGGAACTCGGCGGGAGAGAACACGTCGCGGATGACCCGGATGGTGAGCTCGGGTTCCTCGTAGATGACGGCGGGGGCCTTGGCCCGGCGCGACTTCCGCTTGATCGAGTCCCAGATCTTCTTGAGGCGCTCGAGGTCCGCGGCGAGATCTTCCTCCCCGGCCCCTTCGGCGGCGGTCCGGATGATCACTCCGACCTCAGACGGCCTGATCTTCTTGAGAACGTCCCGCAGCCGCCGGCGCTCCGGGTCGGGAAGCCGGCGGCTGATCCCGTATACCCCTCCGTCGGGCACGTAGACCAGGAACCGACCCGGCAGGCTGATCTGGGCGGTCAGCCTGGGACCCTTCCCTCCGAGCGGATCCTTGGTCACCTGGACCAGAACCGACTGACCCGGCTTCAGGGCCTGCTCGATCCGCCGCTCGGACGCCTCCACCTCCTCGTCGAAGGCAACCTCCCCCGCGTAGAGCACGGCATTGCGTCCTCGTCCGATGTCCACGAAGGCTGCCTCCATGCCGGGCAGGACGTTCTGGACCCGCCCGAGGTAGACGTTGCCGACCATGGACCGCGCGCCCACCCGCGTGACGTAGTGCTCCACGAGCTCTTCGCCTTCGAGGACCGCGATCCGGACCCGTTCGTCGTGCTCCGTGATGAGCATGGTCTTGTCGGTCCGGCGATCCGGTACGACCTCGAGGTCACGGCGGCGGCGGAGGGTGCCTGGTCGTCTGCGTTCGCGCTCGCGGCCGCGAGTGCGGGTGCTGGGGGCGGGCGACGCGCGGCCCCTCTGGGTCGCCCGCTTGGCAGGCTGCTTGGGGGCGGGCGCGTCGACCCCCGCGGCGGTGTCCGTGGCGGCCGGCTCGGTCCCGGCCGGCTCGGTCCCGGCC
>JBOGWB010000018.1:0-1604 GCA_050693035.1 Actinomycetota bacterium
CCGGCAGGGTCGGCCGCCCTCCATTCGTCCTCGCCGACCCATCGGACCTCCAGCTCCGTGAGGACTTCCTGCAGGGCGAGCCTGCGGTCTGCGAGGGCGGCTCGTAGTCCGGGAAGAGCGGCCGTCGCATACGCGGCGTGAAGCGGTTGCGGACCCGAGTCGCTGCGTGGAACCACCGCGTCCTCATCACCGTGGAGGTCCGCCAGGAGCCTGAAGAGGGCGGGGCTGGCGAAGGGCAGGTCCACCGCCACCACCGCCATGAGCCGATGGGGGGACGCCTCCAGGCCCGCCACCAGGCCACTCAGCGGGCCCGCCCCGGGGGCTTCGTCCGCCACCTCTCGATAGCCGAGCTGGCCGAGCCGGCCGGGCCGCCCCGGAGCCAGCAGGACCGGGTCGGCGGCCTGCTCCAGCAGGGCGGCCACGTGCAGCACCAGGGGGCGGCCGCGCACTTCCAGCAAGGCCTTGTCCCTTCCCATGCGCGAGCTTCCGCCCCCGCAGAGCACCAGGCCCGCCAACGGCTTGGGGGTGTTACCGGTCATGCGTTGGTGGGGGGCCATCCAGCCGCAACAGCTCCGAGCAGCGCACCTCGATGACGAACACCCAGGGCCCGTTTCGCCTGGTCCGGCCGGAATCGTGTGGGAGGGATCCATCGAGAGTCCAGGCCCATCGCACGGAGCGCCAGCATCAGGCTCTGGAGCGCCGCTCCTGCAGAGAGGAGCAGCGCGTCCCGCTCGCTCTCCTCAGGGCCGTCTTCTCCCCGGGGTCCGAAGGCCGATCCGGAGAACCCAGCCACGACGAGGGGCGCGGACGCCAGGATCCCTGCGGCTTCGAGATCGGCGGCGTCGGCCAGCCCAGCCCGGGACGGCCCCGGAACGACCTCCATCAGGATCCACGACTGCCCGTCATCACTTCGAACGGCGCTCCTGGCTGCAAGGAGGGCCTCCTGCAACGTGTCCGGTGGCACCTCGCCGGAGCCGAACGACGTGGCTTCGCCGAAGCCCAGGACGGTCTGGAGCGACGACTCGCGGAACATGTCTTCGCTTGCCGGCCGAACGAGAGCCGACGCGGGGAGGGGGATCCCTTCGGCATGGACGCCCCGGACCACCGCCGCGGGGACCCCATCCGCCTTGCCCATGACCAGTCCGCTGGCCGCGGCCACCTGATCGGCGAATGCCTCGATCGTGGCCTCCAGGACCCTGCCCGTCGCGTCCTTCGTACCTCGCAGGTCCAGCAGGGCAGGGAGGCCGGCACACCCGATGGCCACGTTGACCAGCCCTTGACGCCAGGGACGCCCGAAGGTGTCGGTGATCACGACGCCGACGTCCGCGCCGGTCCAGGCGCCCAGGGCTTCGCGCAGCCGTTCGGCGCTGCCGTCGGGATCCAGCGGGAGGAGCGTGAGATACCCGGCGGCCACGTTGGACGCGTCCACCCCCGCGTTGGCGCAGACGAAACCGTGTCGCGTCTCCGCGATCACCAGATCACCCCTTCGGGCCACCACCCGTCGGGTCTCCTTCGTTACCCAGCCGGCCTTCCCGTCGGCCCCCTCCGGGACCACCCGCCCTTCGGCGTTCGACTCGACCTTCTGGGTGACCACGACCACGTCC
>JBOGWB010000019.1:0-7356 GCA_050693035.1 Actinomycetota bacterium
GGGTGGGCCTCGCCCTTGCGGTGGCGGGGACGCTCCTCGTCGTGTACCTGCCGTTCGCGGGGACCCTGGCGTGGGCGGCGGTCCTCCTGGCCGCGGCATCCCGGCTGCTTCGCACGCCGGGCTGGCCCGCCCGTCTCGGGTGGATCGTCGCCGCGGCCCTGGCCTGGGGACAGCTCGTGTCGGCTCACCCCACGAACGGGCTCGTCCTGGGAACGGGAGCGCTCGCCGCCTACGGGGCGGCCCGGCTCACGACCGACGTCCGCCAGGGCATCCGCACCCGAACGGCGGCCCTGGGGCTGGCCGGCCTGGTGCTGGCGGCCCTGGTGGCGGTGAACCTGGCCATCCTCCTCCCTCGGCTCGCGTACGTACCCCGGACCACCATGGGGCTCGGGTTCGGCCGCCTCGAGGCCCTTGCCGCGTCGCTGGCCGGAGATTCGATCCCGGCGGCGAAGGTCGGGCCCGGCGCGCCGCCGCTGTGGCCCCTCCAGCTTTCCCTGTGGCCCGGCGCCTACCTGGGGGCGGCCACCCTGGCGCTGGCCTTCGCCGGATGGTGGGCGAGGCGCCACCGCGCCCTGGTGGCGGCGTTCTCCGGCTACGCCGCGCTCACCTACCTCCTGAGCCTGGAGGTGGTGGCTGGGGCGCTGGCCCCGGTGGTTCGGGCGATCCCGCTGGGCGGCCTGTATCTCCACAGCCCCTGGCGGTTCCGGCTCGGGCTCGTCGTCGCCTTGCCCGTCCTCGCGGCGCTGGGCGCGGACGCCTGGTGGGACGTCCGGTCACGGCGGACCCGGCTGGCGATGCTCGCTCCGGGAGTGGCGGTGTGGGGACTCGCTCCGGTTCTGCTGGTCGGCCCCCGCCCCCTCGCCATGGCCGCGGTGGGAGGGGTCGGGACGGCCGTGGCGCTGGGAGCCGCCACCCGGACGACGAGGTGGGCGGTCCTCCTGCCTGTCGTGCTCGCGGCCGAGCTGGTGGTCGCCGCCCTCCTCGGGCAGGGGCAGAGCCGGGAGACAGGCCGGGCGGAGTTCGCTCCCACGGGCACCTCCACCCGGCCACTCACCAACCTGCTCGAGCCGGACATCGAAGCGAAGGCGTACGTGCGGGCGGATCCGGTGGCCGGGGCGCTGGCGCGAGCCGGCCCGTCCCGATTCGCCAGCGTGGAGCCGGCCCTGGCGCGCCGTCCGCGTGGGTTCCTCCTTCAGCAGGACCCGGAGGAATGGGGGCTCACCGCCAACGGCCGGGCGATGCTGTTCGGGCTGGAGGATGCTCAGGGATACAACCCCGTCCAGCTGCTCCGGTACTGGGCGTTCGTCCGGGCGGCCAACGAGGTTCCCATCGACTACAACGCCTCGGTCTTCGTCGATCTCACCGGGGCCGTGCGAGAACTCCTCCAGGTGGACCTGGCGGCGGCCAGGACGGGGCGGCCACCGTTCGCCGGGGCCCGCGCGCTCGGCGTCGGGGGCGGGTGGACCGCGTACGAGCTGCCCGATCCGACCGAACGGGCTTCGGTCGTCTCCGACTGGACACTCGCCGCCGACCCGGAGGCGGCCCTCCGGACCGTCCTGGATCCGGGGTTCGACCCGTCCACGCGGGTCGTCCTCGAACAGGATCCCGGCATCTCACCCTCCATCGACGCGCCTGGAGACGTCGCCCGGCCCTCGGGCACGGCCCGGTACCGAAGCCTGGGACCGCAATCCGTCCGGGTGGACGTGGAGGCCGCCGGCCCCGCGATCCTCGTCATCCGGAACCCGTTCGACCCGGGCTGGCGGGCAACTGTCGACGGGCGCCCCGCTCCCGTGCTCGTGGCCGACGGCTTCCTCCATGCGGTCCCCGTCCCGGCCGGACGACACACCGTCGTCCTCAGCTACGACGATCCGTGGATCGGCTACGGGCTCGCCGGCTCCGCCCTGTCGCTCGCCGCCCTGCTGGGGGCGTCGGTGTGGGCTCGAGCCCAGCGACGCCGCCGTCCTGGTGGCCGTTTCCGATCGCCACGGCCACCTCCTCCTTCAGACCCGGATGCGGACGGGCGCCACCGTCACCATCGCCCACACGAACCGGACCGCGCCTGACCGACAAGAGAAAGAGGGCGACACCGACCGCCGTCGCCAGCGCGACGATGGCCCACGCCACCCCGGCGGTGAGGGGACGCCGGAGAACGGCGAGAACCAGGAGGCCGCTGGTGACGTTCATGGCCAGCGACAGCGCGGGGACCGTGCCCAACCCCGTGGCCAGGTCCTTCACCCCGAACCACCGAGCGGCCAGGAGACCGGGAAGCACCAGGACCAGCGCCAGCCCGATGGCTCCTCGCACCAGGTCGCCCGGCCCCGCCAGGAAGAACGGAGGGTCGTCCATGAAGCGCCGGATCCGGAGATCGGCCGCCTGAGCGGCCCTCACCGCCCCCGGGTCGGGCCGCGCGAACCCCGGCCCGAGCAGCAACGAGACCTCCGCGCCCAGGGCGATCGAGCGGTCCGAATAGATGAAGGCGCCGTTGCCGAGGTAGTCGTTCAATCGGTGGATCACGAACACCAGGGGCTCCCGCCCCCGGAGCCCTCGCTGCATCACCCGGAAGCTGGCTCGGGACAGCAGGTCCAGCGTGGCGTTCCCCCGCTCGGTGGGGCGACCTCCGACCAGGTCGCGGATCGATCCCAGGTACACGTAGGTATCGTTCAGATCCTCACCGTCGAGAGCGGCGCGGAGAACGCTCCAGTTTCCGCGCCATTCGGCGCCGTAGAGCGCTTGGCGGGGGGCCCTCCGCGGCGCCGATATCGCGAACACGACGGGGTGATCGGGCTCCTCGGCGATGTACGCCCGCACCACGGCCGTGGCCGACCGTGTGGACGGCCACATCCAGTGGGCCCGGCCTCCGTATGAATGGATGCCGTCCACCCACACCGGAACGAGGACCGCGGCGGCCAGTGCCACGCCGGCCACGGCGAACCACGCCCTCCGGCCCCTTCGTTCCCCTCGGGCGAGGAGCGGACGGACCAGCGCCCAGGTGCCGATCCCGACCAGGAGCACGGGGGCCAGGGTCACGTTCAGGAACCGCTTGTAGGGATAGCTGAGCCCCACGTAGTAGCCGAGCACCCCGAGAACCGGGAGGAGCCACAGCACCAGGCCCCGAGGAAGGGGGTCGGCGCGGAACCGCCGACGCATGAGGACCACGACCGCGAGCCCGGCGAGCATCAGGGGTACGAACCGAAGCGGCTCCGCCGAGCGGACCCAGTTCACGGCACCCTGGAGGAAGTACTCCCGACCGTACGGCGGAGGGTTGACCGCGTCCGTGAACTGGCTTCCGAGCCCCCAGATCCCCAGCATCCACGCCAGGAGCGCCGCACCCGCCGCGGCGGACACCACGGCGAGCAACGGCCATTCCTCGCGAAGGGCCCGCATGCCCTGGAGCAGGGACCCGAGAAGGACCGTCCCGATGACCACGGCGGTGAACACACCGGCCGCGGGTGGATGGGCGAAGTAGGCCACGAACACCAACAGCGCCACGGCGATGCGGGGCGGCCATGCGCGACGGGCGGCCGGGAGGAAGCACAACGCCGCGGCGGCAAGCAGCAGGGCCAGGATGTTGTCGACCCAGCCGACGAAGGGGTTGAGGAGCAATGTCCCCCCGGCGAAAAGGCTCGTCGCGGCGAACAGCAGCGGATCGCGCCGGTACCGGTACGCCGCAGCTCCCAGGGCCACCGCCACGAGCGCGTTCCAGCCCGCGATGAAGAGCACCGAGAGGGTGAAGCGATCGACCTCGGCCACTCCCTTGAGCAAGCCGCCCAGGATCGGGTTGGCCACGCGGTAGCCGCCCTTGAACGCCTCCAGCGGCCCCTCGAACCGAACCAATGCTTCCGGAGACCGTGTGCTCAGGAACTCCGTCCGCCAGATGTACCAGGGAAGGTCCGGCCCCGGGGGGAGGCGGGCCGGGTCCAGGAGGAACGGCCCGAACCACGCCAGCAGGACGGCCGCCGCGGCCGCCAGGACCACGATCCCGCCGGCTCGGCGGGTCCGGGGGGTGAGGACCTCCGGGCCGCCGGGGGCCAACAACGATTCCAGACGTCGTTCCATCGCTCCCTATATTCGCAGTACGAGCGGAGACGAAACGAGGACGGCCTAGCGCCGCCGCGAGGCCAACAGGGCCCCCATCCCGGCCGCGGCGGCCAGGGCGACCGTGGCCCACCCCATCCCGAGGGTGAGCGGGCGCCGCGACACGGCCAGCACGATCAGTCCCGAGGCGACGTTCATGGCCACCGAGAGGGAGGGGATCACCCCCAGGGCCCCGGGGAGCCCGCGGACCCCGAACCACCGGGCGGCCAGGGCGCCCGGCAGGACCAGCAGGAGCGACAGTCCCAGGGCCACCCGGGCGAGATGGAGGGGATCCGCGAACGGCGTGGGGGAAGACGCCAGGTCGCGGGAGGCCCGCAGCCCCGCCGCCCGCGCCGCCTGCACCGCCCCCCCGTCCGGGGGCGCCACTCCCGGCCCCTGCAGCAGGAGGAGGTCGCCCCCGAGGAGTGTGACCCGCGACGGGTCCAGCCCGGTCACGTTCTCCAGGTGCAGGTTCATGTCGAGGATCAGGAACGCCGCGGGCAGGCGGCCGTCGAGGGCGCGCTGGATCTCCGCATGGCTTGCCGCGCTCACCAGATCGAGCGTCGGGTTGCCGGTGACCGTGGGACGGTCGGCCAGGAAGTCCTCCACCGACCCCAGGAAGAGGTGGGTCCGGGGGATCTGGCGCGCCGAAAGCCCCGCCCGCACGATGCTCCAGTCTCCCCGCCAGATCTCCCCCCAGATGCGGTTCGGAGCCATCCGGGGGCTGGCCGCGGCCACGAACACGGCGTCGGCGGGGTGCTCCTCCAGGTACGCGGAGGCCGCGGCCAGGGCGGCGCGGCGGTCGGGGGTCATCCACGGCTGGAGGTCCTGGTACTGGGCCAGCCCCAGCCTCCACGTGAGCGCGAGGATCGGGACCGCCACCGCCATCCCCAGCGCCGCCCGGGCCACCCTCGGCCCCCTGATGAGCCCGGGCCGGATGAGGGCACGGGTGGTCGCCCAGGTTCCGACCGCCGCCATCAGCACGGGCGACAGGGTTCCCGTCACCGCGCGCTTGAACGGGTAGCGGAGCCCGACGACCGCTCCGAGGAGCCCGAGAAGGGGAAGGAGCCACGCCAGGAGCATCCTCGGGAGCGCCTGCCGGGCCAGGGGGCGGCGGGCCGCGAGCACCACCACCATCCCGATCAGCCCCAGGGGGACCAACCGCTCGGGACCCAGCGCCAGGATCTGGCCGGGCACCGCCCGGAGGAACAGGTCGGCCGGGACCGGGGCCACGTGAAAGGCGTCGGCGAACGTCCTTCCCGGTCCCCAGACCCCGATCCACCAGAGCACCATGGCGACGCCCGCCGCGGCCGCGGCCGCCCCCGCGACCGGACCGTCCGCTCGCATCGCCCTGCCGAATCCCCGCTCCAGCAGGGCCCGGAGCGCCCCCGCGGCGACCAGCGCCACCACGAACAGCGCGCCAACGGGGGGATGGGAGAAGAACGCCACCAGCACGAGCAGGAACATCGCCACCACGGCGGGCCGGTCCCGACGGCCCACGAACCAGACCGCCGCCGTGAGCAGCAGCAGCGTGAACATGTTGTCGACGACGCCGAGGAATGGCCGGGCGAACAGGATCCCTCCGGCGAAGAGGGTCGTGATCGCGAACAGCAATGGATCCGGCCAGAACCGGTAGGCCGCCGAGCCGGCGGCCAGGGCAACCAGAGCCTGTCGTCCCGCCACCAGCACGACCGAGACGCTGTACCGATCCATGCCCGCGACCTCACCGAGCAACGCTGCCAGGAGGGGTGTCGCCACCCGGTATCCCCCACCGAACACGTCGAGCGGTCCGTCCATGGCCACCAGCGCACCCGGGTGGAACGCTGTGAGGACCTCCGCGCGCCACGTGTACCAGGCCACGTCCGAACCGGGGGGGACGGCGGTGGAGATCCCGACGAACGGCACGAGCCAGGCGGCGATGACGGCCAGCGCCGCAAGCGGGAGAATGAGGGAGCGGAGGGGACCGGACGGCAGCTCTTCCCCGAGGATCCGGTCGACGGGTGTGCTCACGCTACGAACGGGAGGCTCCGCCACGATGGCGGAGATACGCCTCGATGAACGGTTCGAGTTCACCTTCGAGTACCGCGTCGGGGTCGGTCATCTCCACGCCCGTGCGATGGTCCTTCACCAGCCGGTAGGGATGGAGGACGTAGGAACGGATCTGCGAGCCGAACTCGATATCCCGTCGTTCCCCTCGCAGCTCCTCGATCTTGTCGTGGCGTTGCCGGCGGGCCAGGTCGGCGAGACGAGCCTTGAGGATGCGCATCGCCACGACCCGGTTCTGCATCTGGGACCGCTCGTTCTGGCACGCGGCGCTGATCCCGGTCGGGATGTGGGTGATGCGCACGGCGGAGTCGGTGACGTTGACGTGCTGCCCCCCTGCCCCGCTGGAACGGTACGTGTCGATCCGAAGATCCTTCGGATCAATCTCGATGTCCACCTCTTCCTCCTCGAGGAGAGGGATGACGTCGAGGCTGGCGAAGGAGGTGTGCCGGCGCTTCGACGCGTCGTACGGCGAGATGCGCACCAGCCGATGAACCCCTCGCTCTGCCGAGAGGATGCCGTACGCGTACGGGCCGTGGACGATGAACGTAGCGCTCTTGAGGCCCGCCTCCTCACCCGGCGTGACCTCGTCCAGCTCCACCTCGTAGCCCTCCCGCTCGGCCCATCGCAGGTACATCCGCAGGAGCATCTCCGCCCAGTCCTGCGACTCGGTCCCCCCCGCGCCGGCATGGATGCTGGCCACCGCGTCGTTGGAGTCGTACGGGCCGGACAGGAGCGAGGCGAGCTCCAGGCGCTCGACGTCGCGCTCGAGGCGCTTCAGGGCATCAACCAGCTCCTGCTCGATCTCGCCGTGGCCCTCACCGAGCAACTGATCGAGGACCTCGACCTCCTCCAGCCGCTCGGCCAGCCGCTCGTAGCGCTGGATCTCCCCCCGCAGCCGCGACAGGCGAGTGTTCAGCTCCTGGCCGCGCGACGGGTCGTCCCAGACCCCGGGCTGGGACAGCCGGGCCTCGATCTCCTCGGCCTCCTTGCGCTTTCCCTCGAGGTCAAAGGTACTCCTTCGCGCTGGCTAGCCGTTCCGCGAGCTTCTTGATGGTCTCGGTGTTGTCACTCATGCCAGCGCAATGGTAGACGACCCCACCCTTCGAATCCGCACCCTGGATCGCTCGGGGCGGGCCCGCGGAACGACTCGGCTCACCTGCTCGGTCGGCTCTCGGAGGGCGAACGACGCGTCGCTCCGGGCCCTCCCGCCGCGCCGTTGCCGCCGCTCCTCGAGCC
>JBOGWB010000020.1:0-8066 GCA_050693035.1 Actinomycetota bacterium
GGGCGGAGGCGGCGGTTGCGGCGGTTCTGGGGGCGTGGGGGGCTCGGGCGGGCCCGGCGGCAGGGGAGGCTGTGGTTGTGGAGGCAGCGGCGGCTCGGGACCCATCAACGCGATCCTACCCCGGGAGGAAATTACAGACCGAGGCTCTTCTTCGCCAGCTGCACCCCTGTCACCAGGCTGTCGAGCTTTCGGTACGCAACGTCCCACGACCGGGTGCGCAGCCCGCAATCAGGGATCACGTGGACGCGGCCGGGGTCGCCGAACACTTCGACGGAATGCAGGACACGATCGCGGACAAGCTCGGGAGGCTCCACGAAGTCCGTGTGGATGTCCAGGACGCCCACCCCCAAGACGGGGCGATAGGGCAAGTCCCGGAACTTCGGAAGGGTCCGGAAGCCGGGGCGGCTCTCCGAGGACACGCCCGGATCGCGGGAGTCGTAGTTGGCGAATCCCACGGCGAACTGGCGGCACCCGTGCATCCTTTCGAGCGCCGGGAAGAACAGTTCGTAGTCGGAGAAGCAGAGATGGGTGGAGAACACGGCCCCCAGCTCTTCTACGCTCGTGTTGAAGGACTCCACGAACAGATCCAGCTCGTCGGGATCCGTCGAGCCACCCGGCTCATCGATCTGGAGCCACCGGGCGCCCAGACCGATCAGGGCCTCGAGGTTGGGGCGGATCAGGTTTCGGGCCACGTCCAGGATGAACGCCCGGCGTCCGGCCCGCCGCCGCTCCCGAGAGCCCGCCGCGCCCAGCCTGGCCTCCCTGAAGTAGTGCTCGTCGAAGGACCAGTCCGCGATGGTGTACGCGCCGGTGATGGGCACCTTCAGCTCGGCACGGGCAACCTCGCGAACGAAGGAGAACTCCTCGTTGTGGTACGGGAGGCGGAGCGAGATCGGGCCGGCGACGGCGGCCTTCGAGTAGTACTTGTTGTCGAAGGCGCGGACGCTCCCTCTCCATTCGAATCCGTCCGAGTGGTCGATGGCCCAGGCATACATCTCCGAGCGTTGCTGCTCCCCGTCGTACACGACATCCAGGCCCACCGATTCGAGGAACCGGATCGCGTAGCGGCTGGACCACCTCTTCACCTCTTCCTTGCCCTGCGAATCGAGGGGCGCCCGCCGGAGGATCGCCAGGAGCTCCTCGTACCTCTCGACCCCAAGTCGCTCTCCCCAGAGGCGAGCGTCTTCGATGTCCGCCTCCTCCACGGGCTGCCCGGCTGCCCCGCGGACCCGCCAGTTGGGCTTGGCCAGCGACCCCAGCTCGTGAGTCAGCAGAGGCGTGGTGAGCAGGGATGAGCCGAGCTCCTCGAGCGTTTGATCCGTCATGACGACTGCTCCCGCAGACGCTTCGTGGTCTCGCCGAGCACCCGGACCTTCTGGCTCGCCACCTGCTCTCCGAGGAGCTCCAGGTCGCTGCCGGAGGTCAGGTACAGGCTGGAGGGCCGGAGCCGTTCCTCGACCCTGCGGACGAACGCGACCACCTCGGCCGTATCCTCGAGGACCGATCGTCTCCCGTCGAGGACCCCTGCCACCAAACCGGTTCCCAGCGGGGCAGGGAGGGTATCCAGGTCCGTCTCGGTGAAGTCGATGCCCACGGCGTCCACCGGCAGCCGGCGAAGCCGATCCACGTGGGGGGCAGCATCCCCGTAGTACAGGTGCATGACGAGCACCGCGTCCTCGGTGGCTTCGCGGATCGGTCCAAGAGCCTGCTCCAACGCCTCCCACGAGGAGTCCTCGATGCCGAGAGACGGCAGCCAGGGCTCCTCCAGATGAACGAGGGTAGAACCCGCTGAGACGAGTAGGCCCGCGGCGGGCGCCAGCACGTCCCGCGCCACGTCCATCATCAGGGCATCGCGGTCCTGGTCCGTCTGAGCGGCTCGGGAGAACAGGTAGGGCGAGGGCAGCGTCGCCACGCGCGGCTCGGGAAACCCGTTCTCCTCCAGCAACGGGACGGGGCCACGCAGGGTGGGCTTGCCTCGAACGGCGGGGGCTCGGAAGAACGAGTTGTTGTGGAACCAGCGGACCAGCACCCGGGCGTCCATCCCGTCGGACGACTCGACGAGGGGGCGGAACAGGTCCTGCCACCGGAGGAGCCCATCGGACAGCAGGTCCAGCCCCGCTTCCCGCTGCAGGGCAAGGAACTCGTCTCGGTCTCGGCCGAAGGCCTCCTCCACACGCTCCTCGGTGGTCCGGCCCCGGTCCAGGTCTCGGGTGGCCTGGACGACCGCCTCAGACCGAGGATAGATGCCGTGCTGGTACGCGGAGACGGAGAGTCCCATGGTTCAGCGCCTCACGATCCTGTCGTCGCCTCTCATCCCACCCCACATGCCAAAAGGCCCGCCTCGCACAGGAGGGCGGACCTTGTGCCACCTCAGCCGGACACTTGGTTGCCCCGATCGGGCCTTCGCCCTTCGGGGCCGCATCTCCGCCGAAACGGAAGGCACCTTGGGTGTCCGTACCCAGGTTGCCGGTCCCGGCGCGCCGGGACCCTCCTGATGCTCGAACAACGCTAGCAGAGGGTGCCGGAAATCGTCAACGAAACCGGGGGTCCAGGGACAGCTGCTAGTGGAAGGAGTGGCCGCAGGAGCAGGTGCTCGTGGCCACCGGGTTGTCGATGGTGAAGCCGCTGGCCTCCAGGGAGTCCACGAAGTCGACCTTGGCCTCCTTGAGGTACGGCGCGCTCATCTTGTCCACCACGACGCGGACGCCGTGCTGCTCGGAGGTGACGTCGCCGTCCCCGACCGAGTCGTCGAGGTACATGGCGTAGCGGAGCCCGGAGCAGCCGCCCGGCTGGACGGCCACCCGAAGCACCACGTCCGGCTGGCCCTCCTGCTGGAGGAGCTCCTGGACCTTGCCTGCCGCGGATTGAGTCAGCGTGATCATCTCGCCCATTATACGGGTCGGAGAGACTCGTTCGCAGGTTGAGGGCTCGGACCGCCCTCGATTTCCCCTCAGTCCTCCTTGAACTCGGCGGGCTCCGCCCCGGAGGCCCGGAGGAGATCGTCGGGGGCGACGGGGAACACCGCCTGAGGGGTGCCGGCGGCCGCCCACAGCACGTCGTACCCCAGGAGGTCGCGGTCCATGACCACCCGCACCGGTCGGGGATAGCCGAACGGCGGGGTGCCTCCGATCGCGAACCCGGTGGCCTCCCGAGCCTCCTCGGGGCTGGCCCGCCGGACCTCCTCCGCGCCCAGGGCTCCCGCGAGCCGGGCCGTGTCGGCCCGGTTGGAGCCCGAGGTGAGAGCGACGAACGGCCTCCCGTCGGCCACGAAGACCAGCGACTTCACGATCTGGCCCACCTCGCACCCAACCGCGCGCGCGGCGGCCTCGGCCGTCTTCGTCCCCTCCGAGAACTCGTGGACCTCGATGGAGAGACCCCGGTCCAGGGCCTCCTGCTGGAACCGCTCCACCCCCGTCGACCTGGCCACCCGCTACTCTCCTTTCCCTCGGACGAACCGGCGGGCCACCTCTTCCCCCGCCTCTTCAAGGAGCTCGCGGGGCCTCGCCATGGCCTCGTCGAGGCCGGCTCGCTCCGCTAGCGAGTACACGACATCAGCGTCGGGCCGGGACCCCTCCTGGATCTGCCCTGCCACCAGCGCGGAACCTTTCCGGGCCTCCCGAGCGATCCGCAGCACGCCCGCCGGGGCCTTCCCCCGCTCCGATTGGCGGTCGTACCGCCCCTCGCCGGTGACCACCACGTCGGCCGACTCGACCCGACCGGGGAGACCGACCGCCTCGGCCACCAGGTCGAAGCCGGGGCGCAGGTTGGCTCCCAGGAAGGCCACCAGTCCCCCGCCGAGGCCTCCGGCGGCACCCGCACCGGGGAGGTCGCGGACGTCGATCCCCAGCTCCCGGTGGACGATCGCGGCGAAATGCCCGAGGGCCCGGTCGAGGAAGGCCACGTCGCCAGGATCCGCACCCTTCTGCGGCCCGTAGACCGCGGAGGCACCGTGGGGGCCGGTGAGAGGGTTGTCGACGTCCGAAGCCACCACGAACTCGACGTCCCGGACCGACGGGTGGAGCCCCGACATGTCGATGCGGGCCAGCCGGTCCAGGGCGGCCCCGCCGGGCGGGAGATCCATCCCCTCTTCGTCAAGGAGGCGGATCCCCAGCGCCTGGGCCACCCCGGCCCCGGCGTCGTTGGTGGCGCTCCCCCCGATGCACACCATCACCCGGGCGGGACCGTGCTCGCAGGCCGCCAGGATCAGCTGGCCCGTTCCGCGGGTGGTGGCCCGGAGGGGATCGTGCCGACCCTCGTCCAGGAGCGCGAGCCCCGACGCTCTGGCCATCTCCACCACGCCCACGAGCCCGGTCGGTGTGGGGACCAGCCCGTAGGCCGCTTCGACCGGAGCCCCCAGGGGTCCCGCCACCGTGGCCTCACGGATCTCCCCACTCAGCGCGGCCACCAGGGCTTCGAGCGTGCCGTCACCGCCGTCGGCTACCGGGACCTCCTCGATGTCGGCCTCCCGATCGCCGCGATTCCATCCCTCGGCCAACGCTCGGGCGACCTCCGACGCGTCGAGGGTTCCCTTGAACTTGTCCGGGGCGATCACGACTCGCACGCGAGGGAGCGTACCGTTCCAGGTGTCCCGCGACCCACCCGGTACAATCGCCCGGAATGACCCTCGACAGGGCGTGGCTCCTCGGCGTGGCCCGGGCCGAACGCGAAGGCCTGGGCAGGACCGTGCAGTACACGCCTCCGGACGCCTGGGACAACGCCACTCCCTGCGCCGGCTGGCGGGTCCGTGACGTCCTTGCTCACCTCGCCGCGGCGGAGGTGGCGGCGGCGGCCGTGCTCGCCGGTGAGACTCCCACCGAGATCGACGCGTACGCCAAGAGCCTCGACGACGACAACCTGACGCTCGACGGGTTCAACGACTCGGCGGTTCGTCGCCGGGCCGAGACCGACGTCCGATCGGTCGCGGTCGAGTGGGGCCGTGCCGCCGACCTCCTGTTGGTCCGGGCATCCAAGACCACCGCCCTGGACTGGGTCGATCGGCGGGTGTCGTGGTTCGGGGCCGACCTTCGGATCGGGGACTTCATCCAGATGCGGGTGACGGAATGGTGGGTGCACGGCGCGGACATGCTCGTTGGAGCGGCGATGCCGCCCCGCCTCGAGCACCCCCCGATCTTCTGCGTGAACGACCTGGCGGTGCGCCTGATCCCCTACGCCCTCTCCCTGAAGGGACTCTCGTTCCCCGACCGCAGCCTGGCCATCGATCTGAAGGGGGTGGGCGGGGGGAGCTGGCACCAGGGCATGGCGGGCCACTACACGCCCCCCGAGGGGAAGCGAGCGGACGCCATCATCTCCGGGCGGGGCCACGCTTTCGCGGAGGTCTCAGCGGACCGCGTCGATGCCGACCTGTGCCTCTACGACGGCGTCCTGCTGCTCGGCGGGGACGTGGAGCTCGCCGAGACCGTCCTCAAGGCCCTCCGGACGAGCCCGTAGGTGAGGCCTGGTCCGCGGTCTCCTGCAGCGCGATCGTGCACGACGCCAGGCCCCGCTTCTCGAGGTATCGCTGGTGGTACTCCTCCGCCGGCCAGAACTCGGCGGCGGGGACGACCTCGGTGACCACCGCCCGCTGATAGCGGGGCCGGATCGACTCGACGAACTCCTTCGCTGTCCGCTCCTGCTCGTCGTCGTGAACGAAGATGGCGCTCCGGTACTGCGTCCCGATGTCCGGTCCCTGCCGGTTGAGCTGGGTTGGATCGTGGCCGCTGAAGAACACCGACAGGAGCTGCTGGTACGAGACTTGCTTCGGGTCGAACTCCACCTCCACGGCCTCGGCGTGGCCGGTGCGGTCGGTGCACACCAGCTCATACGTGGGACGGTCGACCTCTCCGCCCATGTAGCCCGCGCGAGTAGCCACCACGCCCTCGACGTTCCGGAAGTCGGCTTCGACCTGCCAGAAGCAGCCGCCGGCAAATGTCGCCTTTTCGGTCATGGTTCTCCTCTCCTTGGGATCGTTCCAACGTCTGAGGCCCGAAGGCTGTTCCCGCCGGGTCCGGCGATCATGCTCGGCGCTCCATCCGGGCCAGCCCCTTCGTGGGGAGGAGCCGGCGGTCCAGCGAGGTGGTCCTCCGGACCTCCCGGAGCCGGAACCCCATGGCCTCATACAGCCGGCGGGCCGGCTCGTCCTCCACCCCGACGTCCAGGGCGACGGCCAGGCCGAGTCGTTCCGCCCCTGCCAGCACCCGCTCCATCAGGGCCGAGCCGATCCCCTGTCTGCGGTGGTCCGTTTCCACGCCCAGCACGCTCACGTACAGGCAATCGCTCCGCACCGACGGCAGGAGGCGGTCCAGGATCCGGCCCCGCCGGACCAGGTCTCCCACGTGGCGGGCACCGGCCGCGCGGGCCAGGGCCACTCCGGTCCCGAGCTTGAGCGACGCGTGCAGCCGTCCCGGGTAGGCCACCACCAGGCCCACCGGCCCCGTATCCCCGTCGGCGAGGAGGGCGAAGCGGTACCCGAACACGCTCCGCTCGGTGCGGAAGGCGGCCGCCGCGGCGCGCTTCGCCGCGTCGCCGTCGTGGAGGATCACGGCCAAGCTGGGCGCCGCTTCGAGGATGAGCCGGGCGGCCGACCGGTCATCGTGGGGCGATGCTCGTCGGAGCACGGCGCCCATGACGTTCGTTCAGGCGCTCCCGCCGCCCGTGTCGTCCAGCGCTTCCTGGAGGATGTCCCACGCCAGCACGGCGCACTTGATGCGCACCGGGTACTTGGCCACGCCCTTCAGGGCCACCAGGTCGCCGAACGCTTCGTCGTCCGGCTCGACGCGCCCTTCCATCATCCCCCTGAAGTCCGCAGCGAGAGCCGTCGCCTCGCCCAGCGGCTTCCCCTGGATCGATTCGGTGAGCATGGAAGCGGATGCCTGGGAGATCGAGCAGCCCTGCCCCACGAAGGTGACGTCCTTCACGACGCCGTCGTCCACAAGGGCATGGATCTCGATCTCGTCCCCGCACAACGGGTTGTTCTTCCTCCGAGAGACGGTGGGCGCGTCCATCTCGCGCTTGTTCCGGGGATTCTTGTAATGGTCGAGGATGACCTCCTTGTACAGCTCGTCCAGGGCGGCCACTATCCGAAGACCCCCTCGGCCACCTTCAGCGCGTCGACGAGCGCGTCCACCTCCTCGGGGAGGGAGTACACGTGGAAGGAGGCGCGCGTGGTCGCCGGCACGCCCAACCGCCGCATGAGGATCTGCGCGCAGTGATGCGACGCTCGCACCGCGACCCCCTCGCTCCCCAGCACCTGCGCCAGGTCGTGGGGGTGGATGTCCCTGAACCAGAACGATATGGCCCCGCCCCGGAGATCGGCGTCCAGCGGTCCGAAGACCCGAGCCCCCACCTCGGAAAGCCGATCGAGTGCGTACGCGGTCAGCTCGCGCTCGTGCTCGCGCACGTTCTTCATGCCCACGTCGGTGAGGAAGTCAACGGCTGCCCCCAGGCCC
The DNA here is from genome assembly GCA_050693035.1 of Actinomycetota bacterium. GTDB lineage: Bacteria > Actinomycetota > UBA4738 > UBA4738 > CALAEC01 > DASYVD01. The sequence goes on from JBOGWB010000020.1 coordinate 7,446, forward strand.
ACGGACTGGGCGATGTTCATCGTCCCCGCCTCGAACTTCCACGGCGGGTCCTTGTAGGTGGAGTGGTCGCGGTGGACCTCGCTGATCATCTCCCCGCCGCCCAGGAACGGCCCCATCTCCTCGAGCAGCTGGAGGCGCGCGTACAGCCCTCCAGAGGCGGTCGGGCCGAGCATCTTGTGGCCCGAGATCGTCAGGAAGTCGACGTCGAGCTCGCCGACGTTGACCGGGTTGTGCGACACGAACTGGGCCCCGTCAACCAGGACCAGGGCGCCGGCCTCATGGGCGATCTCACCGATCTCCCGCAGCGGCGGCAGCGTCCCGAGCACGTTCGATTGCCCGGTCACGCAGACGAGCTTGGTGCGCTTGCTGATCTCCGACCGGACCGCGTCGATCTCCAGGCGGCCGTCGTCCGTGATGGGCACCCACCGCAGCACCGCGCCGGTCTCCGCCGCGGCGAGCTGCCACGGGACGATGTTCGAATGGTGCTCCATCTCCGTGAGGACGATCTCGTCACCGGCGCCGACGTTGGCGCGGCCCCAGGAGCCGGCCACCAGGTTGATCGACTCGGTGGTGCCCCGGGTGAAGACGATCTCCTCGGGACGCGCGGCGCCGACGAAGGCG
>JBOGWB010000021.1:0-47329 GCA_050693035.1 Actinomycetota bacterium
ATCCTGCCGGGCGCGCCGCCAGGCCAGCGCTGGCTCTTGCTGTATCCGGCGGCCGCGGTGGTGGCGCTCCTCGTCGCGGCGGGGTTCTCCAATGCCGTCGAGTCGCCCCGGCCGGAGGGACACAGATCGACCCGCCGCCGCTCGTTGGAGGACTCCCGCGGTCCGGTCCTCCGCCTCGCGGCTCTGTTCGCCGTGGACTCCTTCGCCGGCGGCTTCATCGTCCAGTCCTTCCTCGTGTACTGGTTCACCGAGGTGCTGGGGGCTTCCACCCTCGTGATGGGCGTGACCCTCGCAGCCGCCGGGCTGGTGCAGGCTGCGTCGTTCCTGGCCGCCCCGCGGATCGCCGCGCGCGTCGGCCTTCTGAACACGATGGTCTTCACCCATCTGCCGTCGAACGTGCTGCTGGTGCTGATCCCCCTAGTGCCCAGCCTTCCGGGGGCGCTGGCCCTCCTGGTGGCAAGGTTCGCGCTGTCGCAGATGGACGTCCCCACCCGCCAGGCGTACCTCGCCGCGCTCGCCGGAACGAAGGAGCTCGCCGCGGCGGCGTCCGTCACCAACGCCACCAGAACTGCGGTGCGGCCCCTGGCCCCTCCGTTGGCCGGCGCGGCGGTCGGGACCGCGGTGCCGGGGCTCCCCTTCTTCATCGCGGGGGGACTGAAGATCGTCTACGACCTGGCGCTCTACGTGTGGTTCCGGAGGATCCCCGTGGAGGGAGAAACCGGTGGACGGGTCAGCTCTCCTCTTCAGCGTGAGTGATGACCGGCGCCACCGCCGCGACGCGCTGCCGTCCGCCCAGCTTCATGACCCGTACCCCCTGGCTCGGTCGCCCGGTTCGACGGATGTCGGAGGAAGGAACGCGGATCACGATGCCTGAGTTCGAGATCACGAACACGTCCTGATCCCCGGTTCCGACGAAGGCACCCGCGAGCCGACCGGTTTTGTCGGTGAGCTTGTGGGTGATGACCCCCATGCCTCCCCGGCCCTTCCTCGGATACTCCGCCTCGGTGGTTCGCTTCCCGAACCCGCTTTCGGTGATGGTCACCACGTCCTCGCCCTTGCTCGGGAGCACCATGGCGATCACCTGGTCCTTCGAACCCACCCGCATCCCCATGACGCCCGACGCTTGCCGACCCATGGAGCGGACCTCCCTCTCGTCGAACCGGACCGCCTTCCCCCCCTTGGATACCAGGAGGATGTGATCCTTGCCCCCGGTGAGCCGGGCCTCGATGAGCTCGTCGCCCTTGCGCAGGGTGATGGCGGCCAGTCCGGTCCGCGGCGAGTCGTACTCCTGGAGGGTCGTCTTCTTCACCCGGCCCTTCTTCGTCGCGAACACCAGGAATGTCCCGTCGTCGTAGTCCTCCAAGGCGATGACCGCGGCGATCCGCTCCTCGCCCGACAACGAGATCCCGGGAAGGTTGGAGGCGTACACCCCTCGCCCGGTGCGTGATCCCTCGGGCACCTCGTGCACCTTCACCCGGTGGACCTTCCCGGTGTTGGTGAAGAACAACAGCCAGTGATGGGTCGTCGTCGTGAACATGTGGGCGATGACGTCTTCTTCCTTGAGGTTGGCCCCCCGGACCCCGCGGCCCCCTCGGCCTTGCCGCCGGTAAGTCTCGATGGGCAGCCGCTTGACGTAGCCGGCCCGGGACACCGTGATGACCACATCCTGCCGGGCCACCAGGTCCTGGATGTCGATCTCTCCCTCGTCGGCCCGGAGCTCGGTCCGCCGGCCGTCGGCGAACCGTCGCTTGATCTCGAGGAGCTCGTCCTTGATCACGGTTCGGATCTTCCCGGGATCCTTGAGGAGGGCCGTGAGACGCTTGATGGTGTCCTGGAGCTCGTTGTGCTCCTGCTCCAGCTTCTCTCGCTCCAGGCGGGTCAGCCTCCGCAGGGGCATGTCCAGGATGTGGTTCGCCTGGATCTCCGACAGCTTGAACCGGCTCATCAGCTTCGTTCGGGCTTCGTCGCCGTCCGCCGATCCCCGGATGATCTTGATGACCGCGTCGAGATTCGCGAGGGCGATGAGGAGGCCCTCGATGATGTGGTCCCGCTCCTCCGCCTTGCGGAGCTCGTACCGGCTCCTGCGGGTGACGACCTCTTCCTGATGCGCGATGTAGTGCCGGACCACCTCGACGAGTGACAGCGTGCGAGGGACGCCGTCGACGAGCGCCAGCATGATGACCCCGAAGCTCTCCTGGAGCTGGGTGTGCTTGTACAGACGGTTCAGGACGATCTGGGGGTTGGCGTTCCGGGAGAGCTCCACGACGAGCCGCATGCCGCCCCGGCCGCTGGACTCGTTGCGGACCCGGGCGATCTCGGGAACCCGCTTCGACAGCCGGAGCTCCTCGAGCTTCTCCGCTACCCGGGACGGGTTCACCTGGTACGGGACTTCGCTGACCACCAGCTTCTGGCGGCCTCGGGAATCCTCCTCCACGGTCACCCGGGCCCTGATCCGGATGGAGCCGCGACCCGTCTCGAAGTAGTCCCTGATGCCGTCCCGGCCCATGATGAATCCGCCGGTCGGGAAGTCCGGACCCTTCACCAGTCTCATCAGCTCGCGCAAGGTGACGTCGGGCTTGTCGATAGCCGCCACCACCGCGTCGATGACCTCCCCCAAGTTGTGCGGCGGGATGTTGGTGGCCATCCCCACGGCGATCCCGGAGCCGCCGTTCACCAGCAGATTGGGGAACCGGGCAGGCAGCACGGTCGGCTCGAGGTCCTCGCCGTCGAAGTTCGGGATCATCTCCACGGTCTCGGCCTCGATGTCCCGCAAGAGCTCCATGGCGAGGGGCGCCAGGCGCGCCTCGGTGTACCTGTAGGCGGCCGGGGGGTGGCCATCGATGGAGCCGAAGTTCCCCTGCCCATGGATCAGCGGGTAGCGCATCGAGAAGTCCTGCCCCATGCGCACCATCGCGTCGTACACGGACTGGTCGCCGTGCGGGTGGTACTTCCCGATGACGTCTCCCACCACGCGAGCGGACTTCCGCGTGGGACGGTCGGGACGGAGCCCGCCTTGCAGCATGCTCCACAGGATCCGGCGGTGAACGGGCTTCAGTCCGTCGCGGACGTCTGGCAGGGCCCGCGACACGATGACCGACATCGCATAGTCGAGGAAGGAGGACTTGATCTCCTCCTCGATGTCGATGGGTTCGATGCGGGCGAGGGTCTGGGCCATCTAGCTCATTCCCCCCACAGTCGCGAAGCGGCGCCCTATGGTCGTCCTGATGCCTCTCATACGTCGATCAGCCGCACGTCCTTGGCGTTCTCCTGGATGAACTCTCGTCGTCCGTCAACGTCCTCCCCCATGAGCACGCTGAACATCCGGTCAGCTGCGGCGGCGTCCTCGAGCGTCACCCGCAGGAGGGTGCGCTGCTCGGGATCCATCGCCGTCTCCCACAGTTGGTCTGGGTTCATCTCACCCAGTCCCTTGAACCGCAGTGGGTTCAGGTTCTTCTTGCCGTTCTTCTTCCGCACCGCCTCGAGCTCCTTGTCGGAGTACAGGTACGACGTCTTGCCGTCCAGGGTCACCCGGTACAGGGGTGGCTGCGCAATGTACATGAAGCCCGCGTCGATCAGCTCCTTCATGTACCGGAAGAAGAACGTCAGGAGGAGGATGCGGATGTGCGCGCCGTCCACGTCCGCGTCGGTCAAAGCCACGATCTTGTGGTACCTGGCCTTCTCGAGCTGGAACTCTTCCCCGATCCCCGTGCCGACCGCCGTGATGAGCGCCAGGATCTCCTTGTTCTCGAGGATCTTGTGCAGGCGGGCCTTCTCCACGTTCAGGATCTTGCCTCGGATGGGGAGGATCGCCTGGTAGGAGGGGTCTCGCGCCTGGATGGCGGGTCCCGCAGCGGAATCACCCTCAACGATGAAGATCTCGCACTTCTCCGGCTCCTGGAGCTGACAGTCGGCCAGCTTGCCGGGGAGAGACGTGTCCAGGATGCCCTTGCGGCGGGCCAGGTCCCGCGCCTGCCTGGCCGCCAGGCGGGCCTTGGCGGCCTGGAGGCACTTCTGGACGATCCGCTTGGCGTCGCCGGGATGTTCCTCGAGCCAGATCGCCAGATTCTGGTTGACCGTGGTCTCGACGAACGAACGCACGTCGGTATTCCCGAGCTTGGTCTTGGTCTGTCCCTCGAACTGCGGCTCCTTCAGCTTCACCGAGACGATCGCGGTCAGTCCCTCACGGATGTCCTCTCCGATGAGGTTCTCCTCTTTCTCCTTGAGGATGTTGTTGGCGCGTGCGTACCGGTTCACCACGTTTGTGACGGACTTCTTGAATCCCTCTTCGTGCGTGCCACCCTCGTGAGTGTTGATGGTGTTGGCGAAGCTGTGGAGGGACTCCGCGAACGCCGAGTTCCACTGCATGGCCACTTCGACCTCGGCATCCCCTCTGGTGCCGTCGAAGTGAGCTACGCGGTTGTTGACCGTCTCCTTGCCGTGGTTCAGGAGCCGAACGAAATCGGCCAGCCCACCGGCCGCCTTGTAAACGTCCCGCCACTCGGGTGTCTCGCGCTCGTCGACGAAGGCGATCTCCACTCCACGGGTGAGGAACGACAGCTCGCGGAGGCGCTCCGCGAGGACGTCTCGCTTGAAGTCGAGCTCCTCGAAGATGTCGGGGTCGGGCCAGAAAGTGATGATGGTTCCGGTCTTCTTGGTGGCGCCCCCCTTGCCCAGTTTCGTGAGGGGCTTGCCCCGTTCGTAGGTCTGGCCCCAGAGATGGCCTTCTCGCGCCACCTCTACTTCGAGCCGGCTGGAGAGGGCGTTCACCACCGAGATGCCGACGCCGTGCAACCCACCGGAGACCGCGTAGGACTTCCCCTCGAACTTCCCGCCGGCGTGGAGCGTGGTCAGCACCACTTCCACCGCCGGGCGGCGGTCCTTCAGTTTGGGGATGGGCTGGACGGGGATGCCCCGGCCGTTGTCGAGGACCTGCACCGACCCGTCGGCCCGCAGGCGAACCAGGATCTTCGTGCAATGCCCCGCCAAGGCCTCGTCGATGGCGTTGTCGACGACCTCGTAGACGAGGTGGTGGAGGCCGCGCGGCCCGGTGGTGCCGATGTACATACCCGGCCGCCGACGGACGGCCTCGAGACCTTCCAGGACCGTGATGTCGGCAGCCGTGTACGAGCCGCCCGGGGCGGTCTGCACTCTCTTCTTCGGGCTCGGCTGGGCCACGTCACCTCCGCTCGGGACCCGCGCAGGACGGGCCCGGGTCGTTCTCGGAGGGGCGCGTCGCGCAGGGATTCAGACGCTTCATTATACCATTCGTCAAGGGACGAAACCGCAGGTCAGGCTCCATAATAAGCCCTTCAGCGACGTTCCTCGCGACTGACCGCGATCCGCACCACCCGGACCTCCTCGGCGCCCAGGACCTCGTTGGCCTGGCGGCGGATGTCGTGGGCCAGGAATCGGACTTGGGCTCCCCAGGCGGCGCTCGAGACCGCCACGACCAGGCCGCCGGACTCGAGGCTGAGAGGCGCGGTCTCCCGGGCCAGGCGAGGTCCCACCACCTCCTCCCACGACCGGGCCAGCCGCCCCAGAGCCAGGCCGCGGCGGAAACGGTCCGTGTCCATGGCCTCGCGGAGAACGCCCCCGACCGGCTTGAGCTGGTCCGAGCGATCCGGCGCGCGGCGGTTACGTCCGGACGCGGCCATCTTCCACCTCCCACACCTTGGCGTCGGGCGGAACCTGCGCCTCGTCGGGCACCGCCATCACCACCTGCCCCCGGCCGGCGAGCCTTTCCCCCACCCGGCGGCGGCGGACCGGGTCGAGCCCGGAGAAGGGATCGTCGAGCACCACGACCGGAGGGTCGGCGATCTCTGCCGCCAACGCCCCGGCGAGCCCCAGCCGGAAACACAGGGCCGCGGCCCACGCCTCGCCGTGCGACGCGAATCCCCGAGCCGCCAGATCACCGACCGCCAGATCCACGTCGTCTCGGTGCGGACCCACCAGGGTGGTCCGCCGAACCAGCTCGTCCCCGCGCCGGGCGGCCAGGCGATCCTGGAACCAACTCGACAGCGCCGCAGCGGCGTCTGGATCGGCATGGTCCTCGACGTTCCCTCCCGCCGCTTCCACGCCGTCGGGTGCGACGGACGACCGGTACCGGACGGCCAGGCGCTCCCCCGCCAGGGCAGCGTAGTCCTCACCCGCCCTGGGTCCGACCCGGGCGACCGCGGCCGCTCTGGCCGATGTGACCGCGGTGCCGTGCCGAACGAGCTCCCCGTCCCATGCGTCCAGCTCGTCGGGGGCCCCCGAGCCTTCGTGCTCCTTGAGCAGCCGGTTCCTCTGGCGAAGGGTCCGGTCGTAGCTTCGCCGGGCCGTGTCCAGGGGCGGCCACAGCGCCAGCGAGGCCTCATCGAGGAACCGGCGCCGGTCTTCGGGTTGACCCTGCACCACGGCCAGGTCCTCGGGGATGAACATCACCGAACGGACCCGCTGCCGCAGATCGCGCTTGCGCCGGACCCCGCTCCGGTTGACCTGGATCCGATTGGCTCCCGAGGACCTGATCTCCACCTCCACGAGCACCCGGCCCACCGCGGTTTCCACTTCCCCCCGAAGGTAGGCACGGTCGGCCCCCCGACGGACCAGCGGATCGTCCGATGCTGCCCGCGGCGAGGACAGGGTGAGCAGATAGTGAACCGCCTCCAGCAGGTTGGTCTTGCCTTGGGCGTTGGCCCCGAGCAGCGCGACCACCTCTGACGGGAACTCCACCGAGGTCTCCGGGTGGTTCCGGAAGTCCCTGACTTCCAGCCAGGCCAGGCGCACCTAGCCCACTGGGGCGGGGAGGCGGATCGGCATGACCAGGTAGGTGAACTCGTCGCTCTCCCCGCGGACGACGGCCGGCTTGAGACCGTCCCGGAGCTCGATCTGTATCCGCTCCCCCACCGCGCCGGCGAGGCCATCGCCCAGATAGTTCGGGTTGAAGGCGATGGTGATCTCCTCGCCCTGATACTCGGCCTCCACCGCCTCCACGGCTTCCCCGAGGTCGGGCGAGGACGAGGTGAGCCGGGCTCCCAGGCGGTTGAGCTCCATCCGCACGGGGGAGTTCTCCCTCGCCAGCAGGCCGACCCGTCGCACCGCTTCCAGGAGCTGCTGGCGGGGAGCGGCCAGCCGGTTGGCTCCGGGCTCCGGGATGAGCTGACGGTAGTTGGGGAACTCTCCCTCGATGAGCCTCGACGTGAGGCCCCACTCGCCGACCCCGAAGGAGGCCTGCGACTCTCCGAGGACGATGGTGACTTCGCCCTTCTCCTCCCCGGCGGCGGCCCGCCCGGCCTCCGAGACCGCTCGCTCCGGGATAAGCGCCCGGGCCTCCCCCTCGCCGGTGGCCCGGAGCTCTCGGATGGCCAGGCGATACGAGTCGGTCGCCACCATGGTCAGGCCCTCCCGATTCACCTCCAGGAGCACACCGGTCAGGATGGGACGGGCCTCGTCGCGGGAAGCAGCCTTCACCACCTGGGCCACGGCCTCGGCGAAGGCCCCGGATGCCACCCTCACCCGGGTCCCCTCCGGCTCCCGAAGGCTGGGGAAGTCCTCCGCCGGGAGGCACCGCAGGGTGCCCTCGAAGCTCCGGCATACGACCCGAGCCTGAGCCCCGTCGGACTCGAACTCCACGGGGTCCGGCGGGAGCGCCTTCACCATGTCGGCGACCAGACGGGCCGGCACCAGGACGCTTCCCGCGTCCTGGACCTCCACCGCCACCCGAACCTCGGTCGAGACCTCCAGATCCGTGGTGAGCAGCGTCAGTCCCCCCTCCCCCACCGTCATCAGGACACCCGTGAGGGCGGGGATGCCCGGACGCGTGGATACCCCCCGCTGCACGGTTTGCAGGGCTTCCGAGAGGACGTCGCGTTCAGACCTGAACTTCATCGCTCACCTCCGAAGCAAAGGGCGGTCGGATGTGGAATCTCTCCGTTCCAGAAAGGAAGTATTGAAACCAGCTGTAGTAGTAGGGGCTGTGGATCATGAGGAAAAGCCATGGTGTGCCCAGCGTACAGCGGGCGTGTGACATGGAGAGAGCGTGGGGAATGGTGTGGAATGCGCGCCGCCGACGCCGGGGCTGGGCGGGCGACCCATCCGGCGGTGCGGACAACCATGCCACTTGTGGAGACTTCTCCACAGGCCGTCCTCACCGCAGAGTCCTCGCGGCGGTCTTGATCTTCTTCGTGAGGTCCTGCACCTGCTTGTACGTGGACCCCCGGACGGGCATCTGCCCCTCGATCTTCTGAATCCCGTGCAGCGCCGTGGAGTGGTCCCGGTCGAAGAGCTCGCCGATCTTGATCAGGGAGAGGCCGGTGAGCTCGCGCAGGAGATACATGGCGATGTGTCGGGCCGTGGTGAGCGGCCGGGACCGGCTCTTGGAGACCAGGTCCTCGCGGCCTAGACCAAAGTACGTGGCCGTCTCGTCCATGATCGTGTCCGAGGAGATCTCTTGGCTCCCCTGGGGAAGGAGATCCTCGAGGGCCCGTTCGGCCAGGGAGACGTCGATCGGGAGCCGGGACAGGGACGCGAACGCCGCCACCCGGAGGAGGGCCCCCTCGAGCTCCCGGATGTTGGAGTCGAACTTCTCGGCGATGAACGTGGTGACCTTGTCCGGGACGGCCAGGGAATCGCGGATGGCCTTCATCTGGAGGATGGCGATCCGGGTCTCCAGGTCGGGCGGCTGGATGTCCACGCACAAGCCCCAACGGAACCGGTTTCGCAGGCGGTCCTCGAGGCCGGCGAGGTCCTGGGGGGGCCGGTCGCTGGCGATCACGATCTGCCGCTCTGAGCGGTGGAGGTCGTTGAACGTGTGGAAGAACTCGGTCTGGGTCTCCTCCTTGCCGGCCAGGAACTGGATGTCGTCGACCAGCAGGACGTCGTTGTCCCGGTAGCGGCGCTGGAACGTGTACCCCTTGCCTTCGCGGATGGCCCGGATGAACTCGGTGACGAAGGCCTCCGACGTGACGTACTTGACGCGGAGCTGCGGGCTCATGCGCAGCATGTGGCTGGCGATGGCGTACAGGAGGTGGGTCTTCCCGAGGCCCACCCCGCCGTAGATGAACAGGGGGTTGTACGCCTTCGAGGGGGCGGCCTCGGCCACCGCCATGGTGGCGGCGTGGGCGAACCGGTTGGAGGGTCCCAGCACGAAGGTCTCGAACGTGTACCGCTCGGAGAAGGTGCCGCCGACCTCGGAGCCGGGTGGTCCGGAGACGTCCCTCTGGGGAGGTTCCGCCGCCGGGGACTCGGTCACGGATTTCGCCGGAGCCGGGGCCGGGCCGGCCTGATCGGCGCGGTCCCGGTTGGTCAGGCGGATGGCCAGCTCCCGGCCCCCTGCCTCGCGGACGGCCTTGGTGATCAGGTCCATGTAGTGGTGGGCCAGCCACGACTTGACGTACTCGCTGGGGGCGACGAGTTCAAGGACCCCTTCGGGGAGCGCTCGAGCCTCGACCTCCGAGAACCACATCTTGTACGAGCTCTCGGCGAGATCTCGGCGGATCCGCTCCAGGGCCCGGGTCCATGCTTCAGTCGGGTCGACTCCGGTGGCCTGCGAGACCTTTTCCACAAGTATTTTCCACAGGTGTGGATTCGCCTGGGGAAGGAAATCGGGGCCGCCTCTTGGGCGGCCCCGGGGAAGACGGCGCGGATAGTACACCCGGGGCCGGGGGCTGACAACGAGTCCGGTATGACCAGGGCGTTTGGACCACCCGGGAACTCGGGGCACCAGCGGGAGCGGCCGGAATGGACGGCCTGACCTGGAAGTATGGGCAGGCGCGAGGGCGGGGAGCGAGCTTCGAACGGAGGGTCTTTGGCGGGGCCCGGCCGGCCTGCCTATAATTCCCTGCTCCCACGGAGATGCCATGAAGCGCACCTATCAGCCGCACAACCGCAGACGGAAGAAGACCCACGGGTTCCGGATCAGGATGCGGACCCGGGCGGGTCGCAAGCTCCTTGCCAGGCGACGGGCAAAGGGTCGAGCCAGGCTGGGCGCCTGAGGCGCCGCCCCGCTCCTCGCCCCTCCGGAACACCATCGACGGGGTCGGCGCGGCGGGCGAGCCTCCGGCTGCGGCCCTCCAGTGAGATCATCCGAGTCCTCCGTCAGGGGCGGGTCGTCTCTTCGAGACGGGTGGTAGTGTACGTGGCGCCCGGGGCCGGGCAGAGCCGGGCCGCGTGGATCGCCGGCCGCAAGGTCGGGTCGGCGGTGGCCCGAAACCGCGCCCGCCGGGTCCTCCGCGAGGCCTGGAATGCCCTGGTCGTGGAGGTGCCCGCGGGGTACGGCATGGTCTTCGTGGCCCGTCCCGACATCAGGGGAGCGAAAACGCAGGACGTGGTGGAAGAGCTGGGGCAGACGCTGGCCCGAGCCGGGGTGACTCGGTGAGGGCCGCGAAAGACTCCTTCATCGGGGCCGACCCCACCGGGCCCGGGGGATCCCCCGCCGACCGGGCTCGAGGCGTGCTGTGGCTCGCCGGCCGGCCCTTCCGGGCCCTGCTCCTGGGCCTCCTCGGGATGTACCGGGCGCTGATCTCCCCCCTCCTGGGGGCGAGATGCCGCTTCCATCCCTCGTGCTCCGTGTACGCCGAAGGGGCCATAAGGACCCACGGTGCGGCGAAAGGGCTGGTACTGGCGGTGTGGCGGGTCCTTCGGTGCAGCCCGCTCACCAAGGGGGGCGTCGATGGGGTGCCTCCGCGAGGGGCGTGGCGGAGCTCCCCGGCAGGGCAAGGGTATGACGCTATCATACGCCAGGACGCGGGGGAGGCATGACCGCGGTGGTCGCCCTGGCCTGGTGGCAGGGAGTCCTCGAGGTCCTGGGCCGGCTCCTGGCCTTCTTCTACGACCTGATCCCCAACTACGGGGTGGCCATCATCCTCCTCACCCTCCTGGTCAGAGTGGTCCTGCTCCCGCTGGCGATCAAGCAGGTGCGGTCGATGAGGGAGATGCAGGCCCTTCAACCGAAGCTCCAGGCCCTCCAGCAGAAGTACAAGGGAAACCGGCAGAAGTTCGCCGAGGAGCAGATGAAGTTGTACCGGGAGCACGGGGTCAATCCGCTCGGCGGGTGCCTCCCGCTGGTGATGCAAATACCGGTGTTCATCGCCCTGTACTCCGTCCTGATCGGAGACCCGAACAAGGCGGTGATGAGGGAAGGCGAGGGCGCGAACAGGGCCGTGGCCCACCTGCCTGCCGACAGCGCGCTGGCCGAGGCCATCAACAGCCAGAACGCCGGGTTCCTGGGCATGAACCTGAGCTGCTCCCCCACCCAGGCGGGCAGGGGGGTGGCGGAGCTTCCGGGCGGGGGAGACCTGGACTGCGGGAGCGACTTCCTGGCGGCGATCCCCTTCTACGTGCTCGTGGCGTTGATGGTGGGAAGCACCTGGTACCAGCAGAAGCAGATGCAGACGACCGCCGTGGGGCCCCAGGCGGCCCAGCTCAAGATGATGAGTCGGATCATGCCCCTGGTGCTGGGCTTCGTATCGCTGCAGATCCCCGCCGGGGTGCTGGTGTACTGGGTCACCACCAACATGTGGCAGATCGGGCAACAGCAAGTGATGTTGCCGAGAAAGCCTAAAGCTCAGGTCGAGAGTCGCCCGCCACCGAAGTCCTCGGGGAGCCGGTCCTCGGGAAGTCGCTCCAAGGGATCGCGAAATGCGGGAAGTCGAAAGAAGCGCCCCAAGCGTTGAGGAGGCCATCGAGGCCGCCCTGGACGAGCTGGGTGTCAGCGAGCAAGAAGCCGAGATCGAGATCCTGCGTGAGCCCCAGAAGGGGATCCTGGGGATCGGGGGGCAGGACGCCCTGGTCCTGGTGCGGGTCCGAGAGCACGAGGTGGGGGGCGCGGAGCTCGAAGAGCAGGCAGAACTGGCGGAGGATTTCCTGGAGGGACTGCTCGAGCGGATGGGGATCCCCGCTGAGATCGAACCCCACGTGGTGGAGGGAACCATGTACGTGGACATCACCGGGGGTGAGGACAGCGAGGGGATGGCCCTCCTGATCGGCAAGCACGGTGCCACCCTGGAGGCGCTCCAGGAGCTGGTTCGCTTTTCGGTGCAGCGGCGAACGCTGTCCCGGTGCAGGGTCGTGGTGGACATCGAGGACTACGCGAAGCGGCGTCGGTCTCAGCTGGTCGATCGGGCCAGGCAGATCGCTCGGCGGGTCCAGCGCACCGGACGGCAGGAGGCGCTGGACCCGATGAATGCGTACGAGCGGAAGATAGTCCACGACGCGGCCTCGGAGGTCGGCGGGGTGGAAACCGCCAGCGAGGGAGAGGAGCCCGACCGGCGCGTGGTCATTCGAAAGAAGAGGTAGCATCGGCACGGCCAGACCACCTGTTTCACGTGAAACCGTCCTCGTTCCGCGAACCCACTCCCCCGGGCCGTTTCACGTGAAACGCGAGCCCCCTGAGGACAGGATCCGTCGAGACGCCGCGGCCATGGGCGTACCTCTGTCACCGAGCGGGGCCGAGCGGTTGGTAGACCTCGAGACGCTTCTGAGGGATCGGGCGGTGCCGCTCGGCCTGATATCCGCCTCAGACTCAGGGCGGCTCTACGAGAGACATGTGCTCGACTCTCTGCGGGCGGCCTCGCTGTTCACACGGGAGGACGAAACGGCGTTCGATCTGGGATCGGGCGCGGGACTCCCGGGCCTGGTCGCGGCGATCGCGGTCCCCTGGTGCCGGTTCGCACTCTCCGAGCCCCGCCGGATCCGGGCCGGCTTCCTGGAGCTTGCCCTCGACTCGCTGGACGTGCCCAACGCGGAGGTCACCCTGACCAGGGCTGAGGACCTCCGGGGCCCGGTCGACGTAGTCACCGCCCGGGCCTTCGCTCCTCTGGGGCGCACCTGGCGGATCGCCTCCCGCCTGCTTCGCCGCGGGGGGCGCTTGGTGTATTTTGCCGGCGCTTCGCTGGTGGACCCGGCTGGCGAGGCCAGGCAGGCGGCACGCCTCGGAGAAGCGGCGCGCGTGTCGACCAGCCGGGTACTTGCAACGTCACCCCCATTGGTTATCATGGCCCGGAAGTGAGTTCAGGCCACGAAGCGGCCGGCTCGAAGGCCGGCCCGGCCAAGCATCTCCAGGCGGAGCCTCAACCAGAGATCGAGGGTTCCGCTGGGTCCCGTCACGCCCCGGTTTCTGAGAGCACGACGGCTCCAACCTCCCCGCCCGTTCTTCCGGCACCCGGCTCCGTCGAATCCACCCGGGTGATCGCGGTGGTCAACCAGAAGGGGGGAGTGGGGAAGAGCACCACCGCGGTGAACCTGGGGGCGGCCCTGGCGGAGATGGGGAGGACGGTCCTGGTCATTGACCTCGATCCCCAGGGGAATGCCTCCACCGGCTTGGGGATCGACCAAGGGAGCCGGGACATCACCACCTACCAGGTCCTCACAGGGGAGGTTCCCCCCAGGGAGGCCGTGGCTCAGACGCCCGTCCCCGGCCTGTGGGCCATCCCGTCCACGATCGACCTGGCGGGGGCGGAGATCGAGCTCGTCAGCCAGTTCTCCCGGGAGATGCGCCTCAAGAAGTCGGTCGAGGAGCTGGCCGGCTCCTTCGACTTCATGTTCCTGGACTGCCCGCCGTCGCTGGGGCTCCTCACGGTGAATGCCCTCAGCGCGGCGGACGAGCTGATCGTGCCGATCCAGTGCGAGTACTACGCCCTGGAGGGACTGGGGCAGCTCCTCCGGAACGTGAGGCTTGTACAGCAAAACCTCAACTCGAGGTTGAGACTCTCCGGGATCGTCCTGACCATGTTCGACCCTCGGACCCGGCTGTCGGAACAGGTCGTTGAGGAGGTCCGGCGGTACTTCGGACCGCGAGTGTATGATAGCGTCATACCTCGGACCGTCCGGCTCTCCGAGGCCCCGGGCTTCGGGCTCCCCATCACCCAGTACGACCCGAGGTCGAAGGGGGCGGCCGCTTACCGGGCCCTGGCCCGCGAGGTACTGGAGCGGCCGGTGAGCGGTGAGCCACTCCCGACCGGGGAGCCACCGAGGGTGGTGGTCGCGGACCGGGTCCCGGTGCCCTCGATGGAGGAGGACGCCGGGGCCGAGGAGGACGCCGGGGCCGAAATCGGTGGGGGATCGAGCGAGAGCGATCCGACCACGACGGAGGGCGCCGGGGACGGAGAGGAGAACCGCGCTCTTGCGGGAGCCCACCTTCCGGGGGCGGCGGAGTCCGCGCCGGAGGACCCGACGGGAGAGAACGGTGAAGAGCTCGTCTCCCCATCGACCGACGAGCCCGAGTGGGAAGGGTTGGGGGGTCCGGGGAGTCCCCCGGATCGCGATCAGGACTCACGGAACCGGGAGGGGGAGTCGGGGGCGCGGTGGCGGCTGTTCCGGAGGAAGCAAGGAGGCGAGTCGTGATGAAGAAGGGAGGCCTGGGACGGGGCCTGTCGGCGCTGATCCCGGGGGCCCGGGAGGAGAGCGGTCTCCTCGAGGTTCCCGTGGCGGCGATAGCGCCGAATCCCCGTCAGCCCAGGAGCGCGTTCGAAGGGGAGAGCCTGGCCGGGCTGGCCCGGTCGATCCAGGAGGTGGGGGTTCTCCAGCCGATCGTGGTCCGGCCCACCGCAGACGGCTACGAGCTGGTGGCGGGGGAGCGCCGGCTGAGGGCGGCCAAGTCCGCCGGGCTGGCCACGATCCCCGCCGTGATCCGTCAGACGGACGACACCGAGTCCCTCCGGGAAGCCCTCATCGAGAACATCCACCGGGAGGACCTGGCTCCCCTGGAGCTCGCCGCGGCGTTCCAGGAGCTTCTCGACGAGCTGGGCGTTTCCCAGGAAGTGTTGGCGGAGCGGCTGGGCTTCTCCCGCCCGCACATCGCCAACACCATCCGGCTCCTCCAGCTCCCCGCCGAGGCCCAGCGGCTCTTGGCCGAGGGCAAGATCCAAGCCGGGCACGGAAGAGCCCTCCTGGCGCTGGCGGACAGGGAAGCCCAGACGGCCATCGCCCTGCGGATCGCGGCGGAGGACCTGTCGGTGCGACAAGTAGAGGAGCTGGCCAGGACGTATGGAGCGGCGGAAGCCTCCGAGTCCCGGCCGGCGGTCCGTCCGCGCCGGGCCCCCGACCCGCGCGCCGCCGAGGTGGAGGAGATCCTGTCGGAAGAGCTCTCCACCCGGGTGCGGGTCCAGATGGGTCGCCGAAAGGGCAAGGTCATCGTGGAGTTCGGTTCGGCGGACGACCTCGACCGGATCGTGAGCCGGATCGTCAGTGGCCCGTAAGCGGAGATGACCGGCCGCGGACCAAGGGAACCCGGCGAGGGGCCCGGGCGAGCCGAGCCCCCCGGGGCGGGGAATCCCGAGCCGGTCGAGTCCGCCGACGTCCAGGAGTTCGGCTTGGGGGAGCCTCACCGAGCAATGGTGTCGGCCTCTCTGGGGCTCCTCCTGGGAACGGCCCTGGCCGAGCTGGCTCGCCGGGCCGGCCGGAACCGGCGAGCCTGACCACCCGCGGCGGGCTCGGAGCACAGGGGGTGTGTGTCAGGGGCGGCCGGTGGACCCGGCGCCCGGGGTGAGTAGCCGGCCGGCGAAATACCGTTCCAGGGCCCGGGCCACGGCCGCGACGAGCTCCCGGCGGAATCGGTCCTCTCCGAGGAGCTGCTCCTCCTTCGGGTTGGTGAGGAAGCACGGCTCGAGCTGCACGGCCGGCATGGCGCTCTCCCGCAGGATCGGGAAGGCCTTCGGGTGTGTCCTGCCGTCCTTCAGTCCCGTGCCCGCCACCAGCTCTTCCTGGACCACCTCGGCCAGGGCCCGGCCAGCAAGGGAGTAGGAGCCCAGCCGTCCGAAATAGTACGAGGACGAGCCCTCGGCGGCCGGATCGGGGTGGCTGTTGAGGTGGATGGCCACCAGCACGTCGGCGCCCGCGGCGTTGGCCCGGGTGGCGCGCTCCGAAGGCGCCGGATCCTCGTCCCCCCCCCGAAGCAGGACCGGCTCGGCCCCCCGGTACCGGAGCTCCTCCGCCAAGAGGTGCGCGAGGTGCCAGGTGACGTCGCCCTCCACCAGGCCTCCTGGTCCGGCGGCGCCGGGATCCTCGGGCCCGTGACCCGGGTCGATGGCCACGAGGTGGCCCGAGAGAGAGCCGGCGGAGCGGAGGGTCTCCGTCTCCCGCACCTCGGTCCGACCGGGTCCGGGTGTGGACGACTTCAGTCGGCCCAGCGCATCGAGAGTGGTCGCCCCCACGATGCCGTCGGGGCGCAGGCCCACGTTCCTCTGAAACTCCTGGACAGCCCGAGCGGTCTGCTCCCCGAAGATGGCGTCCTCGCGTCCGGGGTCGAACCCCAGGACGTTCAGACGTCCCTGGAGGGATCGGATGTCGTCACCCCGGAAGTAGGGGGAGCGGAGATACAGGGCCCGGTCGCCGAGGGCGTAGCCCGCCTCGACGAGTTCCTCCCACGTGTTCTTGCCGACGACTCCGTCCACGAGGAGTCCCCGGTCTTGCTGGAACGCCCGAACGGCCTGCTCCGTGGACTCGCCGAAGCGATGCTCCTCGAGCTCCGCGGCTTCCACGAGGTGGCCGGCGGCGGCGAGCCGCGATTGGACGTCGCGGACGCCCTCACCGACGTCTCCGCGCCCGATCGTCTTCACGGTGGGGAGTATTCCCCTCGGTCCGGGGGACTGGCAACGGCGCAGGTGAAAACCGCCGGGCGCGCCGCCGCCGCGGGGCCGGCGCGGCTACGCTGCGATGTGCGGGGCGATCTCCGCGAGGATGGCGTCCTTGCCCTTGGCCCCCACGACCCGGGCCTTCTCCTCGCCGTCCTTGAACAGGATCAGGGTGGGGATGCCCATGACGCCGTACCGCTGGGCGGTGGAGGGATTCTCATCCACGTTCAGCTTCACGACGCGAAGCGATTCCCCCTTCTCGCGGCCGATCTCCTCGACGATCGGGGAGACCATGTGGCACGGGACGCACCAGTCCGCCCAGAAATCCACCAGCACGGGCGTGGCGGAGCCAAGGACCTGATCGTCGAACTCGTTGTCCGTGGTGTCGATCACAGCGTCGCTCATGGTTCCTCCTGCTTCGTGACGAAGCCGGCGTCTCCGCCGGCCCATATGTTCAACCGCGGTTCGGCTCGGCGCATTCCCCGGCCCGCCCTCATCCGAGGTCCGCGAAGACCCGGGCCACCAGACGCTGGTGGGCCTTCGCCCGTCCCTGGGCGGCCAGCCTCTCCAGCTGGCGTTCGGCGCGGCGGGTCGCCGCTACGGCCTCTCGGTACAGCCGTGCAACCAACGGGAAGGGATTTACCCAGTCCGACCCCCCCTGTATCCCGAAGTGCAGGTGAGGTGGGAACTCGTCCTCGTGGCCTGGGGAGCCGTATCCGGTATTTCCCACGCGGCCGAGGACCGTGCCCGCCGACACCGGCGATCCAACGGCGATCGCCGGGGCCACCGCAGAGAGGTGAGCGTAGAAATAGTACCGGCCGTCGGTGCCCCGAACCCCCACACGGGTTCCGGAGTAGAAGGTCCATCCGACCGCTTCGACCCGCCCCGCCGTCACCGACAGGATCGGTGTCCCCTTCTCGGCGCCGATGTCGACCCCCTCGTGGAAGCCGACCAGGCGCCACGTCCCGTCGATCAAGCGCATCCGCGGCTCGTGCCAGTCATCCGTGAACCGCACCACCGACAGCCAGTTGGCTCGGGCCACCGGGAAGGTCATCCCGTCGACGACCAACGGGCGGTAGTAGGAGGGCGGAGGGAGGGGGACCCTTCCGGTCGCCGGGGCCGCGGGAGGCACGGAGCCGGCGGTGGCCGCGAGCAGCGCGAGCCCGGCCAGCAGGGCGGTTCTCAATGTCCTTCGGACTCGAGGAACCGCTCGGCGTCCATCGCGGCCTTGCACCCCATCCCTGCGGCGGTGACCGCCTGTCGGTAGATGTGGTCCACGGCGTCGCCAGCCGCGAACACCCCTTCCACGCTGGTCCTGGTGGTGGGTTCGCGGACCACGATGTAGTCGTTCTCCATCTCCAGCTGCCCCTGAAAGATCTTGGTGTTGGGATCGTGTCCGATGGCCACGAAGAGACCGCCGACCGAGAGGCCCCGCTGCTCGCCGGTGTTCACGTCGCGCAGACGTAGCGATCGAACCTGTCCGTCACCCATGACTTCGTCCACCACCGTGTTCCACAGGAAGCCGATCTTGTCGTTTGCTCTCGCCCTGTCCTGCATGATCTTGGAGGCACGGAGCTCATCCCGCCGGTGGATCACCGTTACCTTGGTGGCGAAACGGGTGAGGAACAAGGCCTCTTCCATGGCGGAATCGCCTCCGCCGACCACAGCGAGCTCCTGTCCCCGGAAGAAGAAGCCGTCACACGTGGCGCAGGTGGACACGCCGTGGCCCAGGAGCTCGCGCTCCCCGGGGATCCCGAGCATCCGCGGAGACGCGCCGGTGGTAACGATGAGGGCCCGCGCTCGGAGCTCCTCGTCGCCGGACCAGACCCGGAACGGCCGATTCGAGAGGTCGACGCGGGTGGCCGCCTGGTGGAGCATCTCCGCGTCGAACCGGGCGGCCTGCTTCTCCATCAGCTCCATGAGCTCGGGGCCGAGGATCCCTTCGGGGAACCCGGGGTAGTTCTCGACATCGGTGGTCAGCATGAGCTGGCCTCCCGACTCGATCCCCTTGAGTACCAGGGGTTTTAGATTCGCCCGGGCAGCGTACAGCGCGGCCGTGTAGCCGGCCGGGCCCGATCCGAGGATGATCACGTTCCGGATGTCGTCCACGCTCGCATTGTGGCACAGGGTGTCCCGACCACCCAGAAGCGCGGGGCCTCAGAGTCGCTGCCGGGCGAAGGATCGCAACGAGCAGTCGTCTCGCGCTACGACGTAGAGGACCAACTCCGCATACCGGCTGTCCGGCCGGTCCGCCTGGAGGAACGCTCCCACGTAGGCCGGCTCTCCCTCGAACCTCGCGGCCACGACGGTGAAGGGAGCGAGCGAGCGGTCCGGCGACACCGCCTCGACGAGGCAGGACAGCGCTCGCTGGGAGCGCCGGTCGGACGAGAGAAACGCCGTTCGCGTGTAGAAGAGCGCCGGCGGCTCGGGGAACCCCGCTTCCAGGGCGCCCTTGGCTTCCCTGGTCAGGTCCCGGGCCAGCACGCCGAGAGAGAGGCCGTCGTAGTCTCGGTCGCTCCGGCGGTAGGTCGGGTAGGTGGTGTCCACGTCTCCCATCGCGTTTTCCTGGCTTTCGACCGCTGGCTCTCCAGGCTCGAGTCCCTGCTCTCCCTCGGCCGGCGCGCCGGCCGTGTCGCTGGTGAACTGCTGAGGCCCGCCCATGAAGACGAACCCGGCCACGACCGCGGCGGCGACCGCGGCCGCTCCGGCGGTCCAGGCCACTCTGGGAGAGGGAGCGGGAAACCACCTGCGGCGCTGGGCCCGCTGCACGACGGGCCATGCCAGGCCGGGGGGAGCGTCGAGCTGGGGCAAGGTCCCCAGAGCCTGCCGGGCGGCGCCGGCGAGAGCGATCTCCTCCCGGCACGAGGCGCACGTGGTGAGGTGGGACTCCACTCCGGCCCGGTCCTCGGGCCCGAGGGTCCCGTCCACGTACTCCGCCAGGAGCTCCTCTGGATGCTGAAGTTCGTTCATTCCCGCGTCACCTCTCGGTTCGACGGGCGGGACCCCCCAGGTTGTTCCCACCCGCCGCCGGCGATCCCCTCGCGCCCGCCCAACGCTGTGGCCAGGGCGATCCGCCCTCGATGGAGCCGCGACTTCACCGTCCCCACCGGGGTCCCCAGGGCCTCGGCGATTTCCTCGTAGGGGATCCCCTGGACGTCGTGCATCACGAGCACTACACGGAAGTCGTCGGGCACCTGAAGCAGGGCCCGCTGGACGTCCACGGCGAGGGCGGCCTCCTCGGCGAGATCGGTGGGCGGCGCCTGAGGCTCGGGGAAGCCTCCGGCGTCCTCGTCCACGAGCTCCTCACGGCCCCGTTTGCGCAGCACGTCGTAGCACGCGTTCACCGTGATGCGGTGGAGCCAGGTGGTGAAGCTGGAGGCTCCGCGGAACCCCGACAGCTTCCGAAGGCACGTGAGGAAGACGTCCTGCGAGGTGTCCCGGGCCTCCTCGCCATTCCCCAGCATCCGGAACGCCAGGTTGTAGACGCGCCGCTCGTGCCGCTCGACCAGGGCGCCGAAGGCCTCACGGTCGCCTCCCAGGAAGGACCGGACGAGCTCGTCGTCGGGGGGGCTCCCGGGCGTCCCCGGACCCTGCCCGCTCGTGGGGCTTCGCCCGCCCATCAGCCCGGCCGGAGGAGCTGCACCCCGGCGATGTCGGCACGGAAGCCGCCGTCCGCCGGGGCCAGGTCGGTGATCCACACGAGCACGTATCGCACCGCCACCGGCTCGAGCTCCACGGTGGATTCTGCCTCGGCCACGAAGGAGCTCTGGCCCTTGGCACCGACGAGACGGGAGAAGGAGGAGCCGTTCTCCGAGCCACGAAGGTCGAAGCGCCAGTCCGGGATGGTGGTGAGGATGCGCACCGCTCCGACCTCGCGGGGGCGTCCGAGGTCGAGGAGGAGGCCCACCCCGGACTTCAGGCCGCCAAGCTCGGGGGAGTTGTACCGCTCGGTGGTCCACGCGCTCGCCCCGTCCGCGTCGATGGCCAGCGGGGCGAGCTCCGGATGCTCCTGCCCGTCCCCCTCCGGGTCGTGGTCGGTGGCCGACGCGATCCTGTAGGGGCCGGCGTTTCCTTCGGGGGCGGGCCGGATGCCCAGGGGGCCACCGATCTCGAGGTCACCGAGGAGCAGGCCGCCCACCACGACGCCGGCCGCCAGGACCAGGATCGCCAGGGGGACGAGGAGCCAGGAGCGGAAGAAGGACCGGGCGGAGAGGTCCTCGGCTCGGGGTTCCGGCCTGGGGGCGGAGGCGACCGTCCCGGTGACCGGGCGCTCCGCGGCCATCCCGTCCAGGGCCGCCCGCATCTCCTCGGCGCTCTGGAATCGCTCCTCAGGGTCGCGGGCCAGGGCCCGCATGACCACCCGCTCGAGCGGGCGGGGGATGCCGGCCCGGAGCGCCCCCGGCGGCCGAGGGTCCTGCGTCAGACGCATCGTCGCCGTGGCCAGGTCCGTCTCGGCCTTGAACGGTGGCCAGCCCGTGAGCATCTCGTAGAGCACGATGCCCAGGGCGTAGAGGTCGGCGCGGTGATCCGCGGGCTGATCCGCGACCTGCTCGGGGGCGAGGTACAGGGCCGTTCCGAGAAGCTTGCCCGTCGTGGTGATGTCACCGGCGAAGGCCGCCTTGGCGATCCCGAAGTCGGTCACCTTCACGGCCCCGCCCCCGCCGACAAGCACGTTGCTCGGCTTCACGTCGCGGTGCACAACGCCTTCTCTGTGGGCGTGTCCGAGCGCGTCGAGCACGGTCTGGGCGATCGCTGCGGCCTCGGATGGATCGAGCCGCTTGCGCTCGGTGAGGATCCGGGCGAGGTTCTCTCCCTCGAAGAGCTCCATCACGATGAAGCACACGCCGTCGTCCACGCCGGTGTCGAACACGCGAACCACCGCTGGGTGGGAGAGACGGGCGGCGGCCACCGCCTCCAGACGGAACCGCTCGAGGAAGCCCGGGTCCCGGGCCAGGTTGTCGTGGAGGATCTTCACCGCCACGGGCCGCCCGAGCACCTCGTCGCGGGCCCGCCACACGTCGGCCATCCCACCGGAATCCAGAGGTTCCTCGAGAACGTAACGGGCCTGGAGACGCCGGCCGGCGAGCTCGGTCTTCACGTCCAGGCAGTCTATCGCCCGGATCGGGCCGGGCCGGGGAGCGGTCTCGGGAAGGTGGGCGAGACGAGCGGCTACACGTCCGGGTGCGGAGCCTCGGCCGTGGCCGTCGCCCTCGACACCGTGTAGGACTCGAGGAAGCTTACGTGCTGGAGCAGGATGGTGTTGGCCTGGAGCCTGATCGTCACGGAAACGCTGCCATCGGGGTGCAGCGTGAACGCCGTCATTTTCGCGCGCTGGGACTTGTCCTGCATCCGGAGCAGCGCCTCCGCCCTGGCGCTCTCGGCGCTGCGGGTGTTCATCCACGACCCCGCCCCCGCCACCGCGGCGCTCTCCGCGACGTCCTGAGCTTGGAGCTTGGAGAACACGATGGCCCCACCCTCGACGAAGACGATGCCGATGAGGGTCAGCACAAGGATCAGCCTGACCATGAAGGCCATGACGATCCCCCGCTCGTCGCGGTGCATGCCAGTGAGTGGGCGGCGTTTGGTGCTCACGGGATTGTGGTCGGCGGGGGCGATGGAAACCTTGAGTCCGGGCCGAGGGTAGGGAGGGGAGCGCCTCATGGGCGCATCCGGGCCGAGATCGTCCGTCTCACCAGTTCGAGCTCCTCCATCCGCAGGAGGAGGGCCACGCCGAGGAAGATGATAAGCCCCGCCAGGACGCTCGTCCCGACTTGGATCATCTGCTCGATGAGGGTCTCCACCCCGAGGGCCCTCTGCACGAGCGTGGCGACCCCCCATGTCCCGGCGGCGGTGACGGCTGCCCCGGCCACGATCTTGGCCAGACCCCGGAACAAGGCCCTCCCCTCGAGGCCTCCCAGACGCCGTCGCAGCAGGACTCCCGCGGTGACCGCGGCGAACGTGTAGGCGATGGCATGTCCGAGGGCGAGCCCTCGCACGCCCAACAGAGGGAACAGCGCGAAGTTGGCCACGGTGTTGAGACTCACGGCGAACACGTTGATCAGCGCCGGGGTCCGGGTGTCCTGCATGGCGTAGAAGGCCCGCAGGAACAGCATGAACGTCGAGAACTGGAACAGGCCGATGGCGAAGAAGCGGAGCACCCCGGCGACGAGCACCGTGGACCGCTCGGTGGCCACTCCGTGTTCCAGGAGCAATCGTACGATCGGCTCGGCCAGCACCACGTAGCCCGCCGCCGCGGGGATCACCACGAACGCCGAGGCTCGAACCCCTCGCGCCAGGTCGGCCCGGAAGTCCCTCCGGTCGCCCCGCACCCAGTCTTCGGAAAGGCCCGGCAGGAGCGCCGTCATGATCGACACCGAGAAGATGGCGTGGGGAAGCTGGAAGAACAGGAAGGCCGCCTGATACGCCGTGTAGGCTCCCTGCGCCTGCCCGGCGAGGACGATGACCACCAACAGGCCTACCTGGTTGATCACGACGTAGGCCACGGCCCAGCCCGAGAGACGGATGAGGGAACGGACCGCCTCGTTCCTGGGGTCGAACCGCCACCGCCACCGGAACCCGATGCTCCGGAGCGAGGGCCACAGCGCGACGGTCATGGCGGCGACGCCTGCGGTCGTCCCGATCCCGAGGACGAGCTTCTGGGCCAGCGTGATCGCGTCGGGCGAGCGCGCCTCAGGACCGGGCCCCGGCATGACCGCGAACGTCAGGAAGGCCGCCGTGACGACGAGGTTGTTGAGGATCGGGGCGAACATGGGCACCGCGAACCGACGGTGCGCATTGAGCAGACCGGTGGCCACCGCCCCCACGCCGTACAGGAGGATCTGCGGCATGAAGAATCGGAGGAACAGCGTGGCCAATTCCTGGACGGCCTCTCGTTCGGGGCTCGGCACTCGCGCCGTGTACAGGCGAACCACCCACGGCGCCGCGACGATCCCCACGATCGTGATGAGCGACAGAACCACCAGCGTGGTGGTGAGCACTGCCCGAGCGGCGTTCCACGCTTCCTCCCTGGAGCGCTTCTTGAGCTGCTGCACGAACACGGGAACGAACACCGAGGTGAGCACGCCGCCCAGGACGAGCTCGTAGACGATGTTGGGGACGTTGTTGGCGACGTTGTACGCGTCCGCCAGCCGCGTCTCCGCCACCCCGAGGGCGAAGGCCATCGCGGCGAGGCGAAGGAATCCTGTGATCCGCGAGAGGGTGGTTCCCACCGCCATCACGGCGGTGCTCCGGACCAGCGACACGTCCTCGGCGTCTCCCAGGGGAACCGTGGGTCCCGTGGCGTCGGGGTCGTCCGGAGTCACGTTCTCGGACGAGGCAGGAACCTCCTTCCCCACCACGCCGCCAGGAACAGCGCCGCCCCCAGAGTGCTCACCAGGGCCAGGAGGTTGTACGCGGTGGATCGGACCACGATCTGCGACTGTGCGATGGCGGCGCCATCTGGCGTCTCCAGCCGGACGGTGACCGGGAACCGCCCGGTGGTCTGGGCCCGGACGGGGAACGTCAAAGACTGCACCGGCCGCTCCAACACCACCTGCTGGGTGTCTCCTTCCAAGAACTCCAGGCGCGGAGACAGGAGGATCACTCGGATGCTCACGCGGTACCCGGCCAGGTTCCGAATGGTCACCGGGATCACGCCTCCTCGCGAGGTAAGGGTGACCGAGCTCGGCGAGGGGGGCTCGACCTTGTCGAACTCCTGTCGCACCCGGTCCACCACCGCGTCGAGGAACGCGAGTGCCGCGTCTTCCTGGCGGACGAAGTCGCGGGCCTCGGCCACCAGGATCTGGGTTCGGAGCCGCTCCGTGAGGGAGGTTGGTCCGCCGGTCATCGACTCCAGCTGCTCGATGGACTCGCGGGTCCGGGCCACGTCCTCGAGGAACCGTTCGGAATACGAGGGGACTCGGGAAGAGATCAGGTCGCGCCGGGAGCTGGCCTCGGTGATGGCGAGGAGCCGGGTGGCCCGGACCGGACGGAGCCACGCCGTTCGCCGCGGGTGCGCCTGGACCTGGAGGCCCTGCAGCAGCGACCGGAGGAAGGTCGGGTCGTGGCGGGCCTGGAACAGGATCGCCACCCCCCGGTCCACGCTGGGCTGCTCGAAGTACAGTGCGGTGAGCTCGCCCACGGTCCACCGGGCCCGAAGGCGCGGGTCGTCCGGAAGGCCGGCGAGCCGTCCGGCCACGACGGCATCGGGGGCGACCGCCCGCAGGGTCCGCCCCAGGCCCGCGTCGACCCGGGCCACCGCAGGGGAGGAGAGGACCAGGCCGGGCGGCGGCGGCAGGTCGTTGGGATCCACGATGAGGGTCTCCACCTCGAGGTCGGCGAGGGAGCGGATCGCATCGGTGGTGAGGAGTCCACCGGGCGGCCGGAACAGGCCGCCGGCCGGCTCCACGCCCAGGAGCTCGCGAACGACCATCTGTCCCAAGTTCATCTGCTCGACCAGATCGCGATGGAGGCCCGCCTCGACGAGGGATGGCACCGACGGTCCGGCGAACGGGAGGGCCACCACCTCGGTGGCGGGCCTGCGGGCCAGGGCCCGGATGCGGTCCAGCATCGCCGCGCCGCGTTCGGCGGCCGGAGCGTCCGCGGGGACCTCGACCGCGCCGCTTCGGTAGCCGTCGGCCATCCGTCGGAGCTGCTCCAGGAGCATCGGGGACACGACCAGGGTGGCCTGGACCGGGAACTCCTCGAGGGACGACACCAGGGATTCCACCCGGCCGCCCGGGCCGATGGATCGCTCCAGATGATCGTCGACGAACTCGCCCCCGGGCCCCAGGTGCACGCCCTCGTCGAGCAGGAAGATCGGAGAGACGTTGAGCGGTACGAGCGGCTGCTCCTGGATGAACACCTGCGAGGAGCGAAGGATCCCGATCGGCAGACCGTTCGACTCCAGCTGGACCTTCATCGGATAGAGGGCGTTCTCCTGCCGGGCCTCCAGCTCGGGCATCTTCCGGACGATCGACAGCTCCCGTGATTCACCGGGACGGAGCGACCCCTCGACCGGGAACGGCGCCACCAGGAACTGGCCGGTGGCGGGCTCCTGCTGGAGGCTCGCGGCGTACGCCGAGCGGGAACGTGCCGGGTCGTACAACCAGAGCTCGAGCCCGAGGTTCGAGTACTCGACGTCGCCCGGGTTCGTGGCCAGCACGCTGACGCGCAGGGGATGCCTCGAGGTGGAGACGGGCGATTGTGCGAGCAGCGTGAGGCTGACCGGGAGCTCCTCTTGCGGCTGGGCCCGCACACCTCCCGCCACGGCGGGCGTCGCGGCAAGGGACAGGACGAACGTGAGCACGGCTGCACGCAGCGTCACGCGTGCTCCCCGAGGAGCTCGCGGGCCCTGGCGACGACCTGCTTCTCCGAGGAGAACCCGGCGGCTTCCTCGGCCTCCGCCAGGGGGAACCAGGCCACGTCCTCCATCTCGCGGTCTCGCCGGGAGGCGTCCCCAGCGATGGCCTCCATGAGGAAGAAATGGACCGTCTTGCGGACCCGGATCCCGTCCCAGACGTACCAGTAGCCGATCTCTCCCAGGTCGTCCACGAGCTTGCCGTCGAACCCGGTCTCCTCCTGCACTTCCCTGACGGCGGTCTCTTCGGGGGATTCCCCCGGCTCGACGAGTCCCTTCGGGAGGCCCCACACGAGGTCGCCGGAGCGGGTTCGACGGGAAGCCAGGAGCACCTCGATACCACCGTCCGTGCGCCGGTACAGGACTCCCCCGGCCGACACCTCGCGCCGGGTCTTCACGGCGTGATGGAGGCCACCCGGGCCCCGGTGGCCTCGGTCAGGTCCCGGGCCCGGATCTTCAGCACGGAGCTCGGCTCTCCTCCCGGGAAGTACAGGACCTCCTGCTCGGCGAGCAGCCGGTCGACCACCACCGTGACCTCAGCGGGAAGGCCCGCCGGGGGGATCACCTCCGACAGGAACCCGGTCAGGTCGGTGGCCCGAGCCGGGGCCATCTCGGCGAGGCTCTCTGCCTCGGTCACCTCGGCCAGCCGTGCGGGATCGGGGCTGTCATCCGAACGGACCAGGGCGGCAACCGGTCCGTCCGGGCCCTCGAACATCACCACCCTGCCCACCTGCTCGGGCGGGAGCCCCAGTGCGCCCGCCCATCGGTTGGGGGAGGGTAGGCGGCGGGTGAGAGGCACCAGCTCGTGTGGCACGTCCCGTTCGAGCAGGAAGTTGTGGACGTCGACGCTCGACCGCATGGCCGGTGCAGTCTATCGCCGGGGCTCGGAGCCCCGATCGGGCGGTGGCCAGATCCCCTTCTTCTTCGCCCAGTCCTCGAGGAGCCGGTAGGCCTCCTCCTCCTCGATGGGCCCCCGTTCGAGCCGCTGCTCGAGGAGGAACTCCCTGGCCTCTCCGACCAGCGGGCCGGGCCCGATCCCCAGGTGCTCCATGATCTGGTTCCCGTCCACAGGCGGCCTGATCGCGGCGAGGTTCTCCTGCTCGGCGAGGCGGGCGATCCGCTCCTCGAGCTCGTCCTGGAGGCGGGCGAACATGGCGGCCTTCTTCGGGTTCTGCGTCGTGCAATCCGCCCGGGTCAGCTGGTTCAGCTTGTCGAGGAGCGGCCCGGCGTCGCGCACGTACCGGCGCACCGCGCCGTCGGTCCACCCGGCCCCGTACGTGTGGAACCGCAGGTGGAGCTCCACGAGCGTCTTCACGTCCTGGACGATCCGCTCCGGGTAGCGAAGGGCCCGCAGCCGATCCTCCGCCATCCGTGCCCCGACGATCTCGTGGTGATGGAACTGCACTCCCTCCGGCGTAACCTCTCGCGTCTTCGGCTTCCCGATGTCGTGCAGCAACGCGGCCAGCCGGAGCACGACATCGGGCTCGCACCGCTTCACGACGGCGAGCGTGTGGCGGAACACGTCCTTGTGCCGGTGGACGGGGTCCTGCTCCAGACGAAGCGCGGGCAACTCCGGCAGGAACACGTCGGCCAGGCCGGACTCCACCGTCAGGACCAGGGCCCGGTCCACGTTCTGTCCCCGGAGGAGCTTCGACAGCTCGTCCCGGATGCGCTCGGCGGAGACGATCCGGAGCCGTTCGTGCATCCGGGCGATGGCCTGGACCACCTCGGGCACCGGTTTCGCTCCCAGGGTGGACACGAACCTGGCGGCCCGCAGCATCCGAAGAGGGTCGTCCCCGAACGAGATCTCCGGTTCGAGCGGCGTCCGCAGCTGGCCGTGGGCCAGGTCGTACAGCCCCCGGAAGGGGTCGATGAGCTCCCCATCGGGCAGCCGGACCGCCATGGCGTTGATCGTGAAGTCGCGGCGAGACAGGTCGGCCTCGATCTCCCCGGCGAAGGTCACCTCGGGATGGCGGGAGTCCTCTCGGTACACCTCTTCGCGAAACGTGGTGATCTCGAGCTCGACGTCGCCCTTGCGCGCGCCCACCGTCCCGTACCGGATCCCCACGAGCTTCCGGGAGTCGGCCCAGCCCTGAAGGATCCGGATCACCTGGCCGGGTTTCGCGTCGCTGGCGAAGTCGATCTCTTTCCCATGCTCGCGGCCGAGGAGGGCGTCACGGATCCACCCTCCGACCAGGTACAGCTCGTGGCCCGCGTCGCGGAAACGAACCCCGAGCTCTTGGGCGATCGGGGGGATGGAGATGAGGTCGGGTGGAGGGAGGCGCTCGGACACCGGAGGAAGGATACCCTAGCCCCGGAGCGCCTCCGCATGAACCTCCGCCGAAACCCGTGGCGATATCTGTGGGCCCTGCCGAACTCCATCCTGGGCCTGGCGCTCGGCCTGCTCTCGTTCCGGCTCCCTCGCGTCGAGGAAGGGATCCTCCTGTTCGAGGGCCCGCCTCGCGGATTCCTGTGGATCCTCTCGCGGATGCGGCGGACGGCGGTCACGTTCGGACATGTCGTGCTCACGGCGGTGCCGCTGCGAGGCGCCATCCGGCGGCACGAGCTAGCCCACGTCCGCCAGTACGAGCGGCTGGGGCCGGCGTTCATCCCCGTGTACGTGGGGATGTGGCTGGTGCGGGGATACCGCAGGCACCCGCTGGAGCTCGCCGCCTGGCGGGCGGAGAGCCAGAGCTAGACCAGCTGGGCTTCCTTTAGGGCAAGCATCAGGTCGTGCGGGTTAGAAGCGGCCTCCGAGGCGTCATCCGCCGTCACCAGACCCTCGCGAACCAAGAGCACCAACGACTGGTCGAAGGTCTGCATCCCGTAGAAGCCGCCGTCCGCGATCACGTCCGGGATCGTGGACGTCTGCAGAGGGTCGATGATCCGCTCTGATACCCGGCCCGTGTTGACGAGGACCTCGACCGCCGGGACGCGGCCCTTGCCGTCAGCCCTGGGGAGGAGCCGCTGGGACATGATCCCCTTGAGGCTCGCGGCCAGGGAGATCCGGGCCTGCCGCTGCATCTGCGGTGGGAACAGGTCGATCAAGCGGTTGACGCTCTCGGTGGCGTCGAGGGTGTGAAGGGTGGAGATCACCAGGTGTCCGGTCTCGGCCGCCTGGATGGCGGCCTCGGCGGTCTCCATGTCGCGGATCTCGCCGATGAAGATCACGTCGGGGTCTTCCCGGACCACGTGGCGGAGGGCGGTCTCGTAGTTCCTGGTGTCGAGGCCGATCTCCCGCTGATCCACGATGGAGTTGACGTCCTCGTGGACGACCTCGATGGGGTCCTCCACGCTGACGATGTGCACCCGGCGGTGCTCGTTGATCCAGCCGATCATGGCGGCGATGGTGGTGGTCTTGCCGGTGCCGGCCGGCCCGGTCACGAGGATCAGGCCGCGGGCCTGCTCGGCGAGGTAGCGAACGGGGTCCGGCAAGCGGAGCTCCTCGAAGGTCGGGATGTCCGAGCGAACCCGGCGGATGGCGATGCTCACCACGCCGCGTTGCCGGTAGGCGTTCACCCGGAACCGGCCAACGGCCTCGAACGTGACCCCCGTATCGGCCTCGTTGTACTGCTTGAACTCCTGGACCTTGGACTCCGCGAGGATCTCCAGGGCCAGGACCTCGGTCTCCTCCGGCGTGAACGGCGGGAAGGGGGTTCGGTGCAGGACCCCGTCGATGCGCACCATCGGCGGAAGTCCCACCTTGACGTGGAGGTCGCTCGCTCCGGCCTCCACCATGTACCGCAGGTAGTCGACGATCGGCATATCGTTCCTCCAGGCGGCCGGCGTCGCTGCGGGGCCGGCTCTCCTGAGGTCATCGGCGCTGGGGCTCTGAGAGTTGAGTGTGACCGGGCGAGCTCTCCGCCTCTCGCCAAAAAGATGCTTGGTCGGTTGAGGTCATGGGTAAGAGCGGTTGGACGGAGGCCAGGCGAGGAGGTGGAGGGTGGCCAGGACCAGTGCCAGCATGAGCCGAGCGGAGGCCGGCCGGAAGGGCGGGCTCACCACGAAGCGCCGGTACGGCGCTGACTTCTATCAGGAGATCGGCCGCAAGGGCGGGAAGAAGGGCGGCCTCACCACCAAGCGGCGGTACGGGGTCGAGTTCTACCAGCGGATCGGCCGCAAGGGCGGCTCGCGCTGATCCCCTAGAAGCGTGTAACCGGGCCGGGGTGCCCCACCGCTCCCCGGCCCGCTTCGCACTGCTCCTCAGGACTTCTTCGTCTCCCAGAAGATCTTGTCGATCTCTCCGATGAGGTCGAGGAGCTCCTGGCCCTGCTTGGGGTCCTGCGACTTCTTGGCGTCGCCCGCCGCCTTGGTGGCCCGCCAGAAGAGGTCGTGGAGCTCGGAGTACGTCTCCAGGTGCTCCGGCTTGAAGTAGTCGGTCCACAGCACCCACAGGTGGTGCTTCACGAGGTCGGCCCGCTCCTCCTTGATGATCAGGCATCGGGCCTTGAAGTCCTCGACCGTCTCGGAGGGCTTCTTCTGGCTCTCCGCGTCCTGGAACTTCTCCTGGATCTTCTGGACGGAGTCGGCCTCGATCCGCGCCTGGGCCGGGTCGTACACGCCGCAGGGGAGATCGCAGTGAGCGTGCGCTACG
Source organism: Actinomycetota bacterium (assembly GCA_050693035.1). Classification (GTDB taxonomy): domain Bacteria; phylum Actinomycetota; class UBA4738; order UBA4738; family CALAEC01; genus DASYVD01. The sequence continues at coordinate 30,500 of JBOGWB010000021.1, forward strand.
AGAGGTCGCATGGCGGCTCCTTTCTCTGGCTCTATGGGCTCGACGGGGGTCTCACTCTTTCAACGCTATACCCTCGTCGCGGCAACCGGGTAACCCGCTAGCCTTGGTCGCGTGCGACACTCGTTCCGTGTGCTGGTGTCCGGACGAAGCATGCTTCCCTCGCTCTCCCCGGGGGACCGACTGCTCGCCGTCCGGCCGGACCGGGTGCGGCGCGGAGGGGTGTGGGTGGTGCGCTTTCGGGAGCAGCTCCTGGTCAAGCGGATCGTCGGCCTTCCCGGCGACCTCGTCTCGGTCAGGGAAGGCCGGGCCCTGATCAAGGAGCGCGGCTTCTCGGGACGCCCGGGACCCCAGCCCGATGGTTCCTGGGCACTCGGACCAGATGAGTACATCGTTCAAGGAGACAACGACCAGGAGAGCACGGACCTCCGGGCTTTCGGACCGCTGGGAGTGGAGTCTCTGGTGGGCAGGGTGGTGATCCGCTACTGGCCCCGTCCCGGCCGCATTCGGTAGCGTCGGCCGGACCTTCACCGCGGCGCCTGCAACGGCGGTGCCCACCCTCCCGCTCGCTAGCGCTCGGGGAGGGTCCCCCTGCGCCTGCGCGGCGCCGCGCTGCCGAGCTCCGGCTGAGCGCCTCGCGTCTCGGACGGGGCTGGCGCCAGCTCCCTCTCCAACGTCCACCCCTGCTCGGCACTCGCCACGACGATACGGCGGCCGTCCGCCAGTCGAAGCTGGAAGCACAGGAGCCGCCGACCGGCCCGGTCTTCGTGCCACGACCGCTCGATCTCGGCCACATCGAGTGATTCCCCGTTCCACACCACCGAGCGGGGGGTCTCGTCCGCACGGGCCCCGGCGTAGGCATGGACCTCGATCTCCGGGGGGAGCCGCCTCCTGGACCTTGCCAGGGTTGCGGCTCCGGCGAGGTACAGCGCTCCGGTGAGCAGGATGATGCCGAGCTCTCCCAGCAGGGGGATGAGGACCGTGGGGATGAGGGCGGCGACGACGAACGCGCCGTTGTACCCGATGTCGTACACGGCGAATGCTCGCCCCCGGTAGCGGTCGGGGATCGCCCGCTGGACGAGAGTGTCGGCGGCGATCTTCGTTGCGTACATGGCGAACCCTCCGAGGGCGATGGTCGCCATGAGGGCGGGCCACACGGGGATGGGACCTCCCAGCAATGTGGCAACCCCGGCCAGCAGGAAGGCCAGGGGGGCGATCCCCGCGTATCCCACTCGCCGGGCCACAGGGGCGACCGCGATCGCTCCGACGAACCCACCCACCCCGAGGGCTGCCAGGAGGACGGAGAACTCGGTGGCCCGGGCGTCGAAACGGGCCCGCAACACGACGAGGGCCGCCAGGAGCACGAACCCGATCAAGGCCCGCATGGTCCAGATGCTCCCCACTCCGTAGACGGCCCAGGGTCGCGAGCGGAGAACCCGAAGACCGTCGGCCACGTCCCGCAGGTCGTCCCGCAGCTCGGAGAGGATTCCGGCCAGCCCCCGCTTCTCGCCCCGAGGCAGCCGGATGGTGGCCGCCACCGCGCCGGCGCCGACGATCATCGCCGTGGCGGCGATCACCGCCGCAACCGGAGAGAACACGTCCGCGACGAGCCCGCCGGCCACTCCCCCCACCACCGTGCTGACCATTCCCACCGTGGTGGAGACGGCGTTGGCTACCAGGTAGGTCTCCGGCTCCACCAGGGTGGGGAGAACCGCCGCCTTCCCCGAGTGAAAGAAACGGTTCACCGAGACGTTGGCCACCGCCAGCAGCAGCAGGACCCACTCCGGTCCGGCGATGGCCGGGACGAGCGAGATGGTGATGAGAACCCTGAGCACGCTCGCTCCCACCAAGATGGATCGTCGGGAGAATCGGTCGATGAATGGACCGGTGAACGGCCCGATCAGGGAGAAGGGGAGGATGGTGACCGCGAGCACCTTGGTCACCTGCGCGGGCGTTTCGGCCGCCGAGACGTCGAAGATGACCACGGCGGCAACGGCGATCTGGTACAGGCCGTCCGAAGCCTGTGACAGGCCCTGCACGGCCAACAACCGGCGGAACCGCCGGTTCCGGAGGAGGGCCCGGATAACGGGCCATCGGCTCATGGGCCGAGTCTAGAGCCGCTCCGGGGAGAGGACGCTGCTAGCGCCGGCTCTTGGCGTTGTCGAAGAATGCCGTCCAGTCGGCCCCGTGGCTCTGCCCGTTGCCGAGGATGAAGTCCTCGACCATCTCTCGGGCCGCGTCGTCGGAGAACTGGACGGGCGGTGACTTCATGAAGTACGCGGACGGTCCGATGAGCGGTCCCCCGATGCGGCGGTCCATGGCGAGCTTGGCGCAACGGATCGCATCGATGGCCACCCCGGCGGAGTTGGGTGAGTCCCATACCTCCAGCTTCAGCTCGACGGACATGGGGATGTTGCCGAACCCCCGGCCCTCCAGCCGGATGTGCGCCCATTTCCGGTCGTCGAGCCACGGCACGTAGTCGGACGGCCCGATGTGGATGTTCTCGGGGGAGATCCCGTCCCGCAGCTGGGACGTGACGGCCTGCGTCTTCGAGATCTTCTTCGAGGTCAGGCGCTCCCGCTCCAGCATGTTCTTGAAGTCCATGTTCCCGCCGAAGTTGAGCTGGGAGGTGTGGTCGAGGACCACGCCACGGTCCTCGAACAGCTTGGCCAGCACCCGGTGGACGATGGTCGCGCCCACCTGCGACTTGATGTCATCACCGACCATCGGGAGGCCGGCCGCGACGAAGCGGGACGCCCAGTCCCGGTCCGATGCGATGAACGCGGGGATGCAGTTCACGAAAGCGGCCCCGGCCACCAGCGCTGCCTGCGCGTAATGGCGAGTGGCCTCCTCGCTTCCTACCGGGAGGTAGTTGATGACTACGTCCACCTTCGCCTCGCGCAGGGCGGCCGCCACGTCGACGGGTTCATCGGATGACTCCTCCACGACCTCTCGGTAGTAGCGGCCCAGGCCGTCGAAGGTCGGGCCCCTGAGAACCTCCACTCCCGAGGGGGCCACGTCGGCGAATCGGATCGTGTTGTTGGGCTCGGTGAAGATGGCTTCGGCCACGTCGCGTCCGACCTTCTTCCCGTCCACGTCGAAGGCCGCCACCACCTCCACGTCGCCGACGTGGTACGGGCCCAGCTTGACGTGCATGAGGCCCGGAACGGGCTCCGTGGGGTCGGCGGCGCGGTAGAACTCCAGCCCCTGAACCAATGCCGAGGCGCAGTTCCCCACGCCAACGACGGCCACGCGAACCTTGCTCATTCCGCTCCCTCCTTCGCTGCCCGGCGCGGGACGCGGGCAGCGCGCCTGCCGCTCTTCTTCTGTCCTCGACTGGCGCGGACCTCCGCCCGGATCATGTCGTTCACCCACTGAAGGTCGTGTTCGGTCGTGTCCATCCCATGCCTCATGAGGGACAGCGTGTAGCTGTCTGCTCGTTCCCGGAACGACGTGACCCGGCCCCGCAGGTCGACCAGCCGTTCCATGAGCACGGCTCGGCGTCGCTCCAGCACCCCGATGCGCGTCTCCGGCTTGAGGTAACGGAAGAAGGCAAGGCGGACCCGAAAACCGTTGTCGCCGCCGGTGTCGTTGCCGGTCTCAGCCAGCAATTCGCGGAAGATCACCTCGCCCCGCTCGGTGAGCCGATAGACGTTCTTCCGCCTGCCCACGTCTTCTCTGGGGAACACCATCTCCACGGCGCCCTCCTTCTGGAGGCGTTTGAGCGCCGGATAGAGCGAGCCGTACGACACCTGCCAGAAGGGCCCCAGGGTCTCCGAGAGCCGCTTCTTCAGCTGGTAGCCGTGCATCGTCCGCTCCTTCAGCAACCCCAGGATGGCGAGCTCGATCACGGTGACTCCTGCCCATGTATCGGTCCGATGTATCGCATCGATGTATCGAGACGATATATTAGCGGACCTTCCGGGGGATCTGTCAACCGAGGGCGTGCTGGTTCAGGCTGACTGCCAGCTCACCTCGAAGAGCTGGACGGGCTCGTCGAAGCCCTTGAGAGGAAAGGGGCCCCGGTCCTGGAACTCGAAACCCTTGCCGACGCAGAGCTCCCGGACCACATTCGAGGCGAAGATCTGATTCCCCTCCGCGCAGGCACAGGTTCGTGCGGCGAGCTGGATCGTCGCCCCGAAGAGACGGTCGCTCTCGGTGACCGGCTCTCCCGCCGAGATCCCCATGCGCACGCGGAAGGGAACCTCCGCCGTCTCGTTGTGCTCGGCGATCTTCCGCTGGATGGTCATAGCGCATTCGATCGCCCGGACGACGGATGTGAAGGAGGCCATGATACCGTCACCGGCGTGGTCCACCTCCGAGCCGTCGTTCGCCTTGAGGGCTTGGCGAACGATCGCGTCGTGGGCCTTCATCACCGCCAACGCTCGGGCGTCTCCAAGCTGCTGCGTCAGCGCGGTCGAGCCTTCCATGTCAGTGAACAGGATGGTTCGGAACGCGGTGGCGACCCACGGCTCGCCAGGTTTGGGCTCCCGGAGCCGGCCCAGGAACTCCACCACGGTCCTACCGTCGACCTCGATGATCTGATGGGCAATGAGCCCGTGGGACTCGCGGTGGACGGCCTCGGTTGCTTCCGCGCTCGGCGCCTCGGCCAGGCAGAAGACGGTCCCGGAATCGCTGTCGAACCAATAGGTCATGTAGCGGACGCCGTACTTCTCCTGGATCTCCAGGTCCTTGATGTGAGCCTGAGCCACGGCCTCTGGCGTCGCCTCGGGCAGGTCGTGGCGGTCCATGTACAGGGACATACGACGCTCCAGCCTCGCCGGACGCCCGTACTATGCGCTGCCACCGGAAGGCAGGCAAGGCTAGCCGTCTGCGGGTAGTGTCTGGGCGAATGTCTCGAGTGCTGCTCATCGGGTGGGACGGGGCCGACTGGCGGATCCTCGACCCCATGCTGGAGGCGGGGATCCTCCCCAACCTCAAGGCCCTGATGGACCGGGGCGCCAAGGGCATCCTGCGGTCGACCATCCCCAACCACTCCTGGTCCGCATGGCCCTCGTTCCTGACCGGGCTGGAGCCCTCGAACCACGGCGTCTACGACATCTTCGAGCGGAAGATCGGGGAGCGTCGCCAGCTCCCGGTCACGTTCCACTCGATCCAGGAGAAGACCATCCTGGCCGACCTGACGTCGGCGGGGGCGACGACGGTGATGACGAACGTGCCGCTCACGTTCCCGCCCCCGAAGATCGACGGGAAGCTCGTGGCGGGCGGGGTACTCCCAAAGTGGCGGCCCTTCACCCATCCTCAGGATGTCGCCGGGGAGCTGGAGCAGGCCGGCCGACCGTTCCCCATCAATGGGATGTCCTGGACCACGTTTCGGAACCGGCCCGAGCCCTTCCTCCAGGAATGCATGAAGATCACCGAGGCCCGCATCCGTGCGAACGAGCATCTGCTCGACACCACGGATTGGCGTTTCGCTTCGATCGTCTTCGTGGCCACGGATCGGGTGCAGCACTGTCTCGCGAAGTATGTGTCGCCCGACCATCCGAACTTCGAGACGCTCTCGAAGGAACCCCTGGCGGGGAAGATCCGCGACGTCTACCGGTTGCTCGACGACGGCCTGGGACGGCTGATCGGGCGGGCGCGGGAAGACGACCTGATCCTGTTCGTCTCCGACCACGGCTTCCAGTCGTGCACCCGAGCCGTGCACATGGACCGGCTCTTGGAGCATCTGGGTTTCCTGCGATTCGCGGCGGCCAGCCGCGCCGTCTTCGGACCCATGCAGTGGGGCAAGATGCGCGCCCTCGCTCGCAAGGTCTACGACCTGCTCGGGCTCCACGGCAGGGTCTCGCTGCCACAGTCGGTGAACTGGCAGAGGACGGTGGCCTACACGTCGGTCCGTTCCACCGGGGAGGGCGTATCGCTCAACCTCGCCGGGCGAGAAACGGAGGGCATCGTCGATGCCGCGGACTTCGAGGCCACCCGGGACAAGGTCATGGATGCGCTGGCCTCCTTCGTCGATCCGGTCACCCGACAGAACCCCGTGGCCCGGGCACTCAGGAGGGAGGAGGTCTTCGGTGGGAAGTACGCGGAGACAGCGCCGGACATCCTCCTCGAGCCGGCATCCCGCTACAGCCTCACCCATGCCCGGACGCACATCGAGGACGCCGACTGGCTCTCCGGCGACCATCGGATGGCCGGGGTGATCGCCGCGGCGGGCCCCCGGGTCCGCGCGGATGCCTTCGCCGAGCCCGCCCTCCTGATCGACGTGGCCCCGACCATCCTGGCGGCGCTGGGAGTGCCCGCCTCGGTGAAGCACGACGGCCAGGTGCTCCAGGCCTTGGTCGGAGACGAGGCCTCGGTGGCGGCGGCGGGGTCCGGCGCCGAACCAGAGGAAGGCTCCGGACCAGAGGGCCTCGACGCGGAGGAGGCCCTGGAAGTCGAGGAGCACCTCCGCGGCCTTGGGTACCTCGAGTAGCCATCCCCCTCCCCGTCGGCGCGGTCTCCGGGCCGCTCTGGAATCGGCATTCCCCGCAGCGCGGTTCGGCGATGAGCGGACCATCCTCGCCGGCACGGGCCAGAGCGCCGTCGGGCTCGTCGTCGCCATCCTGGCCACCTTTGCCACACAGGTCCTGATCACGCGGGTCCAGGGGCCCGCGGCGTTCGGCATCGTCACCATGGCCACCCAGGGCGCCCTCATCCTGGGCTTCTTCTCTCGATTCGGGATGGACATGGCCGCCGTGCGCCGGGTGGCCATCGATCTGGGGCAGGGAGAGCGGGCCCGGGTCCGAGGGGTCGTGGCGCGAGCCTCGATGATCGCCGCCGCCGCCAGCCTGATCGTGGCCGTCCTCGTCTTCGGCTTCGCCGAACAGCTGGCCGGGGTGTTCGCCCCGGACCTCGTGGCCGACGCCACTGACGCGTTCCGCGCGACGGCGCTGGCCATCCCGTTCGCCGCACTCGTGCAGGTCTACCTGGGGGGAACCCGAGGCCTGAAGATCATGCGCCACACGTTGTACGTGTTCTGGATGGGTCAGCCCCTCGCGTGGATGGCGCTGATCCTCCTGGGGTGGCTGGCCGCCAGGTCCGTGGGGGTGACCGCTCTGGCCTACTCGGCGTCGTGGATCGGGGCCACACTTGCCGCGGCATGGCTGTGGCGGCGAGAGACCCGGGGATTCGGTCGCGAGCATCCGCCTCCCGGGGAGATGGGCCACCTGCTCCGGTACGGCGCCCCGCGGGCCCCGGCGGCGCTGTTCTCACAGCTGCTCTTCTGGACCGACCTGTTCGTGCTGGCCCGGTACGCGTCGTCGGCCGAGACGGGTGTCTACGCGGCCTCGGCCAGAGCGGCGCAGGTGATCCTGCTGTTCACAATCTCGGTGTCCCTGATGTTCAGCCCGTTCGTGGCCGACCTTCACGCCCGCGGGGACCGGGAGAAGCTCGACCGGCTCTTCAAGCAGCTGACCCGGTGGACGCTGGCGGCGACGCTGCCGATCTTCGTCGTGCTGGCGGCGGCTCCCGGGCCGGCCCTGCGGCTGTTCGGCTCGGAGTTCAGCGCGGGGCGAACGGCCCTCCTGATCCTCCTGCTCGGGCAGCTGGTCAACGTGGCCACCGGCACCGTGGGGTTCGTCCTCATCATGGTGGGCCGGACCGGTTGGGACCTCGTTGTGTACGCCGTCTCGGTGGCCTTCGACATCGGGGTCGCTGTCCTCCTGATCGGGGGGGTCGGACTGGGCTTGGAGGGGGCGGCCATCGCCGGCGCGCTCACGATGGCGCTCTCGAAGCTGGCACGCCTGTGGCTCGTGTGGCGGTTCGTCGGGATCCAGCCCTACGACCGGGACTATCTCCGGCTGGCCGTTCCGGCCGGGACCGCGCTGCTGGCGGCGTGGGGGACCGCCCGGGCCCTTGCGGACGCCGGCTGGCCCGTGACGCTCGTGGCGACCGCGGCCGTCGGGACCGCCGTGTATCTCGCCGTCTTGCTCGTCGCCGGCCTGGCCCCCGAGGAGCGGAGCGCGCTCCGGAAGGTGCTGGCCTTCGCGCGGGGCGGGTCCACAGGGTCATGAGCCGCCTCCGCGGGAAGCTTCCAGGTCGCTCGTCGTAGACTGCCTGCGGTGGTCGAGACCTTCACGTGCGTGTGCGGTCAGCCGCTGGCCGAGGCCGTGACCCCGGACGGCGTGGTGCTTCCAGGGGGAGAGCTGGTCCCGTTCCGCAGGACCACCGACTTCGTCATCTGCTCGGCGTGCCTGCGGATGTACCGGGCCACCGATCTGGTCGAGGGCCGTGTGGAGCCTCTCGGTGAGGGCGAAGGACCGGAGGAGGCCACCGAGCCGTAGGGTTCCCTCCCTACCGAGCCAGCTCGATCGCCCTGGCCACCGCCTCTTCCGGCGTCTTCACTCGCACCATGTCGTCCACGGTCTTTCCTCCCTTGGCCAGCTCCCAGGTCGCCAGCCCGACCACAGGCCGCCCGATCTTGAGGGCCAGGGCGATCTCCGAGAGCGTGCCCCATTCACCCGCCACGGCGATGACGACGTCGGAGGCCCGAACGACGAGCGCGTTCCGAGTCTCGCCCATCCCGGTCGGGAGGCTCACCGTGAGATGGGTGCTTGCGCCGGCTCGGTCGGGGCCGGGAAGGATGCCCACCACCGTGCCACCCGCCGACGCGGCTCCCCGGGCCACGTCGTCCATGACTCCGGTCATCCCTCCGCACACCACGATCGCTCCGGCCTCGGCGAGACGCCGGCCGATCTCCTCCGCCCATGCGGATTCTCGGGCGACGGCGACCCCCGGGCCGCACACCGCGACATAGGGTCCGCTCGGGCTCACCTCAGCACCTCCTGGATCAGGCGGGCGGCGCCAGCCTTGTCGAGCGGCTCGTTCCCGTTTCCGCACTTGGGCGACTGCACGCAGGACGGGCACCCCGTCTGGCACGGACACGTCCGTAGCACCTCGAGGGTCGCGGTGAGGAGCCGCTCGGCCGACAGGAAGCCTCGCTCGGAGATCCCCGCGCCGCCCGGATATCCGTCGTAGATGAAGATCGCGCAGGAGCCGGTATCGGCGTGGTACGCGGTCGACACGCCGCCGACGTCCCATCGGTCGCACGTCGCCACGAGCGGGAGGAGGCCGATGGCGGCATGCTCCCCGGCGTGTGCCGAGCCGGGAAGCTGGGCGGTGGTCACCTCGGCCCTGGCGATCACCGCGTCGGGCACGGCCCACCACACCGACCTGGTCACCAGGGTCTGCGCCGGAAGGTCCAGGGACTCCGTGTCCAGGATCTCTCCGGTGAGGTGGAGCTTCCGCTGGAACCCCACGACCTGGGTGGTCACTCGAACGTCGCCGAAGAACATGGGCGTCTCTCCGATCTTCGACTCGGAGAGCACCCCGAGGACGTCGATGTCGGTCACGTCGCGGGCCTGCGTCCACCAGTCCGCGTTCGAGGGCCGGACCAGGGCCACCCACCGGTCCAGGTCGAGCTCGGCCACCTCGTACTGCTCCCCCTGGTGCAGATAGAGGGCTCCGGGATGGACCTGGTGGAACGCCCGTGCTTCGTCCACCGTTCCCAGGACCGCTCCGGTATCGGCGTCCACGATGAGGAACAGGTGGCCGGACGCCGACCGGATGTCCACCTTGCGGTGAGGGTCCTCGCCCCGGTGGTGGAGCAGCCCCCGTCGCTCCACGAGCTTCCCATCCTCGATGAGCCTCTCCACCGCGGCGGGTGCGGCGTCGCCGAAGAACGAGACCTCCTCCGGGGCCAGCGGCTGCTCGCGGGCGGCGCAGGAGAGATGGGGGGTCAGGATGTACGGATTCGTCGGGTCGACCACCGCGGCCTCGGCGGGCTTGGAGAAGAGGTCGGCGGGGTGGCTGACCAGGTACTGATCGAGCGGATCGTCTTGGGCGACCAGGATGGCCAGGGAGGCGCCCGCCCGGCGGCCGGCCCGTCCCGCCTGCTGCCACATCGACGCCCGCGTCCCCGGGTACCCGGTAAGGATGGCCGCGTCCAGGGAACCGATGTCGATGCCGAGCTCGAGGGCGGACGTGGAGGCGACCGCCAGGAGCTCGCCGTCCGCCAGGGCTCGCTCCAGGGCTCGCCGCTCTTCCGGCAGGTATCCGGCCCGGTACGCCTTCACCCGGTCGCGGAGCCCGCCCGGAACTTCCCGCCGGACGATCTGGGCGAGCAGCTCGGCGGCCCGCCGGGAGCGGGCGAACGCGATGACCCGCTGCTCCTCCTCCACCAGCCTCGAGAGGATCTCCGCGGCTTCGGACACCGCGCCCCTGCGGATCCCCGCCTCCTCGTCCACCAGCGGGGGGTTCCACAGCGCGAAGAGCTTCTCGCCACGGGGCGAGGCGTCCTCGGAGACCTCCTCGAACCGAAGCCCGGTGAGGCGTTCGGCCAGCTCCGACGGATTGCCGATCGTCGCCGAGGCCAGCACGAACCGCGGGCTCCCACCGTACCGGGCAACCAACCGGCGCAGCCGGCGGATCACCATGGCCACGTGGGAGCCGAACACGCCCCGGGCCACGTGAGCCTCGTCGAGGACGACGAGGGACAGGCGAAGGAAGAAGTCGGCCCACCGGGCGTGCCCGGGCAGGATCGCCGCGTGCAGCATGTCCGGGTTGCTGATGAGCAGATTGGCGGTGCGGCGGATCAGGGGGCGCTCGCCCTTCGGCGTATCCCCGTCGTAGACGGCGGCGCGGATCTGCGGCAGCCGGAGATCGCGCACCTGCCGCAGTTGGTCGCGGGCCAGGGCCTTCGTCGGGAAGAGGTAGAGCGCGGTGCTCCTCGGATCGCGCAGGACCTCGCTCGCGAACGCCAGGTTGTAGACGAGGGTCTTCCCGCTGGCCGTCCCCGTGGACACGATGACGTCGCGTCCCTCGGCCAGCAGGTCGAGCGCGCGACGCTGGTGCGGATGAAGTCCCTCGATGCCGAGCAACTGAAGCCGCGCGGGCAGCGGGTCCGGAAGGTCGGGAAGTGGTTGTGGCTCCGGGTCTCGAGCCGGGAGGACCTCCAGATGCGCCAGGCGGTCCCGTGCACCCTCGAACCGATCGAGGAACCCCCGAGCGTCCATCGGGAGGGATGTTCTCACGATTCGTTCCACCCACTCGGTGGTGGGTATGCTGCCCGCCATGACTGAGGCGGCGTTCCGCCGAAGCCTGGGGCGCAAGAGCTGGGTGTCGCTGGTCGTTGCAACGGCGGTCACGTTGCCCGGGCTGTTCGTCCGCCTCGGCTTCGTGGATGCGCCCGTCGAGCTGGCAACGCTCTTCTACGGAGTCGCCATCATGGGGTCCGCCTTCCTCCTCGCTTGGGCGGCCGAGGTGGCCCAGCTCGACGTGTCCCAGACCCTGGCCATCGCCGTCCTGGCCATCATCGCGGTGCTGCCCGAGTACGCGGTGGACCTGTTCCTGGCGTTCCGTGCGGGACAGGGGGATCCGGAGGCGATCCACTTCGCGGTGGCCAACATGACCGGGGCCAATCGCCTCCTGATCGGGATCGGATGGGCCGCGGTGGTCCTGGTCTACTGGGCCAAGACGCGAAAGCGCGAGGTGAGGCTGCGGCCCGTCCAGCGCATCGACGTGGGTTACCTCTTGGTGGCGACGCTGTGGGCGTTCACGATCCCGTTGCGGAGGCAGCTCTCGCTCCTCGACCTGGTGGTGCTGGGAGGGCTGTTCATCGCGTACATCGTCCGGGCGGCGAAGGAGGAGGTCGAGGAGCCGGAGCTCATCGGGGCCGCGGCCTTGATCGGAAGCTTCCGTCCGGCGATCCGGAGGACGGTCACGGTGGTCCTGTTCCTGTTTGCCGCCACGGCGATCCTGGCGACGGCCGAACCCTTCGCCCACGGGCTCATCGGGATCGGCGAGGAGTTCGGGATCAACCCGTTCCTGTTGATCCAGTGGGTCGCCCCTCTCGCTTCGGAGTCGCCGGAGATGGTCGTGGCCATCCTGTTCACGGTGCGGCTGAAGGCCCAGGCCGGCCTGGGGACGCTGATCTCCTCGAAGGTGAACCAGTGGACGCTCCTCGTGGGGACGCTCCCTCTCGTGTTCTCCATCGGAGGGGGCGCGGGCGCGGGCTTCGGCGCTCCCATGCACATGGACGGGCGCCAAGTGGAAGAGGTCTTTCTCACGGCTGCGCAGTCGCTGTTCGCTGTGGCGGTCATCGCCAACCTGTCCATCTCCCGGCTCGAAGCCGTGGCACTGCTGGTGCTGTTCCTGGGTCAGCTACCATTCGAAGCGACGGGGGTCCGTTACGGTTTCGGCGTCGCTTACCTCCTTCTGACCGTCGGAATGCTCGTCTTTCGCCGCGACGCGCGGCGGAGCCTCTGGGATTCGATAGTTCACGTCGTCCGGCCGCGCGGCGCCCGCGGCGGATAGCGCCAGGTCGACCTAACGGTTCAGGATGCCGTCGTCCTTGATGTCGCGGAACAGGGATTGAGCCGAGCCCGTGAGGCGTACCACGCTGGCACTGCCGACCATCGCAACCGAGCCCGGCGCGACAACGTTTCGCACTTTCTTCGGTTCCATCTGGGCGGCCAGCAGACCGAGGTCGATCAGCTCTCCGAGCGAGAGATCCGTCTTCACGCCTCGGAGCCCCACCCGGATCCATCGGAACAGCGTGGTCGGGTCTTCGGCGAACCGATTGGTGAACTTCCCCAGGGCGGCCAGGATGAGGCGGCCCTGGTTCTCGGACCGACCGAAGTCTCCGTTCGACGGGCTATGGCGGTCGCGAGCGAAGGCCAGAGCTTGCCCTCCCTTGAGCTTCCGTCGTCCCGGGTTGAAGCTCGTGCCCGAAGCCCGGTCGTGCATGGGGTAGCGCACCCGTACCGAGAGGCCGTTGATGCCGTCCACGATGCGGGAGAACCCCTTGAAGGACGTGAGGGCCCAGTAGTCGATCCTGATCCCCGTGATGCTCTCCACCGTGCGCACCAGGAGGGGCGGTCCCCCGTACACCAGGGCGTCGTTGATCCGGCTGGTTCCCCGTCCCGGGATGTTGACGTACGAGTCCCGGGGGAACCCGAGCACGGTGCCCGCCCTCTTCCTGGGGTTCACCGCGATGAGGTGGATAGAGTCCGCCCGGAGGCGGTCGACGCGCTCGCCGGGCCGGGCGTCGCTCCCGATGGCCAGGATCACGATCAGCCGGTCACTGCCGGGCCGGGGCAGATAGCCCGCCTTCTGCGCCCGCCGGATCTCCACGGTCGCCGTTTGTGCCCCCGCCCGCCTGGGTGGCCCCAGGAAGGCGTTCGCGCCCACCCAGGCCACCAGGCCCAGGAGAGCGAGCCCCGCCAGGATCCGCGGCCTCACGGCGCCGTCCCGGTCGGGGAGGGAACTCCCGTACCCGTGGGCGAGGGGGAGCCGCCCGTGGCGGCGATCTGCCGTTCCGCGATCTTGCCGCGGACCTGGTAACCGACGATCGCCCATCGTCCTTGGACCCGTCGCACGATGAACTCCCCGCGGTGCTCGATCGATACCTGCTGGGGCTCGCCGGCCAGGTCGCCGAGCGCCTCGAACCGTGCGTCCACCACCGCGAGTACGGGGTTGCCGCCCAGGTCGTACAGCAGCGTCATCCGGAGCAGCCCCTCCCGGGGTGTCACCAGCTCGAGCCGATCGGCCGTCCCGCCGAGCGTCAGATCGGGCAGGTCGCGGCGAGCCTCCCGGGCGCTCGGGCCGGCGAACTGCTCCAGGGCTCCGGTGAACCGGCCGGCTTCCCATTGCGCGGGGTCGACGAAGCCCGCAACGTACAGCCGATCGAGCACCCCGCGGATCTGGCCGATCGCTTTGCGATGCGCCTGGCCTCGCGGCTTTCGGGCCAGCGGGAACGCCTTCGCCCTCTCCACCACGAACGAGAACTGGGGGACTTCCGGTTCCTCGGGGCCGAGCGGCGCCACGATCGCCCCTCGCTCCCGGAGGAACAAGAAGAGCAGAACGGTGATGGCGGCCAGGAGCACGAGAGCTCCTGCCGCTACCAGTTGGGAAGGCCGCGCGGATCCGCGGTGTGCGCCGGGCATGCGGCTCGGAAGGGTAGCACACGCGATCGGCGGTTCGGATCGCTTGGCCCGGTCAGAGGCGGTAGGATTCGGCGGGGTGCCGGGAAGCCTGGTCGGCTGGCCGGCCCTTTTTTCGTCCGGGGAGGAATGGTGCAAGCGTCCACGGTCCTGGTCGACCTGTTCGTGCTCTTCGCCGCGGCCAAGATCCTCGGGGAAGTCTTCGAGCACTTCGACCAGCCCGCCGTGGTGGGCGAGCTCCTGGGGGGCGTTCTCGTCGGGCCCCACGTGCTGGGGTGGGTGGGCCCCGGCGGCGAAGCCGTCGTGGAGGTCGTCGCCGAGCTGGGCGTCATCATCCTGCTGTTCACGGTGGGCCTGGAGACCAGCCTCGGCGAGCTCCGTCGCGTGGGGCGTCCCGCGTTGCTGGTGGGGGTGGCGGGCGTGCTGCTTCCGTTCGGCGCGGGCGCCGCCCTCATGGCCGGGCTGGGATACCCAAGGGGAGACGTCCTCTTCATCGCCGCGGCCATGACGGCGACGAGCGTGGGGGTGACGGCCAGGGTTCTGCGAGACCTCGACGCCGTTCGAACCGTGTTGGCCCGGGTCGTGTTGGGAGCCGCCGTCGTCGACGACATCCTGGCCATCCTGGTGCTCGCGTTGATCGCCGGCCTCGCGGTCGGCGACCTCTCGCAGATCGGCCTGGTCCTGACCGTCCTGGAGATCGTGGCTTTCCTGGTGGTCGTGGTGTGGGCGGGCCCTCGCGTGGTTCGGCGCATCTCCGAGCTGGCCCATCTTCCGATCGTGCCCGGGTCCCCGTTCGCCTTCGCGGTGCTCCTGACGCTCGGCCTGGCCGCCCTCTCCGAGGTGATCGGCCTGGCGGCGATCATCGGAGCCTTCCTTGCCGGGCTGATCATCGAGTTCCGCCGCGACGAGATCGCCACGCAGGTCGAGCCGGTCTACGAGTTCTTGGTCCCCTTTTTCTTCGCGGTGACCGGAACCCACCTGGACCCCACCGTGTTCGCTCAGGGAGCGGTGATGGGCCTGGCCGCGGGGGTCACCTTCCTCGCGGTGGTCACCAAGATGGCCGGCGGCTACTTCGGCGCGGGAGGCTTGGGCCGTAACACCCGTCTGGCCGTCAGCGTGGGCATGGTTCCCCGGGGCGAGGTGGGACTGATCATCGCGTCCATCGGCCTCGGGCTGGGCATCATCACTCCCTCTCTTTACGGCGTGGTGGTTGCCATGACCATCATCACCACGCTCATCACTCCTCCAGCGCTTGCACCCCTCGTCGCTCGGGCGAGGCGCGAAGAGGCCGGTGCGCGTGAACGAAGGCCCCCTGAGGGGACGGTCGAGGGATGAGGGGCTAGGCTATAATCCGGCGCCTGCCCCCCATCCGGGGGGATTCCGGAGGGGACTGGATGCGTCTGCTTGCCCAGGAAGGTGGCCGGATCACGGCGGACTTCGGTCCGTTCGAGGACGCCGCTCTGTGGGTGATCCTGGGGATCTCGCTGCTGGCCCTGGTGGTGGCTTGGATCCTGCGGCGGGGGGTCCTGGCCGCTCCCGAGGGGACCCCGAGGATGCGGGAGATCGCCGGCGCCATCCAGGAGGGGAGCAAGGCTTACCTGAACCGCCAGTTCCGCACGGTGGGTCTGTTCATGCTCATCCTGACGGTGGCGATCTTCTTCCTCCTACCGGTTCCCGAGAATGCCGACCACTCGCCGCTGGCACTCAGGCTGGGCCGGTCGATCGCGTTCATCCTCGGGGCGGGATTCTCGGCCATCACCGGGTTCGCGGGGATGTGGCTGGCAGTCCGGGGGAACGTTCGCGTGGCCAACGCGGCCAAGGAAGAGGGGCTGCGCCGCGCCCTCACCATCGCCTTCCGCACCGGGGGCGTGGCCGGGATGTTCACCGTGGGCCTGGGCCTGCTGGGCGCGGCGGCCATCCTGCTGATCTACAAGCAGGACGCCACCTCGGTGCTCGTCGGGTTCGGGTTCGGGGGCGCCCTCCTGGCCATGTTCATGCGGGTCGGCGGGGGCATCTTCACCAAGGCCGCCGACGTCGGCGCGGACCTGGTGGGCAAGGTGGAGAAGAACATCCCCGCGGACGATGCGCGCAACGCCGCCACCATCGCCGACAACGTCGGCGACAACGTCGGGGACTGCGCGGGGATGGCCGCGGACCTCTTCGAGTCCTACGAGGTGACCCTGGTGGCCTCGATCATCTTGGGCGCCGCGGCGTTCGCCGGCTCGGAGCAAGGAGCCATCGTCGGGGTGATGTTCCCGCTGTTCGTCCGGGCCATCGGGGTCATCACCTCGATCATCGGGATCTACGCCGTAACGCCGAGGAGCGACGACGAGCACGGGATGCGGGCCATCAATCGAGGGTTCTTCATCTCTGCCGCTCTCTCCGCCGCCGCGGTGCTGGTGCTGGCGGCGGTGTACCTGAAGGACCTGAGGGGATTCTGGGCCGTGCTCTTCGGCCTGGTCCTGGCGAGCCTCATCCAGCTGCTCACCGAGCACTACACCTCGACCAGGAGGAAGCCGGTGAAGGAGATCGCCCGATCCTCCCTGACGGGGCCCGCGACCACGATCCTCTCCGGGTTCTCCGTGGGCCTCGAGTCCACGGTGTGGTCCATCCTCATCATCGGGGCGTCGATCATCGGGGCCTTCGCCCTGGCCCCGAACAGCCTCCAGGAAGCCCTCTATTTCATCTCCCTCACCGGGATGGGCATGCTCACGACCGTCGGCGTCGTGGTGTCGATGGACACCTACGGTCCGGTGGCGGACAACGCCCAGGGCATCGCGGAGATGTCCGGCGAGTTCGAGGGGCGTCCGGCCGAGGTCCTGGGCGGCCTCGACGCGGTGGGGAACTCCACCAAGGCCATCACCAAGGGGATGGCCATCGCCACCGCGGT
>JBOGWB010000022.1:0-2895 GCA_050693035.1 Actinomycetota bacterium
CTCCCCGACCATGTCGGTCACCACGTCCTGGAGGACACGGGCGGTGAGCTGGATGGCGTTGTCTCCACGAAGGAACCCGTAGTGGTCGTTGTACGCCTTGAAGTTGTCGAGGTCCGCGTAGAGGAGAGCGAAGGGATCCTTCGTCTCCACGAGTCGGTGGATCTCGTCCTGGATCCGGAGGTTGCCGGGAAGCCCCGTGAGCGGCGACATCGACTTCATCTCGCGGGCCCGGCGGAGCACGCCCTTGACCCGGGCGACGAGCTCGATGGGGTCGAACGGCTTGATGATGTAGTCGTCCGCCCCCGCGGTGAGCCCGAGCACCTTGTCCGCCGACATGGCCTTGGCCGTGAGCATGATGATGCTCACGTTCCGGGTCCGAGGGTCCGAGCGGAGCCGCTGGGCGACCTCGAACCCGTCCATGTTCGGCATCATCACGTCGAGGAGGATCAGATCCGGCCGAACGTCATGGGCCTTCTCGAGCGCCTCGACCCCGTCGGAAGCGACGTAGACCTCGTACCCGTAGGTTCGTAGATTGACCTCGACGAACCGGGCGATGTCCGCGTCGTCGTCCACGACCAGGACCCGCTCTCTCCCGGCGCGATCGCCGCCCTCGTCGCGCTCTTCCTCGATCACCGCTGCTCCGCCCGGGCCACCTCAGCCAGGCGGCGAGCCGCCTCCGCAGGGTCCGAGGCCTTGAAGATGGAGGACGCAGCGGCAAGGACGGTCGCCCCGGCGGCGACGCATCGCCGGCCGCTCTCCTCGTTGATCCCGCCGTCCACGATGACGTCCACAGCCAGCCCTCGACGTTCGATCTCGTTCCGCACCGCCTCAACCTTGCGCAGGCTCGACTCCTGGAAGGGCTGGCCGGCGAACCCCGTCTGGGCCAGGGTCATCACGATCACGTTGTCGAGCTCCTCGAGGTAGGGATGCACGGCGTCCACGTCCGTCTCCGGATTGACGGCGATGCCGGGGCGCATGCCGCGCTCTCGAGAGGCGGCGATGACGGACGCCGGGTCGGCGGTGGCCTCCAGGTGAAAGGTGACGATGTCGGTGCCGGCCTCGGCGAAGTCGTCGAACAGCGCTTCCGGATTCTCGATCATCAGGTGAGCGTGCAACGGCAGATCGGTGACCGGACGCAGCGACGCCACCACCACCGGGCCGATGGTCAGGGGGGGCACGAAGTGGGCGTCCATCACGTCGATATGGACCATGTCGGCGTGCTTCTCCACCAACCTGACCTGGTCCGCAAGGTGGGCGAAGTCCGCGGACAGGATGGAGGCGGCAAGCCTGGCCAGGGGCATATCCCGCGGATTCTATCCCCGCCGGAACCTGGCCAGAAGCATTCGGGTCCGTTTCGGCGGCTGTGCGGGACAGGTGCGCCCGCTCGGCGCCGCCCATCCCATGTGCCCCGCGACACACCAGGCGCCTGCCCGACGTCACCCCAGAACCGTGTTGACGGCCACCGACCGTGGCTCCCACCACCCCTAAGCTCGCCGCAGGAGTTGGGACGAGGAGAGGAGGACGGAATGGCCACCAGGGCGAGCACTCTGGGAGTGAGCTCCGCCGTACGCCCCATGCTGGTCGGCCTGTGGCTGGCCGCCGTGGCCATCGTGCTGGCCACGGTGCTGGCGGCGGCGTTGATGGTCGGCCGGGCCACGCCGACCCGGACGGAGCCCGCCAAGGGTCCCGCGGTGTCGGACACGGGCCCGGAGGCACCGGCGTACCAGCCGATCAAGGTGAGCGGCACGATCTGCGCTCAGTGCCGCTAGGGCGAGAGAACGCCGCTTCCCTCGAGGAGCCGGCCGGGAAACCGGCCGGCTCCTCGCGTTCGCCGGCCCGGCGCGCGCCTAGCCCACTCGCTCGCCGGGCTCCAGGCGCTGCCCCCGGGCGAAGTCGGCCCCGCTCATGAGCCTCCTTCCCTCCGGGATGACTTCCTCCAGCACCACCGCCCCCGATCCGGCGGCCACCGCGGGATGGCCGGCCACCGGCTCGAGCAGCGTCCCGGGGTCCCCCGATCCCTCCACCACGCTCGCCCGGAGGACCTTGAGGAGCTTCCCCCGGAACCGGGTGCGCGCCCCCGGGTCGGGCGCCAGCGCCCGAACCCTCCGGTGGACGGCGGCGGCGTCCTCCTTCCAGTCGATCCACTCCTCCTCCGGCCGGGGCTTCGGGGCGGTGGTGGCTCGGTCGTGGTCCTGGGGCCGAGGCTCCAGGGTCCCCGCCTCCAGCCCGTCCAACGTTTCCACCAACAGCGTGCCGCCCAGGATCGCCAGGCGGTCGCCCAGGGTTCCGGCGTCCTCACCGCCGGCGATCCGCTCCTCGAGCTGCAGGAGGATGGGCCCGGTATCCATCCCCTCGTCCATCCTGATGGTCGTCACCCCGGTGACCTCGAGCCCTTCCAGGATGGCCCGCCGAACGGGGTCCGCCCCCCGGAGCGCCGGAAGGAGGGAGAAGTGCACGTTCACCGGGGCCACCCGGGGCACCTCGAGGAGATGGGCCGGAAGGATCTCCCCGTACGCGACCACGGCGAGGGCGTCGGGTCGAGCCGCTCGGATGGCCTCGGGGCCCGGACCCCCCTTCACCGTCTCCACCTCGACGAGCGGCAGGTTCAGCCGCCGCGCGGCCTCGGCCACGGGGGTCGGCCGGAGCCCCCCTCCCCGGCCGGCCGGGCGGGGGACCCGGGTGGCGACCACGGCCACCCGGTGAGACGAGGCCGCCAGCACTTCCAGCGACGGCACCGACCAGCGGTCGTTGCCCAGGAAGGCCACAAGCATGCGGCTCAGAGGGTCCGGGAAGGATCGTGGATCGTCGGCGCCAGGCCGAGGGTCTGGTCCCGCAGCTTGGCCATGGCTTCGGATCGGTGCTCCCCGTCGAGCCGGTCGATGAACAGGACGCCGT
>JBOGWB010000023.1:0-2149 GCA_050693035.1 Actinomycetota bacterium
CCGGGACTGCCTCCGAAGTGTGCTCGAGCAGTCGCTGGCGGATATCGAGGTATTCGTATCCGACAATGCGTCGACCGATGACACGGCTCACGTCGTGGCGTCGTTCAGGGACCCACGGGTGCACTATGCGCCGCTCGAGCGAAACATCGGCCTCCAGGGAAACGTTACGCGCAGCCTGGAGCTGGGCACGGCGCCCTTTGTCGCCCTTCTGGCCGACGACGAAGTGTTCCTCCCAGATGCGCTGGCAAGGAAAGTCGCTCTTCTCGAGCAGGATCCTGAATTGGATATGGTCCATTCCGCACTTCGACTCATTCACAGAGGACCCAACAACGAGCCGTTGGGGGAAACGGTGTCCTACGGAGGGGGTTCCGTGGACGCTGTTGAGCCCGGTGCGGTGGTCGTACGCCGCCTCTTGACCGAGCAGTACTTCATCCACGCCACCACCGTGCTCGCACGACGCTCGGTGGTGAAGAACAATCCCTGGGAGGAAGCAGATGGACCGGGCTGCGACATCGGTTTCTGCCTGCGTGCTTCCCATCGGTCACGTGCCATCGCCTATATTGCCGAACCGCTGGGCGCCAGTCTCGTCCACCCGCTCGCCGCCAGCATCGAGGAGCTCTATGAGTTCGAGTCGGGCGCGTGGCATCCGACCTTCAGGGCAATGGCGACCCTGAAGCATGTCCACATGCGGTTCCTGGGCGAGTTCGGTCGCGAGCTCGATGACCCGCACGCCATCCGAAAGGCGAGAGGGCGTAAGGCCAGGAAGGCCCTCGTGTTCATGATGAAGCGGAAGTCGCGGCCCCGGCGATCCCCGCGGGCAACCTGGAATCTATTCCGGGAGGCGGTCCGGGTCGAGCCCGGCCTGTTGCTCGAACCCGACGCCATGAAGCTCCTCATCCGCTCACTGGCCGGTGAGCGTGGCCGGCGGCTGCGCCGCCGGATTCTGGGGCGCATGCCTCGCGGGGCGGGCGGTGCAGGGAAGGAAGAGTCCCGCCCATGAGCCCGGAGGCTGGCTGTCGGACCACCGGCCATCGTGCAGGCCACGAAGTGAACTTGCCCTGAGGTGACCACGACCCCCCGGTTGCTCTTCGTGTCCCACTCGGCGGTCATCGCTGGATCGGAGCTGACGCTCTGCGAGCTCGTCGGTCAGCTCGCAAGGACCGGGCTGGCCCGGCCCGCCGTGGTTCTCCCCTCGGACGGCCCGCTGGTGGCCCGGATTCGCGAGCTCGGCATCCCCATGTGGATCACACCCTATGGGAGATGGGCCGACCTCCCGAAGCCGATTCATCGCGCGATGGCGGTGGAGATACGCAACGTGCTCGCCGTCCGATCGCTGGCTCGGCTCTTCCGGTCGCAGCGACCGGACGCGGTCATCACGAACACCCTCACGGTCCCGTCCGGGGCCCTGGCCGCACGACGCGCGCGGATCCCCCACCTCTGGCACGTCCACGAGTACGGCGCTCCCGAACACGGCGTGAATTTCCATCTCGGCCGCCGTCCGAGCCTCCGGCTCGTGGGCCTGCTCTCCCGCCGCGTGATCGTCCCGTCCATGTTCCTGGAGCGAGAGCTCATCGGACACGTCAGGGTCCCGATCCGGGTCGTCAGGCAGGGCGCGGAGGTTCCCGACGCTCCTCCTCCCGCTTCGACGGAGGGGGAGTCCACCCGGTGCCGGCTGTTGGTGCTCGGCCACAAGGTGCCCGGGAAGGGACAGGAGGATGCCGTGCGGGCCGTGGCGTTCCTCCGCCGCTCGGGTATGGATGTGACCCTTTCCCTGGTTGGGCGGAGCGCCCGAGGATACGTCGATCGCCTCGAGCGCATGGTTTCGGCCCTCGGCGTGGGGGATCTGGTGGAGTTCGTGGAGTTCTCAGACGATCCGTTCACGTTCCTCGCTCGGTCGGATGTCCTGCTGATGTGCTCGAGGAAGGAAGGATTCGCCAGGCCGATCGTTGAGGCGATGAAGTTCGGTCGCCCCGTCGTCGCCGCACGCTCGGGAGCCGTCCCTGAGCTCGTCACCGATGGTGAAACGGGGTTGCTCTACGAGCCCGGAGATCCGCGCGATCTTGCGGGCCGGATCCGGGTCCTCATCGAGGATCCGGGGAAGAAGGACCGCCTGGTTCAGCAGGCCCGCTCGTGGGCGACGGATCGCTTC
>JBOGWB010000024.1:0-2421 GCA_050693035.1 Actinomycetota bacterium
GCCGCAGAAAGGGGGACGGACGGTCAAGGGGCGTTGGGGCCTTCACCTCCACCGGATGGGCGATGCCGCCCGGGGGTCCCTCATCGAGGGTGTGGTGGTTCGGGACGCCGGGGGCCACGCGTTCGCGACCCACGCCAGCCACGGCGTCACGTTCCGAAGCTGCATCGCCCACAGCGTGCAGACCTCTCCGTATTGGTGGGATCCATGGGAACGGGCGGGCAAGCACTTTGATCACTCGACCCTCCCCGACGCCAACTCACACGACATCGTGTACGACCGATGCGTGGCGTCCCTCGTCACCGGGACGCCCAGTGGGGAGGCGAACTACCGCCTCACGGCCTTCTCGATCCTGATGGGCTCCGGCAATCGGTGCGTCGGCTGTGTGGCTGTTGGCGTCCTCGGTGCCTGGCCCGGCAATGGGGTCAGCAGCGGGATGTCTTCGGGCTTCGGGTGGCCCGAGAACCAGGGAGGGGACTGGACGTTCGAGGACAACCTGGCTCACAACTGCCGAGGTGCCGGGCTTTTCGGCTGGCAGAACGTGCGCAATGTCCGAGCCCCCATCCGCCGGTTCGCCTCCTACGCCTGCGGGACCGGGATCTACTGGGGCGCGTACCTGAACCACCAGGACTTCGAGGACTCGGTGCTGTGGTCGGCGGGGCACGCGGCAATCACCCACGGGGCCCTGCCCGGCCTCGACAACCGTCGAGGCTCGGGAGCCGATCCCATCGTCTACCGGAACGTCGTTGCCGCGGGCAAGTACGCGGTGCTGTTCCACGAGCTCCGGAACGGGCAGCGGGTCCCCCTGCGCTTCCAGGGCTGCACGTTCGGGTACTGGGATCGCGGCGTCAAGGTCACCGACCGAAGTTCCCCCAGCCGGGTGGACCTCGATTTCGTGGACTGTTCGTGGCTGGGCCAGGAAGGCCGGGAGTTCTCGATCGATCCCCAGGCTCCCCAGGCGCTCTTCATCCGGATCCAGGATTCCACGCCCCACTCGCCGCGGTTCGGCGATGGGTCGGTGGCACTCCGTCGGCGGGATCGGCCCGGTGGCGTTCTGGTGCCGGAGTGGGGAGCGAAGCGATACAACATCGCTCGGTTCGCTTAGATCAACACCACGTCGTCGCGCGGTGGTTGCATCCAGCGAGCTCCCACGACGGCGATCGGTGGCTACGGACCGCGACCCAGGACTTCCTCGTACATCCCTCGCATCCGGCTCGCGATTCGATCGAGGGTGAAACGCCCGAGGAAGATCTCCCTGCTTCGCTTCCCGAAGGATGACCTCTTCTGCTCGTCCCGCAGCAGGGTGGAGATCGCCGAGGCCAACCGGGCCGGCTCCTTGGGCGGCACCAACAGCGCGTTTCCACCCGGCTCCACGACCTCTCGAACGGCCTCGAGATCAGACGACACCAGGGGGAGGCCCAGGGCCATGGCCTCGAGCTGGGCACCTCCCAACCCCTCGTACAGGGAGGGGAAGACGAACAGGTCCGCGGCGGCCAGAACCTCGGGGACGTCGTCCCGGTGGCCGAGGAACCGGACCCGGCCCCCAAGCGCGGGGGCGGTGGAGATCCCCTCGAGCTCGGCCGAGGCGTTCCCCCGGCGACCGGCCACCAGCAGGACGATCCCGGGATGTGAGGCGACCAGCTGCCCGATGGCTTCGAGGAGATACCTCTGGCCCTTCTGGAACTCCTGGCGGCCCACGTTGACCAGGACCTCGGCGTCGGCGTCGAGCCCGAGCCGGTTCCTGGCGGTCCGCCGGCGAGCCGGGCTGGGGATGCCGAGCCGCGCAGGATCCCGCCCTCGTTCGATCACGGTGATCCGCTGGGGCGGGAGCCTCAGGGACCGTACGGCGGCCGCCTTGACGGCGTGGCTCACCGCGTGGAAGTGCCCGGTCAGGTGGCGCGCCGTCCACGCGTCGATGGCCCTTGCCGCTCGGAGCCGCACCGCCCGCACATTCGGATCTTCCAGCCGTACTGCGGGGTACGGGGTGTTCACCAGGCTGGTGACGACCGCGGAGCTCCCCTGCATCCCGGCCAGCCGGCCGACGATGTCCGAGTCGAAGAGCGTGGTGTGAACGATGTCGGGACGCAGGGCCCGAATGAGGCGGCGCACCTCTCGGACCCTCCCGAGCAGGCCCCTGGACCGAAGGAAGCGCACGTCGAAGCCGGCGTCGAGCACCTCTTGGACGAAGCCCTCGTCACGCCGCACGAGGCATACAACGAGCGGCGTGACCCCCTCGTCCACGAGGAGCGGAAGAGCCTCCTGCAGCGAGCGCTCCGCGCCGCCCGAACCCAAGCTGTCGATCACGAAGAGGACGCTGAGGGTTCCGCCCGGGCTGGTCCCCACCGCATCGTGGCGGGAGAGCCCCTTCGGACCCTTTCCCAGGGGGTGCACGGCTATCGGTTCACCGCCCGCGCCGTCCCGGAC
>JBOGWB010000025.1:0-3978 GCA_050693035.1 Actinomycetota bacterium
CCGAACACGGGACTGTTCGAAGGGCAGCTCGACATGGAACAGGGCTACATCGTCGTTCAGGAGCCCACCACCCGGACCAGCGTCCAGGGCGTGTTCGCCGCCGGCGACGTGGTCGACTTCTTCTACCGGCAGGCCGTCACCGCGGCGGGAATGGGGTGCCAGGCGGCCATCGACGCCGAGCGGTTCCTCGAGGCCGAAGGGCACTGACCGTAGACTAGGTGCGTGCGAACGCTCACGCGGTTCCACCCGCTTCGACTGCCGCTCACCGTGCTGCTGGCAGGTATCGCCTTCGGAGGGAGCGCTCCCCACGTACCCCAGTCAGCGGCGGCAGCCGAGCCCCGGGTGGCGGGCGCTGCGCTCCTCGCCGCCCTGCCGCCCACGCCGGCCTTCTTTCGTCCGATCGTCGTCGAGGGGCAGACCTTCCCCGTCGCCCGCTCGAACTTCCTTTCTCTGATCGAGTTCCCCGACAACTGGCACGCTCCTCGCCTTCGCCTGATAGACGGACAGTGGAGGCTCGTCGGTGTCCACCTCGGGATCGACATCAGCGCGGAGTCGGGAACGCCGGTGGTGGCGATGCGGTCCGGCGTTGTCGAGAACGCGGGGTGGACCTTCTACTCCGGGACCAGGTTGGGCGTCCGGGGAAACGACGGGCGTTACTACCTGTACGCGCATCTTTCGAGGATCGCCGATGGCATCTCGGAGGGCTCCCACGTGCGGGTCGGCGAGGTACTGGGGTTGATCGGGAACACGGGATACGGACCTCCAGGGCACCGGGACCAGTTCCCACCGCATCTCCACCTCGGCATCCAGGCGGGCGGCGAGTGGGTCAACCCCTACCCCGCGTTGGTCTCCCTCTACAGCGCTGAGGTCAGGCGCACGGACCGGAGACAGGCCGCATTGGACTCGCTGGCGTCGGAGGGCGACCGGCGGGGGTGGGAGCGCGCGGCGGCCCGTCTGTACATGAGTCTTGACACGGTGGGCGGGGAATAACTACCTGGTCCGATATGTTGACAATATCCCAGTGCTTTTCGATGTCCTCCCCATCCACGTTCAACCGGCGAGGAGGGTCCCGCAAGTGTCTGACAACATCACACACGTGAGCGACGGCAGCTTCCAGAGCGAGGTGCTGCAGTCCGAGCTTCCCGTACTGGTCGACTTTTGGGCCGAATGGTGCGTGCCCTGTCATATGGTCTCGCCGGCGGTCGAGGAGATCGCCCGAGATCACGCCGAGCGCCTGAAGGCGGTCAAGGTCAACGTCGACGACAACCCGGAGACCGCCCGCGAGTGCAGGGTGATGAGCGTGCCGACCCTGATCATGTTCAAGGGCGGGCAGGAGGTCGCCCGGGTGATGGGCGCCCGGGGCAAGGAAGCCATCCTGCGCGAGTTCGAGCCACACATCATGTCCGAACCTCGCTCCGACACGCTCCTCGGCCTGAGGTCCCCTTCCGAGGACGCCGAGTCCGCCTAGCGGGAAGCCGGTCCCCCCGCCTGAGCTCTTCTCGGGGCAGAGGGGAACCGACGCGGGCCAGGACGTTCCGTGCGGTTGGACGGACGCGGATCCCATCAGGCCACGACGCTCCGTCAGAATAGGTAGCCCATGGACACGCTGACCCGGGGGGCCCGTGGAGGCTCCGTGCTCGACGTCCAGACCCGTCTGGGATCCCTGGGCTACCGAGTCGATCCAACCGAACACGGATTCTTCGGTCCCAGCACCGAGCGCGCCGTGCGCGAGTTCCAGCAGCGCCGCCGACTCATGGTCGATGGCGTGGTGGGTGCGGAGACCTGGGACGAGCTGGTGGAGGCCGGGTACTCGCTCGGCGATCGGGTCCTCTATCTCCGTTACCCTCACTACCGGGGGGATGACGTTCGACTCCTTCAGGCGAGCCTGAACCTCCTCGGCTTCGATGCAGGCCGGGAGGACGGGCTCCTTGGACAGCGGACGGACCGGGCGGTTCAGGAGTTCCAGAGGAACGTCGGCCTTCCCTCGGATGGCATCGTGGGCGCCACGACCGTGGAGGCCCTGCGGCGCCTCCGGCCGGTGGGACCAGGCCCGGGGCGGGCGGCGGTGCGAGAAGCCGAAGCCCTGAGCAGGTTGTCCGCAAGCCTTCGCGGCGCCCGCATCGCGGTCGATGCGGGCCACGGCCATGGCGATCCCGGAGTTTCGGGCCCGAACGGCCTCACCGAGGCGGAGATCGCCTACCAGACGGCGGCAGCGCTCGTCGATGAGCTGTCGGTCCGCGGCGCCAGTCCCTTCCTACTCCGCACGACCGAGACCAACCCGACGCACTCGGAGCGGGCCAGCGCCGCGAACGCGGCGGGGGCCGAGGTACTCATCGCGGTTCACCTGAACTCTCACGACGACCCCGCCGCCGAGGGTGCGTCCACGTACTACTACGGGCGGGAGGACTGGTTCTCCCAGGCAGGCCAGAGGCTGGCCGAGCTGGTCCAGAACGAGCTCACCGCCCGCCTCGGGCTGAAGGACGGCCGGACCCATCCCAAGGCGCTCACGCTCCTACGGGAGACGCAGATGCCCGCGGTCCATGTGGAGCCCTGCTTCATCACCAACCCCCGGGAGGAAGCTCTCATCTCGCAGGACGGATTCCGGCGGGAGGTGGCCCGGGGAATGGCCGACGCGATCGAGCGCTTCCTGAGGGGCGAGGGGGCCCGGCTCTCCTCTGCGGCGGAGTCGGGCTAGGCTAGGCCCTCATCGGGAGAGGCAGGCCAGACCCGCTTGCCGCACCGAGCCCCAACGATCCCTCCTGCACAGCCGGGCCAGCACGACGCCCAGGAACACTCCCAGCAACGTGGCCCGAGCGAGCCGCTCCGCCTCCCGGCCGTTCCCCTTCATGGCTATTCCGGCGCCATGCCCGGTCCTGAGCCGATGATCTCCGACACGATCCGCTCGAGGTCCTCCTTGGAGCCGAACTCCACGATGATCTTGCCCTTGCGCTTGCCCAGGGAGACCCGCACGCGGGTGGCCAACTGCTCGGAGAGCAGCTCCTCCACCTCACCCAGCAGAGGGTCTGGGGCGCTCGGCCCCTTCGCCACGGCGGTTGCAGGATGCTCCGTGTAGCTGCGGACCAGGTCCTCGACCTGGCGCACCGAGAGGCCTTCCGCCGACGCTCTCAGCCCCAGCGCCGACCGGGCCTCGTCGTCGGGCAAGCCCAGGAGGGCGCGGGCGTGACCGGCCTGTATCTTCCCTTCGGCCAGCAACACCTGCACGTCGGCCGGAAGCGACAGAAGGCGGATCGTGTTGGCCACGTGGGCCCTGGAGTAGCCGAGCCTCTCTGCCACGGTCTCCTGGGTCACACCCAGGTCCTCCAGGAGCTCCTGAAAGGCGGCCGCCAACTCCAACGGGGCCAGATCCTCGCGATGGATGTTCTCGATCAGGGCCTCTCGAAGGGCCTCGGTGTCGTCCCCCTCGCGGATGATCGCGGGGATCGTGGCCAAGCCGGCGAGCTTTGCGGCGCGCAGCCGGCGCTCCCCTGCTACAAGGACGTACCCACCATCCCGGGATCGCACCACCACCGGCTGTAACACGCCGACTTCCCGGATGGACCGGGCCAGCGCCGCCAGGGTCTCCTCTGGGAACTCCCCCCGTGGCTGGCGAGGGTTCGCCGAGATGGCGCTGACCGGGATCTCCAGAAGCCCGCGCTCTTCGGCCGCGCCGGGGATGAGCGAGGACAGCCCACGGCCCAAACCCCCACGTCTCAAGAGCTCTCTCCTTTCCGCCTGATGAACGGCCACCGGCGTTTCCGCTCGCCCTCCTGAGGAGCGGCTGGTTCAGGCCTCGCCTCCTGATCCTCGCCGGTCGGGTCCGCCGCCCGCGTGACGCCTGCATCCGGAGGCTCCACGGCGGCCGGACCGTGCTTCTGCGGAGGCGCCACCGAGCCTGGAGACTCTCCCTCCTCCGGAGAGTCCACGCTCGCCTCGGCATCCGGGGCGTCGGCCTCGGCATCCGGGGCGTCGGCCTCGGCA
>JBOGWB010000026.1:0-42206 GCA_050693035.1 Actinomycetota bacterium
GTCCTCCTGACCGTCGACGAAACGATCGATGCTCTGCACAAGGCCCAGCAGGTCCAGTACCGAGCCCCCGGCGCGTAGCGACTCGCGCGCCCCCGTCCCGCGGTGTCGCATTTCCAGTCAATCGGGACCAGGTCGCGCAGAGCGGTATTGGACCGCCGAACAGTGGGTACGATTAGCAGGATGTGCTGTGCCGCCACGGCGACGCGGGGTACCCGTGACCACCCTTGAAGTGGCGCTGGGTCGCGCGGGTGAGGGATCCCCCCTGGTCAGCCTGCGTGGCGAGCTGGACGTCTCCACCGCTCCCAAGGTGGAGCAGGCTCTTCGGCAGCTCGAGGAGGAGGGGGCGCCCGTCATCGTGGTCGACCTGAGGGGCCTCACGTTCCTGGACTCCTCGGGGCTGCGCCTGATCCTCGAGGCCGACGCCCGGGCCCGCCGCGACGATCGCCGGCTGCTGGTGGTCCCGGGACCCCCTGAAGTCCAGCGGGTGTTTCGGGTCACCTTGACCGACGCGAGGATCGAGTTCGTCGAGGACCCGCTGGCGATCGAAGCCACCGATGGAGGCGGCGGTGGTTGAGGTGCTCCTCCCCGCGGCACCGGAGGCCGCATCCAGGGCCCGGCAGTCCCTGGCTGAGTTCCGGGCGTTCCTGGACCCGAAGGTGTTCGAGGACCTCCGGCTCCTCGTGAGCGAGCTGGTCACCAACAGCCTCCGACATGCCGGGCTCTCCGGCGGGGACGAGATCCGGCTCCACGTCGCTCTGGCGGACAGGGCGGTGCGGGTCGAGGTGTGCGACGGCGGTCCGGGGTTCTCTCCGCGGGACGAGGTACCCAGCCTGCACCAGCAATCGGGCTGGGGACTGTTCCTCGTGAAGCAGATCGCAGACAGGTGGGGGGTCGAACGGGACCGCCGCACCTGCGTGTGGTTCGAGCTCAGCCGGCTGCGCTGACCACCCGCTGCTTCTAGGAACGCCCGCCCCCGACGTGACCGCAGGCCCGGCAGACCACGTTTCCCAGCATCACGGACAGCCGGGTGCTGCTGCAGCGCTCGCATCGATCGAGGCCGTCGCTCCAGTCAGGGTGGTCGCGCTGACACGCGGGACAGACGAGAACCTGACGGCCCCCGGCCACTCCCCGGACCCATGGCCGCTCACGCTTGTCGGGGTCGTACGTGGCTCGCCCGCAGACATGGCACCAGGGCGTTCCGTCCGTTCTCGTATCCTTCTTCCTGCGCTCCCGCACCCGGGCCGCATTGTGACAAGATTCCCGCATGTCGGAGGTCGATCCGCAGAGTCTGCGGGGCGTCACCGTCTTCTCCGGCCTGTCACCGGACGAGCTGGCCCGGGTGACGGATGCGGCCACCGTCTCGGAGCACTCTCCCGGGGACGAGCTGACGGAGCAGGGAGCGTACAGCCACCGCTTCTACCTGATCCTGGACGGCAAGGTCTCGGTGGAGCGCGATGGCAGCCTCGTCGCCACGCTCGGTCCGGGCGAGTTCATCGGAGAGGTGAGTCTCCTCGGGGGCGGCAAGGCGACGGCCACGGTCCGGTGCGAGGGGTCCACCAGATGCCTGGTGCTCCGCCGTGAGGAGTTCTGGAAGGTCCTCGAGGAGGAGCCGGCCATCGCGCTGCGGATCCTCGAAGTGGTGTGCCGCCGGCTCGCGGAGGAATACGCTCGGGGTCCACGCGATACGCTTGATTGACGCTCGGAGAACCCGGTCGTAGAGTCTGAATATGTTACCGGTCGGTAGGTATTGGGTGAGCGAGGCACAGGAGCCCAGCCATGCATGAAGCCGTGATCGTCGACGCCGTGAGGTCCCCCGTTGGAAGACGGAACGGCAAGCTGTCCGGCCGACACCCCGTCGATCTCCTCGCCGAGGTGCTCGTGGCGGCGGTGGAGAGGAGCGGCATCGACCCGGCGCGGGTCGATGACCACATCACGGGATGCGTCACCCAGGTCGGGGAGCAGGGCGTCAACGTCTCCCGCAACGCCTGGCTGGCCGGCGGACTCCCGGAGGAGGTCCCCTCGGTCACCATCGACCGGCAGTGTGGCTCGAGCCAGCAGGCCGCCCACTTCGCCGCCCAGGGGGTGATCGCCGGGGTGTACGACCTCGCGGTGGCCAGCGGGGTGGAGAACATGAGCCGGGTCCCCATGGGAGCCAACGCGCAGGCGCCGGGGGTCCCATGGAGCCAGCGCCTCCTGGACCGCTACGAAGGAGGCCTCGTTCCCCAGGGGATCAGCGCGGAGCTCATCGCCGAGCGGTGGGGGCTCGGCCGCGAGGAGCTCGATCGGTTCGGCCTTCGGAGCCACCAGCTCGCCGCCGCGGCAACCGAGGAGGGTCGGTTCCAGCAGGAGATCCTCCCGATCAAGGTGGAAGGTGAGAGTGGGCCCGAGGTGTTCGACCGGGACGAGGGCATCCGGCGGGACACGTCGGTCGAGAAGATGGCGGGGCTCCAGCCCGCGTTCAAACCCGACGGCGTGGTCACCGCGGGCAACTCCAGCCAGATCTCGGACGGGGCCGCGGCGGTGGTCATCGCGTCCCGGGACTTCGCCGAGAAGAACGGACTCCGGGTTCGGGCACGGTTCCACTCCTTCGCGCTCGCCGGCGTGGACCCCATCATCATGCTCACGGGCCCGATCGAGGCGACCCGGCGGGCCCTGGACCGAGGAGGGCTCCGTCTCGAGGACATCGACGTCGTGGAGATCAACGAGGCCTTCGCCTCGGTGGTCCTGGCCTGGAAGAAGGAGCTCGGCATCGCCGACGAGTGGTTCGAGGGGAACGTGAACCCGAACGGCGGCGCCATCGCCCTGGGACACCCGCTGGGAGCCAGCGGAGGCCGTCTCATGACGTCACTCCTTCACGAGCTGGAGCGCCGCGGCGGCCGCTACGGGCTCCAGACCATGTGCGAGGGCGGCGGAGAGGCCAACGCCACCATCATCGAGCGCCTGGAGGGTTGAGTGGCGCTGTTCTTCGCCCTCATCCTCGGGGTGGTAACCGCTTCCGTAGCGATCCTGCTCCTGGGGGCGCTGACCCGGGTGTCGCCCGGCGACCCGGTGGTGGCGGTGCTCCTCGGCGGAGGGCTCCTGGCATTCGGCCTGGCCGCGCTGCGAGGCGTGGCTCGCCTCCGCGGACCGGAGAAGCGGACAGGCCCAGAGGACGTCGGGGAGCTGGACGTGTACTTCGTCTGCGGGGAGTGCGGCACCGAGCTCCACGTGGAGCGGATCGGGGAGCTTCAGATCCCGCGACACTGCGGCGAGCGGATGCGGGTGGAGCGGAGGACTCGGCCCGCCGCCCTCGGCTAGCCGGTCATCCCGAGTCCGCGATCTCCTCGGCCTTCTCGCGAAGCCGCTTGAAGTCCTTGCGAGGACGGTCGTCCGGCACCAGCGCGTCGGTGCGGGCGAATCCCCAGCCCTCCAGGCGCACCCCGACCCGTCCGTACATCCGGCGGAGCTCTCCACCACAGGCCGGGCACGGCCCGGGCGCCCCCGCCCCCATGGCCTGCAGCTCCTCGACTCGGTGGTCGCAGCTCCCGCATCGGTACTCGTAGAGGGGCACGGACCTCAGGGTAGCCCAGCCTTTCCCACAGGTGTGGAAAACTCTGGGGAAAGTTACGCCGGTGTGATTCGGGCCCGAACCCAGTCGTGCGGGCTATCTCCACTGGGTGGCGGCGGCGAAGCCCAGGGCGATCAGGCCGAGTCCCACCCACAGGTAGAGGTTGTTGGCGGAGCCTCCCGGGACCAGGCCCAGATAGTTCAGCACGATCACCGCAACGCCCAGGAGGAGGACGATGAGGACGGAGGGGCCGAGCCACCGCGGGCCCGGCTTGGGCTTCGGTTTCGGCGGCGGTTGATACCGGCTCCGCTTGGACTTCGACTTGGGCACGGGGCCTCTTCCTCCGAGGGGGGAACCTATGATACCCGCATGGCACGGGGCCCCTCCCGGCTGGCCGTGGCCCTGGCCGCGGCTCTCCTCGGATTCCTCGCGGTTCAGGCGGCATCGCAGCCCCGGGTCGCGCCGGCCCGAGGGATCCGCCGCCTGGAGATCGTGGACCTCATCCGGCAACAAGACCGCCGGATCCGGGAGCTCCGAGCCGACGTCCGAGCCCTGCGGCGGGACCTCCGCGAAGCGTCCGGAACCGCACCGAGCAGCGCCGAGGTGCGGGACCTCCAGGCGCAGGTGGACGAGATGGCTGTCGCGGCCGGGGGACGCGGGCTGGACGGCCCGGGCGTGATCGTCACCCTCGACGACAGTCCCCTGGCCCGCTCGCCCAGCGGGGATCCCAACGACCTGGTGATCCATGAGCGGGACATCCAGATGGTGGTCAACGCGCTCTGGGTGGCGGGCGCCGAGGCCGTGGCGATCAACGGACACCGCCTCACCAGCCTCTCCGCCGTACGGTGCGCTGGAAACACGCTGCTGCTGCACGGAACGGTCCAGAGCCCCCCCTACGAGATCGTGGCCATCGGCGATCCTGCGGCTCTCCGCGATTCGCTGGAGGGCGGGCCGGGTATGGACCGGCTGCTGGCCGCGGCCGGAGCTTTCGGGCTGCGGTACGGGTTCGAGGAGGGAACCGTGGACATCCCATCGGGCACCGAGGTACCCGAGCTGGCGACGGCGCGGCCGGTGGGTACGGCATGAGGCGGCCACGGGTCCGGGGGGAGGAGATGAGCACGGCGATGGAGTTCCCGCCGCCGGCGGCGCGGGGCCGCCCGCTCCGCGGGAGCAGGATCCTGCGGTTCACCGGATGGACATTCATCACTGCCGGCTTCCTGGTGATCGCGTTCATCCTGTACGAGCTGCTGGGCACCGGGCTGGTAACCGCGCGCTACCAGCGCGAGCTGCGCGAGGATCTCGCCCCGGGCCTGGCCCGACCGGCGGGCGGAGAGCCCCTCCCTCCACCGGTTCCCGGGCAGGCCGTGGGGATCATCCGGATCCCTGAGATCGGGCTGGACATGGCGGTGGTCGAGGGGATCGACCCCGAGGACCTCAAGAAGGGGCCCGGCCACTATCCGGGAACGCCCCTACCCGGGGCTCGCGGGAACGTGGGGATCGCCGGCCACCGGACCACCTACGCTCGCCCCTTCTGGGCCCTCGACCGCCTCGAGGCCGGAGACCGCATCCTCGTGGACACCCGCCGGGGGCGGTTCGTCTATCGAGTGGAGTGGTCCCGGTTGGTCGCTCCCGACCAGGTGGAGGTGCTGGCCCCGACGCCGGATCCGAGCCTGACCCTCACCACCTGCCACCCGAAGTTCTCCGCCGCCCAGCGGCTGGTGGTCCGGGCGGTCCAGGTATCGGGGTCGTCCTAGCCGATGGTTCCTTTCCTGGGCCGGTTCCAGCCCCGCGGTCTGCTCCTCGCCGTCCTGTATTGGGTCCTGGTCGTGCTGGTCCTCCTGGCGGTTCTCTTCGCGGCGTTCTTCTACCTGGACAACTTCCTGCCCGGCCAGGGCATGATCTGACGCCGCTCACCGCCCACCCGGTTGTCCCGCTGCCTGCGGATTCGACATAATCGGGGCCACTCGCGAAAGGAGACCCCGATGGCAGAGCGCCCCTGGCTCGCCGGCTATCCGTCCGACGTTCCTCAGTCGCTCGCACCGTACCCGGAGAAGCCGCTGTACTCGCTGCTCGAGGAGTCGGCGGCCAGGTTCCCGGAGCGCCCCGCCATCAGCTTCCCGGTGGCCCCCATG
The DNA here is from genome assembly GCA_050693035.1 of Actinomycetota bacterium. Taxonomy (GTDB): domain Bacteria; phylum Actinomycetota; class UBA4738; order UBA4738; family CALAEC01; genus DASYVD01. Next base: position 5,680 of record JBOGWB010000026.1, read on the forward strand.
GCCAGGCGGCTGACCTACGCGGACCTGATCGCCGAGGTGGAGCAGTTCTCCCGGGCCCTGGCCTCGCTGGGCATCCGCCGGGGAGACCGGGTGGGGCTCCTCCTGCCGAATTGCCCCCAGTTCGTGGTGGCCTTCTACGCCCTTCAGCGCCTGGGGGCCGTCGGTGTGGGGAACAACCCCCTGTACACGCAGCGAGAGCTCTCGCACCAGCTCACGGACGCCGGGGTCGAGGTGCTCGTGACGCTCGACCTGCTCTATCCGCTGGTGGGCGCGGTTCGGGACCAGGTTGGGCTCCAGAAGGTCATCGTCACCACGGTCGCCGACTACATCGGGTTCCCCGTCAACCTGCTGGTCCCCCTCAAGCAGAAGCGAGAGGCACAGCACGAGGGGCGTCCCTGGCCCCCGGTGCCGGAGGGGGCCGACGTCCTCAAGTGGTCCGACCTCATGAAGGGCGACTTCCCGGAGGTCCAGCCTCCGGAGATAGATCCGAAGGAGGACGTGGCCGCGCTGGTCTACACGGGCGGAACGACCGGACTGTCGAAGGGGGCCATGCTCACCCACGACAACCTGGTGAGCAACGCCCACCAGGTGGCGGCCTGGTTCACCGACGTGCGTGACGGCGAGGACGCCATCATGGCCGTGCTCCCGTTCTTCCACTCGTACGGGCTCGGCGCGGTCATGAACTTCGGACTGGGCAAGGCGATGAAGCTCATCCTGTTGCCCAGGTTCGAGCTGGAAACGGTGCTCAAGGCGATCGCCAAGGAGAAGGCGACGTTGTTCCCGGGAGTTCCCCGGATCTACATCGCCATCAACGAGGCGCCCGACGCCAAGAAGTACGATCTTTCGTCCATCAGGTCCTGCTTCTCGGGGGCGGCGCCGCTGCCGGTGGCCGTGGCGGAGAAGTTCGAGTCCATCACCGGCGGGCGGCTGGTGGAGGGGTACGGCCTGACCGAAACATCGCCCGTCACGCACATCAACCCGGCGTACGGCAAGCGGAAGTTCGGCACGATCGGGCTTCCGATCCCCGACACGGACTGCAGGATCGTCGAGCTGGATGATCCCGACCGGGATCGACCGGCGGGGCAGGAGGGCGAGCTGGCCATCGCCGGACCCCAGGTGATGAAGGGGTACTGGAACCGGCCCGAGGAGACCGCCGAGATGATCCGGACCGACAAGCAGGGGACGCGATGGCTGTACACGGGAGACATCGCGAAGATGGACGAGGAAGGCTACTTCTCCATCGTGGACCGGAAGAAGGACATGATCCTCGTCTCGGGGTTCAACGTGTACCCCACCGACGTGGAGCAGGTCCTGTACCGGCATCCCAAGGTCCTCAAGGCGTGCGTCGTGGGCATCCCCGATGAGAAGACCGGGGAAGCAGTCAAGGCCTACATCGTGCTGAAGGAGGGCCAGAGCGCGACGCCCGAGGAGATCGTGGGGTTCGCCAGCGACCCGGAACACGGCCTCACCGGCTACCGGGTCCCCAAGCACATCGAGTTCCGAGAGGCGTTGCCCGAGACCCTGGTGGGCAAGGTGCTCCGGCGGGTCCTGCTCGAGGAGGAGAAGCAGAAGGCCCAGGCCGGGGCGGCCGGCACTACGCCCCAGGCCGGGTCCAAGCCGAGGAGGAGATCACCGGCGCAGCCGAAGGACGACCCAGCCGGACGGGCCAGCGCGAAGAGCCCGAAGGCCGGCGGGAGGAAGTCCAGCTCCTCGAGGAGCAGGTCCGGGAGGGGAACAGGCCGGAGGCCCGGCCGCTAGGCGGACGACCGGCGGCGAGAAGACGCCGCAGCCCACGGTCGGAGCAGGAGAGGCGCCGCGACCGAGAGGACGGCCGAGGCGAATGCTGTCAGGGCGAGCCAATAACCTGCTCGATACTGGAGCACGAACACCTCGTCCATCTCAGCGGGCTCGAACCCCAGCAGGCGGCCGAAGGCCGTGAGGTCTGACTGCAATTCCGCTCGGAGCATGACCAACACGGCCACCGCGGCGACCGCGAGAGCGGCGCTGGCCACGCGCCACAGCCGGCCCGTTCCGACGCTCATGGCGATCCCGAGAAGCCCGGATGCGAAGGCCATGGCGGCCAGGGGTTCGGGGTCACGCTCGAGGATTCGGCGATCTTCGCCCAGGGTTTCCAGGACTCCAGGGTGCATCTCCAGAGTGGGTCCTGTGCCCGTGGCCATCTGGAAGCCGGTCTGGGTCGCCCTCCCGGGGCCAAGTCCCTCATTCGTGGCAGCCGGTCCCTGACACGAGACGCTGGCGAACGGAAGCAGGAAGCACAGAGCGCCGGTGGCGAAGAGGGCCGGGGGTATCAGTCGCCGTGGCCTCGCCATTCCTTCCGATCCTTCCACAGCAATATCCAGGACGCTACCGACACGACCACGGCGGCGACGGCCAGCGCTCCCAGGGCGAGGATGACCGCGAACTCCCGGTTCACCCTGCCTCGCCACGCTGGGCGGCGGCCGCCTCCGCCGCTCGGCGCCGAGCCTCCGTGCGGCGCTCCGCGTCGAGGCGCGCCAGCTCCACCGACGAGTGGTCGGCGTACCGCATGGCCCGGGCGATGCTCGTGTGGCCGGCCTCGTCCCCGATCAACCGGTGCATCTCCTGGGCGACCCGTCGATACGCCGGGTGACCCTGGGGCGTGGACCTCAGCTCGATGAGGTGCATGGCTTCACGCGCGTTCATCTGCATCACGAACCGGATCCGGTAGGCCATCGAGACCGCGTACTGCGCCCCCGAGCCGAGCCCTGCCCCGCGCAGCTCGCCGTGGAGGGCGGCGGATTCCTCCATCGTGCGCACCCAATCCGGCAGCGCCCCCGCCGCTTCGACCTCGGCCGGCATGTCGTAGCCGAACGCGGGGGAGAGTTCCTGCCACTCCATGGTCAGCATCCGGTGGCGCTGGAGGTCCCGGAACGCTCCGTAGTCGCACAGGACATCGAACCGGTAGCCGGTTCGTTCGAAGGCCCGTCCCGGCTTGTGACGGCGGTTCGTCCGGTCCCCGGTGTACGCGGCGAGTATCCGGGCTCGCTCCTCGGCGCTCATCCGCCGGGCCGCTTCGAGGAGCTGATCGTCCGGGAGGTCGGTCACCGAGTAGAGGGCCGCCGCGGCGACCTTCAGCTCGCCCTCGGGATCGAAATCGGTGAGGACCACGTCGGGCCGCGGTTCCGGCGAGATTCCTCCGAGTAGCTCCTCGCCGGCTCGAGCGGTGGCCTCTCGCGTTCGGGCGAGGTAGTTGGACCACTTCCCTCCTCGGTCCGGAAGGTCCACCCGCCGAAGGAACGCCGGGATCACCTTGCGGAGCTCGGCGAGCATGAGGTCCGCATAGTCCCGGACCTCCCGAAGCGGCTGGGCCCGCATCCTCAGCAAGAGCTGCTCGTAGGACTGGCCGGTGCCGTAGATCCCGACGTTCGTCCGGGTGGCGGCGGGAAGCAGTCCCCGGAGGGTGTCGAGGGCCTTGGCCCGGATCGTGGAGCGGTACACGAAGTCCGAGTCGGCGGGGTCCTTGGGGAACGCGCCGCGGTAGAGCTCCTGGACTGGGTCGATCCACCGCGCGTACGTCTCGAAGGCTCGGTCGCACACCTCAGCGAAGCGGCCCCCCAGACCCGCGGACTCGACCTCCGACGGCACCGCATACCGCCACCGCCCGCCGGGGCGGTCGGCGTACGGGACGTACCGCGTGGACTGCTCCAGATAGGCCATGAGCCGGCCCCACTCGAGCACCTTGGCCAGGATCTGGGAGGACTGCTCGCAGGCCAGGTGGACGCCGCCGAGCTGGGCCACGGAGTCGTCCCCGTATTCCAGGAACACGCGTTGATACAGTTCCTCGGCGCGGTCCGCGCCCACTGCTGCGGAAGGTTCGACTCCCTCTGTGGCGTGCTCGGCGAACTCGTCGAGGAACAGGCGACGGAGCGACTTGGCCGACCGCGAGTACCGAGCGAACAGGGCGCCCTTGGTCACCTCCGGCAGGTTGACCAGAGCGAACACCGGAGAATCGAGGTTGGTGAAATACGGCGTCAGGAGCCGCCGCTCCTCCGCCGTAAACTCCTCGGGAGCGAACCAGAGCGTCATTCCCGGGGAATCCTACCGGGACCCGCCGACGGGAGGGCCGGATCACGGGACGACCCCGCCGCTAGTCTCCCTCTTCGTCGGTGGGCGAGGGTTCTGGTTCGGGGCCCAGCGACTCCCACACCCGAACCGTGGAGCCGGGCTCCACCTCTTCCCCGCCCTCCGGCTCCTGGCGGGCCACCGTCCCCTCTGGGCACCGGAGCGAGAACTCATCTCCCTCCTCCCGGTACTCGAGGCCGCGGCCCTCGATCTCCTCCCTCGCGTCGTCCAGGTCGTCGCAGACCACGTTGGGCACGAAGACGGTGCCCGGGCCCTCCGAGACCACCAGGTTGACCGTGGTTCCCATGTCCACCATCGTCTCCGGGTCCGGGCTCTGGCGGATCACCGTTCCCTCGGGCTCATCGCTGGGCTCGCGAGCCACGACGTTCGCCTCGAGGTCGCTCTGGTTGAGGATCCGTCTCGCCTCCTCCTCGGTTTCCCCTCGCACGTCCGGAACAGCGACCTGCTCCTCGCCCCGGGACACGAAGATGGTGACTTCGGAGCCCTGCTCGGCCTCCGTCCCGCCCTCCGGGCGCTGGTCGAAAACAAGTCCCGCCCCGAACTCGGCATTGAACTCCCGACGCGGCCTGATCTCGAAGCCCGCCTGCTCGAGCTTCCGCTCGGCCACCTGCCGCGTGTCGCCGATCACCCGCGGGACCTCCACGAGCCGAGCTTCGGGCGTTCGGAGCAGCTGGAACAGCAGGAACCCCAGGGCCACCAGGGCCGCCAGCACCAGCAAGGCCGCCAGGACGATGGGCCACACCTTGCGGCGTTCCTCTTCCTCCTCGGGCGGGACGCCCCGCATGACCTGCGTCGCACCCGCCTGGCGGGTCACCACCTCGGTGGGGTCGCCCGGGAGGACCGGGGTCGCCGCGACGGGCTGGCCTCGTGCCAGCCGCTGGAGGTCTTCCGCCAGCTCCCTCGTGGTCTGGTACCGGTTGTCCGGGTTCTTCGCCAGGCACTTGAGAACGACCGCGTCGAGCTCCTTCGGAACATCCCTGTTGAAACGGCCGGGGGGCGTGGGCGACTCCCGGACGTGCTTGTAGGCGATGGCCACCGGTGAATCGCCCTCGAACGGTGGGTGCGCGGTGAGCATCTCGAAGAGCACGCATCCCACCGCGTAGATGTCGGACCTCGCGTCCACCGGCTTTCCCTGAGCCTGCTCCGGCGAGAGGTAGGCCGCCGTACCCAGGACCGTGGCCGTCTGCGTGAGCGTGTCCGCGCCGGCCGTGGCCCGGGCGATCCCGAAGTCCATGACCTTCGTTTCGCCCGAAGGGGTGATCATGATGTTGCCGGGCTTGATGTCCCGGTGGACCAGTCCCTTCTCGTGCGCGACGGCGAGCGCCAGGCAGATCGCGTGGGCGATCTCGGTGGCGCGTTCGGGGAGGAGCGGTCCCTCTTCTCGGACGATCTCCTTGAGGGTCCGGCCCTGCACGTACTCCATGACGATCCAGTGGATGCCGTCCTCGCTGCCAGTGTCGTAGATCGAGACCACATTGGGGTGATTGAGTCCCGCGGCAGCCTGGGCCTCTCGGCGGAACCGCGCCACGAACTGCTGGTCCTTGGCGAACTGGGGGGCCAGGACCTTGACGGCCACGGTGCGCCCGAGCACCTTGTCGGTGCCCCGGAACACCTTGGCCATGCCTCCTTCACCGAGGACCGAGTCGATCTCGTAACGGCCCGCGAGGACGCGCGTTTTTCCCTCTGCCAAGAGCCTGCCCCCTCAGCCAGACACTCTACCGGCGGACGGCTGCTCGGACCCGACCCGTCGGGCGCGGCAAAGGTCAGTCGTCGTCTTCGTCGTTCCCCCGACCCTTGCCCTTGCCTTTGCCCTTGCTGTTACCCGGGCCGTCCTCCTCATCATTCTCCGGGGGCGCCGAGGCCAACAGGGCCTCCTCGAGGGAGTCGGCGGCGTCGTGGAGGGCCTCGGCACGGTCTGCGCTTGTGATCTCCCCCTCCTCCAGGAACGAATCGATCTGGGCGTGGAGCTCCTCGAGCTCGTCCATGGCTCCTCCGACGTCGCCCTCCTGATACTTCTCAACCACCTCGCGGACGTCCTTGAACAGCTCCTCCGCCGCCGTGGCGGTGATCTCTTCGGCGGCGAAGCCGTCGTTGACGAGCGCGCTGAACGCGGCGAAGGCCTCGTTCACCGATGGCGGCTCCGGAGGGCTGGGGGATTCCGTCACGGTCTCGGCCGGCGTCTCGGGCGCGCCGGGGCGCCGTCGCGAGGAGTCGCTATCCGCCCGGAGGAGGAGGACGGTCGCCACGAACGCCAGGACCGCGAGCAACGCCGCGATCATCACCGTGGGCAGCCAGGGAGACCGGCGGAACGATTCCCGCAACGGCTCGGGGATCGCTGCCGGCAGGACCCGGGTGTCTCCGCCGGGTCGGGTGACGGGCTCCGTGGCCGCGCCGGCCGCCGCGGCGGCTGCCAGCGGCAGCTCGCCGGTGACGGCCCGCCCCAGGTCTTCGGCCATCTCCCGGGCGTCCGGGTACCGTTCTTCGGGAGCCTTCCGCATGGCCTTGGCGACGACCACCTCGACCTCGCGCGGGACGGCATGGTTCAGACGCGAGATCGGCTCGGGGTCCTCGGAGAGATGCTTCGTGGCGATGGCCACCGGGGAGTCGCCGTCGAACGGCGGCCGGGCGGTGAGCATCTCGTACCCCACGCAACCGAGCGAGTAGATGTCGGAACGCGCGTCGACCGGCTTCCCCTGGGCCTGCTCCGGCGAGAGGTACGTGGCGGTGCCCATGATGAAGCCGGTCCTGGTGAGGGTGGGATCACCCGTCGAGACGACGGCGCGGGCGATGCCGAAGTCCATGACCTTTGTCTCACCGGAGGGCATGATCATGATGTTGGCGGGCTTCACGTCCCGGTGAACGAGGCCCTTGTCGTGCGCGGTGGCCAGGGCCAGCGCCACGTCGCGGGCGATCCGTGCGACTCGCTCCGGTGCCAGCGGCCCCTCTTCGTCGATGATCTCTCTGAGGGTCCGGCCCTCCAGGTACTCCATGACGATCCAGTGAACGCCGTCGTCCGAACCGGTGTCGTAGACCGACACGACGTTGGGATGGTTGAGGGCCGCGGCCGCCTGGGCTTCTCGGCGGAACCGGGTGACGGAGGTCTCGTCCCTGGCGAAATGGGAAGCCAGGACCTTCACGGCGACCGGGCGCCCGAGCACTCGGTCCATGCCCAGGAACACCGTGGCCATGCCTCCCTTCCCGAGGACCGAGTCGATCTCGTAGCGGTCCGCGAGCACCTGGGGCACCGTGTCCGCCTCCACGGCTAGGCCCCTCCCCGCAGGGCCGCTTCCATGACGGCCCTGGCGATGGGTGCCGACAGCGCGCCGCCAGTGGCCTCGCTGCCGAGGTCGCCCCCGTTCAGGATGACCACCGCCACGGCGATGGTGGGACGGCCCGCGGGAGCGAAGCCCACGAACCAGGCGTGCGGAGGTTCACCCTCTGCCTGTTGGGCGGTCCCCGTCTTCCCCGCCACGGCGACGCCGGGAATCTGCGCGGCGGTCCCGGTCCCCGAATCCACCACGCGCTGCATCAGCTGAGCGAGGATCCGAGCGTTCCCCTCGGACATGGCCCGGTCCCAGACCCGTGGCTCCAACCCTCGGATCACCCGGCCTGATGGATCCCGGATCTGTCCGACCAGCTGCGGCTCCATGAGCACGCCGCGGTTCCCGACCGCGCCCGCCACGAGGGCGAGGTGCAGGACGTTCGTTGCCACGTCCCGCTGCCCGATGGCCGACTGCGCGACCGCGGGCAGGTCTTGCTCGAAGGCCTCGACGTCGGGGATGGCGCCCGATTGGAACGGGATGTCGAACGGGATGTCGCGGGAGAACCCGAATCGATTCGCCTGCTCCACCAGCTTCTCCGCTCCCAGCTTCAGACCGATCTGGGCGAACGCCACGTTGCACGACACCATGAGGGCGTCGGCCAGGCTGATCCGCGACGCGCCGCCGAGACAATGGTCGCCTCCAAAGTTCTCGAGGTCGGCCGTGGTCTGCGGCAGGTCGAGCACGGGGGGATTGGGGTAGGTCGTGTTCGGCCGGTCTCCATTCTCCAGTGCGGCCGCGGCGGTGACTATCTTGAACGTCGACCCGGGCGGGAAGAAGTCGTCGCTGGCCACGGAGACCAGCGGCTTGTCCGGATCGGCGTTCAGCTGTCTCCACGCGCTCCGGATGGCGCCGCCGTCGTGAGAGGACAACGCGTTCGGGTCGTAGCTTGGGTTGGCCACCAGGGCCAGCACTTCGCCCGTCTGGGGGTTGATGGCCGCCACCGCCCCCGCCCGGCCCGCCAGGCCCTGCTGGGCGGCTCGCTGCAGGACCGGGTCGATCGTGAGGACCAGGCTCGCTCCGCGCGGGTCCCGGCCCAGGATCTGGTCCACGAAACGCTGGGGGAAGAGCTCCTCCGCGTGCCCGGCCAGGTAACGGTTGTAGCTCTGCTCGAGCTCGCTCCTCCCGAACACGAACGAGTAGAACCCCGTGATGTGGGCGTACAGGGAACGGCCGGGGTACCGGCGGAGGTACTTGAGCTGACCTCGGGTGGGCCGGCTCTCGGCGAGGACCGTCCGCCGGTCGCTGGCCAGGATCTCTCCACGGTCGATCCTGTACTCCTGGAGGAGCAGGCGCTTGTTCGCCGGGTGGTTCGCGAGGTCGCTGGCCGCGATGACCTGGAGGTAATTGAGGTTCAGCGCCAGCACCCCGAACAGCAGGAGGAACACCAGCGCCAGGCGGCGGATCTGCGCGTCCATCAGCCGCCTTCCTTGGTTCTGGCCGGTGGCGCCCCCGAAACGCGCACCAAGAGGGCCAGCAGGACGAAGTTCGCCACCAGGCTCGACCCGCCATAGGAGACGAACGGCAGGGTGATGCCGGTCAGGGGGATGAGTCGGGTGACCCCACCGATGATGACGAACGTCTGGAGGGCCAGGATGGTGGTCAGCCCGGCCGCGAGGAGCTGCCCGAAGCCGTCTCGCTGGAGGGCGGCACGGAACCCCCGGCCGATGAGGATCACGAACAGGAGGAGCACCGCCATGGTCCCCAGCAGCCCGAGCTCCTCGCCGATGGCCGCGAACACGAAGTCCGTTTCCACGTCGGGGATCTCCTGCGGCCGCCCGAGCCCCAGACCGGTCCCGGCGATCCCTCCGGTCGCCATGGCGAAGAGAGACTGAGCCACCTGGAACCCCTCGGCCTGGATGAACTCGGGTTCGAGCACGTGGAGCCACACCGTTACTCGTTCCTGCACGTGCGTGAAGGCCTGGTAGCCGAGGAAGGCGCCGATGGCGAAGAGGACCCCTCCCAAAGCGAGATAGGCGCCCCGTGCGGTCGCCATCCACAACATGACCACGACGATCCCGAAGAAGAGGAGCGAAGAGCCCAGATCCTTCTCGAAGAACAGCACCGCCAGCGAGATCGCCCATGCTAGGAGCAGCGGTCCGAGGTGGCGGGGCTCGGGGAGCGCGATGGGACCGAGCCTGCGGGTCGCCACGGCCAGGAGCTCCCGCCTGGCGTTCAGGTAGGACGCGGCGAACATGACGATGAGGACCTTGGCGATCTCGGAGGGCTGGAACTGGATGGGACCGAGGTCCACCCACAGCCGGGCTCCCCGAACCTCCCTCCCGATGCCCGGCGCCAACGGCAGGAGCAGCATCAGGAGTCCGAGGAGGCCGATGGTGTAGGTGAATCCGTCGAGCTGCCGGTGGTCGCGGACGACGATCAGCGTCACTCCGAAGAGCACCAATCCGAAGAGCAACCACGAGGCTTGCGCCGCCGCGAGCCTTGGCGCGAGGCGGAAGATGACCGCGAAGCCGATCCCCGCGAGCAGGGCAGCCGTGGGAAGAAGGATCGGGTCGGCATCCCGGGCCCACCGTCGCACCACCAGGTGGGCGGCGACGTAGCCGCCCACGAGCATGAGGCCGTAGCCGGCGAGGCCTCGCGGGATCCGTCCCCGCAGTCCCAGCCCCACGAGGGCGTACGCGCCGAGCGCCACGATGATGGCCACGATCAGGAGGCCCAGCTCGGTGTTCCTCCGGGCCCGGGCCGCAGCCCCCGCCCCCGCCGCAGCATTCATCCGGAACCCGCTCCCGCCACATCGTTCGGGCGTTCCGCCTCGGCCAGGTCCTGCCGGATGGTGGCGATGATGGCCAGAGCCTCCTGTTCGCTCTCCGCCGTGATGCCCTGGTCCAGGTCCCGCCACGGCCCGAGCTCCATGGCCCGTGCGGCGGGGAGGTCCGTCACCTCGACGGCCCGGTGGAGCTCGTAGCCGAGGATCTCGATGGGCATACCCTGGAACAGCGCCACCCGGCCGTCCTGCACTCCCACGTACCACTGTGAGTAGGCATAGGCTCGCGCACCCATGAAGGCCGCCCCCAGGAGGGCGGCGAGGACGACGACCCACGCCACGATCCGCAGAGGGCGCCGGCGCTTCCGAGGCCGCTGCGCCCGGTCGACCCGCCCAGTCGTACTCGGGACGGGCTCGGCCGCCTCCGGAGGGATCCGGGTCCCCGCCCCTGCCGCGCGCTCACCCGGACGCGCGGACGTCCGGTCATCCGGAGCTTGCGCGTCATCGACCATGTACAGGAGGACGGCGGTGATGTTGTCAACCCCTCCGGCCTGGTTCGCCGCCGAGACGAGCGCGTCAGCGGCCTGCTGCGGATCGTCGTGCTCCGCAACGATCTGCCGGATCTCCTCCTCCGGGACCATGGTCGTGAGGCCGTCGCTACACAGGAGGATGCGGTCTCCCGTCCGGGCCTCCACCGCTTCCTTGTCCACCTGGAGGTCGGGCTCGACTCCCAGGGCCCGGGTGAGGACGCTGCGATGGGGGTGGATCTCGGCCTCCTGAGGGGTCAGCTTTCCCTCCTTCACCATCCGCTGGACCAGCGAGTGGTCCTCGGTGAGCTGGCGGAGATTCCCATCGCGGAGCAGGTAGGCGCGGGAGTCCCCGACGTGGGCCAGATGGATCTTGCCGGACTGAACCACCACGGCCGTCAACGTCGTGCCCATCCCGGACAGGCGAGGCTCTTCCGAGGCGCGTTCCAGGACGGCGTCGTTGGCTCGAGTCACCATCTCCGCCAGGCCGTCGGCGACGCCGTCGCCGGACATCGAGTCCCCCTCCATCTGGCCGAGGACTTCCAGGGCGACCCGGGAGGCGACGGCTCCTCCGCGGTGGCCGCCCATCCCGTCCGCCACGGCGAAGAGCGGTTCCAAGGTGAGGAAGCCGTCCTCGTTGCGCTCGCGGTCCCTTCCGACATCCGTCGAGGCCCCCACGAGGACCCTCACCGTCGAACCTCCAGCGTCGTCTTCCCCACCCGGATGCGGTCGCCGGGGGACAGCTCCGCGGGGGCCGAGACCCTTCGCTGATTGAGGTACGTGCCGTTGGTGGAGCCGAGATCCTCCACCATCCAGGACCCGTTCCGGTTCGCGATGCGGGCGTGCGCGGTGGACACGTAGGTGTCGGTGAGCCGGATGTCGCAGGACTCTCCCCGCCCGATCTGGAGCGTCTTGCCGAGCTTGTAGGTCCCCACCTTCGACCCGTGCTCGTCGATGACCACCACCCTAGTCGGCTTTCCTTTCCCCCGGCGCACCGGACGGGTCGGAGCTGCCGGTCGAGCGGCGGCACGACGCTCTCGGCGGGTGCCCCCGTAGAGATCGGCGAGGATCGCCCGTACGGCTCGCCACACGAAGAAGTAGAGCAGCGCCAGGAGGGCGATCTTCAGGACGGTGAGGACGAACGGGGGCAAGGAGTCAGCCCCTCCGGAATTCCAGCACCGTGCGGCCGATCGTGATCCGGTCGCCCTCCTCCAGCGTGCGCTCGGATACCGGAGCCTCGTTCACGAGCGTGCCGTTGGTCGATCCCAGGTCAACGAGAATGTAGTCGTCTCCATCGCGCCGGACCTCGGCATGGCGGCGGCTGGCCCCGGGGTCGGCGATCTGCACGTCGGAACCCTCCATGCGTCCGATCACCATTCGGTCCCCCTGGAGCGAGAACTCCTTGACTACGGAGCCGTCCTCCACGAGGGCCAGGAGCGCGCCGGCGCCCGCCGTGGCCGGGGCCCCCTGGGGTTTCGGCTGGGGGCCCGTGGGCGGCCCGCCGGTCTCCTCGGTGAGCTCGGACTCCACGCGGAATTCCCCGCGCTTGAGCTTCTCGTCCGTATCGAACACCACTTTGGGCCGTGCCAGAAGGCCCCACCCTCGCTCCCGAGCCCCGTCCACGACCACCTGCTCCAGCTCTGATGCGAGGGATCGCTCGATGCGGGCGAACTGCTCCCGGTCCTCGGAGGACAGGCTGAAGACATATCGGTTCGGTACCCAGACCCCTTTCACGCCAACCGTTTGGTTCCCGTCCATCTCCCGCAGGACCCGCTTGGCCAGCTCCACGGGCTGGACGCCGGACCGGAAGGCCTTGGTGAACAGGCCCTCGACGATCCCTTCCAGTCGGCGCTCGAAGTCGCGAAGGATGCCCATTGGTGTGGTCTATTTACCCAGGTAGAGGCGACGTCGCGCGAGGATTATAGGCACGCGCGTCGAACGGCCGCCGGGTGGCTCACCTCGAGGGAGGTCTCGACGGCCTTGCTACGATGTATCCGCTGCGGGCGGGTGGCGGAACTGGTAGACGCGCAGGATTCAGGATCCTGTCCCCGAAAGGGGGTGGGGGTTCGACTCCCCCCTCGCCCACTTTCAAGGGCTTATTCGAACTCGGGCGCGAGAAAAGCGGCTCGAATACTTCGGAGAACTCCGCCTTCGAAATCCGACCGTCTCTCACGTAGACGGATTCGAGGATGGCCTCATTGAACAGACGCCGGACCTTGGGTCGGGCTTTCAGGTAGGCGGCATGGCAGTTGCCGGCGAGCCGTATAGCCATCCGGAGGATCTCTTCCCACTCGCCGAGGTCGGCCTCTGTCGCCTCCAACTCCTCCTTGGCGGTCCGCTCCTGCGCAGTGATTCGGTCCTGGTCGGCCTTGAGGAGCTCGAGCGGGATGGCGTTCGCGTAGTAGGCGTGGAGGAGCTTCTGTCGCTCGTGGGCGAGCTTGGCCAGGCGCCGGGTGAGGACGACGCGTCGCTCGGAGGCCTCTGCCTGCCGCTCCACGATCTCCTGTTCCAGCTCCTCGGTGAGCCGCTCAACCCATGAGGAGGGAAGCTGAATGCGCCGGTACAGATACTCGAGGAGCTCTTCCGAACTTGCTGTCGACAGGTACGGCTGGCGGCAGCCGGTCCGGGCCGCTCCCCGCTGTCCCAGGCAGAAGAAGTACAGATACCTCTCCTTGGCCAGAGTGAGCGAGAGCCGCCTCCCGCACTCCCCGCACCGAAGCAGTCCCTTGAGATAGTGGTCGTGCCGGCGCTCCCTCACACCCGCGCCGGTCGTGAGCGCGGAACACGTCCTGGACCCGCTCGAACAGCGCCTCGGAGACGAGGGGCTTGTGCTGGCCGGGGTAGCGGATGCCGTTCCACTCCACCGCTCCGGTATAGAAGGGGTTCCGGAGCATCTCCGCGAGCTTGGAGAGGGAGAGTGGCGCCCCGGGGCGCTTAGAGTAGGGCGAGGTGAGCCCCTTGGCCCTCATCGCGGCGTGGAGCTCCCCGACGGAGTAGTCGCCGGTGGCGTACAGGCGGAAGGCCTCCCGCACCAGGAGGGCCCGCTCGGGGTCCAGGACTACCCTGGCTGCCTCGCGCGCTCCTGCCTTCTCCCGGACGTTCAGATAGCCCACCGGGGCCCTGGTGGGCCACCCTCCCATCTTGGCCTTCTGAGTCATCCCCTTGCGGATCTCGGAGGACAGGTTGGCCGAGTAGAACTCGGCCATGAGGGCATGGATCCCCTCCACTAGCTTCCCGGAGGCGGTCTCCTCGATGGTCTCCGTGCAGGAGACGAGCTGGCACCCAACCCGCCGGAGGGCCGCCCGAATGGCCACGTGGTCCTCCATGCTCCGGGCGAGGCGATCGATCTTGTGAACCACCACGGCCCCGACCTCGCCCTCGGCCACCTGGCGGAGCATGGTCTTGAGCCCGGGGCGGTCGGAGGAGCGGGCGGACTCGCCGGCGTCGACGTACTCCCCGGCCACGTCCCAGCCCTTCTCCGCCACGTACCGGAGGCATGCCTCCCGCTGGGCGGGGATGGAGTACCCCTCGGCGGTCTCGTCCTTAGCCGCTTGTTCCTTGGTAGAGACCCGGAGGTAGATCACCGCTCGCATCGCTCGTCCTCCCCCTCCTCTTCGCGGAGCGCCGCCGCCAGGTCCACCAGCGCTCGGGCCAGCGCTCGAAGGGCACCCGGCTGGGGCGGCTTGGGCTCCTCTCGCCACCTCCGGGGAAGCCTACCGGGCTCCGGTGACGCCGCGTGCCCGGGGAGGCTCATGCGGCCTCCGGGGGCGGGCCAGGGGGAATCCTGGGCGGGAGGGTGTAGAGGCGGGACCCGGAGCCCTCCTCCCGCCACCTGCGCCCCAGGCATCGGGAAGGGTGGTATAGGGGCGTTTCCTTGCCGGGGAGCTCAAGGAGCGAGATTCGCTCTCCCGGGGTGGTGAGGTGCTCCCAGACCGCTCCCAGCGCCCCCCGGCTGGCGAGCATCTCGTCGCTCGCCGTGAAGAGCGGGAAGCTCCCCGGAGCCCTCGGGGGAGGGACACAGCCCTACAGGCATCGGAGAACGCCCTGCCCACATCTCGCTCCCGCCCTGGTCGGGGAACGACCACCAACACGGTGGGGAACCCGGTGGCCTCCTCGTCACCCCAGCCTGCGGCGAGGGCGAGGTAGCCCTCCAGCTTTCCTGCCAGGGAGAGGCGGCCCTCGGTGTCCCGGTCGTACTCCAGGTAGAACTCCACCGCCCCACCGGGATGGAGGTACCGCCCGAACCCGTCCGGCTTGATCCTTGCGGTGGTGGTCCTAACCGCCCGCTCGGCCCGCCAGGTGTGGAGGCAGTGGCCCTGGTGGGCCAGTGAGGCCTCCACCAGGGCGCAGAAGAAGGCGTTGACGCCCATCCGGTGGCGGAGGTTCTGGCTGTCCTCGTAGGTGTGATCTGGGACCCAGGGGAGCGCGGAGGGTGCTACGCCGCGCGCCCTGGCACAGACGCGGAGCCCTTCTCTTGTAAGGAAGTGGTGCTCGGGGGCCCGTCCCTCCCCGAAGGGCATCTTTGGCTCGAAGGAGGAGACGTAGCCTGCCTGCTTCAGGTCCTTCAGTCTCGCCTGAGCGCGCCGGAGGGAGCGGAAGAACAAGCTCTTGATCTGCCCGGTGGAGAGGAGCTTGTGCTCGAGGAGGGCGAGAAGGAGCGCGCGGTCACGCTCGTCGATGCGCCTCGCACGCGGTCCTCCTCGCGCTCCTCCAGACATAGCTTGGGCACACTCCTCCCCCTCTTCGGTGGGATCTTCTGGGCCGCTGGCCCCAGTGACGTGCGGGTTTGCGTCCCCGAGCCCGGCGCCCCTGCGCCGCCTACGCGTCGGCCTCCCGACCTCGGCGGCGCCTTGCGCGACTCGCCTCGTGCCGAGCCACGTGCGCTGGGCTCTTCAGCTCGTGCCCTTTCTCACCTCCTCTCATCCGAGCGGCTCACGCCGGAGCTCCCCGAGGGTTGCTCCTCGCCGCTCCAATCGCCGGCTGCCCCGGCGCCTGTCGTCGGATGCACGACCAGCGCGCCGTCCCGGGCCGGAGCAGCCTCTGGGCCTGCCCTGTCGGGGCCGGTTCGGGCGCGTGGGCCTCCCGAGCCGTCTTTCGTTCCTCGGTCTCGCTCTGCTGGCCGCCCGGCCCGCTCCGGGACCCGCTGCCTCGGGCCGGGAAAGCGCCCTCGGCCTGGTCGATCCCCTCTCCGCCCGGCGCTCGCTGCGCCCCGGCGGTCACCCGCTGCCCCGAGCGCGCCTCCCCTGAGGTGCCCGGCGCGGTTTCCGCCTCGGCGCCTTGCGCCTCGCGGAGCAGGATCTCCCTGCCTCGCGCCTCCTGGCCCCGGCCACGCTCCCCGTCGCCTGCCCTTCCGGCTCGCCGACGAGGCCCGCGGTCCGAAGACCGCCGGTAGCCCTCGCCGTCCGATCCCGCCTGGGCGGCTCGGCGGGCCACCGTCCTTCGCCCCTACAAGGACGGGAAAACGGCCGTTCCTTGTCGCCTGGGGGCGTAGAGAAATCGTTGAGTTTTCGTAGAGTCGCCTCTCCACGCCCTCTCCACGTTCCTCGCTCGCATTCGGTGCGTGCTCTAGCTCCCGCATGTTGTCCCTACCAGGAGGCGAAAAGGGCCGGAACCTTGACAGGGTTTTCGTGCGAGGTGGGCCACTTTTCGTGCGAGGAAGGCGCGAGGTCCGCTGTGCGAGCGAGGAAAGTGCGACGCCTGGAAGACCGGATCGACCATACTAGGCAAATCGTGACCCTCGAGCCCGAAAGGATCCCGCCGCGGCCGCCCATCTTCATTCTGGAGGGGCATGACCTGGGCATTTTCGACGACGTAGAGCGGGCTCAGTTGCAGCTTGAGCCCATCGATGTCAAGGACGGGATCTACGAGGGGTACGACGCCCAGGGCCGGCGCCTGCGCATCTGGACCGACGGAAAGGGCACCTTCATCGAGCTTGAGGAGGAACAGCCGAGCGACGTCTCTCGCTTTGAGTCGGAGCTCCGAGCCGATCTCATTCGTCTCGGGGAGGACAGGGCGGCTGAGGCAGACTGCGACCTGCCGTGCCTGGTCGAGATATCCGGACGCCATGCCGAACTCGATCGTGGCTCACTCGGACGAGCCGCAGAGGAGCTCCAAGAACGGTACCGATCCGCATTTGGGGAGCGAGGTGGCGACCTGCAAGTGAGTGCCGCAAAGGCGAGCGACCTCGGGACGCGCACTAAGTCGTGGGAGCTGTACGCAGAGATCGAGTGGGAAGCTTCACGGATCCACGAACACGTCCATGCGGAGATCGCCCGCCGTCCTTGGTTCTCGCAACGATGGAAGCGACTGCGATCCCTGAGAGGGGCCGTCGGCGTGATTGAGACCAAGCTGACGGAATGGTTGCAGAAGGGCCCGTAAAAGGGGCTCAGGAGACAGGCGGTGGGAGTGCTCAAGCCGGTCCATCCCCAGGTACTGGTTGGACGTAATCCGTGGTGGCGGGAGGCTTGGGAGGGCCTCGATCAGGAGGACCGGCAAGAGGTCGAACAAGAAGTCCGGTCAGGCTGGCGTGTCCGGGAGGACCTTCTCCCTTTCGTTTACGGGCTCGTGGTTCTGAGCCGTAGGCGTCTCCGGTGGGCCTGGCTGCAGCTCGCTTTCGTCGAGGCCATGGCAGGCGTCTGGATCTTCTTCACTTGCCTCCGGGTTCCTCAGGCCTTCTGCTGGATGTTCGTCGGGATCGCTGCTCTAGGACTTGTCGCTGTTCCGGCGCGTGTCTATTGGCAGTCTCGTCGCCTCGAAAGGGCGGAAAGAGCGAACATGTGGGGGCGCGGCCATGCCAAGGATGAATCCCAGAGATGAAGAAGAAGTCCCACGTGAGACGCCGCATATTTGCAGTTGTTGGCGGCCTGTGGATAGCGGGCATTCTCATCGTGCTGCTGCTCCAAGACGAAGTGCCGTTTCTCTGGAAGCTAGCGTGGATTATCTATGGGGGCTTCGGCCTCTTTGACATGAGCGCCATTTGGATTGGCAAAGACGAAGTGTGGAGCAGGCAACTTCGTCGCGGCCAGCTCATCGCCTTCTCGATCGCTGCGCTTCTCTTCGTCGCTGGTGCTATTCAGTTCCCCGAAGGCCCGAGATAGTGGGAGCGACCCAAACGGAGGGTCCTCAGTTTGCCAAGAGACGGTCCGGCCGTTGATCGAGGGGGTACCTTAGGATGACGGAGCTCGTGAACTGACTGTGTGAGGCAATGACATGGACCCTGCTGCCCTCGTGGAGTGGGCCTGGACGCTTCCTGACGGAGAGAAACCGGCCCTGGCCGCGCGTGTCGCGGCGGCACGGGCCAAGGTGGATGAGAAATTCTACAGGAAGCGCGGGCGGCGGCAGAGGCCGCATCCACCGGCACCGTGCACGAGAAGAACTGGAATTCCCTGAGCGCGAGCGCCGGCCCCGCAGACTGGATGAACCGGGACATGGAGACGTGGAACAGGGACGTGGGAGAGCACCTACGCGCCGCCTACCATGACACGCTCCTCGCGCTCGCTGCAGGGGCGGCTCTGGGGAAGGCTCACCGTCGCGTCTTGGCCGAGCCGCTGCTTTCCGAGGTGAACGACCTCGCCGAGAGCCTCGGCTTGACCTAGCATCGCCACGGTCTCAGACAGGGATCGACCGGAGGGAAGGCAATGACCTCTTTTCCAAGAGAAGCATGCCCGTGACGGGGGCTCGCCGGGCTGCTGAACAGGGGCAGACATCAGGAAGGGTTTCTCCAATGCAGACAGCGTTCTTTATCACGCCGTTCGGTTCAAGCGGTGCCGGTGGTGAGAGCGAAGAGCTCTTTCAGGCCGTGCAGTCAGCGATTAGAGAGGCTGCGGAGATCGCTGGCGTCCAGCTCATTCGAGCAGACGACATCTTTGCGAGCGGAGTCGTAATCGACCAGATTCGCAGCGCGATTGAAGCCGCCGATGTTGTGGTGGCAGTCTGCACAGGCAAGAACGCCAACGTCTTCTACGAGTTAGGTCTCGCTGAAGTGCTGGGACACAAGCCCGTCCTGGTTGCCAGTTCAAGCGATGATCTCCCCTTCGATATTCATCATTGGCGGGCGCAGTTGTATGAGGGAGGTAGTCGAATCGGCGACCTTGGAGAACGCGTCGCCCGGGCCATAAGGGAGGAGCTTGAAGAGCGACGCATGGTCGAAGAACGAACCGAAAGACTTAGTAGAGAGGCCAAGTCGCTCACGCAGCCATCGGTTCAGCGCTCGGGAAGCGACGTGGTCCGTGATGGAAACGAAGTCGAATTCGCAGACACGGCGAAGCGTCTAATACTCGAGGCCTTCGAGTCCTTCGAGGTAGTCGCTGAAGCAAATTGGCATCAATCTCCAAGCAAAGAGAGCCTCGAAGCCCTGAGAGACGAGCGATTCCCCGTGGTCGAGAACATCATTGGTTTTCTGGCCCCCGCCATCGAATACAAGCCGGCGCTTCTTCAGCGCCCGTTACGGCTACTCGCTGAATGCTTTGAGGCAAGGGTAAACCCCTCACAGGGAGGATATGTCCTATGGCAGAAGATTCATGAGAGCTGGACATATCTCGTCCTGATGTCTTGCGCTGCGCTCGCAGCTCATGCGGGGAACTGGGAATCGCTCAAGTCTCTGCTCAGCATTCCTGGGCCCGCTGCTGCCGGTGGAGGCGATGACTCCCCGCTGCTCATCAATCCTCAATTCACGTGGCCAGACGGAATGGCAGGGAACAGTGAGTACTCCTTTGATCAAGTGGTTGCTTTTGCGGACCGTTCCGATGTGATGAAGACCGCGTGCAAGCCGCGTCGCGTTCCCCGGGACGGGGTATGCGGAGCGAGTCTTCTGCTCTGCCTGGCAAGGGCGGTTTGGGAAGAAGTCGAGTTGAAGGAATCACCGATCTATGTGGGACACAGGCCGTACACCTACCCCGGCTTCTACAAGTACGACTGCCCCCGTATTTCGTGGATTGCACGGCAGCTTGAAGTTGATGGTCTCCTCGCCAGCGCACTTGGTGCCAGGGATCTCGCAGGGATGAAGCGGCTCACTCGGGAGACCTACCCCCAGCTCCTCGCATTGGGCCGGGACATTAGCAAGAGAAGCACGTGTCCTGGGACGAAGCCATCGGCTCGTAGGAATCACATACAGCGGCTGGCTCGATACGTTTTTGGAGCGCGAGTACCCCAGGGATCTCGAGAGGAGGGTCGATGAACCCGGTCGACGAGGTACTCTACCGAGTATGGCAGCTATCCCTTGGAGACCCCTCTGACGAGGTGGACGAGGAGTTGGAGAAGCTGCCGCCTCGTCTCATCGAGGCTGGCTACGTCAGCGAGAGTGGACACTCTCCCACCGGTTCGTTTTGGGCGTTCACTGAAGCGGGGTCAAGCGAGCGAGGGAACTGGGCTGCGACTCATTTCCTGCATGATCCACCATCGGTTGCCCTCGAGGAGGCTGAGCAAGAGAGGCTCCGCTACGGTCGCTAACCCTCTTGCCTGAGTAACCTTCTGAGGGCGTCGGCGAGGTTCGAATAGTGTCCCCTCAGGTCCACCTCCAAATGAACTGACGTTCACGACGCCTCCGTGTCCAAGCGGACGAACTCCTTCACCCTCAGGACGTCGAGAACGAATCGCACCAAGCTCGGGATCGCCGCCCCGGATTCGGTCTCTCCGATGAGTCTGGGAGCCGTCATCACGAGCCGGCGCCCCCTGTGGACGATCACGCATCCTCCGGCCGCCAGGACGTTCCGGACCCAGTCGCGGTGGTGGCCATATGTCAGGGCGACGACGAAGCCGTCATCCGTAGCAAACGCGTTCACGGGGGTTCGATAGAGGCGGCCCGTGACGCGTCCTCGGTGGTGGATGAGGGCGAAGAAGGGAAGCCGCGAGGCCGCGGGGCCGAACAGGGGGTTTGTCAGACGGCGGTTGACCCGGGCCAGCCAGTCCGGCAGAGGCATGATCCCAGGATATTGTAGGCGCCAGCAGACCAGGCGGGAGGGGAGGGAGCATGAGCTTCGACGTGCTGGGGGAGCTGAACTGGCTCGCGGTCATCGTGGCCACGGTGGTGTATTTCGCGCTGGGGGGACTGTGGTACGCCCCACCCGTGTTCGGCAACGTGTGGATGCGAGCCGCGGGGATCCAGATGCCCGAAGGACAGCGGCCCGGCCCGGCCATCTACTTCACTCCGCTGATCGCCTACCTCGTCGCCGTGATCGCCACGGCCATGCTGGCCGCAGCCACTGGATCGGACACGGTGAGTGAGGGCATCGTCCTCGGCCTGGTCGTCGGGGTCGGATACGCGGTGGTGGGCGCGGCCGTCGAGGCGACGTTCGGGAACCGGCCTCAGCCGTCGACGTGGTTCCTGATCACGGCTTCGTACAACCTGCTGGGGTTGGTGATCTCCGCCGTCATCGTGTCGGTCTGGACGTAGCCGCTCCCGGCTCTTCCAGCATCCGGCGCGGCAGCTTCCACCCGCGGCGGGCGAACTTCTCCGCCTCGGCCCGGTAGATCTCACGGTCGATCGCTTCGTAGCGGCGAACGGCCGCGTCGACCCGCTCGCGTCCGCCCCGGGCCCCCTCGGCGTCGAGGCGCTCGCGGATCCACCGTAGATGTGGCCCCTCCTCGGTGCACATCGATGCCAAGGTTTCACGCACCAACGGATGGAGGCCGGGCAGCGACCGGTGCAGCGCGAAGTGCTGGGCAACGCGGCGCTCGAAGACGTAGGTGAGCGCCAGGAGTTCCAGCTCGCCCGGGGGGATCTCTACTTTGGCCAGGTAGTTCGACTGGTAGGTCTCGGCCACGGGCACGGGGTCCGCGCCCAGCGCTCGGATGACCTCGGTCCACCGCCACGCGTGGCGGGCCTCCTCCGCGAAGTGCCAGGTGAGCCGGGTCCGAAGCTCATCGTCGCGAGCCCGACGTGCCAGGCGGCCCATCAGCAGTGACCCGGCGAGCTCGGAAGCGCGGTAGTAGGAGAGCTCCCAGAGCTCCTCGTCGGAGATCTGACGCTCGGCTGCCCGCGGCGGGAAGCGAAGGGTGTGGCTGCAGGCGTGGTCTGGTTCGGCGGGTCCGTTCTTGCTCACGTGTCCTCCGGAAGGCGTTCCTTCAGGTAGTCCACCACGCGTCGCCCGGTGAGCCCCTCGATCTTCTTCATGAACGACTTGATCGCGCCGAGGTCGGTCCGCTGGAACACCGGCACCTCCTCGAGAGCCGTCGCTCCATAGTGGCGGAAGCTCGCCGCAGCCCCGAGCACTCGCTCCGCGGACTCCTGGTTGCGCTCGATCCGCTGCTTCAGGAGGTCCTGGGAGATCTGAGTGTGGCGGAACTCGTCCCGGGCGATCAGGTGGGCGATGGTGCGGAGGACGGGCTCGCGGGCCCGCTGCCGCAGGCGCACGAAGTAGTACGCCGCGAAGTGCTCGGAGAAGATGAAGTTCACGAGCTCCTGAGTGAGGTCGGGCTCGCCCTCGACGGCCTCGGCGGCCTTCCGACGGGCCAGGACGATCTCCTCATCCGTGATGGCCGGCTCGTGACCCGCAGCATCCAGGTACCGCCGCAGCACGTAGAAGTGGCGGAACCCCTCGAACAGCTCCACCGAGAGGATCGACGTGGCGTCGACGTCGTCCCACAGGAGGCCCATGAGATGCTTCGTGGTGACCGGGTGGATCGCTTCGATCAGGGCGGACTCGCGGAGCTGATCGAGGATCTCCGGCTGGGCCCTCGCCGCCTCGGGGTCGAGGAGGTCCCATGGGACGTCCTGCTCCGGCGACCATTGGTTGAGCTCCGAGACGATCAGGTAGTCCTCGTAGATCACGTCTGTGCCTTCTCGGCCACGGCGAAGGTCTGGAGGCGCCGGCGATCCGTGGCCGTACGCACGGTGCCGAACCCGGCCGCGCGGAGGAGGTCCTCGATCTCCCCCCGGGAGCGGTAGCGCACCCGGATCTCCCCGAGCTCCCGGAGGAGGTAGTCCGAGAACCGGTGACGCTCGCTGGCCGTGGTGAGCAGAACGCCGCCCGGCGCCAGAGCGTCGTGGCACTGTTCGAGGAAGCGCCGGAGTTGTTCGTCGTCGAGGAACTCTCCGAAGCCGGTGCTGGTCAGGACGTCGAGCGGCTGAGGGAAGCGCGAGCTGTCGAACGCGTCCCCCTCCACCAGGTCGAAGGCGTCCGCCACTCCCAACCGCTCGACCAGTGCGTGGCCGGCGGCGAGGGCCTCGGGGTCCAGGTCGATGCCGACGAACCGTGCCGCCTCGTGGCTGACTGCCCCTCGGCGACGCAGGGACGCTGCGGCCTCGGCGATGTCGCGGGGGATCCCGGAGGGAAGGCTCAGCACCGTCACGGGACGATCGCGCCCCGCGAGGAGGATGGGCAGCCGGCGCTCGACCTCGCGACGGACGAACAGGTACCGCCCACGGAACGACCGGGTCGACGGCAGGGAGAGCAGTAGCGCGTCGAGAGCCGTGCCCGCGACGAACCGTCCGCTCGGCCTGCCCTCGTAGATGTGGTCCGCGAATCGCCAGCTGCCGGAGTTGTCGATCCCTTCTCTGGCCAGGTCGCTCGTCCTCAGCAGGGCGTAGACCGGGAGGAGGGGCCACTTCCCGTCACGGATGAGCCGTCTCGGGATGGACCGGGAGACACGCGTGCGGTTGTAGAAGGTGCTCACGCGCGGGCAGGGTAGCATGGGCTCTCGATCCTGGTGTCAACGCCCCTCGAGCGCCAGCCGCCATCGCTCGATCCCCCACGCCGCGCAGGCCGACCAAGCCGGAGTTCCCCCGACGGTGATGTCCAGGCGGCTCCCGAAGAAATCCTGGTGGAGGTTGAACGAAGCGATCGCCACGCTCTCGCCCGCGACGGGGGCGACGAGCTCTATCTTGAGCCGCAGCAATCGCTGGAGGAGTCGCTTGGCCCGCCCGGGTTCCGCGAAGAACGGATCCTCGGCGTCTTCGAGATGGGCGTCGAGCCCCATCGTCCGCGCCAGCTGCAACGAGGCGGCGGCCATGTCCTCGCGCGCCGCGGCCGTGCCGTCTTCATCGGACAGCACCACCACCTCGCGCATGGTGAACGCGCGACGCCGGCTGCTGTCGTATCGGGGCTCCCGACGGAAGCAGGGCCCCGTCAGGGTGGCCACGATCGGGGTGCTGAGGTGGGACCCCCGGAACGCCTGGAAGAGCCGGTAGCACGTGGCCGGGGGGAGGAACGCTGTCGTCCGCCCCGCGGGTACCGCTCGACCTGGGAACGAGGAGAAGAACTCCACGCGGTCCAGGAAATCTCGGGAGAGGAGGTACGGTGGGTCCACCTCCACGGCCTGGTGGCCTTCGGCGAGCCGAGTGAACCGCCGGTCGAGGGCCGCCTCGATCTCCCCCGGGACCGAAGCTTGCGGCTTCCCCTCAGCCACGGGTGCCGAAAACCTCCGAGATCCTCCGGACGGTGTGGAACCGGTCCATCACGATCTCCTCGTCCGGGATCTCGGTGTCGAGGGTCCGTTCCACGAAGGCAAGCAAGTTGAGGAGCCGGAGGGAGTTGATCCGTCCCCCGGCAAACAGCGGCGTCGTGGGATCCACGGGTTCGACTCCCTCCGGGAGGAGATGCTTGTTCACGAAATGCAGCAGGCGGGCCTCGAGCTCCTGACGACTCACCCTGCTCATCTCGCCGTGGCGGCGGGCTCTTCGCGGGAAACGGCCCGGCCCCACCGGGTGCGCAAACAGTGGGCGAGCACCTGTGGGAGGTACTCGCTGACGTGAGGGGGGTGCCACTCCGGGAGCGCGGCCTCCGTGTTGGTGCGGGCGAACTGCTTCGGAAAGAGGAGCTGTGGCAGGAACGTCGACATCGTGCGGACGACGGCGGCCATGGCCGGGTCGGCTGCCTCGAGGACGGTCCGCTCGAAGAGGCCATAGGTGCCGGCCCGCACAACCGGAGGGGGTTCGACTCCCCGATGCTTCCATCCGGGGTCCAGCTCCCCGAACCCGCGGTGCGCCTGCTCGATCAGCTCACCGAGGGTGACGGTCCGGTCGGGATCCGTGGTCAGGTGGTAGGTGGTCCCCGGCGCGAACCGCTCCAGCAGGAGCAGGGCGACCGCCTCGGCGGCGTGCTCCACGTCGATCAGCTCCACCGTCTCTGCCGGGTCGCCCGGGATCATCGGGATCAGGCCGCGGTAATACAGGCGCATGGCTTGGTGGATGGCGGTCGGCTTTCGGACCTCTCCGGTGCGGGCGCTCCCGAACAGCGTGGCCACCCGGTAGACGGCGATGGGCACGTCCGCCATCAGCTCACGGAGGGCCCGCTCGGTCTCGAACTTGGCCCGCTCGTACGTGTTCACGAACCCCGTTTCGGCCAGGTCCTCCTCTCGGATGACCCCGGTGCGGGTCCCGGCGACGTACAGCGTGCTGACGAATCCGAAACCCTGCAGCCGGTCGAAGCCCGCGACCACTCGCAGAAGTTCGAGGGTGGTGTCGAGGTTCGCCGCGAGGGCCTCGGGAAGCGGAGGGGAGAAACGGGTATCCGCGGCCAGATGAAGGACGTGGGTCACGTCTCGCGACAGGCGTCGCAGGTCCCGGGTGGCGAGTCCCGCCCCGGAGCGGGTGAGGTCTCCGGCCACCACGGCCAGCCGCTCCACCGGCGCGCGGGGATCCTCCGAGCGGACGGCGGCGAGCAGCCCCGCGGAGCGTTCCGCGAGGCCCTCTTGGCCGGGGCGAACCAGAGCGACCACCGAGCCGCAGTGGAGGAGGTGGGGCAGCACGGCCGGTCCCAGCGTCCCCGTGGCGCCGGTGACGAGGACGGTCGGGCCCGGCGTCATGCTCGCAGCACGGCCGCGCCCCAGTTCGCGCCGAAGCCGAACGTGAATAGGGCCACCGGAGCGTCTGGTTGGGGCAGCCGGTCCTCCAGGGCGTCCTTCAGGTTCACCACGAGGTCGGCGCTGATCGAGTGGCCCTTGCGGGCGACGTTCCCGAGGAACGCGCGTTCCTCGGGGACGTCGAGGAGGTCGAGGAGGATCTGCCAGCTCCGAGCGCTGACGTTGTCGGGGACGACGAGCGAGACGTCGTCGAGAGAGAGACCTGCGGCGGCGACCGCCTCGCGGATGACGTTCCGCGCGGTGGGGAAGTACGCGGCCACGATCTCGTCCCGGCGAGCCGGACTGTCCCAGTAGTAGCCTTTGGTCACCTGTCGGAACGCCACCGGACGAAGCCGCTCCCAGGGCCGCGAGACGAGGACGGCGCAGGCGCCATCGCTGAGGACGTTGTAGACGACCTCGCGCCTGGCTCCGGGAGGAACGACGTCCACGCCCACGCACAGGACGTTGCGCGCTTCCTCCGCCACCAGCAGGCTCCTGGCCACTCGGAGGGCCGAGAGGAGCGCGGCGCAGCCCTGTTGTCCTAGGGCGAAGGCGGTGGCCCGGCCGAGACCCAGCTCGTGCTGGAGGCGCCCGACCGGGTAGCGGAAACGCCCGATGAGCTCCCCGTTCTCCTCCGGCGGAGCGGGTTCTTGAGGGAGCCCTCCGAACAGGATCAGGACGTCGACGTCCAGCGGATCGATGCCGTTCATCGTGAGGAGATCCCCCGCGGCGCGGTGGGCCAGGTCTCGGCGCTCCTCGGCGCTCTCCGCCACGTGGACGCGGTCGAAGCCGAAGGACCGCAGGAGCTCGGGGGGAGACGCCAACAGGCCGTCGGCGTCGAGCTCGTCCAGGGTCGCCTCGGTGGAGCCGAGTCGATAGCCGAGTGCCCGGATGCCGATCGGCGGGTCCATCAACCCATCTCGCTGAAGATCCGGACCGCAGGGAGCCGTGTCGCCGCGCAGGCCACGGCGACCACAGCACCGCCGTCGCGCCAGCAGGCCGCGACGAACTCCTGGCCGGTCATGCTCAGCTCAGCTCGGCCGCCGGAGCCGAGCGACCGGATCCGGATGCTTCGGGGAGGGACCGAGAGGCCGCGGCCGGCCGCCTTGAGCGCGGCTTCCTTCAGCGTCCAGGCGGCGAGCGTAGCCGTCGGCGGGTCGGTCCATCCTCCGAGGGCGAGATCCTCATCGGGGGAGAGGAAGTAGCGGGCCATGCCATCGGGGAGCGGCCGAAGCGGCTCGATGTCCACCCCCACCCGAAGGCGGCGATGAGCGGCGGCGGCGGCCCAGCCATCCGAGTGCGCCAGGCTCAGCGGGAGGCGGTCCCCCCCGATCCTCCCCCAGGGAACGCCGGAAGGCTCGCCCGTGATCTCAACGCCGCTCGGGTCGATCCTGGAACCCACGAGTCGGAGGACCGAGGCCTTGGCCGCGGTGCGGGAGGCCGCCCACTCGGCCGCTCGCGGGCCTCGGAGTGCGGCGAGGATGCGTTCCTCGCGCGCCGTCAGCCACCCGGGGGGCACGGGAAACGCGGAACACGGATCGTAGCGAAGGATGTGGACGGCGAGGTCCGCCTCAGGCCTCCTCCAGCACGACCTTGAGGTTGCTGATGGCGGCATCGGCCTCGTGCTCGTTCATCCGCTCGACGACGAGCTTGTCGGCGATCTTCCCTCCCAGCACCTGCTCGGGGACCTGGTACTCGACTTCTAGGGAGACCCTGGTCCCGCCGTTCTCGGGTTGGAACGTGTAGCTGAACGTGGTGTCGATGGTCGATGCGCCCGGGATGGACCGCCACACGTACTTGATGGGACGCTCGAACTCGATGCACTCGGACTCGCCGCGGATGGGGACGCCGAACATGTCGTACTCGAAGCCCCATCGGTTTCCCGCTCCCCTCGGCTCCACCTCGATCGGGTCGATGGAATAGAGGCTGCTGATGAAGAGGGGTGCCAGCGACGGGTTGGCGATGAAGTCGAAGCACCGCTCGGGATCGGTGTTCACCACGACGTCCCTGTGGATCTTGGTCACCGCCTCACCTCCGCTCCCTGGGGATGGCCACGAGGAACTTCCTGAGGTTCGCCCGAAACAGAGCGACCTTGTTTATCCCACGGGCCGTCCGGACGCGCAACAGGTGGCTCCGTGCGGTCGGCGAGGCGGCCACCCGAAGCGAGATTCGCCCGCCGGCCTCCCGGAGTCCCTTCTCTCCGACCTCGCCGGGGGAGAACCCCATGCCACTGAGGACCAGCCCGGCCCGCTCGACGATCCGTCCTGCGGGGATCCCCACCAACACCCAGACCTGCGTCCACCAGAGGAGGGCGTCCCCGCCCAGGACCGCGATCAGCAGGAAGAGATCGATCGGGAACGGGCTAAGGAGGACGGCGAGGCCGCCCGCGCCGAGGATCAGGTTGCCCAGCACCCGGTCGGTGACCACCACCACTCGCCCACGGAGCAGGTACACGAGCACATGGCGGTACAGGTTCCAGCCCAGCCAAACCGCGAAGACCGAGACGGCAAGCGTTCGGAGCAGGCGCGCCATGACGAGTTCTCAGAGGGCTCGAGCCCGGCCGGACCATTCCTCGATGAGGATCGCCAAGAGCTCCGTGAGGTGCCGGAGATCGTCCTCGGCGATCCACTCCTCGTCCGAGTGCGCCGGGCCGAGGTCGCCGCCGCCGTAGACGACCCACGGATAGCCACGGATACCGAGGTTGGCCGCGTCGGTCCACGAGGTCATGAGCGATCGCCGCACCTGGCCGTCCAGCTGGAGCACGGCTCGCTCCAGGGCCGGGAGCATCTCCCCGCCTTCGGAGGTGGCCGCGGGCTCGGAGTCCGCGACCCGAACCCGGATCGGGCCGAGCGACAGTTCGTCGATGGCCTCCCGCACGTGGTCCAGAGACACCCCCGGCAGCACCGCAAGCTGCATGCGGAGGCGGGCCCGGCCAGGAAGGCGCCAGGGGTCCTCGCCCCCCTGCGCCAGCGTGATCCGGAACCAGGGCTCTCCCACCCGGGACCGTCCCGACCGCAACACGGGGAGGGACCCGATGCGCTCGGCCGCCTCGACCAGGCGCTGGAGCAGCCCGGGGTCGCCCCGGCTGGCCACGTGTCCGCCCGGCCCCCTGGCCGCGAGCTCGAGGTCGAGGTAGCCGGCCTGCTCGTTGCACACGGCGAATCCTGTGGGCTCCAGCACCAGCACCCCGCTGGCCGCGGCGGACGGGAGGCGGACCCGTTGAGAGCCCCGCCCCATCCCTTCCTCGTCCGCCAGCACCGCGATCGTCGCCGGCCCCGAAGCGCTCGCCGCGCCCACGATGGCTGCGGCGAGCTGCCCCTTGGCGTCCACGGCCCCCCGGCCCACCAGCCGTCCACGGGCCCGCCGGAGGCTGTAGGGGTGGCGATGGCGGAACGGGGGCACGGTATCGATGTGGGTGCAGAGGACCGGGCCTCCCCGCCCCCGGGTGGCCACGAGGTTCGGACGGCGGGGCTCGATCTCCTGGAGACGGACGCGGAAGCCGCATCGCTCGAGCAGCCGAGCCACGAGCCGTTGGGCCTCTGACTCCCGCAGGTGCGACGGGACGGCCACGAGCTGCTCGAGCACGCGAACGGGCTCCACGTCCCCGCGAGCATACCCGCCGGTCGTGGGCCGGGAGCCGGTTGGGCTGGCGCGATGCTAGTCGGCCTGTGACGGCGCTGAGCCCACCGGGGCGGGAAGGACCTCCGCCGGATCTCCCACCCGGATCCGGCCGGCGCCAGACACCGCGACGACGCGGGCCATGACCCCGCGACGCCCTCCCAGGAGTCGGCGGAACCCCTCCCGGTCCTCCCTGCCGAGGAGCTCCCCGATATGGGTGCAGGGCTCACAGGGGCCGGTCAGCTCGAGCTCCGCCTCGCCGATGCGGAGGCGCGTTCCGGCGCTCAATCGCTGGAGCCCGGGGAGGTCCAGGGTGATCTGGTCCCGAAGGTCACCCGGGGACAGGCCCAGGGCCTCCAGGCTCTCGGTATCCATCAGCAGGACCTGCCGCTTGCCGTCGTCCTTGGTCTTGCCGTGGATGTCGCCGTCGAGCCCTCGGCCCGGGAGGGCCACGGCCTCAGAGACGGGGCGCTGGGGGCGTCCGTGTGCCTCGAGGAGCTGGATCGATGCCACGATCCCGGGCGGCGTCATCAGCCCTTCTTCACCTCGAAAGTACTCCAGTTCCCGTCGCCCTTCGCCCTGGTCCCCTTCCGGTCGTGGAGGAACGAGGTCTGGACGTTCCCCGCGCCGTCGGTGGCCCGGCACCACGCGGTGTAGTTCCTGATCTTCGTCCCCACGCTGGGGGCCAGGGCCTTCCGGAACCGCTTGAGGTACAGGTCGAAGTCGAACTTCATGGGCATCCACCGTTTGGAGCTACACGGGCCGCCCTGCCATCCGCCCGACACCCACCAGGCGCAGGACCCGTTGAGCCGCTTCTTCCGCAGGGCCATCTCCACCGAGACGACCTCCGAGCCTCCCTCGTCGGAGAAGAACACGTGCATCTCCCGCAGGCGGTAGTCCCCGTGGCGATAGGTCCTTCCGTGTCTCGGGTGATGGAACCAGCTCTTGGGGGCGATGTCGTCCGAGTCGTTGTCGATGATCGTAACCGTCGTCGTCTTCGGGTCGACGGCTTGAGCTCCGGTCAGGGCGACCTGAAAGATCTCGGAGCCCTCGGTCTGCTGGTCATTTTGGATGGAGATCGGGATGGCCTTCACTCGTTCGCCGTCGCCGAAGCTAAGGGTGCCAGGTGTCAATGATGCATCCGTGTAGTCCACGCCGAGCGTCGCCGTATCGGAAGGCGCGCCGAGCGTATACGTCACCGACGTCGTTCCGGCGGCGGGCCCCGCCCGGAACACCGGGATCCGGATCGATGGGAAGGTCTCGCTCCGCGAATAGGTCACCGCGGTCGACCCAGTCACGATCGGTTCGAGGGAGAATCGGCCGGTACCTTCATCGTCCACGACGTGGACGGGGGCAGCGGTTGGCAATGGAGGGTCCGCCAGACCATGCTCACCCCACGTCAGTCGGAACAGGAACGACTGGACGGCCGCCTCTGAGTTGGAATCATCAGCGATTGGAATGTCCGGCTGATCCTGAGTCGGATAAGGTCCACAGAACCCATCGTGGACGTCGGTGCATATCCGGGGGGTCAGATCTTCGGTGTGCGTGTAGTCCTCCGGGGCCACCGCGGTTCCGTTGGCCGTCTCATATGTCCCTTGAGTGTCCCGCCCCAGACAGTCTCCGGGCCAAGGCCGGATGGTCGCGGTGGCGGGGCCGGCGTTCTCGGCTGCCGCGTAGAATTGGGAGCCGACGTCCCCTGGGCCCCAGAAATTGGCCAGGTAGAGCGCACCGGGCGACGACTCGCAAGCCGAGGCTGGCTGGGCGGTTATGGGTATCAGCACGCTCGCAGTCAGCGAGCACGCGAGCAGGGCCAGTCGGCCCGATCGCCTTCTGCGCACGTCAATCATGCTACCAAGGAAGAGATCGGCCCCGTGGCCGGGGCCGATCTCTCCGTCCGCGAACCGCCTGCTCTTAGGCGCGGGCGCGGATGGTGCGCGACCGATCCTGCTGGCAGACGACGGTGTTGATGCCCTCGGCGAAGCTGCTGGCCTGGACCACAGCGTAGTAGCGACCCGCTCCGCCCCTTCTGTGGCGCAGGGAGTACCGGCCCTCGGCATCGGTGGTGTCCCTGCCGACCGTCCGGTTGGGCCCCGGCCGGATCTTCTTCACCAGGACGGTCCGGGAATCCTCGCAGCCTTCGTTGGCGGACTCCACGCGGCCCCTGAATACGTGGGGGCTCATCTTGTGTCGGATCGAAACGGTGGACGCGACCGTGTACGTCTGCGGGATGAGGTCCATCTGCGTCTGCGGGTTCAGGAACGGCAGGTCGACCTCACTCGCAAGGACGTTGTGGGTGAATGAGAAGACCTCCAGCCCCCGCGGGATGTTGTTGTCATAGACGTAGCCGTTGTACCAGTAGGACGACCACGAGCTCCCCTGAACGTTCGGGCCAACCCCGCCGACGGGGCTATTGAGAGAGTAGAACCCGAGCTCCCTGGGCTTGGCGGGGTCCGTGTAGTCCACGATCGAGGTACCGCCCGTGTACCAGGCCGATACCAACACGCGGCGCCCGTTGTTCAGCGGGATGGTGTTGTAGTTGTGCGCCGTGCAGATCCCGGGGGCCTGTCGGGGGATCTTGAACGTGCCCAGGGGGCGTCCTGACAGCGTGTAGAAGTAGATGGACCCTTGCGGGTCGGTCTCCCCATCCTCCAGCTTGCACCGGTTCTCGCCGCCCCCGCCGGCCTCGTCCTCCAGCGCGATCACCTTGCCGTCCCAGCTGAAGGTGACCGAATGGAACAGCGTGTCCACATCGAGGGTTCGGATGCGCCGGAGGAACACCGGGCTGAACGGGTCGGCGATGTCCCAGATGATCGCCTCGCGGAAGCACGAGCCCACCGCACGGCCCCGCCCCATGAACGCCGCGATGTCGTGGCACGCGGTGATGTTGAAGATCCGGTCACCGATCTGGACCTGGGTCTCGTACCCGCCGAACGGCAGAGCCACCTCCTTGACGTTCGTGTACACCCAACCCGTCCCCGACGGGTGAGGGGTCCGGTCGTCCGCCGTGGCCGGGGCGGCCAGCTCGACCCGTACGATGGAGATCTTGTTGTGGTGCTTGTTGCCGACCCAGTCCCCGCTCGTTCCCTCGGGCTCCGGCTCCGGCTCCAGGCACTCCGTGCCGTCGTTCTTGGTGCCGGCCGCCCTCATGGGCACCGTGGTGGCGTCGGCGTCGATGTCGTTGGTGACGGCGCCGCCACCCAGTGGGTAGGAGGAATTGTAGAGGTACAGGAAGTCCGGCTCCCCGGTGGCCGGGTTGTCGGGCCCCGTGAGAAGCGTGTGGGTGTGGGAGCCGCAATCCAGGGGCACTGCCGCGATCTGCTGGATGTCGGAGAGGTCGTTGATGTCGAAGACCCGGATGCCCTCCCACGAGTCTGGGTTGCCGGCGGTGGTTGCGGCGCTCACGCACGTGTCGTTCGTCCTGGGCGCGTCGACGGAGACGAAAAGGAGGTCCGCCTCCGGGTCGGCGTCGTTGTCCCACACCGATACGTCGAACTGAGAGCCGGGACAATTGAAGTTGGCCAGGACGTTGGCGGGGTTCTCGATGTCGGTCGGGTTGGAGATGTCGATGACCCTGAACCCGTTGAAGTGCCCCGCAAACGCCCGGTTGCCCCAGAAGGCCAGGTCGGAGTTGGTGGCCGCGTTCTGCGGCGAGGTGCCCTCATGGGTCATGTTGGTGGTATGGAGATCGTCGTTGTGGTCGGCTCCGGCCGGGAGCATCGTCATCCCCAGCGTGAGCACGAAGACGTTGACGAAGGAAAGTCTGGATCGCCATCGCATTTGGAGCCACCCCCCGTGGTCCTGGTGACGCCACGGCCCCCCCGCGGCGGAATGGTGAGATTCTGTTCTTCCCTTCCCGAGCTTGTCAACATGGGCGATTCAGTCAGCCATGCAGCGGTTGAGGAAGGCGCACCCTCCTGGCCTGGGGAGCCCAGGAGCGGAGAGGGACCGGCCCGGTTGCCGGGCCGGTCCTCTCATCCATGACTTGACTCCGGCGGGCACTACCGGCGGACGCGGATCCTGCCCGAGGCGTCTCGCTGGCAGACGACGGTGTTGATGCCCTCGGCGAAGCTGCTGGGTGCGACCACCGCGTAGTAGCGGCCCGCTCCCCCCCGCCTGTGACGTATCACGTACCGGCCCTCGTCATCGGTGGTGTCCCTGCCGACGGTCCGATCGGGCCCCGGCCTGACCTTCCTGACCCGCACGGCCCGATCCTCCACGCAGCCGGCATCATCGGAAGTCACTCGGCCGCGGAACACATGCGGCCGCAGACGATGGCGGATGTTGACGTCGGAGGCGAAGGTGTACGTCTGCGCGATCCGGTTCATCTGCGTCTGGGGGTTCAGGAACGGCAACCTGAGCGCCCCGGCCACAGCCGGGTCGTCAACGCCGAAGACGTTCAATCCCTTCGTGATCTCCGACTCGTAGATGTAGCCGTTGTACCAGTAAGAAGACCAGGCCCCCCCGAGGTCCGTGGGTTCGAGGGGCGGTGGGTCGGACCACCCAACCGTCACGGGGCTGGCCGGGTTGGTGAAATCGACGACCCACGTCCCCGCCTGGTAGTGGCCTCCGACCGCGACGTATCGGCCGTCGTTCAGCGGCACGATGTTGTAATTGTGGATCGTGCAGTTCTCGCCGGCGCCGTCCTGCCCACGTGGCAGTGTCCACTGACCGAGCTTGTTTCCGGTGTCGGCATCGTAGAAGAACATCGACTTCTTGATGTCGGGGTCTGCGGTCTCGCATTCCGGCGCGGCGCCTCCACCGGGTTCCCAACCCATGGCGAGGACCTTCCCGTCCCACGTAAACGTGCCCGAATGCCAGCGACCGCCGATCCCGACCTTGTTCCCCTGGCCGTCTTCTTCCTCGATCGTGTACAGGAGCCGCGGGTTCTCGAGCGTCCCGCCTCTGGAGCCGCCCAAGCTGAAGACGTTCGCCGCGTGGCCGCTGGCGCAGACCGCCCTCGGCTCATCGCCCAGGATCACGCCCACGTCGTGGCAGCCGTTGTTGCTGCCGAGGCTGCCGCCCGTGATCGGCTCGGCCCGCACGTACTGGATGTCGTCCTGGCTCCTCAGGGGCAGGTTGATCTGGACGATGTCCATCCAGTCACATCCGCTGGAGATGTTGTTGTACACGAGCAGCCGGTCGTTATCCATGTCCGGCACGAGCGTTGCCGTGTGGGAACCGCAATCCAGCTCGATCGATCCCCGCAGGATGGGACTGGTCGGTGAGGTGATGTCGAAGACGTGCAGACCCTCCCACCCGAGCGGTACCGGGGCTCCACCGCAGGACCGCCCGTTGGGACCAGCGGGATCAGGCGCCGGCGAGTTCCACGACCGTACCAGGACGTTGTTCCAGACCACGATGTCACCCTGGTCGCCGTTGCACTCGTCGTACCAGTCCAGCTCGACCGGGCTGTTCGGGTCGGCGATGTCAATGGTTCGCCAGCCGTTGTAGTTGCCGTTGAATGCACGCCTTCCCCAGAAAGCCAGGTCGGAGTTAACATGGCGGGACACGGCCGGCTCGGACAGGAACGCGGCCTCGTGCGGACTGTGCCCCATGGACACCATGTTGTCGGTATGCGGGCGGGTGTCGTGGTCCGCCGGGGCCGGGAGCGCCAGAAGGGCGACCGCCATCAGGGAAACCGGCAGGACCAACCATCGGGTACGCGATTGCATGCTTGCCCCCTTCGCGAATGGGCGTGGGAAAGCTATCCGGAGGACGTGCTAGGAGGGTCTCTCCCGCGCATTGCAATCCCCTGACTGGTCCCCCTGTCCCGGCCTCTGGGACGGAGACTGGCCCGAACGTAGAACAGCGGCGGCATAACTGTCTAGTCTTAGTTGTCCGACTTTCGGCTCCTTCTTCTGGAATCGGTCGGCGACCACACCCCTGGTCAACCTGTCAGGGGGGTGTGACAATCCATGCGATCGAAACGGAAGGACCCTCGGTGGACCAGACCATGATCCAGGACCCTCTGCAGGCCGGCCGCGAGGCCGCCCGGAAACACGCCTGGAAAGAGGCGTTCGACCTGCTGTCCGAGGCCGACGCCGGAGAGCCACTGTCGCCGGACGACCTGGCCACCATGGCCGAGGCGGCCTGGTGGGTCGGTCGGGGCGACGCGTGCGTCTCCGCCCGGGAGCGAGCCTTCGCCGCGTACCTGGACGGGGGAGACGAGGTGGCCGCGGCGGGAATGGCCATCGCCCTCGCCCGGGACCACAAGGCGAAGCTGGAGACCGGGGTCAGCCGGGGGTGGTTCCTTCGGGCGGAACGGCTCCTGGCCGACCATCCGGAGACCGCCGAGCACGGGTGGCTCCTGCGCATCCAGGCGAACCACGCGGCCGGTGAAGGAGATCTGGAGCGAGCCCTGGAGCTCACCCGCCAAGCCCTGGACATCGGGACGGGGGTGGGAAACCGTGACCTGCAGGCGATCGCCCTCCACGACCAGGGCGAGTTCCTGGTCCGCCTGGGGAGGGTCGAGGAGGGCCTGGGCCTGGCGGACGAGGCCACGGTGGCCGCGGTGGGTGGGGAGATCGGGCCCTGGGCCACCGGCATCGTCTACTGCAACACCATCTCCCTGTCCGGCGCCCTCGCAGACTACCGTCGGGCCGGGGAATGGACGGAGGCGGCCAAACGGTGGTGCGAGCGGCAGTCGATCGCCGGGTTCCCCGGCATCTGCCGGGTGCACCGGGCTGACGTCATCCGCCTGCTCGGGCATTGGGCCGAAGCCGAGCGCGAGGCAAGGCAG
The DNA here is from genome assembly GCA_050693035.1 of Actinomycetota bacterium. Classification (GTDB taxonomy): domain Bacteria; phylum Actinomycetota; class UBA4738; order UBA4738; family CALAEC01; genus DASYVD01. The sequence goes on from JBOGWB010000026.1 coordinate 41,509, forward strand.
GCCTGCTCCGAGCTCGAAGACGCCGGCTTGCTCATGTTCGCCGGCGAGGGCTTCTACGAGATCGGCGTGATCCGGCTGCGGATGGGAGACCTCGAAGCCGCTGAGGACGCCTTCCGGCAGGCTCACGAGAAGGGGCGGGATCCCCAGCCGGGGATCGCGCTCCTCCGTCTGGCCCGGGGAAAGGTCGACGGTGCGCAGGCGGCCATCGGGCGGGCTCTGGAGGAGGCGACCGTGCGGCTCGACCGCGCGAAGCTGCTTCCCACGGCGGTGGAGATCGCCGTGGCGGCAGGTGATCTGGAAGCGGCGCGGGTCGAGGCTGACGAGCTCGAGTCGATCGCCGAAGAGTTCAGCTCCCCCGCCCTCCGAGCCGAGGCGGCCATGGGCAGGGGGGCGCTCCAACTGGCCGAGGGCGACCCCGCCTCCGCGTGCCGGAGCCTCAAGCGCTCCTGGCAGCTCTGGCGGGAGGTCGACGCGCCCTACGAGGCGGCTCGGGCCCGGTTGCTCCTTGGGGAGGCCTATCGGGCGCAGGGAGACGAGGAGTCCGCCCTCCTGGAGCTCCAGGCGGCTCGCTCGGCGTTCGAGCGCCTCGGGGCCGCCCTGGACCTGCGCCGGGCGGCCGGGTTGCTCGGCCCCGACGCCGCCGTGGCGCCTCCGGCGCGCGTGATCCGGACCTTCATGTTCACCGACATCGTCCGGTC
>JBOGWB010000027.1:0-11880 GCA_050693035.1 Actinomycetota bacterium
GCTCGGAAGACCGCCGAGTCCCTGCGCAAGGACATGCTGGCGAAAGCGGAAGACGAGGCCCGCCAGGTGGTGGCCCGGGCTCAGGGGGAGATCCAGGCGGAACGGGACCGAACGTTCGAGGAGCTCCGCGGGCACGTGGGCGAGCTCACCATCGAGCTGGCCTCGCGGGTCATCGGGCAGTCTCTCGACAGGCGTCGCCAGGCCAAGCTGGTGGACGAGTACATCGATGAGCTGGCCCGCTCGGGAAACGGGCATCGGAAGGGTGAGCGCCCACGCGATGAAGGCAACGGCAACCGCAACCGCCGCGAGGCTGCGGCGAAACGGCCCGCGGCCAAGGGAACGTCGAGAAGGAAGGCCGCCCCTGCCAAGGGCGCGTCGAGGAAGTCCTCGTCCGCCAAGACCTCAACAGCGAAGCGCACGGCGAGAAAGAGGAAGAGCTGATCCATGGCTCGTCGCGGCGACCTGATGCGGGGTTACGCTCAAGCATTGTTCTCGGTGGCGGAGGCGGAAGGTGTCTTGACCGAGGTCGGTGACGAGCTGTTCCGGTTCGCCCGGGCTCTCGAGAAGGAGACGAGGTTACGGAACGCACTCACCGATATCGCCCTCCCGGCCGAAAGGAAGCGCAAGATCCTGAACGATCTCCTGGGGAAGAAAGCCAGTCCTCATACGGTCAATCTTCTGGCGTTTGTCGTCGAGCAAGGCCGGGCGCGGGACCTTGGCGCTATCGTGGACGAACTGGTGCGACTGGCCGCGGAGCGCCGGCAGCGCGCCGTCGCCGAGGTCCGGACGGCCGTCCCCCTCTCCGGCCCGCAACGAAAGCGTCTCGCCGACGCGCTGTCTCGAGCCACCGGCCAGCAGATCGAGCTGAAGATCGTCGTGGACCCTGAGTCGGTCGTGGGCGGAGTGGTGGCCAGGGTGGGGGACCAGGTTTTCGACGGATCGGTGCGTCGGCGCCTCGAGCTTGCTCGAGAGCGCATGAGCAGAATGTGACAGGGGTTCCGGGCGAGTAGCCCGGCGAGGCGAAGGACCCAAGGAGTAGCAACCGAGGAGCAGGAACATGGCGGAGCTAACGATCAGCGCGGCAGAGATCGCGGCAGCCCTCAAAAAACACGTCGAATCGTTCAAGCCCGAAGTCGAGCGCGAGGAGGTCGGCCGGGTCCTGGAGACGGGGGACGGTATCGCGCGGGTATCCGGTCTTCCGGGGTGCATGGCCAACGAGCTGTTGGAGTTCCCCGGCAGCATCATGGGGCTGGCGTTCAACCTGGAAGAGGAACAGATCGGCGTGGTCCTTCTCACGGAGGAGCCGGAGAAGATCGAGGAAGGCAATCCGGTCAAGCGAACCGGTCGCATCCTCTCGGTTCCTGTGGGAGACGCCCTGCTCGGCCGGGTCGTCGACCCATTGGGGCGGCCGCTCGATGGGAAGGGTGCCCTCCGATCGAGAGAGGACCGGGTCCTCGAGCTCCAGGCCCCCACGGTGATCCAGCGACAACCGGTCAAGGAACCCCTTCAGACCGGGATCAAGGCCATCGACGCCATGACGCCGATCGGCCGAGGCCAGCGCGAGCTCATCATCGGTGACCGGCAGACGGGCCGCACGGCCATCGCCATCGACACCATCATCAACCAGCGAGACAACTGGGCCACCGGCGACCCGAAGAAGCAGGTGAAATGCGTCTACGTCGCGGTCGGGCAGAAGGCTTCGACGGTGGCCGAGGTCGTCGGTGCGCTCGAGGAGCACGGGGCGTTGGAGTACACGGTGGTCGTCAACGCGCCGGCGGACTATCCCAGCCCGTTCAAGTACGTGGCGCCCTACGCGGGATCGGCCATTGGCCAACACTGGATGTACAACGGCCAGCATGCCCTGGTGATCTTCGACGACCTCTCGAAGCAGGCCGAGGCGTACCGGCAGATGTCGCTCCTTCTCCGCCGCCCCGCCGGCCGGGAGGCGTATCCGGGGGACGTCTTCTACCTTCACTCCCGGCTGCTCGAGCGATGCGCCAAGCTCTCCGACGAACTCGGTGGAGGGTCCCTGACCGGGCTACCGATCGTGGAGACCAAGGGCGGCGATATCTCCGCGTACATCCCGACGAACGTCATCTCGATCACCGACGGACAGATCTATCTCGAGAAGGACCTCTTTAACGCGGGCGTGCGGCCCGCGATCAACGTCGGCGTCTCGGTGTCCCGAGTGGGAGGGAACGCCCAGATCAAGGCGATGAAGCAGGTCGCCGGGCGACTCCGGCTCGACCTGGCCCAGTTCCGGGAGCTGGAGGCCTTCGCGGAGTTCGGCTCGGAGCTCGACCGGGCCTCCCAGGCGCAGCTCGAGCGGGGTGCTCGTGTCGTGGAGGTGCTGAAGCAACTCCAGTACGAGCCGATGTCCGTGGAGGATCAGGTGATGATCATCTACGCCGTGACCGGTGGCCATCTCGACGACATCCCCGTGGCCGATTGCAAGCGGTTCGAGGCCGAGTTCCTCCAGTACATGGAGAGCCGGCATCCCGAGATCGGGAAGCATCTGGCGAGCAAGGGCACGCTGACCGACGAGGTCGAGACGACGCTCAAGGAAGCGATCGAGGACTTCAGGAAGCAGTTTGTGCCCTCCGAGGCCGGGCCGGGAACCGGGGCCGGGGTGGTCGGGGGAGGCCCCGTGGACCAGCGGAAGCCGGACGTGGGGTGGGATCGGGTCGGCGAGGACGAGCCCGACGGCGGGACCGAGAGTCCCCCGCCCTCCGGCTCCTAGCGCAGTCGACCATGGGCGCGAAGCTCCGCACGATCCGCCGGCGGATCCGATCCGTGCAGTCCACCATGAAGATCACCAGGGCTATGGAGCTGATCGCGGCCTCCCGGATCCTCAGGGCGCAACAGCGGGTCGAGGCCGCCCGGCCCTACGCGGAGCAGCTCACCAAGGCGATGGAGGACGTCGCTCGACAGGCGGGAGCGCTGGTTCATCCCCTGCTCGAAGAACGGCCCGATCCCCAGAACGTCGCGGTCCTGCTGGTCACGTCGGACCGGGGACTCTGCGGTGCCTACAACTCCAACGTGATCCGGCGGGCCGAGCGGCTGATCGGCCGGCTGCGCGGCGACGGGTTGGAACCGTTGCTCTACGTCGTCGGTCGGAAGGGGGCGTCCTACTTCCGGTTCCGGCGCATCCCCGTCGAGCGGTCCTGGACCGGGTTCAGCGAGGTACCCGGCTACTCGCAGGCGGAGGAGATCGGAGAGGCTCTGATCGGAGCGTTCGCCGAAGGCGACGTGGACGCGGTCCACGCCGTGTACACGGACTTCCGATCGGCGTTCACGCTCCGGCCCATCGACAAGCGATTCTTGCCGGTCGCGCCGGAAGAGGTGAGGGGAGCACAGGGAGAGCCGGCTGCCGAATACATCTTCGAGCCGGAGCCGGCCGCCATCCTGAACGCGCTGCTCCCCAGGTACGTCACGGCGAAGATCTTCCACGCCACGCTGGAATCGGCGGCGTCGGAGAACGCGGCCCGCCGGCGAGCGATGAAAGCCGCCACCGACAACGCGGAGGACCTGATCCGCCGCCTGACCCGCGTGGCCAACCAGGCCCGCCAGGCGGAGATCACGACCGAGCTCATGGAGGTCGTCGGCGGGGCCGAAGCCCTCCGCCAGATCCGGGAAGGAGCGTAGGAGTATGGCTGAGAACGGCGACGCGACCGGGCGGGTCGTGCAGATCATCGGCCCGGTGGTGGACGCGGAGTTCCCCCCCGACGGGCTGCCGGAGATCCATACGGCTCTGGAGCTCGAGCGAACACTGGGAGGCCTGACCGACACGATCGTGTGCGAGGTGGCTCAGCACATCGGGGATTCCACCGTGCGGGCCATCGCCATGAAGCCCACGGACGGCGTGATCCGGGGGGTCCCCATCCGGAACACCGGGCGCCCGATCACCATGCCGGTCGGGGAGAAGGTTCTCGGCCACGTGTTCAACGTCCTCGGCCAGCCGCTGGATACCGACCAGGTTGACGCGGAGGAGTACTGGCCGATCCACCGCGACTCACCGAAGTTCGAGGACCTCGAGGCAAGGACGGAGATCTTCGAGACGGGTATCAAGGTCATCGACCTCCTGGAGCCGTACGTGAAGGGCGGCAAGATCGGCATGTTCGGTGGGGCCGGGGTGGGGAAGACCGTGATCATCCAGGAGATGATCCACAGGGTCGCCGAGCAGCACGGCGGCGTCTCGGTGTTCGCCGGGGTCGGAGAGCGAACCCGCGAGGGAAACGACCTCTGGCTGGAGATGACCGAGTCGGGCGTCATCAACAAGACGGCCCTGATCTTCGGCCAGATGGACGAGCCGCCCGGGGTCCGGCTGCGGGTGGGCCTGGCGGCGCTCACGGTTGCCGAGTACTTCCGCGATGTCCAGCGGCAGGACGTGCTGCTGTTCATCGACAACATCTTCCGCTTCGTGCAGGCCGGCTCGGAGGTCTCAACACTGCTGGGGCGGATGCCGAGCGCGGTTGGCTATCAGCCCACGCTGGCCGACGAGATGGGCGAGCTCCAAGAGCGCATCACGTCCACCAAGGGCCGTTCGATCACCTCGCTTCAGGCCATCTACGTACCGGCCGACGACATCACCGACCCCGCCCCGCACACGACGTTCGCGCACCTGGATGCCACGACGGTCCTCTCCCGTGCCATCGTGGAGAAGGGGATCTATCCGGCCGTCGATCCTCTGGATTCGACGTCGCGGATCCTCGACCCCAGATACATCGGCGACGAGCATTACGGGGTAGCCCGCCGGGTCCAGGAGATCCTCCAGCGGTACAAGGACCTCCAGGACATCATCGCCATCCTGGGGATCGACGAGCTGTCAGAGGAGGACAAGGTCATCGTGGCCAGGGCGCGGAAGATCGAGCGGTTCCTCTCCCAGCCGTTCTTCGTGGCGGAGCAGTTCACCGGTGTGCCGGGGAAGTACGTGTCCATCGAAGACACGATCCGAGGGTTCCAGATGATCACCGGAGGTGAGCTCGACCGTCTGCCCGAGCAAGCCTTCTACATGGTCGGCGGGATCGAGGAAGCCGTGGAAGCCGGGGAGAAGCTCGCCAAGGAAGGCGAGGAGTAGGCCTGCGATGGCCACGCTCGAGGTGCACGTGGTGTCCCCGGAGCGGGAGGTGTGGTCCGGCGAGGCCGGAATGGTCATCGCCAAGGGCACCGACGGGGACGTGGGGATCCTTCCCGGCCACGCCCCAATGCTCGTCTCGCTGGACATCCATCCGGTGCGCATCCTCCCTGAGGGACCGGGCGGCCCCTCGGAGCTGATCCTCGTGGATGGCGGATTCCTGCACGTCACCCCAGGCGAGGAGCGCACCCGGGTTGACGTGCTCGCCGAGCACGCCGCCCTGCCCCGCGACATCGACGCAGCGGCGGCCCAGGCCCGGGCCGACGAGCTCCGCCGCCGCGTCGAGGACGAGGGCCGGACGGAGATGCAGGCGGAGCTGGCCAAGGCCATGATGCGGGCGCAGTTCGGAACGAGGTAGGTCGCCTACTCCGTACGGAGTCGAGTTCCTCCTCCCAGATTCCCCCTCCGTGCCCGGAAGCCGCACGTCGGACAGCGCGAGACTTCTCTGGGAAGAATCGTTCCGCAGTAGAGACACGGCCCGGTCGCGGGCGGCTCGCCTCCCCGCCCGCGCATCCCCTTGATCAGGAGATACACGATCCATCCCGCCGCCACCACGAGGAGGATCTCCTCGCCTGCATGGGCGACGATAGGGGCGGCACCCATCTCAGGCTCCCGACAGGAGGGTCAGGCCGCCCGCGGTGAACAACACCATCACCGCCAGGAGGGCGTACTGGCTGCGCACGGCGAGCTGTCCCGGGAACAGGGCCACCGACCGGTCGTGGGCGGTGACGACCCCTGCCACGTGCCCCGCCACGATGGCCGCCACCTGCACGTACCAGATCGTGGCGGCCGAGACGAGGGCGAGGTTCGGAACGAAGCTCGCCGTCCCCAGGAGGTTCCACCCCAGGCCCAGTGGGTCGGAGAGCAGGCGGATCCCCAGCTGACCCTCCAGGACCAGGAGCGAGAAGTAGTGGGCGGCCGCGTACGCCAGGGCGATGGGAACGAGGCTGTGCGCGAACAGGACGGCGAGTGGGTGCCAGGGGGTCCGGAGGACGGCGCCCCCGGCGGCCATGGAGACGGTATAGGCCAGAGTGACGACCCCGATCATTCCGACGAGTCCGGTCGTGTCGGCGATCACTTGGTCGCCGAGCGAGAGTCCCCCCACCCAGGACTGCCAGAGGTTGGAGGATGAGAGCCCGTCGAAGGTGGTGGAACCGATCAGCACCATCACGAAGGCCATCAGGCCGGGCTTCGGGGAAAGACCGGGAAGGCCGCCGAGAACAGGCCTGAGGATGACCCGGCCGTCCCGGTCCCTTGCGAGCGGGGAAATCCTCGACAGCAGGTCGAAGTACACGGCAAAGGCCTCGCCGTTCCGGTTCCAGGCCTTCCGGCCGAAGAGCGACATGCCGCCCAGGGTGACGACGGTGTATCCGGCGATGGCCACCGCTAGAGCCTTCGGCGACGCGCCGGCCGGATAGACTAGCTCCAGCCACACGAATCCGAACATCAAGACAGTCGCCGGCCATCGTCCCCACGCGAGCGGATACGGGTGCCGGGGCCGGTCGCCGACGCCCAGCACCCGGGCCAGCGTGTCCCAGGGCGACAGCGTCGCCCAAAGGTTGCCCCAGGCGGCGTGCAGGAAGGCGAGGCCGACCCAGAACCACACGTAGACGAAGACGGGGGCCACGTTGGCGGCCGAGGAGTCCTGGCCGGCCGCCGCGGCCACCGCCACGCCGACGAACACGGCCAGCGACCCCGCTCGAACAACGGTTTCGGCCACGGGGCTCCGGAACAGGGCTTGGAGTGGCTCGGGCAACGGACGTCCCTTCGCCGCCTCCTCCAGACGAGGCTCCTTCCACAGAACGCCGAGGGCCACGAAGGAGACGATGACGACCGCCCCCGCACCCCACACGAAGAGCCATACCGGGACGGGGAGGTCCACACGGCCCCCGATCCCGTGCGCCGAGGCGGGTGCAGCCCCCCCGATGACGAGAAGCAGGCCGCCGACGAGAGCGGTGATCGCGCGCGAACCTGGCCTCACGGCGTGACCTCGAGACGGAAGAGCAGCAGTCCGGCGTCCTCCAGCTCCACCTCGAAGATGCCCGTCACATCGGCGCGAAACCGGACCCGAGCCCGGCGTTCCGGACTCACGTCTGCCAGCAGGTCATAGCCGTGAACGTGCACGTGGTCGGCTGAGTCGGACTGGACCTCGATCTCCACCCGCTGTCCGGCGTCGACCCGAACCCGGCCCGAGCCCGGCCTCCGCTGGCCTTCGACCTCGAGCTCGATCCGGCCCTCCTCCACCTCGACCTCGATCTCGAGCGCGTCGGCACCGGGCGTCGCGGTCGGGGTGGGAGTGGGAGTGCCCGGGGTCGTGGCGGTCGATGTCGGACTCGGCGACGCCGTGGGCTCCGGCGCGGCCTCAGGGCGCAGCACGACGAACAACGTGCCCAGGGCGGCCAGGCCCAGCACGACGATGATCCATCTGCTCACGATCGGTTCTCCTTCCGCTCGGGGTGGTGCTAGCCGACCAGCGGGAGGGGAGGGGCGCGGCGCCTGACGGCGTCGAGAAAGGCGGGACGGGCGGGGACGTCCGTCCGAGGAGTGGGGGATGTGAAGAACCCGGGCGCCCGGAGACGGGGGACCGGGCGTGTCCCGTTGAGGACTCGAGCCGTCTGTTGCGCTCCCCGGGTCAGGAGCGCCAGGCCGCCCGCGGTGGCGACTTGGAGCACCAAGCCCAGGAGGACGGCGGGGTCGGCCATGGCCGCCTCGGGATCGAAGCTTCGCTCGGCGAGCTCGACGAACGAGAACATCACCAACTGGAGCGGGAGCAGCCGGACCGCGAGGCCTCCGACTCGCGTGAGCGGGCCGCTCGTCCGAAGGGCCGCGACGGCAACGGCCGCGGCTCCAGCGGTCCCCGCGACCACCAACACGATGTCGAACGACCCATGACCGGTCGACTGGAGCCACGCCGCTCGCTCCGCGGCGACGGGATGGCTGAGGGCGTACCCGAGGACATGCCCGGTGACGGCTCCCGCCCACGCCAGGGCCATGACCGCTGCGAGCCGGTTCATGCCTCTCACCTCGCCAGCGTATCGCGGAATCGGAGACCGCTTCGGCGCGCGGGAGAGGCGGTTTCGCTGCGCGCGTGACCAGCGGGGATCCGTCCGGCTTGCGCCGCCCGCACCAACCGCGATAGACCAAATCTAGGTTCTGGCCTGGCTGGACCGTCGAGCCGAAGGGGGTTTGCCATGCGACCCAGGCGCACCTCTCTGCTGGTTGTCCTGTTCGTTCTGTTCTCTCTGGTGGGAGTGAGCACCGGTGCTTCCGGCGCGCCCCGAGAAACCAAGAGCGGGGGGCTGGAGATGTACCGGGCCACCGTGGATGCGGCCACATTCCAGGAGCTGACCGAAGGTGGCTACGACATCGCGTCCGTCCGGCCGACGCGGAAGGGGATCAGGGTGTCCCTCGTCCTGTCGAGGGACGAGCGGAACCAGCTCCGCAGGGAGGGAGTCAAGCTCCGGGTGTGGCGCGACAGGAGGGGTCGCACGCAGACCCGGCTGGCGACCATCCAGCAGGCCGGCGGGTATGAGGTGTTTCGGCCTTACGACGGGCCGGGCGGCATCGAGGCGGAGATCCGTCGGGTCGCCCGGCGCTACCCGCAGATCGCCCAGCTTCACGTGTTGGGCCAGTCGCGCCAGGGGCGGGACATCCTGGCCATCCGGATGACCCAGGGCGTGCGCGACGTCCCCCTCCAAACGCGTCCGGCGATCCTCTATCAGGGGACCACCCATGCTCGGGAGTGGATTAGCACTGAGGTGGCTCGCCGGCTGATGTGGTGGTACATCGACGGGTTCCCCAGGAACAAGACGGTCCACAACATCCTGAAGACCACGGAGCTGTGGTTCGTGGTGGTGGAGAACCCGGACGGCTACCAGTACACCTTCGACGAGGAGCGTCTGTGGCGGAAGAATCTCTTCGATGCGGACGATGACGGCCAGCCCGAGGGCGTAGACCTGAACCGGAACTATCCGGAGCACTGGAACTATGACGAGGAGGGGTCCAGCTCCCAATTCTCCAGCGAGACGTACCGGGGTACCGCCCCGGCTTCCGAGCCGGAGACCCAGGCAAACATCGCCCTGTTCGACATGGCGGACCTCAAGTTCGCCATCAGCTACCACTCCTTCGGGAACCTGCTCCTGTACACGCAGGGGTGGCAGTACAACACCCCGAGCGCCGACGATCCCATCTACGTCGCGCTGAGCGGCACCGACGACGACCCCGCCATCGAGGGGTACGACCCCGGGGTGGGGGCCGACCTCTACATCACCAACGGTGAGTTCACGGACTGGGCCCACGGGGTGCGGGGAGTCCTGGCGTGGACGCCCGAGCTGGAATCCCACGGCCAAGGCTTCGTGTTCCCCGACGACGAGGAGCTGGTCCAGGAGGAGTTCGAGCGGAACCTCGACTTCGCGCTGAACGTGGCCCGGTCGGCTCACGACCCTGATGATCCCGTATCGCATGCGGGAATCGACACGCAGGACTTCTACCTGAACGTTGCGGAGATCGATCCCTGGAAGACCAACCACCCGTCGTCCGACCTGGCTGTGGACGTCTCCTACGCCGGCGGCGGGAGCCAGCCGGTGGAGGTGCTGGCCAAGAAGGCGCTCGGTCCGGTCATGCTGAACTTCGAGATCAACGGTGTGGCGGGAGTGCCTCTTCCGACGGCGGAATCTGCGGACGGTGAGCGGTTCGGCGGGAACAACGCCTACAATGCCTACTATCTCTACCTCCGTGGGGAGATCCCCGGCCTCTCCGTCGGCGACGACGTGGAGTACTGGTTCACGGCCGGCGCCAGCAGCAGCTCCCACGCCACGTTCGAGGTGGTGGAGGACGCCGACGCCGACGTGCTGGTCGTGGCGGCCGAGGACTACACGGGCGCGTCACCTCCGCAGGATCCGAACGGTCCTCACTACCTCTCCTTCTACGAGGACGCTCTCAACGCTAACGGCACGGCCTTCGACGTGTACGACGTGGATGAGATGGGCCGCCAGGCTCCCGACCACCTCGGGGTGCTCTCCCACTACGACGCTGTCATCTGGTACACGGGCGACGACGTAGTGACGCGAGAGCCGGGTTGGACGCCGGGGAACGTGTCCCGGCTCGCGGTGGACCTGACGCTCGAGATGCGGGCGTACCTCAACGCGGGTGGGAAGCTCCTCCACACGGGCCAGTTCGCCGGAGCCATCGAGAACGGGGTCGGCGGAGGCCAGTTCTACGACCCCGTGGCCAACGAACAGTGCGTGGTCCGCGGAGCCATCGTCCTCGACCGCTGCCTCCTGTGGGCGGACAAGAACGACTTCATCCAGTACTACTTGGGAGCGTTCATCTACAACTCGGATGGAGGCACCGATCCCGAGACGGGTGAGCCGTTCCCCGTCGAGGGTGTCAGCGACCCGTATGAGGGGATGGGCTGGGAGTTCAATGGTGCGGACAGCGCCCAGAATCAGGGGCACACGGCATCCTTCCTGACGACCAGCAGCATCCTGAAGCCCGACGACTACCCGCAGTTCACCAGCCACGCCCCTGCGGTGTGGGCGACGGCAGCCGCAGGTGGGTTCGAGCCGTTCGACGGCGACTTCTACATGTACTCGCAGCGAGGAGACGTGTCGTTCAAGCGGCTGATGCGGACCATCGACCTGACGGGGGTCGCGGCGGCGGACAACCCGACGCTTACGTTCCGGTTCTCCTACGAGACGGAAGTCGATTGGGACTTCGTGTTCGTCGAGGGCCACACGGTCGGGCAGGACGACTGGACCACCCTCCCGGACGCGAACGGGCACACCGGCGGGGACACCGGCGAGAGCTGCCCGGCCGGTTGGTTCGAGCTGCATCCGTGGCTAGAGCGCTACCAGGGCTCCGACTGCTCCGGATCCAACCCGGACACCGGCGGTGAGTGGAACGCCCATTCGGGCCGCTCGGCCGGCTGGGAGGAGTGGGAGATCGACCTGTCCGGCTACGCGGGTCAGCAGACAGAGGTCTCCATCTCCTACGCCAGCGACTGGGCGGTCCAGGGACTGGGAGCCTTCGTGGACCAAGTCGAGGTGACTGCCGGAGGTGAGACCCTCCACGCCACTTCGTTCGAGACCGAAGACCTGGACGGTTGGACGGCCCCAGGCTCGCCTGAGGGCAGCGCCGACAACCCCAACGACTGGATCCGGACCGAGTCGGTCGGCTTCGAGGAGGGAGCCGTCGTCGCCACCGAGGACACCCTGTACTTCGGGTTCGGCTTCGAGGGCATCACCGACGAGGACCAGAGGGCCGCGGTCATGGAGCAGACCACCGGCTACCTGCTGGGCGGCTAGTCCAGGCCCCGGAAAGGCGAAGGAAGAAGGAATCGGCCCCCGGAGTTTCCCGGGGGCCGATTCCGTTCAGGGGGCTCGCCGTCCTACCTACCGGCCGCGCGGTCCCGCGAGGTTCTGAGCAGCCCCGGCGTACCGGACTCCCGGTCGGTCAGGTTCGCCGCATCCGGCGCCCCCGGATCGCGGCCGTGCCGGTGAGCCTGGGCGAGGGGACACAACGCACGCATCGAACCTCCGGGGTCCCCGCCACAGCCGGAGTGGCGTGCCGTGCCTGCGACGACGCCACGTCCGGCCGGCGGATGCAGAGGGGGCGATCCAGCCCGCGACGCATGAGCAGTATGTAGCCGCTTCTGGGCTGGCGTGACTACCGTCGAGATGCGGAGGCGGGGCTCCGCACATCGTCTGAGCCTTTCCGCGACACGGTGCGGAAGGGATCCACCAGGC
>JBOGWB010000028.1:0-14941 GCA_050693035.1 Actinomycetota bacterium
GGGTCCACCCCGCGCGTTCGCTAGTGAGGCATGGGTGCCGAGCCCGGGTGGGGCAGGGCGACGTAGGGGAAGGCGCCCCCGAAGGGGACGTCGTTCTCGTCGACCAGGTCACCCAGGTCGTTCGGGTTTCCCACGAGCTCGCCCTCCACGACCTGGAGGGCGATGTCGATCACGTCGTCCTGCAGGCGGCGGCCGTTGGGAAAGCCGGCCAGGTCGCCCTCGAGCACCCCGAGGCGAGAGCAGTCCGCGGGGCACGGCGGGATCGACATGTTCAGCCGGAGCATCTCGCCGGCGACGACGTCTGCCGGCTGGTTCAGACCGGGCAGGCCGGTCAGGAACACCTGCACCAGGTCGTTCCGGGGCGTGTCCGGGGCCGGGATGCCGTAGACCGCCTCGATGAGCTTGGGCAGCTCCGGCTCGGTGACGAAGGACAGGAACTGTCCGTCGTTCTTCGGCTTGGACGCGTTGAAGCGGTCTTTCATCCCCAGGGGGATGACCACCTCGTTCACGAGCGGCATCCCCAGCCGGGACACCTGCACGTGACGCCCCACCGTGGTCTGGTGCCCGTCGTTGAACAGCACTCGCGTGCCGGGCCGCGACGTGGCTGTCCAGATCCCGACGATGGGATTGGCGTCGGCGTCGCCACCCTTGGCCAGTTCCTCCTTGGGCACTTGGAGGACAAGCGAGTTGACGTTGAACCCGGCCAGGGTGTCGTCGCCCCTCTCCGAGAGATCGCCGCCGTAGAGGAGGTCGAACACCCGGAGATCGAGGAAGAACGGGTCGTCCGCTTGGGTGGCGACGGTCCTGCCCTCACCCCCGCCGAATTCCTCGATGCCCTCCATCCGCAGGGTGGCATAGCTGGGCATGGACGCCTCGCCGAGATGGCTCGGAACGGCGACCGCGTCGTCCACGAGGTTCGTGGTCCCTGACCCCACGGCGATCCGCTTGAGGTCGTACGTTTGGAAGAAGTTCAGGTCGGGGTCGTCCAGCGAGGTGACCTGAGTCCCGTAGAGGAACGTGTTCGGGTTGCGAACGTGGTTCTTGAACACCCACCGGTAGATCAGGTCCGGCCGGGCGTCGGCGTCGTTGTCGATGTTGACGTCGTAGCGGACGCCCTCGCCCCATGCGTAGAAGTTGGGGCCGCCGGCCGGCTCCTCAAACGGGATCCAGTTGGCGATGATGGTGACGGTGTCGTCGTCGGGCGGTGGACTGACGAACGCGTAGAGGTCCGTCGTGTCCGCCTGGGGATCGGCCGAAATGAGCGGAGCCTCGCGGTGGCTCGATGCGCCACCCGGGAGCGGGCCGAGCCCGGCATAGGCGGCCACGCCCAACAGCGCGGTCGCCGCGGCGACGGCTGCCGTGCGGAAACGCTTCGTGGACAAGGAACACACCTCCAGTTGAGCCGAGTAGGCGATGCCAGGGGCCGCCGCCCTTCCCGCGCGGACGCTCCGCGGAGGTCGGCCTCCGTCACCCCCTTCCGCGACGGCCACCGCGTATTCGCGCGACCGGTTCACTCGGATCACTTCGCGTCGCGTTGCGAGCGCGCGGATCACGCACTCGGTGTGTCAGTCGGAGGGAGCGCCTCCTCGTTCAGACCTGGAGAGGGGCGACGAAGATTGGGTCGGTAGTGGGACTGGAAGGACATGACGCCGGCTCGACGGTGACCGCCAGAGCGTCGCTCCCGGTGACGTCGCCTTCGAAGCGTCCCACGACGACGCCGTCGCGCGGCTCGAGGCAGAGCGCTTGCACGGCGGTGTCACCACGGATCATCCAGAGCTCGTACACATGGCCCTCGGGAAGCGGTTCGAGGTCGGATGCGAACAGGAAGCCCTGCCGCGGGGCCACGGCAGCGCTCACGTTGCCCCCAGCGCCTTCGAACCGGACCACCCGGACGTCGGCTCGGGACAGGAACTCGGCCAGCGCCGCGACCTCGGACTGCTGGCGGGGCGTCAGCAGGTAGCCGCCTACCGCGCCGAGGGCTATGAGCGCCGCGGCGGCGGCCGCCCCGAGCCCTGGCCGAAAGACGTGGACCCGGTGGAGCGGCTTCCCGGGCTCGGCGGTGAGGATCTCTTCGCTGATGTCTGCCCGGACCGCGACCGGGTCGAGGGCGAACGCCAGCCTCCCGGCAACGTCGCCGAGCTCGCGCCGAAGCCCAGAGCACTCCGGGCAATCAGGCCCGTGCTCTTGGAGGGCCCGCGCGAGGGCCTGGGCGTCCTCGCCCTCGAGAGCTCCCAGGGCCTCTAGGGCCAGCAGTTCCTCGATCCGGTCGTGATCGGTCATCGCTCCAGCGCTCCAAGCGAGGAACGCATCCGCCGCATGGCCAGGGCTGTCCGGGACTTCACCGTCCCCAGGGGGATCCCGGTCCGCTCTGCCACCTTCGACTGCGACAGCCCGTCGAAGTACATCAGCTCGATGACCTGGCGCTGCTCCGGCGGGAGGTCGTCGAGCGCTGCCCGGACGGCGGCCCGTTCCTCGGGGACGCCGACCGCCTCGACGGCCTGCTCCCCGGGATCCTCGGGCTGGGGGTCCACCGGCGCGCTGTCGGCGCGCCGGCGGTGGGCCTCCTCTCGCCGGACGAGGTCGACGGCTCTGTGGTGTACCGCAGACATGAGCCAAGCCCTGACGGACCCCCGCCCGGGATCGTAGCGATCCGGGTTCCGCCACACCGACAGCAACGCCTCCTGCACGGTCTCGTCGGCGAGGAACGGCTGCCGAAGGATCCTCAGGGCAAGCGCCCGCGCCGTGGGGGCGTATCTGTCGAACAGGCTGCGGAATGCGTCCTCGTCCCGGCGGCCGATCCGCCGGAGCAGCTCCCGGTCCCGAGCATCGCTCAGGTCAGCGGGGCCCACGACGACGGGAACCTCCTCCCGGGCGACGAGCGGGCGGCCCGCTCCGGCGGCCGTCTGGGCGCGGGCGGGCAGGACTTTCGTTGCATTCACGGCTCATCGGTATTCGCTGCCCGACCTCTGTCGGATCGGTCCGCGTCGGCCGGGCGAGGTCAGCCTACAGCGCAAGCACCGCCCGGCCGCAGGAGCGCTCCGTCTTCCTCGTTCTGGCGAGCCCGGCTCGGACTCTTCGGGCTCCTCAGGCCCGCATGCCGGCGGGTGCGCTCCGCCACGAAGCCAGCAGGGCCCAAGCGCCGACCGCGAGGTGCAGGAGCGTGTCCGCCGGGTTCTCGAGGTTCGAGCCCAGGAATTGCTGCTCGAAGATGCTGTAGACGCCCACGACGATGCCCACGACGCCGAGCAGGAGCACCAGGCCCCGCTGCGCCGCCGCGGGAAGGACGAACGCCGCCGCGATCCCGACCGCTCCGAGGAGCGTGTGCGCCCAGTTCTCGCCGTTGTCGAACCACCACGGATCGCCGAAGATGCTCTTCTCAGGGGTCGGGCCGATCACCCCCGCGAATCCGAGGATCCCCACCAGAACGAGCACGCCCCCGCCGACGATCAGGAACTGTTTGGGATTCATGCCCCCTCCTCCCGTCGCCGCGGATAATAAGGCGAAGGGCCAGGCAGAACAGCAGTCAGCGCAGCAGGAACCCCGTTCCCACATCGTCGTCCGGTTCGAGGACGAACTGGTGATAGCCGGTGCGATGGGCCGCGCCCTCGATCTCCGTGACGACCGCGGGTTGCCCGTACGTCTCGGTCTCTTCCACCACCGACGCGGCGAACTGGGATCGGATGATGCTCTCGTGCACCATGGTCTCTCCCGTGCGGAGGCGGCCGTCCCGGTGGAGCAGCGCGAGGCGAGCCGAGGTGCCGCTGCCGCACGGCGACCGGTCGACCTCACCGTCGGCGAAGACGGTGATGCTGCGCTGGCGGAGCGGAACGGAGGCGTCAGCGACGTCCTCGAAGAACATCACCCCGTAGATCCCGCTCAACCGGGGATCTTCCGGGTGGATGGCGGCCTCGTTCTCGTTCAGGATGTCCTTGATCTGCCGGCCCAGCGCGATGAACGCGTTCACGCTGGCCGGCTCGACCACCAGTCCGACCTCGGAAGCGGGAACCGACGCGTAGTACGCCCCTCCGTAGGAGACCTCCGCGGTGACCGGGCCCGCGCTCGTCTCAACGCTCATCGGGTTGCCCTGAACGAACGCCGGCACGTTTCTGAACCGGACCGAACGTACCCGGCCGTCAGCCATCGTGGAGATGGTTCGGACCCGACCGCTGGGGACGTCCACGACGACCTCTGCCTCGTCGCCGTCCGCCGCGACGAGTCCGGAGTCGATGGCCCACGTCGCCAGGGCGATCGTTCCGTGCCCGCACGCCGTGCTGTAGCCGGCGTTATGGAAGAACACCACGCCGAGATCGGCGCCGTCGTCCTCTGGTTCGGTCACGAAACAGCCGTACATGTCGGCGTGCCCGCGCGGTTCCTGGACCAACAGCCGCCGGAAGTCGTCGAGATGTTCGGCCGCGAACGACCGCCGGTCGAGGATGGTCTTGCCCCGGAGGGGCGGCACGCCACCGCTGACGATCCGGAACGGCTCCCCCGCGGTGTGATAGTCGACGCAGGTTACGGACAGCGACTTCCCGGCTCCCATATCGAGCGAGCATACCGAACGTTTGCGATCGTGGACCGCTCCGCTCACCATCGACCGAGAAGGTGGGCGCTGCCGGCGATCCGGGCAGGCCTGCTGACCGAAGTGCGGCGAGGGCTATCCGGCCAATCGCACGATGAACCGCGCGCCGTGAGGCCGGTTGTGCTCGTAGCGGATCTCCCCACCGAGCGCATCGATGATCCGCTTCGTGATGGCAAGGCCCAGCCCTGACCCCGGGAGCGCCCCGGCGTTCGCTCCCCGCGTGAACGGCTCGAAGAGCTGGGGCAGGAGCTCCTCGGGAACCCCCCGTCCATCGTCCGAGACGCTCAACCACACGGCGGCACCGACGCGCTCCGCTTCCACTCGCACCGATGACCCCCCGTATCGGTAGGCATTCGTCAGAAGGTTGACCAGAACCTGATCCAGGTGCGCCTGATCGGCGTGGGCCACGAGCGCCGCGGGGACCACATCGTCGACCGCGACGCCGGCCGGTGGGGGGGCGATCTCCAGGGCCCGGCCCACCGCCTCCGCCAGGGCCACCGGGTGTAGCTCGAGCGCTCCTTCCCTCTCGAGCCGGGAGAAGTCCAGCAGGTGGGCCACAAGGTTCTTGATCCGCTCGGTCGAGCCGTGGAGGTATCCGAAGAGTTCCTGGACCTCCGCCTCGGTCATCTCGTGACGCCGGTGGGTCAGGAGATCGACGAATCCGGCCACCGTGGAGAGCGGCGTCCTCAGCTCGTGGGCCGCGTCGGCGATGAACCGGGTCTTCGCCGTGTCGAGCCTGCGCCGGTCTTCTTCCAGACGCTTCCTCTCGGTGATGTCCTGGAATGCGGCGATGGCGTAGATCACGTTCCCCTGCTCGTCGAGGATGGGGGACGCCGACACCTGGACGGAGACGGTTCCGTGGGGCAATCGGAGCTCGATGTCGTCCGCGGTCGACGACCGGCCCGCGAGCGCCCGGATGATCGGCATCCGCTCGACGGGGTAGAGCTCGTCGGTTCCTCCCACGTAGACGCGGTACGTCGCAGCCATCTGGTCGGGAGTGGCGTCGGGCTCGATGCCCTTCCCGAGGAGCTTCCGCGAGGCCCGGTTGGCGTAGAACGGCCGGCCGGAGGCATCGAGCGCGAAAACCGCCACCGGCAGGTCGTCGAGGAATCGGACGAAGGTTCCCAGGCCCTCGCGAAGCGTTGACTCCGCGCGGTCCACCACGTCCCGACGCCCCGCTTCCATCTGCGGGGATAGTTCGTCCACGGGGCCCCGATTCCTCTTCCTGTGGCTCGCCACGCTTGCGAGGAAGGTACCAAATGTCCGACGGGACTCAAGCCCGACGCCGTGAGCAGTGGATCTGCCGGGCCCCGGCGGGGGACGACTCGACGCTCGGGGCCGCGTCACCCTAACCAGCGGGGGCCCGCGGCGGGCGCTAGCGCTGGTCCATCAGCCCCGGCCGGACCCGCTGGAGCAGCCCGACCTGGTTGCCGCTGGGATCGTGGAGCAGCAGGCACGGGCCGTCGGGAACCTCGACCCGATGGGGCGGACCGCTCCATCCCGACCGCTTCAACGCTTCCTCCATCGCACCGAGGTCGTCGACGGCCCAGATGGGAAGGACGGTGGGAGCGTCGCGGTGGTCTGCCAAGAGGACCAATGGCCCCTCGGACAGTCGGACCGCCGCCACCTCGGTTCCCATGGCGCGATGGTGCCAGGCGAGCTCCGCCCCGAGGTGGTCACGGTAGAAGGCGATGTCGCGGGTTACGTCGTCCGAGCCAACGTAGAGGTACAGGAGGCGACCGACCAGCGTCACGGATCCATCATGACCTAGCTCACGCCAAGAGGTCTTCCATGGCCCGAGCACGACCGGTGTCGGACGGGCGGCACCGTCACCCCGCGCTCAGCCAGCCGAAGTGCCTCTGGCGCACCTCCGCCTTCACGTTCTCGGGAAGGAAGCTCCCAACGATGCCGTTCTCGGTGACGGCGCGGAGGTCCTTCTCGTCGAAATCGAGGTCTCGCCGGGCGACATCGAGCTCGTGCGTGAGGTCGATGCCGAAGAGACCGGGATCGTCGGTGTTGATGGTGACGCGGGCCCCCGCGTGAAGCAGCTTCCGGGCGGGATGGTCCCGTGGAGACGGCACGGCCCTGGTCCGGACGTTCGAGGTGGGGCAGGTCTCCAACGTCACCCCCCGCTCGATGGCCAACCGTGTGACCTCCGGGCTCCACGCCACGCTGACGCCGTGTCCCAGCCGCCGCACCCCCAGCCGCTCGATGGCCTCCTGCGGGTACTCGGGCCCCCCGGATTCCCCGTAGTGCGCCGTGAGCGGAAGGTCCGTCCGTCGGATCGGCTCGAGGACGTCGACGAACTCCCGGGCCGGCCAGTCGAGCTCGTCGTCGGCGAGGTCGAACCCCACCAGGTGGTCAGGATGCCGCAGGGCGAACTCCACCGTGCGGCGTGCCGACTCCATCCCGTATGAGCGGCTGACGATGGCGATGAGTCCGACCGCCACGTCGTGCTCCGATCGGGCGCGAGTCAGCCCGGCGAGCACGGCTTCCATGATCCCGTCCCAGTCCAGGTCTGCGGGACGGGACATGAAGTCGGGGGAGAACCGCAGCTCGGCGAGCCGGACGTTGTCCGCCGCCAGATCGGCCACCGCTTCGTACGAGATGCGCTCGATGGCCTCGTAGCTCCGCAGCGCGCCCTGGGCGATGCTGAAGAACGACAGCACCTGCTCCAGGCTCTCCATCGGCTGGAGGACCTGTGCCGCCGGGGCCAGCTCGTCCGGGGTTTCGGCGGTCAACGGGTGGCCCGCCTCCCGGTACAGGTCGATGATCGTGGACAGGCGGATGGCGCCCTCGAGGTGCCGGTGCAGGTCGACCTTGGGCAGGGCACGCAGATCCATGGACCCCGGGCTCTTGCTCAGGCGTCCGGCTCGAGGACCAGGCACACGCCGTTGATGCAGTAGCGCAGGCCGGTCGGGGCGGGGCCGTCCTCGAACACGTGGCCCAGATGGCCGCCACACCGGCGGCACACCACCTCGGTTCGGGCCATGCCATACGAAGCGTCGGATCGAAGCTCGACCGCCTCGGCCACCGCCGGCTCGGTGAAGCTCGGCCATCCGGTGCCGGAGTCGAACTTCGTGTCAGAGCGGAAGAGCTCGGCGCCGCACCCCGCGCACCTGAACACGCCCTTGTCCTTCGTGGAGGCGTACTCGTGGCTGAAGGGCCGCTCCGTTCCCTGCTCCCGAAGCACGCGGTACTGCTCCGGGGTCAGCCCCTTGCGCCACTCCTCTTCGGTCTTGGTGATCTCCGTCATGGCTCCATTATCCTTCCGTGCCCCGGTAAGCCGGCGAGTTGGGCTCGACGGCCGCGAGCCGGGATTGTATAGGTTGGCTGTGAGCCGGCGTTTGCTCCTCGACACCTCCAGCCTGATGTACCGGGCCTTCTTCGCCATTCCCCCCACCGTCACCGACCGACACGGACGCCCGGTGAACGCCCTCCACGGCTATCTGGACATGTGCGCCAGGCTGATCGGGGACCGGGGTCCCGACGAGATCGTCCATTGCTTCGACCACGACTGGCGGCCCGCGCCTCGGGTGGCGGCGTATGGAGGTTACAAGGGGAAGCGTGCGCCGGACCCCGAGGGCCTCCCCGAGCAGTTCCCCGCCCTCCGGGAGCTCATCGTTGCCGCCGGAATGAGCCACGCCGAGGCGGTGGGGTGGGAAGCCGAGGATGCCATCGGATCGCTGTGCGCGCGGGCGGACCGGCGGGACCGCCTGGACATCGTGACCGGCGACCGGGACCTGATCCAATGCGTCCGCGATCCATCCGTCAGGGTGCTGTTCACTCGCAGGGGCGTCTCGGAGCTCGACGTCTTCGACGAGGCCGGTGTGGAGGCGCGGTTCGGGGTCCATCCGCGCCGCTATGCGGACTTCGCCACGCTCCGGGGCGACCCATCGGATGGTCTCCCCGGGATCCGAGGGGTCGGGGAGGTCACGGCCCGGGCGCTGGTCCACACCTATCGCTCCCTCGAGGAGATGGAGGAGGACGCCCGTGCCGACCGGGCCGGGCCGGGGCCGCTCCGCGGCGTTCGGCATCTCAAGGCGAAGATCCGTGAGGCGGCCGACTATCTGGCGGCCATGCGGGAGGTCGTCCCCATCCGAACTGACCTTCCGGTCGAGAAAGTCACCGGCGAAAAGGACGACGGGCGGCTCGACGCGCTGGCGCAGGCGCTGGGCCTGGCCGGCCCGGTCGCCCGGTTTCGGGCCGCTCTCGGGGAGGCGGAGAAACGGCGCAAGCGGGCTTCACGCCGCGGGACGCCTC
This sequence comes from Actinomycetota bacterium, assembly GCA_050693035.1. Taxonomy (GTDB): domain Bacteria; phylum Actinomycetota; class UBA4738; order UBA4738; family CALAEC01; genus DASYVD01. The sequence continues at coordinate 8,843 of JBOGWB010000028.1, forward strand.
CCGCCGGCTGAATCCCCGCGGCCATGAACCGTGCATGCTCCCGCCGGTAGGATGGTCACCATGGGGAACGGGACGGCGGTCCCGGCAGAGGTTGATGTCGCCACATGGGCCACGCTTTCGAGTGTCCTCCGCCGGATCGTGGATGCGGTGGAGGATGGCCAGGAGGGCGTGCTGGATCTCACGGGGCTGTCGTTCATCGACGGGCATGGTGTGAGGCTGATCGCCGAGGCGGCGAGGCAGCTGGGGCCGTCGAAACGGCTGGTCATCCGAGGCGCTCCGAAGAGCCTGCTCCGGATCGGAGAGATCCTCGGGTTGGATCGCGAGCCAGGGCTGAGAATCGAGGGGGCCGATGGAATCAGGTAACGGTCACCATCTCGAGCACCCGGCCCTGCTGTACGAAAGCCGGGAGGACTTCCTCGAGTACATGGTCCCGTACGTGACGGCCGGTCTCGAGAACAGAGAGGTCGTGTTCGTGGCGGCTCGAGCCGACAACATCGCCGCCCTGGGGAACGAGCTGGGGAAGCGAGCCGGGGGAGCGCGGCTGGCCGACACCGGCGAGTGGCACCCCCACACGGGGAACAGGCTCCGGGCCTTCTACGAGCTCGTGACGGACGAGCTGGAGGCCGGAACCACGGGCATCCGATTGGCCGGCGAGCCGGTATGGCCGGACGGCCCCGCGGAGCTCATCCGGGAGTGGCAGCGGTACGAGTCCGTGCTCAACTGGGTGCTCGGTCCCTTCCCCGTCACGCTGGTGTGCCTGTACGACGCGTCCCGCTTGGATCCCTCCATCTTGGAGGTCTCCCACGTCACCCATCCGGTCGTCGGCCGGGACGGAAGGGAGCAGCCGAGCGGCGAGTTCGCCGATCCGGAGGAATTCCTTCGCCGATGGAACCACGACCTCGCGCCGCCGCCGGCCTGGGCGGTGAGGACGACCGAGCTGGGCGATCTCTCCGCGGCCCGCTGGCTGTTGGGCGACCTCGCCCTCGCCGCAGGCGTTCACCCCGATCGGGTGTCGGACCTCGTATCGGCGGCGAACGAGGCCCTCACCAACGCAGAGGTGCACGAGAACGGGGCCATCGCGCTCTGGGCCTGGTCGGAGGAGGGACGATTCGTCTGTCAGATCGAGGACCGGGGCCACGGGATCGCCGACCCCCTGGCCGGCTACCGTCCGCCTTCTCGACACGAGGACGGGACGGGGCCTGTGGATCGCTCGACAGCTGGTGGACCTGCTCCAGGTGGCTGCCAGCTCAGGCGGGACCACCGTGCGGCTCCACGTGCAAGCCGCCTGACCCGAACGACCCTGTGGGAAGAAGCCTCGTCCTCAGGCGGATTCGGGGAATCGGGGGCGGGCTACTTCCCGGCCTTCTTCCCCTTCTTGGCCTTCCGTTTCTCCTTCAGGCTCTTCTGTGCGTCCTTCTTGCTGGTCTTGCTACCGCCCTTATCTTTGTTCGCCAAGGTTCTGCTCCTTTCCGCGATCGCTCGCTCGAGCGGCTAAGGGCGAGGCTCGTGTTGGCGGCCGGGGCCATCTCCCCAGCCGCGGTGGGCACCGCACCGACCGCTCTCGTTATAGCGCGATAAGCGCGTGTAACAGACAGCGCAGATCCGGTCCGCCCCGTAGCTCTGGATCGGCCGAACCCCGCTGGTCGGTAGTGCGGCTCTCCTGCTGCCTGACCTCATCCACGCCTGCCTTTCTCCGCGAACTCCACGAGTCCCGTGGCCTCACACTACACGCTTCTGGGCGCCCCTTCGCCCTCGAGAGGTCGGTTTGCTGCTGGGCGTGCCTCCTCGTGGGCTCGATCGACCCAAAGCTCGTCTCGGAGCGGACACGGTCGCGCTTTAGATTCGCGCACGCGTCGTGCCAGAATCACGGACAGACTGGTGAAGCGGGCAAGGAAGAACAGCGATCCGGACGGGACGGCCGGGAAGACACTTCGTTCAGATAACCCCATTCTGTGATGACCGACTCGAGCGAGTCGCGATTGAGGGTATTGATCGCAGAGGACCAGTAACTCATGAGCGAAGGGACGAGACGCCGAGGCGGTGCCTCATCGGTTGAAAAGGAGGTCGTGATGGCATCAGGACCGACGGCTCGAGCATCCGCCGGGCCGCTTGCTTTCGACGGGACGCGGGCGATCATCGTGGGAGGTTTCGTTGTCGGTGCGGTGCTGGGGTTCGGTGGCAACTTCGTCGAGCAGGACAACATTCAGAGCGTGTTGTTCGGACTCAGCGCGGTGGGGCTGATCCTCGCTTCGGTGCTGCTCGCTGTGGAGCATGTCTCCATCGGTCACCGGCTCGCCGCGGCCGGGTTTGCCCTGCTCGCTCTGGGCGAGACGAGAGTGCTGAACCCGACCGATGTGCCCGGAGGCGAAGCGTCGTTCGCCGCCGGGGTGCTTCTCTATGCACCCGGCCTGCTGATGATCGCACTGTCCGGATGGGCGCCCGCTGGGTTCGCCTCGTTGGAGCGATGGCGGCCGTCCCGTTCGCGGCTCATTCTCTGGTCTACCTGGGCGGGGGAGCGATCGACAGCGCGGGTCCCCTCGCGGGTATCGGATACGCGCTCTTCACCGTGACGGTCATTGGATGGGCCTTCACCGTGCTCCGTTCAGAGAAGGCAGGTGCGGCGCGAACCAGCCCGAGGGAGTCCTAGGGGAGCGGATCCGGCGAGTTCTGGTAGTGTCGCCCCGCACGACTCGTTCCTCAGGGGTCACGGGATGCTGCGAGGGAACACCCTGCTGCTGCGCACGGTCCAGGAGCGGGATCTCGAGGATCTCTACTCGAAGCTGAACAACCTCGAGTATCGAGGATCGTTCTTTCCCCTGGATATTCTGGGGGAACCGGTCTTCCGCCGGAGGTTCGAGGAGAGCGGGTTCTGGAGCAACGACGAGGGGATGTTGCTCATGACCGACCCCGACGGCGAGGTCGTCGGGGAGATCGAGTTCTACCCGATCATCAACTACCTCGTCGGCTTCGAGCTCTCCTATCTCCTGTTCGGGCGGGAACACTCGGGGAAGGGGTATACGACCGAGGCGGTGAAGCTCATGACCGCATACCTGTTCGGCCGGAAACGGATCAACCGCGTGCAGCTCGGCATCCACCCGGAGAACGAGGCTTCCCGCCGGGTGGCCCAGAAGGCCGGGTACGCGCTCGAGGGAGCGATGCGCGGCTGCTGGTTCCACAGGGGCACATACCACGACCTCGAGATCTGGTCCGTCCTGAGGGAAGAACTCCCCGCTACATGAATGACGGCATTTCGACGTTCCTGGACCTTGTGCCTCGGCCTGTGTTGCCGATCCTATTTCGTGGTCCCTACTAGGGGCTGTTGGCGAGCAGTCGTGCGTCCTGGCCTATCTGGTATCCGACGGGGTTGTGCGCAGTTCGTTTGCATTTGGAACGCACGCCGGCGTGTCCGGACCACCGGCGCGGCGGGCGACGTCGTGGATCAATCTGACGCCGCCGACCCTCGGTCGGCTGATGCCTCGTGGCCACCGAGTGGCACCGGCTGGAGAAACGCGGAGCTGTGGGCCACGATCCATTGGCGCGGGTCCGTCCGCACGCCGGTCCGCGCCTCCGACGCGTAGTAGGCCGCGTCGCGAGCCTCGAACTCGACTTCATTCCCATCAGCCTCAAGGAGCCAGATGAACCGGTCCTCCGCAGGAACGGTCCAGGCTCCGGAGATCCGAAACCCGTGCTGGCGCCGCAGCGGCGCGATACCCTCGCGCCACGCGGTCACGAAATCGTCCATCCGCTCACGCTGGATCGTAAAGTCGCGTAGCTGTGTCGCCATCTGCGCCTCCTGTTGCGTCAAGCATGCTAGTCAGTACCGCGGCTGTCTCCTCGCGGGTCCAGATGTGATCGGCCACTCCCGCATCCATCGCCGGAGTTCGGGGATACGGGTTCGCAAGGCTCTGTGCGGTCGCCCGAAGGGTCATCCACATCATGTGCAGGCTGACTGCAATCGCGTGATGCTCGACCTTCTTGGAGAAGGCGTTCGTCAGCCGGGTGACCTCGCGGGCTGGCGGGTCAGCGCTCCGTGGGCGCCGGGGAAGTTCGTCCAGCCGCCACCCGCCACTCGTGATCGGTCGATGCCCCGGCCCGCGTCGCCTCGAGGACGGCGTCGATCTCGGCCTGGGTGAGCTCACTGACCAGGCAGAATTCGTTGCCGAATGGGTCCTGCATGACCGCCCAGTCGAGGACGGGTGGCTCATCGCCGTGCGAACCGGGTCGCGGATAGAGCGTTGGCGGCTTCTTGACCGATCCGCCAAGGGCAACGATCTGCTCGATCGCGCGGTCCATCCCCTGGTTCGGTGTCAGGTCGAGGTGGACGCGGTTCGCCGACGCGCCCTTGGGGCTGTCGACGACCTGCAGGATGAACTCGTGCTTCCACGGATCCTTGCGGCCCAGATAGCCGAACCGCCCATGCCAGCCGCCGGGCGTGCTGCCGATGATGTCGAGGCCCGTGATCTCCGACCAGAACCGATAGCCAACCGCGAGATCGGTGACATCGATGACTGTGCAGCGGTAGGTCCCGATGCCCATCGGCCCGGACTACCCTCCCAGCTTCTGCTTGGCGTGCTGGCCGAACTGGCGCATCGGCTCAACCGGACCGACCTCCAGGAACACCACGCCGTCGACGGTCGATGCCGTGTGTCCGGCCGGCCAGTGGTACATCTCGCCCGCCCGTACCGTCTCCTCGGCGCCGTCCCGATGGCGGAGGTTGATCGAACCCTCCAGCACGATGCCCCAGTGCGGGCTCGGACACCGGTCGTCGGGCAGGCCCTCGAGCACCGGCGCCATGTCCGTTCCGGGTGGGACCCGCACATGGCGGACGGCCATCGCGCCCCACTCGGCGTAGCGAAGCGTCAGCTCGCCCGCCTGGAGTTCCACTGGGAGATCGTCGACTGCTGCTCGCATGCTGTTCCTCCTCACTCGGTCGCGGACGCAGCTTGGCTGCCTTCCTGAGGCACTCTACTCGCATTGCGAGTAGTGTCAAGCGTCCGCGGCCGCGCCGCCCTCCCGCGCCGCTGGATCCGCTCGAGTCGCTCTCTTGTCCTGGATGTGACGCCAGGGTCGGTGGTCGATGGCCAGCTCGTAACTTCCGCGCGCTCGGCCATCAGCGTCTCCTCCAGATCGGCGAGGAGCGTGGTGACCACCTCGAGGACCAGGGCGACGACGTGCAGCCGCTCCGGGAATTGGGGGCGACCGTGGAAGACGGGCGGCTCCTGACCGCTGCTGCCGCGTCCTCGCTCCAGGATCGCCAGCGGCCCGTCAGGTTCGAGGTACTCATCGACGAAGCCAAGCAGGGTGTCGAGCATCGAGCGGGCCGCGCGGCTCGTCGCCTCCATCGAGCGCACCATGTCCTCGACACTGCCCTGGTTGCCGTAGAACATGCGCACGAGCCCCTCGATTTCGATGCGTGGTTCACCGGGCTCCGTACGCAGCCATTCGCGCATCGCCCTGCGGCCGGCCGCAGTGATCGTGTATCGCTTCCTGTGGCGCTTGCCAACCGGCTCGGGGGTCACGGTCGCCCATCCCCGGTCGACGAGCCGCTTCTGCTCCCGGTACAGGTGGCCCTCCGAGGACGGCCAGACGAACCGCAGGCTGCGACGAAGCTGAGTGGTCAGCTCGTACCCGGTCCAGGAGCGGGCGTCGAGGAGGCCCAGAAGGGCATACGTCGTGGCGGATGGCTGCTGCATGTCTGGGAATATACTCGCAGTGCGAGTAGAAGTCGGCCGGGTCACCGGCGAGCGAACGCTGGCGGTGCTCGTTGCGGATATGGGGTTATGACCGGCGGTGGGGGCGCGTCGCTTAGGCTCAACGCTGCGCCGGCTACGGACCGACGTGCCCGACGTCCCGAACGTCGACCTCCTCGTGCGTCGGCTCATCGACCGCAGCTTGGTCTACCGGACCGGACGGGCGACGTACCACCTCGCGCTGCCACTCTTCCGCGGCTACATCCGGCGGCGGCGAAACTAACAGAACTAACAGGATCTGTAAGAACCAGCTGGCAACCACCAGATGCAGTGGGGGTTGGTACCGCATACCGGGTTCCGGTGAAACGTCTCATACGTCTCAGCCGCCTTCACCCAGTACTACCAAGAG
>JBOGWB010000029.1:0-2337 GCA_050693035.1 Actinomycetota bacterium
GGGTGGCTTCGATCGACACCGGGACCAGGTTCTGGTCTCCCTTCGCCGCCCGGCGCAGCGCATCCAGGGCCCGTCGGGCCGCTCCCTGGTCGCGTTCGCTCCTCCACCGCTCCAGCCCCTCGACCTGCTCGGCCTCGGCCTCCGGATCAACTTGGTGGAACGCGAACCCCTCGTCCAGGCCCTCGACCAGGGGAGACGTCTCCGTCTCGGTGAACCGGTTCACCCCGACCACCACCCGCTCCCCCGTCTCGATGGCCCGGAGGCGCTCGGCATGCCTGGCTACCAGGCGCTCCTTCATGTAGCCGAGGGCCTCCACGGAGCCCCCGGCCTCCTCCACCCGTTGGAGCTCGTCCCACGCCGCTTCTTCGATCTCTCCGGTGACCGTCTCCACCACCCTCGAGTCGGCGAACAGGTCCTCGTGCTCGAGCAGGTCTGACTCGTACGCCAGAACCTGCTGGGCCCGCAGCGACCACTGCTGGTCCCAGGCCCGGGGGAGGCCCAGGGCCTCGTTCCACGCCGGAAGCTGGACGGCCCGGGCGCGGGCGTCCTTCGACAGCGTCACCGCTAGCATCTCCAGGAAGATCCGGTAAACGTTGTTCTCCGGCTGCGCGGCGGTGAGTCCCAGCGAGTTGACCTGAACCCCATAGCGGAACCGGCGGAACTTGGGGTCCTCCACGCCGTAGCGCTCCCGGCAGACCCGGTCCCAGAGACGGGCCATGGCCCGCATCTTGCAGGCCTCCTCCACGAACCGGATGCCCGCGTTGCAGAAGAACGAGATGCGACCCACCAGCCGGGGGAGATCGTCGTCGGTGATCCTCCCCGAGGCTTTCACCGCGTCGAGGACGGCCACCGCGTTGGCCAGCGTGTACGCCGTCTCCAGCACCGGGTCGGCCCCGGCCTCCTGGAGGTGGTACGAGCACACGTTGATGGGGTTCCACCGCGGCACCTCGTGCAGGGTCCAGGTGATGAGGTCGGTGGTGAGCCGCATGGACGGCTCGGGTGGAAACGCGTAGGTCCCTCGGGACAGGTACTCCTTGAGGATGTCGTTCTGGGTGGTGCCCGAGAGCGCAGAGAGATCGGCTCCGTGCTCTTCGGCCACGGCGGCATACAGGGCCAGAAGCCATACCGCGGTGGCGTTGATGGTCATCGAGGTGTTCATCTCGGCCAGGGGGATCCCGTCGAACAGGATCCGCATGTCTCCGAGATGGCCGATCGGCACCCCCACCCGTCCGACCTCCCCTACGGACATGGGGTGATCGGAGTCGTAACCGCACTGGGTGGGCAGGTCGAAGGCCACCGACAGGCCGGTCTGCCCCTTGGCCAGGTTGGCCTTGAACCGCTCGTTGGACTGCCGTGGGGTGGCGTACCCCGCGTACGTACGGAAGATCCAGGGCTGTGGACGGCTCATGGCGTCCTCGCGCCGAAGTATACGCGGCGGTAGGTCCGCCCTATCCGATTCCGCCGACTCCGCAGACCTCGTTGAGGTACAGGTACGGGCTGATCGCCGAGCCGCCGCCCGGGTGGTACTCGAAGTGGTCGTGGGACGGAGTCCCGGCCGCGTTCCCGGTGTTGCCCAAGTACCCGATGACGTCGCCGGCCTCGACCTGGTGGCCGTCGACGCCGGCGTGCTGGACCAGGTGGGCGTTGTACACGTAATCGGCGTTGGCGGAGGCGTACACGTGGACCACGATGCCGCCCAGTCCGTCGAATCCCTCCTCCGCGGTGCCGGCGAACGGCGCATGGATCGGGGTTCCCACCGGGGCGAAGATGTCGTTGCCCTGGTGGGTGTGGCCCACTCTTGGGGCACCGAAGTCGTCGACGTACGAGCGCGGCTCGCCGACGGGGCACCAGTAGAACGGACCATCCGCCTTCAGCGGTGGACCGGCGGCCACCCCGACACCGGTGAAACCGTACTGTTGAAGAAGCTCCCGCTGGAGCTTCTTCTCCAGCTTGTCCACCGCGTCTTCCGCTTCGGCCACCCGGTCCTGGTACGCGGCCTTGGCTTCGGCGGCCTCCGCGAACAGCGCGTCCAGCTCCTCTTGCCGGCCCTCGAGCAGCACGAGCTGCTCCTCGTACTCCGCCAGGTACTCCAGCAGTCTGGCCTGGAGCTCGCGGACCTGCTGCCGGCGGACGGAGATCCCCTCGACCACCTGGGCGTCGTCGGTCGACAGCACCTCGAGGAACGACAGGCGGTCGGACAGCTCGGTCAGAGACTGAGCCTCAAGCACCAGCTCAATGGCTCCGGCCGGCCCGGCCATGTACGCGTCCCGGGCCCGCTCGTTCAGGGTGTCCTGGAGCCGGTTCACTTCCCGGGTGGAACGGCGGATCGTGGCCTTG